>NZ_JAWHTQ010000004.1:0-324115 GCF_032681335.1 Lactiplantibacillus sp. DA1 | reverse complement strand
TCTGGGTTGGCGGGATCAATTACTTGCCCGGGCGTCCCGGGATTATCGGGTGTGACCGTCACAAACTTATGCTTCAACGTGACCGTGTAAGTCTTGACAGTTCCATCTGCATCGTAGACCACTCCAGCTGTTGGAAATGTTGAACTCACTAATTCATAACCAACATTCTCGTAAGCTGCGATTTTGTCAGCCGTTGTATAAGCATCGGTTGTCCCGTAGGCCCCCTGCAAAGCATCGGTCGCAATATTTTTGTTGGTCGTTTCGTCAAAATACGTCACCGCGGCTTTTTCAGTATTGGCCTTGTAAGTAACTGTTACAACTGTATCCAAATCAGTTCCTGTCACTAGATTGGTACCAGTAACACTAGTTTTATCAGCCGTATAGCCAGTAATTACTGGTGACACAACAGTCTCATAGCGACCAGTTGCCGTGTTACCAGTTAACCAATTCGTATAGACTACCGTACCATTGACCTCATCAATAGTTGCAGTACGCTTAAAAGTCACCGTTTGAACATTATCAGTACCAGCAGAATCACCATTTTGATATCGGTACTTAATGCTCTGTTTAACTTGATTAGTCAAATCATCCGCCGTTGTTCCTGCTGGATATTTCGGTCCGTCTGGGTTGGCGGGATCAATTACTTGCCCGGGCGTCCCGGGATTATCGGGTGTGACCGTCACAAACTTATGCTTCAACGTGACCGTGTAAGTCTTGACAGTCCCATCTGCATCGTAGACCACCCCAGCTGTTGGAAATGTTGAGCTCACTAATTCATAGCCAGCATTCTCATAAGCTGCGATTTTGTCGGCCGTTGTGTAAGCATCAGTTGTCCCGTAGGCCCCCTGTAATGGAATCGTCTTAATCGTTTGCCCCGTCGTTTGGTCAACATACGTCACAGTTGCCGTTTCCGTATTCGCCAAATAAATATACGTCACGGTACCACCACTATCAGTTAACGTGCCATTGGGTGCTACCCCGGTATCATTAGAAACTAACGTATAACCGGTCTTGGGTTTTTCAGCCGTGTTGTAGATTAAATAATCAGTAGCCGCGGCATCTGAACCATGCGTAGCAGTGCCAGTCGCCGTACTGTCGACTTGGGTTTTACCAGCAGCATCCGTATGCTCATATAGATACTGAACGGCAATGTCGCCAATGGTTAAAGTGCCGGGAACTACTGTAATCGTATAGTTTTGATTAACCGGATCAGTCGCATCATAAGTTGCCGTAATCGCCTTAGTACCAACCGCACTCAAGCCATCTGTCACATTATAATTTAAAGCCTCACCATTAACTGTCCCAGCAACAACCGCCGTCAAATTCTTTTCTGTACCATCATCCCAATAGACTTTACTTGGAATGGTGATGGTGGCGCTTACCTGGTTAATCGTTATCGTACCATTGACGTAAGAAATATTGTAATTACCAGCAGCGGCCGTCGTTGCGCCGGTCATTGCATACGAACCAGCATTAGTATAAGTCGTTGCACCACTGCTATCCGCCGCAACGGCAGTAAACACTAAATCATCATAATTGGTCCCACTCGTAACACTGGCCGTCGTCCCATGTGCCTGACCATCATAATCAACATTACTATCGTTAACTGTGACCGTCATGTCTTCAGGCGTGATCACTAAAGTTCCGTCTGACGCTGTTACCGTGTAATTTTTAGCTAGGATGGCTGCTTGTGTGGCATCGTTTAACTCATAGGTCATTGCATACGAACCAACATTGGTCCCAGTTGGTGTTGTAAAGTCAAACTGATCATAGGCGGTACCACTGGTTACGGATACTGATGTTCCATGGGCTTGGCCATCGTAGGTAACGGTACCACTAGCTGTTGTTAAACCAAGATTGGCGGTAACGACCTTATTACCAGCCTTAGTAAAAATTGTATCCGCATCAAGAATATAGTTAGACCCCATGGCCGCTTGAAGTGCGGCCCGACCAGCGGCATTCAAAGTCAGCGTATATAGGCCAGCATCCGCCCCGGTCAAATTAGTGCCGGTCCCTTGATAGGTATAGGTGAAATCCGCTGATGTTAAAACCGTCTGACCAACTGTACCCGCAACACCCGGTTCCACATGACTAATTACACCATTTTTAATTTGAAGTACATTCAGTGAAGCACCGTCTTTAACCGTCAGCGACATCGGCAACATTGTCAATGACCCAGTGTATGGCTGGGTAGCTATATTCATAGCTAGGCCATCAGAGGCCGTCGTGGCTTTAATGGTTGCGGGTAAAATTTGAAGTGTAAATGTATAATCTGACGCACCAGTTGAAAAAGTTGGCACATAGTCAGTGACATTCACATCACCGGATAAATCATAATAACTCGCATAGTCTTTAATAACCTCACTCATCGCTGCTTTACCGGTGGCATTGAGCGTGATGGCGTATTTTCCGGCTTGTTTAAGTGACTCAAGATCCGTATTCTCAGCATAATTAGTCACTTGGCCCTGTCCGTCTGTATAAGTAATATCAAAATAACTGTTGACATTCTCCTCATCTAAGAAAAGCAAATATAGTAAGTTGACCTTTTCGCCATTGACATCTTCTAAGTAGTTACCAGACGCATCCTGAATATAGTATGCGATATTATTGTCCGGTGTCGCACCTGGGGAACTGATATGAAGTCCTAAATTACCAATCGATGCATTATCATTACTATAAGTCATCGACACAGTACCCGTGGTTGCTAAAGATACCGTAGCCTGAGCTTCATCATCGCTAACCGTGGCTACGGCTGCTTGAATAGTTGATTTTGTTGCCAACAGTGTCCTTACTTTGTTAGTCGTACTGCGCGTCATTGGTGTCGCACCGTTTGCCATTGCAGAGATCCCGGAAACAGCTTCTGAAGTAGTTATACTTGTCGCCTCACCAGTGTCATTGCTCTCCTGACTAGCTGTAGCAGCGCTAGTAGACGTGTTTGCCACTGAAGAGCTCGTCATATTTGTACCTTGACTATCAACACTATAATTTGCACTGGTGGCAATCTCATTCGTCGTTGCTGAAGTTGAATCAGTGTCGATTGACTTAGTAGCTGTGCTTGACGCAGTCGTGTTTGTCGTCGCTACACTGGCGACAGTTGTACTTGCTGTAGTTGCCCTTGAGACAGTGGTGCTGGAAGTAGTAGCACTTGAGACAGTTGTACTTGCTGTAACTGTACTCGAGGCGGCAGTACTGGAAATGGCCGCACTTGAGACAGCAGTACTGGAAGCAGCAACGTTTGGGGTAGTTGCCTTTGCGGCCGCAGTCGTATCTTTAGTATCAGTAGTGGTGGGCTTCGCCGTATCACTAGATTTTAATACCACGGTATTTTTAGTTGCAGTGGTTGCGCTGGAGCTTACATTAGTGCTATTTTCAGTCTCATCAGTACTAGTATCGGTTGCCGCCTTGGCTTGCTCAACTTGGCTAAAAGTCAAGCCTACGCCAACAGAAAATACGGTTATACCAGCGGCTACCCAGCGTCGCCCTGATTTATAAAGTTTATAATGAGACTTACTTTCTAGTCCCAGTCTATTAAAACGATTCCACATGCTTTTACCTCCAAAGTTCAAATATATTTAGATAGCTATAAGACAGATAGATAGATTAATTAAGTTAAAAATTAACACATCTCGTTACTATTGAAATAATTGCTTTAATCATAAAGCTGTCACTTAATTGACCCCTTCAATCATCAGTATACGTTTAAACAAGTGGAAATAACAAGCGCACTACGCTAAATATACAAATTTATTTCTAAAATTATTTGATTGCAGTATTAGTTCATGCTATAAATAAGCTTAATTCCATTGATATAACAAGATTGTCGTCATCATTATTCACGTTCTGTTGACTAATCTACTGATTCGTTAAGTATTAAACAATGTATACTGTTCGCATCACATTAAGTAGCTATCAGTAACTGATTTTATAAATATCCACTCACCGTTAATCTAATTACGGCCAAAATCGTATTCAAGTATTTAATTACCGTTTTTACCTATAAAAGTTGTCCATTACTTCAAAAACTCACAGAGCAATCCCTAGGTCTAGTCCTTTTAGACAACAAAAAACTCCCTTGTACAATTTCAAAGGAGTTTTAACCGTCTATTTTGATTGTGCTAATTGTGTTTACATTTAACTGGTACTAAAAATACTTAACGAAAGGTCTAACTAAATTGCTACCTCAGAAGTCTAAAGCTCACCTGTCAATTGTCATGTTATCCAATTAAACATCCTCGCACCACAACTTTTAACTGCACCGAAAATCATTAAACATTCCGGCTCAATCCAAATAGGTGCTATGCAGGCCAATATAACCTAGATTAGTGCCAATCGGTTTCGCAGCGATCAGGATTGAATACATTTGATCGTAAAACTTTGAAGCAGCCGGTGACAGGCCCTTGTTGCGTAGTGCCTCCATCTGAAAACTGACTACTAATTTATTTAGCACGGCAATTGAATACCGATTACGCTCCAAGTCAGCCTTGGCCATCAAACCAATCTTACGCTCCCGGTCAGTAATACTGACCTCGAGGACAAAATCATATAATTGACTCAATAACGCCTGTTCATCGACTTGATGCTTCCCCGCATGTTTAAACATCGACTGCACCTAGCTTTCTTTTATTTTGCAATACTATTGAGCGAATCTCCATACGTCAATCTTGCAACTATTTTAGCGATTTTGCAAACAACGCTCGCAATCTGCTTAAACTTGATATTATTCGACGATTGGATCAAATATCAGTTTCATTTAACGACGCCCCATGAAGAATTCAAGCGGGCTTTATTTGGACCAATTCAAAGCAAGTCAAGGTCTTGATAATCACGCTAAGAATTGTCTCTATTTCGTATCAGCAGGATAATACTTTAAAAGGTAATTGCTAGAAAAATCGTTAGCTAATTGAATTATGAATCAAATCACGGCTTCGGACTTGATTATTCTGAAACTTACTAGTAATTGGTGCAATGACCGGACGCCAGCTAACAAGCAACAAAAAAAGCTAGCCAACCACTAAATGTGATTAACTAGCCTTCTCATTATCAGCCCGACCTAAGCCGCGACTAATAATTGTTGACGTTGTGATTTAGCCACGACGACGTTCTGGGATCCGAGCAGCCTTACCATGTAAGTTACGTAAGTAGTATAACTTGGCACGACGTACGCGACCTTGACGAACGACATCAATTGCGGCAACGCGTGGGGTGTGTAATGGGAATGTCCGTTCCACACCAACACCGTTACTGATCTTACGAACAGTATAAGTTTCGCTGATACCGGAACCATGGCGCTTGATAACAACACCTTCAAATAATTGGATCCGTTCGCGAGTACCTTCAACAACTCGTGCATGAACACGAACTGTATCTCCAGCACGGAAATCAGGGATATCCGTACGAAGTTGTTCATTGGTGATCTTTTCGATCAATTGGTTTTGACGCATAATGTATTTCTTCCTTTCGCCGACATTCGTGACAACCTGGTCAGCGGAACATCGTTAATGGGCACAATAGCCAATAAATAGAATACCATATTCAAGGACCGGCATGCAAGTTTTTTTGAATACTTGCTGGCTAACTAACCCCAGTCAACATAAAAATTCATGCTTTCGGCTCGTCCGCCTTTATATCAGCTAACATTTGCTGTGCTTTCCCAGACAATGTTAATCCCGTTAGCATATCAGGACGCCGCTCGTAAGTCCGTTTGAGCGCCTGTTCCAATCGCCAATCATCAATTTTCCCATGATCACCACTCAATAAGATATCCGGCACCTTCATGCCACGAAAATCGGCGGGACGCGTGTATTGCGGATACTCTAAGAGACCGCTCGAAAAAGAATCGCCAGGCGCTGATTCCGCATTTCCGAGTACGCCTGGTAGTAACCTCACTGTAGCATCAATCATGACCATCGCGCCCAGCTCACCGCCCGTTAAAACGTAATCACCTAAAGAAACTTCATCGGTCACTAGCGAACGGATCCGTTCATCATAGCCTTCATAGTGACCACAAATAAAGGTCAGGTGTTCTTCTCGGGCAAAGTCTTCGGCAACGTGTTGATTGAACTGCACTCCCGCCGGATCCAGTAAGATGACTCGTCCCGCTGCTGAATGCTTCGCTTGAACACTGGCCAACGCATCAAAAATTGGCTGTGGTTGCAGCAACATGCCTGCACCACCACCATACGGATAATCATCAACATGATTATGCTTGTCGGTCGTGAAATCGCGAAAATTGGTAACATCAACATTGATGACATCATTTTCAATAGCGTTGCCAATCATCGACTCATGAAGTGGCCCCGCAAACATTTCTGGAAACAGACTCAAAATGTCGATTTGCATTAATCAATCAACCCTTCCATTAGTTCAACGGTCACCACACCCGCAGCTAGGTCAACGTTTTTAATAACTTGCGGAATCTTAGGCAACAAGACGTCACTCTGGCCATGTTCACGCTGAACCACCCAAACATCGTTAGCTCCCGGTGACAAGATCTCTTTGATGGTCCCCAGTGGCTCGTCAGCGGTTGTTACAACTTGTAGGCCAACGATCTGATGATAATAATACTCACCCGCTGGTAGGTCATGTAAGGCTTCAGCAGGCACCTTAATTGTCCAGCCTTTATAACGTTCAACATCATTAATGTTATCGAACCCTTTAAAAGTCAAAAAGTATAGGCCTTTTTGCTCACGTGACTTTGTGATCGTGACAGTGACACCACCCGTAGTAGCATCTGGCGACTTAAATAAGACCAACTGTTGCCCGACCTTAAAACGTTCTTCAGGAAAATCAGTTACAACGACAACTTTCACCTCACCACGGATACCGTGGGTATTAACTAAGGTTCCAACACGATAGTAATCCATTATTTACCTCCTCTTAATTCTCTCGATTATTATGAGTTATTCTATTCTGTAAATCCGTTCGGCCTAAAAAGCCTCGTAGGATATAAAAAAACTCTTAAACAAAACATCACTGCTTCGCTCAAGAGTTTTTTTGTTGTCCGTCTTCGATCGTAAGTCGGACACGTTTAGGTCCTGAAACTCGGACACTATACACGACTGTCCGAATTGCCGAAGCAACTCGTCCCTGCCGGCCAATGACCCGGCCGATATCTTCGGGGTTAACCGTTAAGTTGTATTCAAGGTACCGTGTGGTTTCCTTAAAATCAACTTTAATATCGTCTGGATATTGAACTAACGGGGTGACAATCGTGGTGATTAAAGCTTTAATATCTGCCATGATCTATTACCGCTTTATTATTTAGTGAACTTAGCTTCGTGGTACTTCTTCATGATACCGGCCTTGGATAAGATATTCTTAACCGTATCTGAAGGTTGGGCACCATTGTTCAACCAACCGAGGATATCTTCCTCTTCAAGTTTAACTTGGGCTGGTTCTGTAAGTGGGTTGTATGTGCCGACTTGGGCGATAAAACGACCATCACGTGGTGAACGTGAATCTGCGACAACAATCCGGTAAAATGGATTTTTCTTAGAACCCATCCGCTTTAGACGAATCTTGACTGACATTTAAACACCTCCCGAATTCTTTAACAGGTAATAATATACCAGTAAATCAATAGCTTGTAAAGGACTTTTTCTTGACAGGCTAAAAAAACTTATAAATTAGCGTTTACGACGCCGCATTGCTTTAGCTAGCCGCTTTTGTTTTTTCTTCTTAGTTTGACGAACCATTCGCTTCATGGCCATTTGCTGCATCTTGCCACCGATACCGCCACCACCATTGGCACCGCCCATGAGGCCTTCCATACCAGCAAAGTTCCCTTTGGACATTTGATTCATCATCTTTTTGGTCTGGTTGAATTGCTTAATCATCCGGTTGACTTCATGAATTGGTCGGCCAGAACCAGCCGCAATCCGTCGCCGCCGTGAAGGATTCAAAAGATCTGGATCCGCTTTTTCGGCATTGGTCATTGAGTAAACAATTGCTCGAATGTGGGCAATATCTTTGGGATCCATGTTGAGATTCTTCATGGCAGGATTATTCGCCATCCCTGGAATCATCTTCATGATATCTTCCATGTTCCCCATCTTGTCAACTTGGTCTAATTGGTCGATAAAGTCGTTGAAGTCAAAAGTGTTTTCCTGAATCTTCAGGTTCATTTCTTCGGCTTGTTTTTCGTCATATTGCTGTTGCGCCTTTTCAATCAGCGTCAGCATATCACCCATGCCAAGAATCCGATCCGCCATCCGGTCTGGATGAAAGACATCAAGATCAGTCATCTTTTCGCCTTGACCGACAAACTTGATTGGCTTACCAGTGACGGCCCGAATTGATAGTGCAGCCCCACCACGAGTGTCGCCATCTAACTTCGTCAAGACGACCCCGGTCACATCCAGCTTATCGTTAAAGCCCTCCGCCGTATTAACGGCGTTTTGACCAGTCATCGCATCGATCACTAACAGGATTTCATCTGGATGCACTAAATCCTTAATATTAGCCAACTCGTTCATCAGTTGTTCATCAATTTGGAGTCGACCAGCCGTATCGATGAACACGTAATCATTATGGTTTTCCTGAGCCTGAACCATCCCTTGACGAACGATCTCAACAGGATCAACATCGGTCCCTAATTGAAAGACTGGGACATCGATTTGACGACCAACCTGTTGCAATTGTTCAATCGCAGCTGGCCGGTAGATGTCGGCCGCAATCATTAATGGCCGCGCGTTCTGTTCGTTCTTTAACTTGAGGGCCAATTTTCCGACCGTTGTCGTTTTCCCGGCCCCTTGTAGACCAGCCATCATGATAACGGTTGGAATCTTCGGCGATTTGTTCAATGGAACCGCCTTTTCACCCATCGTTTTCGTTAACTCTTCATCAACGATCTTAACAATTTGTTGGGCTGGATTTAAACCTTCCAGTACCTTTGCGCCGAGTGCGCGTTCGCGAACCGTTTTAACAAAATCCTTAACCACCGTAAAGTTAACGTCGGCTTCTAGTAATGCTAACCGAATTTCACGCATGGTGGCTCGAAGATCACTTTCCGAAATCTTCCCCTTGCGCCGTAAATTGGTCATTGCTTTTTGTAAACGTTCCGTTAGGCCTTCAAATGCCATTAGTGTCACCTAACCTTTATTATTATTCTGAGTCAGCTTCCAAGTTGACTAGTTGTTGAATCATCTTAATTAACTGAGTGTCCCCATGGTAATTTTGATTAATATAGTCAGAGATTGCGTCAACTTCGTGATTACGTTCCACAAAGTCGTGATAAAGATGCAGCTTAGTCTCGTAACCTTCTAAAATCTTTTCGGTCCGCTTGATATTATCATAGACGGCCTGGCGTGAAACTGAGAATTCTGCCGCAATTTCACCTAAGGAATAGTCGTCAGCGTAGTACAATTGAATATATGATTTTTGTTTATTTGTTAATAGTGGTTCGTAGAACTCAAATAACGAATTGATTCGATAATTTTTTTCAATTTCCATGTGGGACTCCTCACGCTTATCATACAGACTACACACTAAATAAGAGTACCGATTTTATCGCCATTCGTCAACTATCTGTCGCCATTTATGGTAAAAACAAATGGTAATCATTCTCGCACGGAGAACAATTACCATTTCGATAACTAGCTTGCTAGTTTAAACACCATCACCAACCGATTTAACCCGTGATAATGTCTTTAAATAAACCATAGACAAAGTCATTGGCATTAAATGGCCGTAAATCGGTCACTTTTTCACCCAAACCAACATACTTCACGGCGAGATGCAATTCATTACGAATGGCCAAGACGATCCCCCCACGTGCCGTACCATCAAGCTTTGTCAACACAATCCCACTAACATCCGTTGATTGTTTAAACAATTTTGCCTGATTTAAAGCATTTTGCCCGGTCGTTGCATCCAACACAAGTAAGACCTCATGTGGTGCATCTGGGATTTCACGCGTGATGACCCGCTTGATTTTTTCCAATTCATTCATCAAGTTAACCTTATTTTGCAATCGACCAGCGGTATCCACAAAGAGCACGTCGTAATTTTCGGCCTTAGCCTTCTTTACCGCGTCAAAGCACACGGCCGCCGGATCACTCTTTTCGGCCTTAGCGACCACGTCAACCCCATCTCGTTGGCCCCAGACTTGCAGCTGCTGAATTGCGCCAGCTCTAAACGTGTCACAAGCCGCCAACAAGACCTTCTTGCCTTGCTGCTTGTACATGTTCGCCATCTTACCGATTGTGGTGGTCTTACCAGCACCGTTGACCCCGACAAATAGAATAACGGTTGGGCCACTCTTAGCCATGTGAATTGAGTTATCCTCACCCTCACCAGCTTCGCCGTACATATCAACGAGCTTTTCGACGATGACGCTTGAAATTTCTTTCTTGCTCTTCGCGTTCTTTAATTTAACTTCGTCACGTAGCTCGTCACTGATCCGCATCGCGGTCTCATAACCCACATCAGATTCGATCAACGTATCTTCTAAGTCATCGAAAAACGTCTCATCAACGTGACGGAAATTAGCCAAGAAGGCGTTGATCCGATCGCCAAACGTCTTCCGTGACTTCTTCAGTCCTTCATCATAACGTTCGGCTTCAGTCGGTTCCGGCTCAGTCACTTCCGAATCAGCCGCATTAACAGTCGGTGCGACCGATTCAGTCGCAGCCGTCTCTGTTGGCGCTGATGACTTGACTGCTGGCGCCGTGCTGGCCACTGATTCTGACATTACGTTGCCTTCAACTGCTGCATCAGACGTAGTCGCTGGTGTCACTTCGCTCGCGGCCACTTGACTAACTTGTGCCGCACTCGCACTTAATGCAGCTAGTGACTGGGCAACCATTGCACTGGCCGTGAGTGGTGCTTCCGACACCGTCGCTGATTGCATTGGTGCTTGCGAATCAGGTTGCGCGGTTACCGCTGCCATGCTATCAGCCGGGGCTTCACTAGTAGCCGCTGATGTTACTGCAGCTGGTTTGTCCGCAGTACTCGTCGTTTCGCTTACGGCTGTACTGGACACCGGTGTGGCGGTTGATTCAGTTGTTACGACATCCGACCGAGCTGCCTGTTGTGACGAAGGGGCCCGATCATCACTGACCGGCGTACTAGCTTGACTCGTTGCTACCGACGCGCCACTAGCAGCTGATGTTGTTTGAGCATCATCTGATTCTGGTAGACTAAACGCTTTTTTTAACCGACTAAATAGTCCCATCTTCAACACTTCCTTTAATTATTTCTGTTCCTCTTTCAAGTCCGCCAAGGAGACGGAAACCATCTTGGAGACGCCGGATTCTTCCATCGTCACCCCGTAGAGTACGTCAGCGTGCATCATGGTCCCTTTTCGGTGGGTAATGATCACAAACTGTGTCCCCGTTTGAAAGTCATTCAAATACTGACTGAAACGGTCCACGTTGGCATCATCTAAGGCAGCTTCGGCTTCATCCAAAATGCTGAACGGCACGGGCCGCACTGCTAGAATCGCAAACAATAACGTAATGGCCGTTAGTGCTCGTTCACCACCGGACAACAAACTTAACCGCTGGAACTTCTTACCAGGTGGCTGGGCCATAATATCGACCCCACTCGTCAGTAAGTGTTCCGGATCGGTTAAAATCAATTCAGCCTTACCGCCACCAAACATCTGCTCAAAAATCGTACTAAACTCCGCGGCTACTTGATCAAACGCCGTTTTAAAACGCGTCGCGACGGTTGTATCCAAGTCTGCCATGGTTTGTAACAAGTGTTCCTTAGCTTCCTTTAGGTCGGCTGCTTGATTATTTAAAAAGTCGAAGCGTTCCTTGACCCGTTCAAACTCCTCGATTGCACCTAAGTTGACCGTTCCAATCTCATCCAAGCCTCGTTTGAGTAGTTTCAACTGCTCTGTAATTGCTGGCAACGCTAAGTCACTAACATCTGCCTGGGCTGCCGCAACTGTCAACTGATACTTTTCAGCTAAGTCCGCGGTCGCATGGTCGACTTCACCGGTCAATTTCGTTTGACTTAATTCCAAACGCCGGTAGTCGTCAGTTGCGGCAGCAGCTAGTTGTTGCAAGCGAACTTGCTTGTTTGACAATTCTTCAACCTGATCATTGATCGTTGCCAGCTGGTGTTCACAAGCCGCTCGTTGTTGTTCAACCTCAGTTTGTTTAGCCTTAGCCGTTTTCAAGACCGTTGCACGCTCCGCGACCGACATTTGCTGACTAGCTAATGTCGTTTGAATGGCCGTTAAATCCGCTTGCGTTTGCTTTTTTGTCTGCTCAGCTTGCGTCAAAGAGACCGTACACTGTTCTAATTGTCGCTGCGTTTGTTTAACGTGCTCCTGCAGCGTAATCAATTGTTCCCGTTGTGCTTGTAACTTCGCCGCCTGTGTCTGTTGATAGCTTTCATAATCAGTTTGTTGCTGTTGAACAGTCTGCATTTGCGCTTGATAATCTTTTAGCTTAGCCGCATTGGCCGCTTGAGCTTGCTGATTACGAGCCACTAAATCCTCATAGCTATCATCAGCCTGCGTTTGTTGCTGTTCATAGGTTAAAGCTTTAACTTGACGACTTAACTGAGTTTGTTCACTCTGAGCAGCTTGTAATTGCGCCTGCACCTGGCTGAGGTGGTCCTTGAGATCGCTCAATTGTTGACGGCTAGTTTCGACCTGAACCATTAAATCTTGGTTGGCTTTTTTTAGATTGGCCAGACCTTGCTCATAGGTCACCAATTCAGATTGCATCTGTTCAACATTCGCCGCAATTTTTTCAGCGGACTGTTGTTGCTGGAGAAGCCCATTATCATCATGCCGCGTGGCACCACCAGTAATGGCCCCACTAGCCGCAATCGTTTCACCATCAACGGTCACTAACTTGCACCGAAACCGGCGACTCCGTGAAATTGCCATCGCATGATCTAACGTGTCAACAATTGCCGTTGTTCCCAATAAATAACGTTTGATAGCCATAATTTTGGGCTCACAATCGACCAATTCACTGGCAACACCTAACACCCCGGGTTGTTGTAATAACTCGTGTTCAGTATTAACGGGCAGTTGTCGTGCCGTCATCCGCTCGATCGGTAAAAACGTCGCCCGGCCAGCGTGATTTTGTTTTAAGAAATTGACCACGGTTTTGGCCGTCTGTTGCGTATCACAAACAATATTTTGCAACTGGCCCCCCAACGCAACCTCAACCGCCTTAGTGTAACGGTCAGGGACAGTCAAGAGTTCGGAAACAGCCCCGGCGACACCACTAAACTGCTGGCGATGTTGCAGGACCATCCGGACACCCGCATAGAAGTTCGTATAGCGTTCCTGAACAGCTTGTAAAGCTTCTAAGCGTGACTTCTCACGTTGCATTAGTCCCGCTGCATCTAACCAGCGCTGCTGTTGCTCATCAATCTGTTCCGCATTCGTCTTAACTTGAGCTTGCTGGGCCGTTAACGTTGTTTGTTGTTGATTGACTTGATTTTCTAAATCACGTTGCTCCCGATTATGCACGTCAACGGTCGTCTGCACCCGTTTTAGATTAGCTTGCGCCTGTGCTAACCGTTCTGCTAACGCCGTGCTCTGACTGCCAGACTGTTGATGTTGTTTAACTAAGTTCTTCGCTTCGTTATTCAGCTCAGCCTGAACTTGTTTTTCATCAATATAAGCATTGCGTAGTTTTTCCAGCTCATCGGCCAACTGCTGACGACCGGCTGCACTCGTCGCCGTTGTTAATTCGGCGACTTGTGCTTTGACTGCCTTAACTTGGGCCTGCTGCTCAGATAAGGTTTGTCGTAATTGAGCTTGTTGCTCGGTTTGCGTCACAATCTGTTGCTCAGTTGCGGTCAAACTAGCTGTCAACCGTTCCTGCTCAGACTGCTGGTTTTGCCGTCGCTCAGCGTCAACCCCTTGTTGGCCTTGCGTATTTTCGATCGTCTTAGTTAACTCAAGATTTTGCGCTGCCAGCTGATCTTTTTGCTTTAATTGAGCCGTCTGTTGGGTTTTCAAATTAGCCAGCTTAGTCGCACCCGTATCAACTTGTTGCTGATATTTAGCCACTAACGCTTTGGCACTAGCTAACTTTTCATTGACACCCTGCAACTGATCTCGAGCAATCGTCAACTTCTTAACGAGCCGCGAACGGTCCAAATAATCAAATTTTTGTTTTTGATCTTGATAATCCCGGGCAAGACTCGCCTGTTCTTCCAACGGTCCCTTTTGCTGACTCAACTCCGCAATGATATCGTTCACCCGGTCTAAATAATCCGTCGTTTCCGCTAATTTATTCTCAGTCGTGAACTTATCCTTTTTGTACTTTAAAACCCCAGCGACGTCTTCAATAATACTGCGTCGATCTTCTGGTTTGGCATTAAAGACCGCCTCAACGCGGCCTTGAGAAATTACTGAAAACGAGTCTTTTCCTAGTCCCGTATCAATCATTAAATTCGTAATATCTTTCAGCCGACAACTCTGATTATTAATTAAATAATCACTGTCACCGTTGCGAAAGAGTTTTCGTGTAATACTAACTTCCGCATAATCTAAGGGTAAAAAGTGGTCACTATTATCAAATGTAATGGTGACTTTAGCCATATTCAACGGTTTTCGGTTAGCTGAGCCGGCAAAAATCACGTCAGTCATCTTGGTTCCACGTAAACTTTTGACCGCCTGTTCTCCAAGGACCCAGCGAATAGCTTCAATAATGTTACTCTTACCACTACCGTTTGGGCCGACAATTCCCGTCATTCCGGCTTGAAAATCAATTTTGGTTTTATCAGCAAAAGATTTAAATCCGCTGATTTCTAATGATTTAAGTTGCATTCGACACAAACTTCCTGTAATTATTAATGGTTACTCTTGCTGTAATTGTGAATAGGCTTGCCGCGCAGCACTCTGTTCGGCTTCCTTCTTCGAATGACCCCAACCCTCACCAATCTTTTGACCATCGGCAAGTACGGCGATCTCATATGAGCGCTCGTTAGCTGGGCCATCTTGTTCGATTAACTGATAGTCAATGGCGACATCACCATCACGTTGCAAATATTCTTGCAAGGTCGTCTTATAATCAAAGACGCCATCAAAACGGCCTTCATCCAATTTAGGAAAAATCACTTGATGAACAAACTTCAAGACAGGCTCACGTCCTTGGTCTAAGTACAAAGCCCCGACAAACGATTCAAAAATGTCGCATAGAAGTGAATCTCGTTCCCACGCATGGGCTTTTTGTTCACCCTTGCCTAAGCGGATGTATTGAGGAAAGTCACATTCACGGGCAAAACTAGCGAAGCTCTCTTCGCAAACCATCGCGGCCCGTAAACGAGTCAACTTACCTTGGGGCATGTCTTTATAACGTTTGTATAAATATTCGGACACCACTAACTCCAAGACGGCATCCCCCAAAAATTCGACCCGTTCGTAATATTTCAATTGTTGATCCTGATGTTCATTGACATATGAGGCTTGTGTAAACGCCTCGGCCAGTAAATCGGGATCATTAAAGACAATGCCAAAACGTTCCTTTAACATTGCGGCTAATTCTGTAATCATTTGAAACTTCCTTTCGTTATCACCTTGTTGGTTAGCGCTATTAGAGCCGCCAATTATCACAATCTGTTACCGGCGCTGTTTATGATCTAGCTCAGCATGAATCATTATTTAAGCGGCCAAAGTCTGACGTCAAAAACAACCAGCTGAGGTCCACAGACATTTCTGCCAATTGCCAGAACATGATGGACACAAATTCAAGCCGCAGCCCACGTCTTAAATACTGGCCGCCCACACTTTAAAGCGATACTGCAGAAGACCAAACTCAGGACGCTTTTAAATAATGATTCATGGGGCAATCAGTAAAACAACCCGTCACACATTGCATATCATAACATTATACTATGATTTAGTGGTCAATAACAATGATATTGCTACTACGACAACGATCCCAACCAAAAACAGGTAACCACATCGGCTACCTGTTTTTGATGACTCATTTGTTTATTTTGCTTGGTGCGCTGCCACATAATCGACAACTTCGCCGACCGTTGACAATTTTTCGGCATCTTCGTCTGAGATTTCGCTACCAAAGGTGTCTTCTAATTCCAGTACAAACTCAACAAAATCGATGGAATCAGCATCCAAATCGGTTTGCAAGTTCATTTCGTTGGTAATCGTTGCTTTATCAACTTCAAACCGATCAGCAATGATATCCGCAATTTTATCGAAAATTTCTTCTTTCGTCATGTAAAGATCCCTCACTAACTTGAATTCACTAGAGTATTCTAATCGTTTTCAGCAGGAATGTCTACACTTGCTTGCTGATTAGCCTGTTGATTTGCGAAATATTCCGCAACGCCTGGTACAATATCCGTGCTGACCATCTGACGAATTTGCCGAATGGTGTTCACAATCGTAGGCGCTTTACTGGAGCCGTGGGTCTTAATGACCGGCGCTTTCAAACCGAGTAGTACGGCCCCCCCGTACTGGGAGTAGTCCATTTGTGAGCGAATATCATTAAAGCCGCTCTTGAGTAGTAGGCCCCCGAGTTTACCACTGATGCCCGTGTTATAGACGGCATCCTTAACTAACCCCAGCATTGAACGGGCCGTCCCTTCAATACTTTTTAAGACGGCGTTTCCCGTAAAGCCATCGGTCACAACGACATCAGCGACCCCGTTCAACAAGTCACGAGACTCAACATTCCCAATAAAGTTGATACCATCCGTCTGCGACAAGAGTTCAAAAGCCGCCTTATGCACTTTATTGCCCTTATCATCTTCGGTCCCATTATTGAGCAGTGCCACTCGCGGCTGCTTGGCCTGCATCATCCGTTCCGCATAATACGTCCCTAACACCCCGTATTGTTGCAAGTTCAACGGTTTGCTATCCGCATTAGCACCAATATCCATCATCACAAAATTAGACTGGTTGGCATTACGAACAACTGGTAAAACGGTCACTAACCCCGGCCGGTCGATGCCCTTGATCCGCCCCACGATAAATAGTCCAGCCGCAAGTACGGCTCCTGAATTACCGGCAGAAAAGAAGGCATCTGCCTGACCATCCTTGACAGCCTGGGCTGCCATCACGATTGATGAATGCTTCTTACGCCGCACAGCTCGCACTGGTTCATCTTCCATGGTAATGACTTCATCAGCATTAATAATTTGAATCCGATCCCGATTCTTCAGTTGTGCGTTGATCACGTCACGTTGGCCGTATAGCAAAAAGACCGTATCCTCAAATAAATCACGAGCCTGTTCGACCCCCTCGATCACAGCATTAGGGGCGTAATCGCCACCCATGGCATCAATCGCAATTTTAATCATAGTGTCACCATTCCTCTCATCACGGTACTTTATTTAGTTTGTTAATCGAGCGTGCCAACTGCGGCTAGTTTCTGGCTTAAATAAGCTGCCAAAGCTTGATTATTCGGTTGACTTTGCCAATCCGGTTGCTGCACGATTGCGTGGGCATCCTGCTGGGCAACTTGCAGCACCGTTAAATCCGCAATTGGGTCACCCACTTTAAATTCTGGCATCCCCGATTGTTTGACCCCTAGCACATCACCGGCACCACGTAATTCTAAGTCTTTTTGCGCCAGAACAAACCCATTGGTCGTTTGCGTCATAATCTGCATCCGTTCAATCCCCTGCTGATTCTTGGGGTCGGCCACCAAAATACAGTATGATGCTTTGGTACCTCGGCCAACCCGCCCACGCAATTGATGCAGTTGGGCCAAGCCAAAACGATCAGCATCATAGATCATCATAATCGTGGCATTTTTAACATCGACCCCTACTTCGATAACTGTCGTCGAGACGAGCAACTGAATGTCACCCGCTTTAAAGGCCGCCATGACCGTGTCTTTTTCCTCAGGTTTCATACGGCCATGCAACAACCCAACTTTGACACTAGTTCCAAAATACTCTTGTAAATTAGCTGACAGGGCTTCAGCGTTTTTAACATCTAACGTTTCTGATTCTTCAATCAATGGTGTCACGACGTAGGCTTGGGAGCCATTATCAATCTGTTGATGGACAAAACTTAACGCCGAATTGGCTTGATTGCTCCGCACCCACGTGGTTTGGATTGGTTGCCGACCTGCCGGCAATTCATCGATTTCAGAAACATCCATTTCGCCATACGCCGTAATTGCTAACGTCCTCGGAATCGGGGTCGCCGTCATGGCCAACGTATCTGGCTGCCCGCCTTTTTGGCGAAAAGCCGCCCGTTGATTGACACCGAAACGGTGTTGTTCATCAGTTATGACTAATCCCAAATTGGCATAAGCCACCCCGTCCTGGATCAGAGCGTGCGTGCCAATCAATAGGTTGATTTCACCAGCAGCCAGTGCTGCTAACAATGCTTTGCGGGCAGCCGGCTTGGTCGCACCCGTTAACAACGCGACGTTGACATCCGTGTCAGCAAAGACTTGTGCTAAATTATCAGCGTGTTGTTCGGCCAAGATTTCAGTTGGTGCCATCAACGCCGCCTGATACCCGGCCGTAATTGCCGCGTACATGACGATGGCCGCCACGATTGTTTTCCCGGATCCCACATCACCTTGAAGCAAACGATTCATATGCTTGGGTGACTTTAAGTCCAAGCAAATCTCATTAACGACCCGTTTTTGGGCACGGGTCAACTCAAACGGCAATGTTTTAATAAAAGCTTTTAGCCGTTCATTATCATAAGTGATCGCAATACCATTAGTGGTCGCATCGGTTTGCTTCAAAGCTTGCATTTGCATTTGAAACAGTAAGAATTCTTCATACGTTGCCGAGCGCCGTGCAGCCGTTGAATCCGCCTGGCTAGCTGGAAAATGCATATCGTGGATCATTTGACGTCGCGGTAATAGTCGGTATTTCGCTCGTAATTCAGCTGGCACAATATCCGTAATAATCGGTGCATAAAGTTCATAAGCTTGTTTAACCATTTTCTGAATCGTGCCTTGCTTGACAGTCTTACTAGCCGGATAGATTGAGCCAAACGCCGAATCGGCATTATTCGGATTAATAATTTTCATTCCCGTCAAACTACTTCGTGTGGCATCCCACTTGCCATAAACAGCTAAATCTTGACCCGTTTCGATCTGTTTCATTAAGTATGGCTGATTAAAAAAGGTCACCATGTAGACGTCATGGTCAATTAACAAACGAAAGTTCAACCGGTTCTTTTTGCGGCCAAACCGTGCCAAAACCGGCTCCGAAGCCACCGTCCCTTTTAACGTCACCTTTTCTTGATCCGCAATCTCATTAACATCTTTGACCTGTAGATCCTCGTAGCGAAAGGGATAATACGTCAATAAATCTGCAATCGTATTGATCCCAAGCTCTGCTAATCCTTTTTGGCGGGCTGGGCCGACACCACTTAACGTTGCAACCGCGTCACTCAATTGTTGTCCCATGTCTGACCACCGCCCTTTCTAAAATCATTGCTTTTACTTGTATCAATTATACCAAAAAATCCGTTCAAGCCCGCAAGAAGTATCCGGCCGTACAAAAACAGGCCCCAGCATCACTGCCAAGCCCTATTTTTAACGGTTAGTTTTATTCAACTGAAACAAGGAATGGATAGACTGGCTGGTCACCTTCATGAATTTCAATTTCTAATTCATCATCCAGTTCCTGAACCTTAGCTGCCAAACGGTCAGCATCAGCCTGTGTCGCATCCTTACCGTAAATAATCGTCACTAATTCGCTATCTTCGTCCAGCATGGCCTTCACCATATCCAAAGTAGCCGTATCACGATCAGGGTTCGTAATCACGATTTTACCATCAACTAAGCCCATATAATCATCTTTCTTGATTTCAAGGCCATCGATCGTCGTATCGCGAACGGCATGCGTTACTTGCCCACTCACGACCGTGCTCAAAGTTTCCTCCATCGCCGCCTGATTATCAGCCAAGTCAGCTTCGGCATTGAACGCCAACATCGCAGTCATACCTTGTGAAATCGTTTGACTATGAATGATTTTAACCGGGACATCGGCAACTTCTGCAGCTTGTTCAGCCGCCAAGAAGATATTTTTGTTGTTCGGCAATACTAACGCTTGCTTGGCACCACTGTCATTGACGGCCTTAACGATATCTGCCGTACTAGGGTTCATCGTTTGACCACCAGCAATGATATCAGTCACACCTAAGCCTTTGAACAGCTTACCAATACCCTCACCCGATGAAACCGAGATGATAGCATAACCGTGCATATCAACTTGTGGTTGTGAAGGCAAAGTTGGTTCGGCGGCAGCTTGTGCTTCACTTTCTTGATCGTGTTCCATGATGGTTTCTTGTTGTAGACGCATATTGTCGACTTTAACTTTAATTAACGCACCAAAACGTTGGCCCCACGTCATGACATCACCCGGATGCTCTGTATGCACGTGAACCTTTACAATTTCATCATCATTAATCACCAGCAGTGAATCGCCTAGTTGTGCTAAGTAATTGTAAAACGTCTCGTAATCAAACTTGTGATCAACTAACTTACCATCGCCGATTCGTACCATAATTTCAGTACAGTAGCCATACTTGATGTCATTCGGGTCTAACTGACCTTGAACACTCTGATGATGAGCAGCATCGATCATCGAATCCATTTCTGCATCATCAGGAACGTAGTCTTGTGATTCATCGACCTTACCACTTAATGAGTCACTAAAGGCTTCTAACACAAAAGTCAGTCCCTGGCCACCGGAATCAACGACCCCGACTTGTTTCAACACTGGTAATAAGTCGGGGGTCGATTTCAAAGCAGCTTCCGCGGCAACAACAACGGCCTCCATGACTTCACAAATATCGTCGGTCGTTTTAACGGCCTCCTTACCGGCACCAGCAGCTTTGCGGATCACAGTTAGGATAGTTCCTTCAGTCGGCTTCATAACGGCCTTATAAGCAGTCTGAGCCCCAGCTGCGAGGGCTGCTGCTAAATCATTGGCCGTTAAAACTTCCTTATCCGCAACGGCCTTTGAGAAGCCCCGAAAAATCTGTGACAAGATCACCCCAGAATTTCCCCGGGCCCCCATTAACAGACCTTTGGCTAAGGCTGACGCTAAGTCGCCCACGTTCGTACTGGTTTCTTCACGTTCGTACTTGGCACCGCTGGCCATCGATAAGCTCATATTAGTCCCGGTATCACCATCTGGTACCGGAAAGACGTTCAAAGAATTAATAAATTCAGCGCGTTGGTTCAGCTTTTGTGACGCAGCCTGCACCATTTTGCCAAATTCAAGATTAGTAATCGTGGTGATTTTCAATTTCAAAATTCCTCCTTGGCTTCCACCAACATCAATTTAGTCGTTCATTACCCGGACACCTTGGACAATGACGTTGACCGAATTGGCCGTAACGCCAAGCATGTTTTGTAAGTTATATTTGACCTTGGCTTGGACATTGCGTGAGACTTCTGAAATTTTGGTCCCATAACTGACGATAATGTTGACATCAATAGCCACCCCATTATCCTCTTGGCGAACAACCACACCGCGCGCATAGTTTTCGCGGCGTAAAATTTCATTAACATTATCACGGATCTGGTTACGACTTGCCATACCAACAACTCCATAGTTATCCGTTGCAGCGCCACCGACGACCGTCGCGATAACATCATTATCAATATCAATGGTTCCAAATTGCGTTTTGATTTTGACAGCCATGAAAATAGCCTCCTTGTTTTAACGCGTTCATTTACGATAGTTTATCATAGCACAACCACTCTTGAAAGAAAAATTAAGCGACTGCTCAACAGAAGCCCGGAAACTGGGAATTTAGCAGTAAAGTAAAATTACTTGATAGAAATGTATTGCAACCTTTATTAATCTATGATAAATTATTCTAGTGAATGATAAAGACGACCTTTTATCAATGAATTACCGAAGGAGGCAGATCAACATGGCAAAAGACTACGTTACAGGCAAACGGACGCACTTTGGTAACACGCGTTCTCACGCTTTAAACCACAGCCGCCGCAGCTGGAAAGCTAACTTGCAAAAAGTTCGCATTTTAGTTGATGGTAAACCAAAGAAGGTTTGGGTTTCAGCTCGGACTTTGAAATCAGGTAAAGTTACGCGCGTTTAGCGCAGCAAATCGCCAGCACATTTTTTTGTGGCTGGCGTTTTTTGTTACCCAAAATCACTAATTTCTCGCTAACTTTTTATAAAGTTTATAATCAATGCGCGTGCTGTGCTAATTATTTGGGCCCACATCGTGGATTAAAGTGTGTTAAACATAGCTCAAAAGCAGCTAGTTCAAGTCCACTGGAAATAAGATGATTCAGTATAGATTGACGTAACTCCCGCATTTTGCCCAATCGCCAGTCGGAATCGACAGCGCCCGGCTGGCCTGAAAGCACTCAACTTCTGATTAAATGAGCTAACGTTTAGCTACGTCAACCTATTGATTGCCCAACTGTACCTAGTTAAGTGGCTACTTATCCGCCATGCAACCGGCTTTTCAAAGCCTGTATTTGGATATTAAAAGACCGATTAATGTGTTTCACGACTCATTAATCGGTCTTTTAATATGCGTTCAGCCTGACCAGCCTACGCGTCCGTCATGGTGTCATCACGACTTTGAATAACGGCTAAAACACCCGCGTCAAAGCTGAAATGGCCCACATTCCCACTGAACTCATTACTGGCCCACGAAATTGGATACGCATTATAAGCTGCATCTAGTTGATATTTTTCATCAGGTAACGTTAGATGCATCGGCATTAGTGGCACAAAAGCCAAATAACGTTTATCTGCTTCCTTTGTGATCTGATAATCTCCAGGTAAGAAGAATTGAATCGTATTTTGCTTATCAATTATCTTAATCTGGGGCGCCCATTGACGAAATACCGGATCAAGCACCAACCAAATGTTGGCTAGTAAATGGTCTAACCGACCACCCGTTGCACCATATAGATGAACTTCATCTGGCCGTAACTGTTCAAAGATGGATTTGAGGGCCAATTGGGTATCAGTGTGATCTTGATCTGGTTTAACCACCACGGCCCCCACCAGTGCGTCCTTAACAGCCTGTAGTTCGGTCGGGTTAATCGAATCAAAATCGCCAACTACCATCACAGGCTGGATGCCACGCTTCACTAACCGCAGCGCACCCCGATCAGCACCGACCCACGGTCCTGGAATCGTCGTTAAATCTGCTGGATAATTAGCGGTCGGACCGCCCACCAGTAAGTTTACGATGGTTGCCATTAATTAGTCGCCACCTTCAGATCCTGAATCCGTTGCGCGGGTTGCGAGCTGTTATAAACATATGAACCAGCGACTGCAACCGTTGCACCGGCATCATAGCAAGCTTTAACCGTTTGGTCATTAATTCCCCCATCGACTTCAATGTCAAAATGATAGTCGTGCTGTTGCTTTAATTCATTTAACGCCGCAATTTTAGCGACCATCTGTGGCAGAAAATGCTGACCACCGAAACCGGGATTGACCGTCATAATCAAGACTTGATCCACTAGTGGTAATATTTCACTAATCATACTGAGCGGCGTTCCAGGGTTAACCACGATTTCTGCCTTCGCTCCGGCGTCCTTGATCAGCTGTAAGGCGTGATAAATATGCCGGGTGCTTTCAACGTGCACCCCGATCAAATCCGCACCGGCCTTTGCAAACTGACCGACAAATCGTTCAGGATTCATAATCATTAAATGACAATCCAACATTAACGAAGTTACTGGCCGTAAATCCGCTACGGTACTCATCCCAAATGATAAGTTCGGTACGAACTGACCATCCATAACATCAATATGCAACGCATCCGCACCAGCATTTTCAGCCATCTGAACGTCACGTTGAAGGTTAGCAAAATCTGCACTTAAAATTGAAGGGGCAACTTTAATCATTCGTCTCACTCACTTTTTCTTATTATAGATTACTTTTTTATTTTTAATGGTTTCATAGAATTGTAAATAGTTATCATAGCGACTCGCTAATACCTCACCAGCGGCCAGTGCCCGTTTAACGGCACACTGTGGTTCATTAATATGAACACAGCCTCGATACTTGCAATCAACACTAAGGCGCACAAACTCTGGAAAATAATGCGTCAACTCGTTGGCTGCAATATCAAACACTTCGTAGGATGAGAAACCAGGTGTATCGGCCACTAATCCCGCGGCAATCGGAATCAGACTAACCTTCCGCGTCGTATGTTTCCCACGATTCAACGCCTGTGAAATTTCACCCGTCGCTAGGTCTAACCCCGGTTGCAAATGATTCAGTAATGTCGACTTGCCAGCACCGGTTTGACCCATGACAACAGCTAAATGATCAGTCAAGGCCGTCTTAACTGCCGCTAACGCTGTGGGTGAAAATGCTGTCCGCTCACAAATAACTTGATACCCAATCTGGCGATAAGCTTCCGCCAACGTTAGGCGCTGCTGATATACCTCATCCGTTAATAGATCCGTTTTTGCAAAGTAAAGTAACGGTTCAATACCCGCCACCGCTAACGCAACTAACTGACGATCCAATAAATTCGTTGAAAATTCTTGGTCGGTCGCCGCAGTCACCACGATACCCAGATCAACATTGGCCACTGGCGGCCGTACCAACTGGGTCTGCCGATCAAGTATCTTTAACAAGTAACCTTCTTGCGGAGTCGGTGCATCAAACTCTACGTTATCACCGACAAGCGGCGTGATCCGTCGCTTTCGGAAATTTCCGCGGGCCCGGGTACGATACATCTGGCCATCAGCATAAACGTCATAAAAGCCGCTCAGCGATTGCCGAATTTGTCCAATTTTCAAATTAGCACCACCTTTTATATTATTTGGTACGGTCCACTTTTCTCTATTGTACCAAAAAAGTCATGCATTGCGCATGACTTATCGTTATTTTGTTGCATTTTCGCTCGTAATATTTTTCTTTTCCATGATCGTCACCCCGTTACGGACAATCCGGTAACGCCCCTTCGTATTACCAGTCAACTGAAACGGTAAACTAATCTTGGTCGACCGCATAATCGCAATATCACGATAAACCGTCTCAACCATGTGAGTATCGTCATATAAATAAATCTTAACGTCATTCGCCTGAGCAGTCGTTGCCGTTAAAGCCTTATATGGTATCGTCAGTTTAACATAAAAATTCTGCGGTGTCGTCGCGTTATCGTCACTCCCCCGCGACATCGTCACCGTGACGGTCGAGCCAGTTCGGACATTGCCGCCACCATCCGGATCCTGATCAAAGGAGTAACCGGATTTTTGATCTGAAGAATAGCCCTGTTTAAAGTTAACATTTAAATCATTCGCCCGCGCGTAATCCAAAATATCACTTTGACTCTCACCAGTTAAATCCTTCAACTCAACGTAACGACTACCAGCACTAACTGTAAAGGTCACCGTCGTATCCGTTGGCATGACCCGACTACCAGCGACAACGTCTTGACTGATAATTTGACCAGCCGCAACCGACGACGTACTGTAAGTTTCTTTAACTTTAAATCCCGCCGACTTAAGTGTCTGCCGCACATCATGATAATTATCGTTAACATAGTTGCCAAAGCTCATAACTTTAGCACCATTGCTGATCACCAAGTTAATACGGGAACGCTCTTGCACCCGCGCCTTCGTGGTCGGCGTTGACTTGATCACCTGATTTTTAGCGACTTGATTACTTTTAGCATGTTGAACCGTTCCCACAACCAGATGGTGCTTGTTGAGCACTTTAGTGGCTGCGCGCTGGCTCAAACCGGTCACTTTGGGCACACTCGTCATTTGTGGTCGGCTTAACTCGAGACCCACGATCACAGCCACGACGAGCAATAAGATGATCCCACCCCAAAAGAGAAGCCGCCGCCGCAAGGGATGGCGCTTAGACCATGAGCGCGTCGGTAATGGTTCTTCAGCCGCCGCTTGATCATCCGTCGTATTAGTCGTGTTTCCCCGTGGTTGAGAAGTCGTCGGCTCTGTAACAGCTTGTGTCTTGCCGTCACGATTAGCCGTAATCGCCGCCTGAATATCAGCACTTGGCATGATCTTTGTCTCATCATTGCCAACGTCCTCCGGCACAAACCGTTTTTCACCAGCACGGCTACTAGCCAATGCTGTCAATAAATCAGCCGCCATATCCTCAACCGTCGCGTAACGTTCCCGTGGATCTTTCGTTGTTGCCTGCAAGACCACATTTTCGAGAGCTTGTGGAATATCGGCATCAAACTCCCGGACGGACGGCATGGCATTTTGAAAGTGTTTTAATGCGATAGAAACTGCTGTCTCGCCCTTGAACGGGACCGACCCCGTTAACATCTCATATAAAATAATTCCTAACGAATAAATGTCAGATTGCTTAGTTGCCATGCTCCCACGGGCTTGCTCTGGTGACAAATAGTGCACTGAACCTAAAATAGTATTCGTTTGTGTCATCGTATGTTCAGATAACGCAACCGCAATCCCAAAATCAGTAATTTTAGCATTGCCTTGTTCATCAATTAAAATATTTTGTGGTTTTAAGTCCCGATGAATAATATTATGCGCGTGGGCCGTTGCCACGGCACTTAATATTTGCTCCATGATGTCAATCACTTGCTGTAACGGTAAAGGAAAGTTCTCTTTAATATAATTTTTAAGATCCATCCCCTTGACGTACTCCATGACTAAATACTGCATGCCATTTTCTTCGCCAACATCATATAAACTAACAATGTGGGGGTGAACAAGTTCCGTCGTTGCCAGTGCCTCACGTTGAAAGCGCTTGATGGTCTTAGGATCATCACGTAAGTCTAACCGGAGCAGTTTGACCGCAACATCACGATCTAATATTAAGTCATGTGCCAAGTAAACGTTGGCCATCCCACCTTCACCTAAGGACCGGACGATCCGATACCGTCCGCTAAGGGTATAGTTGGGTGTCATTTACTGGCCACCTCACCATCAAGCGTCATAATCAGCGCCGTAATATTGTCCTTACCACCAGCGGCATTAGCTAGCTTAATCAACGTCTCACACTTTTGTGTCGCTGTCTTTGTCGTTGCCAAGACAGTCGCCAACTGTTGATCAGTCACCATATTGGTCAACCCGTCTGAGCATAATAACAATTGATCACCGGGCTGCATCCGATAGAGGTTCGTATCAATATCCGCATCGGGTGAAATCCCCAACGTCCGCGTAATAATATTTTTTTGAGGATGTTGACGCGCCTGTTCGGCTGAAATTTCACCCCGCTTAACGAGTTCGTTAACTAGCGAATGGTCCTCAGTCAATTGATGTAGCTGACCGTCGCGAAAAAGGTAGCCCCGACTATCGCCAATGTTAGCCATCAAAAAATTCTGATCAAAGAGCAACGCTGCTACCATCGTCGTGCCCATCCCGTTCAAGTCAGAAAATTCACGGGCTTTTTCAATAATATGCTGATTTTCATCTTGAACCTCACTTGCCAGCCACTTGACGGCATCATTGGGTTCTTTAAACGTCGTATTTTCAAAACGAAAACCCATGTGTGAGACCGCCATTTCGGAAGCAACATCGCCCCCCTGGTGGCCACCAATCCCATCCGCAACAATTGCAAAATTAATCCCCGCTTTGTTTTGGAAGAAGCCGACATAGTCTTCATTTTCTTCACGCTGTTGGCCAATATCCGACCGGTATGCAAAATCCATTGTTTACCACTCCACCATTATTTTTTTCGTAAACAAGCAATGAAAAAGCCGTCGGATAAGTAGTCGTCGGGATAAATCGACAAAGTTTTTTCCGTTCGTTCAGCTTTCAAATCTCGTTCAGTTGGCGTTGTTTGCAACTCAAAGTCAGGATGATCCGCCAGAAATTTGGTAATCACGTCCTGGTTTTCCTGTTGCAAAATCGTACAAGTACTATACGTCATGATACCACCTTTTTTCAAAGTGGGCGCAACCGCCGTTAAAATCGCCAATTGAATACGTTGCAAGTTCAAACTATCTTGTAATTGCTTCTCATAGCGAATCTCAGGTTTTCGCCGCATCAATCCCAGTCCCGAACATGGCGCATCAACCAAAATTCGGTCAAAGCTTTCGTCATTGAATTGAGTCCCAACTTTACGCGCATCTAATTCGGTCGCAGCAACACGATCAGCTACGTGCATGCGAGCGGCATTCTGGCCAACCAGCTTCACTTTATTAGCATGAATATCAAGGGCAACAACTTCACCGCCTTGATCGGTATCTAAGCGAGCTGCAATCTGGGTCGTCTTGCCCCCCGGTGCTGCACAGGCATCTAAGACGTGATCGCCCGGTTGTGGGTTTAAAGCTGGAACGACTAGCTGAGCGCTTTCGTCTTGAATTGTCAGCATGCCATACCGCATTGCTTCTGTATTGATAACTTGACCGTCCGTTGCAATTAGTCCTACTGGCGAAATTTCACTGGGCACAACCGTTAAGCCATCATTAGTTAGCGCGGTCGTCACGTCTTCGACAGTCGATAAAGCGGTATTGACACGCAATGCTTGCTTAGCAGGCTGATTCAATGAGGCAATGATTTGTTCCATTTTATCAGCACCCAATTGGCGACGAAGTTCTTGAATCAACCATACCGGCATACTATAAGTCACACTTAAGCGTTCATCAGGGTCTTCAATTACATCAAAGCTTGGGAGCCCTGACCGATCCATTTGATGTAACACCCCGGTCACAAACCGGCGAATACCAGGATGGCCCTTAACCTTGGCAATTTCAATTGTTTCATTGAAAACGGCTCGTTGTGGAATTTTGTCCAGATATTGCCATTGATATAACGCACTTAATAATAACTCCCGCACCCACGGATCAATCTGATGCGGATGCCGAACGAACGGTTGCAACCAGTACTCCAGGGTCAAACGGTGCTGAATAACACCGTAAACCATATTAGTCAGCAGATTAATATCACGCCGATCCATCTGGTGTTCATTAATTAATTGATTTAATTGCAAATTCGAATATGCGCCGTTCTTAATTTTTGCCAAAGCGGCAACCGCTAACCAGCGGGGGGTATTGCCAACTGTACTCATTTACTAATAACCTGCTCTCCGGTGGCGAATTTATCCGCCGCCCCATTTAAATAGTCTGTAATTGTCATCTTAGGTTTACCAGCTGGTTGTAACTGATTGATAGCTAGCGCCGTATGGTTAGCCGCCGCAATCACCAGCTCATGCTTAGTTTTGCGTACCACTTGTCCAGGAGTTTGCGTGACCACTTCATCTGCTAACGGGGTAACATCCCAGAACTTGGTCCGCTTCCCATCTAAGATAGCGTAGGCAATTGGTGCTGGCCGCATACCTCGAACTTGATTATCGATTTCAGCCGCCGTTTTCGTAAAGAAGTCTAGGAACTCTTGTTCCGGTTGAATGTTCGGTGCGAACGTGACTTGGGCCTCATCCTGAGGGATCGCCGTAATTTCACCAGCAATGAGCTTAGGTAAGGTTTCCAATAGGAGGTCACGGCCAACTAGACTCAACTTATCAAACATCGTTCCAGTATCATCCGTTTTCTCGATAGGAATCGCACGCTGAGCCAACATGTCGCCAGCGTCCATCTTTTTGACCATATAAATAATCGTAATCCCCGTCTCGGCCTCACCATTGATAATTGAATATTGAACAGGCGCACCACCACGATACTTAGGCAACAACGACCCATGAACGTTGATCGCACCAAGTTTAGCTGCCTTCAATAGTTTCGTTGGTAAGAATTGACCAAAAGCAGCCGTGACAATTAAATCGGGTTGTAAATCAATAATCTGTTGCATTTCAGGACTGCCACCAATTTTCTCAGGTTGAAAAACAGGAATATTATGGGCAACCGCCACTTCTTTGACTGGTGAAGCTGTTATGACGTGTTTACGACCAACTTTTCGGTCTGGCTGGGTCACGACCCCCAGTACTTGATATGGTGCTTTAACTAAACTTTCGAGAATCGGTGCCGCAAATGCGGGCGTTCCCATAAAAACGATTGATGTCATTGTCAAACTTCCTCCTCATCCCACTACATAAAATGCAAGGGTTCCACGTCAATTCCTATTTGTAGTCCTTGCCGTTGTTGCGCTTGTGTCTCATGTAATAGCGTTGTCAACGTGTTAGCCAAATTGGGTTCTTGTTTGTATTTAATCACAATTTGATAATAATACCGGCGATTGACCCGTGCAATTGGTTTTGGCGTTGGGCCTAATAAAATTGTCGACGGTGCCAAGCGCGGCCGTAGCCACTGTAGTAATTGGTACATGCGTTTAGCCGCCACCCCCTCGTCTAAGTCACTGGCTGTGATCTGGACAGTAAAGTAATACGGTGGGTAGCCACCACGATGCCGCATCTGCATCTCATACTTGAAGAAACCTTCATAATCGTGGTGTTGTGCGAAGCGAATCGCATAATGATCGGGATTAAACGTCTGAATATAAACGTGGCCGCTCTTTTCTGCCCGACCAGCCCGGCCACTTACCTGTGTTAATAGTTGAAAAGTGCGTTCACTCGCTCGAAAATCTGGTAGCCCTAGGGCAGTATCGGCATTCAAGACCCCCACCAGGGTCACATTAGGAAAATCCAGTCCCTTAGCAATCATCTGCGTGCCAATCAAAATGTCGGCCTCACCGCTCCCAAACCGGGCTAACAATTTAGCATGGGCCCCTTTTTTACGGGTCGTATCATTATCCATCCGAATAATGTGAGCGTCAGGGAGCAACTCTTGCAACTCTTCCTCGACCTTCTCAGTCCCCGTCCCATAACAACGAATCTGACGACTATGACAGTTGGGACAGCTTCGTGGAATAGCTTCTTCGTGACCACAATAATGGCACTTCATCGTATGCGTGTCCATGTGTAGTGTCAGTGAAATATCACAATTAGGACACTTCAAGACAAAGCCACAATCCCGGCACAGCACAAATGACGAGTAACCCCGCCGATTGAGCATTAAAACACTCTGCTCATGACGTTCAAGTCGATCTTGCAAAGCGACGAGTAAGGGGGCCGAAAAATTACTCTCAGCATGTTGCTGCATTTCCTTTTTCATATCGATAATCGACACTTTGGGAAGCGGTCGCTGATTAACCCGGTCAGCAAGTAGTAACCGTTGATAAACCCCTTTTTCAGCGCGAGCACGCGTTTCTAACGACGGCGTGGCCGAACCAAGGACAACTGGGCAATGATGATAACGACTACGCCATAAAGCCACTTGTCGGGCATGGTAGCGTGGGGCATCGTCTTGCTTATAAGTGCTCTCATGCTCTTCATCCATGACGATCAAGCCAAGATTTTTTAACGGCGCAAAGATAGCCGAACGTGCACCAACAACGACTTGGGCTTCGCCCCGTTGAATTCGTCGCCACTCATCATATTTTTCACCGCTAGATAGACCGCTGTGCAAGACTGCGACCGTCTTACCAAAGCGCCCCTTCACGCGTTGAACCATTTGGGGTGTCAGCGAAATTTCGGGAACTAACATTAACGCCGTCTTGCCCTGCACCAATGCGGCCGCCATCGATTGTAAATACACCTCTGTCTTCCCGCTCCCCGTAACGCCTTCTAACAGAAATGTTGTTGTTGCGGCTTGATCAACCGCCTTGGTAATCTGATCTACAGCCACTTGCTGTTCATCATTTAGCCGTAGCGCCTTGGTGGCCTGGATATCACTCGTCGCATAGGGATCACGATAAACTTCGACCGCTACTTTTTCGAGCCAACCCTTCTGTGCGGCCGTACGAATTGCACCGTCGTTCACACCAAAGCGTGCACAAAATTCCTTTTGGGGAATGGTCTCGCCATTTAAGGTTATTAGCCCACGGAGCACTGCCAATTGCTGAACGGCACCCGCCCGCACGCTAGTTTCAGCCGTCTGTAATTGTTCATTAGTCAGGATAGCCTTCACCGCCGTTTGTGTTTTACGACGAGCTTGATTTTTAACTTGATAATAAACATCGACTTGCCCCATAGCTTGCAATTGTAACAATTGACTAACCAGCACCGGGGTCGTGGCGACATCATCAAATGCCACCATCGATTTCCCACCAAACAGCGTGGCTTGAATCTCAGTCGGCGTCGTTGCTGTCGTTCGTAATTGTTTTTCGTACTTGGCCCGCATTACCGCGGGTAACATCGTTTGAGCACAAGTAATCTGAAATGAAAACGTACTGGTCGCTAACCAACCGGTCAAAGCCAACGCTTCGGTGTTCAGTACCGGTGCTAGGTCGACCACCGCATCGATTGGTTTCAAATCACCATCAAAATTGCTGACATCATCACAAGATAGCACAAAACCTTGTACCCGTCGTTTACCACGGCCAAAAGGAACCACAACCCGCATGCCGGGTTGCACTTGTGATTGCCACGCGGTTGGAATTTGATAACTATACGGTCGATTTGTCTGCATAGTGGGCACATCGACTAATACTTGGGCAATTTGTGCCACACGACCCTTCCTCTCTACTTAATTATGCCTGTTCACCGGCGCCATCCGCAATCGCAGTCGTTAAAATCTTTCTTGCAATCACGGTTTTCGTTGCTAATTCAGTCGTTATCGGTTGCTGCTGCGGCCGTAGTAAAGTGACCTGATTCGTATCACCATTAAACCCTACTCCAGGCTTGGAAACATCGTTAGCAACAATTAAATCCAATTTCTTACTAGTTAGCTTACGATTTGCATTAGCTAACAATGATTGGGTTTCAGCAGCAAAGCCAATCACGTACTGATGGCGTTTTCGGGCCGCCAACGTTTTTAAGATATCCGGTGTTTCGGTTAACCGTAACGTTAAGTCAGCATGATCAGCTGGTTTTTTAATCTTCTGGTCAGCTAATTCGACTGGCCGATAATCTGAAACCGCCGCCGCCATCACCAAAATATCTGTAGCGTCATAAACATCACTAACGGCCGTCAGTAAGGCTTGTGCCGAGTCGACCATCATAACTTTAACGCCACTAGGTGCTGGTAAATGCGTTGTTGCACTAATAAGTGTCACCGTTGCACCGAACTCCCGCGCCACTTGGGCTATCGCGTAACCCATCTTACCAGATGAGCGGTTAGTAATAAACCGAACAGGGTCCAATGCTTCCCGCGTGCCACCCGCAGTGACGACTACTCGCCGCCCTGCTAATGGTAAATCAGGTGTCAGCTGAATCAATTGATCTGTGAGCCAGGCCAAAATCACCTCTGGTTCCGGCATCCGCCCTTGACCAACATAACCTTCTGCTAACATGCCCGTAGCCGGGGTTAAGACGTGCAAGCCATCTGCCATCAGCTGTTGTAAATTGCGCTGAGTAGCTGGATTAGCATACATATGTGAATTCATTGCTGGTATAACAAACTTGGGGGCGGTCGTCGCCAAAATTGTCGTTGTCGCGACATCATCTGCTAGACCGTTGGCCACCTTAGCAATCAAATTAGCTGTCGCCGGAACTAAAATCATCACTTCCGTCCAGTCGGCTAACGCCACGTGAACCACGTGCTGTGGGTCGGTGGTTGTAAACTCATCAATGACCACTGGTTGCTGCGTTAAAGTTTGAAAGGTCAGCGGTGTGATAAATTCAGCTGCGTGAGCTGTCATCGCGACTCGCACCACCGCCCCCTGTCGCATTAGACTACGGATCAACACTATCGCTTTATAACTCGCAATCCCACCACTAACGACCACCGTCACATGACGCTTTGTCCATATACTCACTTCTTCACGTCCTTCTAAAATCTCACTAAGCATATCATCGAAATTTTTACACTTTAATAAATCAATTGTATCAAGAATCGACAGTAACGTGAAGCTGAACGTCCGCGTCATTCTTCATAAAAAAAGTGCCAAGCCCAAGCTGGCTTAGCACACCGTTTTGTTACTAATCTTTGTCAGTTTCATCTGGATCGATCATTAAGTCACCGGCTGCAATTTCTTCCATGGCCCGACCAATCGTTTTAACCGATTTATATTCACTAAGCATTGGGGCTGCACCGGCGTCCAATTCGTGGGCCCGCTTACTAGCTAACATAATCAATGAGTAACGTGAATTAACTTGCTTCAATAAGTCATCAACTGATGGATATAAGATCATGATTCCGCATCTCCTAACATTTCTTCATACTCGGGCATGACCCGTTTAACACTAAACCGTTCACTACGAATAATGGCTTTGATTCGTTCAGCAGCTAGTGGGACTTCATCATTAATAACCGCATAATCGTAATTACGCATCATTTTGATTTCATCGACCGCTTTGGCCATCCGCTTATTGATCACACTCATGTCATCAGTCCCTCGACCAATGATACGGTGCTTCAGTTCCATTAAATCCGGCGGCGTCAAGAAAATGAAGACACCATCTGGCATTTTTTCCCGGACTTGCATGGCCCCGTTGACTTCAATTTCTAAGAAAACGTCTTTGCCAGCCGCCAATGACTGCTTAATATATTTTAAGGGCGTCCCATAGTAATTGTCAACATACTTGGCATATTCAAGCATACCGCCGCTCTTAATTTCATCCTCGAACTCTTCTTTGGACACAAAATAGTAGTCCTTGCCATCTACTTCGCCCGGACGCATCTGCCGCGTCGTCATCGAGACTGAATATTGAAAATCGTTATCATCTGAGTCAAAGATTTCCTTGCGGACGGTACCTTTACCGACACCCGAAGGACCTGATAAGACGATTAACATGCCTTGTTTCGCCATGATCACAAATTCCCCTTAATTAAAATATGTTTTAAAGTTTATTTTGCACTTTTTACCCTTATATTGCAAGTACTATCAAGGTTACACAGCCTTTTTTCATTTTTAGAGGTTAAATTTCATAAATTTTAGGCTTGCTTTTTAGAACGCCTGTTCGTATAATAGAAACACAAACAAATGTTCGAGGTGGCTAATATGCAAAATCAACAATCTAATTTAAAACTAATTTCTAAGAATCTGCACGCTTCCTATCGCCAATTTATGGATGACTTTACTGCTGCCCCGACCGTCATTGCGCCCTTACTGCCAATGATGCCGGCTTTCCAGCGGGATTTGTTCTTAACTCAAGCACGTACGGAACACTACCAAATTATGCTACAAATGCAACCCCAGATCACTGAGTCACGCCCGTATAATATTCACGGCGTGCTTAAGACGCTCACTAGTGGCCAGTTGGTCCTCATTAATCGGCAACAGCACTTGACTCACTTAGTCGATCCTAGTGCCATTCGTTATATCAAGCGCGTTTAATTTAATCAGCAATACTTGCATCAAAAGATGAAATCATGTTCAATACAACCTTGCGTATTCTCATGGTGTTTTTGATGCAAATCAAAAAAGATTGATGTTACAGCTCCACTGACTTCCCTGAATGAGTGAGTACGGAGTACCTGTAAATCAATCTTTTTTAGTAACTTATTTTACTTTATGTGCTACCTTGTTTTATTTCTGTGTCGGATCGGCGCGCTTTTCAATCCAAGCCAATACCGTATCAGCAATAATTGCCATTAAGGCCGTTGGTAACGCCCCAGCCAGGATAATTGCCCCACCATTCGTGGCATTGGTTCCCCGAATAATGATATCACCTAAACCACCGGCACCGACGAAGGTCCCAATAGCGGTAATCCCGATGGCTAACACGAGCGCATTGCGGAGCCCAGCCATAATCACCGATAATGACAATGGCAATTCTACCATCCGCAGTAACTGCCAGCGTGTCATTCCCATACCCTTACCAGAATCTAAAATACTGGCACTGACATTTTGCATCCCAGTATAAGTATTCTTAATAATCGGTAACAACGCGTATAAGAAGACCGTTACAATAACCGTATTGACGCCAAGTCCTAATCCAATCATGATAATCGACAACATCGCTAACGATGGAATGGTTTGAATCACGTTGGCAATCGCAATCACCGTGGCACTCAGCCGACTATGATGTGCAATGAAGATGCCAATTGGAATCCCGACGATTGCCGCAAACAACACCCCGTAAATTGAAATCAAGAAGTGACGCGAGAATTGGCTTAACACATATACACCGTTTTGTTGGTAATAGTATATCAACTGTTGCAGTAAGTTCATCTGCGCCATTATTTGTCACTCCCTTCAAAATAATTATGCTTTTCAAGGAACTGTTTAGCAACCACTTCCGGTTCCACTAAGTTATTATCCACTTGATAATTCAAGTTTTGCATCGTCTTCAAACTGATTTTGCCATTTAAGCGACTTAAAATAGATTTTAATTTCGGATGCTCTTTCAACACCTTGTTCGTCGCAACCGCACTTGCATTGTATGGTGGGAAGAAATTCTTATCATCCTTTAAAATCTTCAGATCATAACTACCAATCCGGCCATCAGTCGAGTATCCGAGGATAGCATCCATCTTACCTGATTCCAAGGCATCATAAACTAAACCAATTTGCATTGGATAAGTCTTCCCAAATTGAAAGCCATACAACTTCTTAAAGGCAGGATAACCGTCACCTTTTCGTTCAGTCCAGATTTGATCCAAACCGACCGTTAGCTTCGAGGCCACTTTTTTCATATCACTAACCGTATTTAGATGATATTTCTTGGCCGTCGCTTTCGTCACCATAAAAGCATAGGTATCGGCAAAGCCATAACTTGGGAAGTAGGTCATCTGATACTTGCTGTTGAACTGTGAGCGAACTTTTTGGTCAATCGACTTGATATTACTCCGATCCATCTTTTCGCCCAGAATCGTCGTTAAGTCCGTCCCAGTATAACGAATCGCTGAAATGTCAGCCTGATCATTCTTCAACGCATTGAAGCTAACCGTCCCAGATCCTAAATTATTAATGATCGTGGTATTTAAGTTAGAGTAGTGCTTGATCATGTCTTGAATCATATATGCCATAATTTGTTGTTCCGTCGTGTTTTGCGATGCAATCCGAATGGTATCTGATGAGGTCCCAGATAACCCCGGAAAACCACAGCCAGCCAATAACAACCCACTGGCAACCGTTGCAACAACACCTAACAACCACTTTTTAATTTTCTTCATCTTCAATCCCCCCTACGCTTGTGTGGTTCTTGGGGTAACCGCTGCTTCCAGTTTACCCAACAGCCAATCAACGATGAGGGCCAAAATAATCACCGGAATCGAACCACCCAAAATTAAGTCAGTCCGATAGAGGTTTAACCCATTAAAGATAAAGTCCCCAAGGCCACCAGCACCAATATAAGATGCTAAAGCGGCCCAGGCAATAACGTACGTTGCGGATAACCGAATACCGGCCATAATAACTGGTGCGGCCATCGGTAACTCAACTTTAACAATTGATTGCCAGTTGGTCATCCCCATTCCCTTGGCTGCATCGACCAAAGCGGGATCAACATCTTCCATCCCTAAATAGGTATTACGGAGAATCGGTAATAACGAATAGATGAACAACGCAATGATGGCTGGAATTGCCCCAATCCCGAAAAACGGAATCATTAAGGCCAACAAGGCCATCGCTGGAATGGTTTGTAACATACTAGCAATCGACATGACAACATTCGCAATCGGCTTTACCCGTGTGAGCAAAATACCAATCGGCACCGCTACAATAATCCCTAAGAACAGTGAAAACGCTGAAATATACAAGTGTTGCCACGTCTTAACCAGTAGCTGCAAACCATAGTTTTGTAGGAAAGTTATCATGCCTGTTCACCGCCTTCAGCGGGCGCATCGTCCTCCCCATGATGAATATTATTTTCAGCTTCATCTTCGTCTTCATCGCCCCAGAGTGCATCATAAACAATATCAACCAAAGTAGCCCGGGTCACGATACCGACTAACCGATGTTGATCATCAACCACAGGGATATTCTTTAAGCCGCGTTTCAAAATCCGTTCCACCGTATCACGAATTAACGAATTCGATTGAACGTAGAATATATCGGTTTTCATAATATCACCAACACTAGTGGCTGAATTAAAGTTATAATCAACATCTTCGATACCAATGACGCCCTTCAAAATTCCCGCTTCATCGGTTACTAATAAGGAGTCAACTCGCTTATCATGCATTTGACGTAACGCAACCGTTAATGATTTGCCAGGAGTTGTTGCAATCGGATCTTTCAACATCACTTGACCAACCGTTGTGATGCTTGGCCGTGCTTGAATTAAGCGATCCTTACCAATCAAATTCTCCACAAATTCATTTGCCGGATGGCGTAAAATGCCATCTGGTGTATCGACTTGCATGATATCGCCGCCATCCATAATGACGATTCGTGTCGCTAATTTTAACGCTTCATCCATATCATGGGTCACAAATACAAACGTCTTGCCCAGCCGTTCTTGCAAATCTTTAACCAGATCTTGCAATGCTTCACGCGTAATTGGGTCCAACGCCCCAAAAGGTTCATCCATTAATACTAAGTCTTGGTCCGCAGCTAATGCCCGGACAACCCCGATCCGTTGTTGTTGCCCACCTGAAAGTTCCGATGGGTAACGATCCAAGTAATCTTCTGGCAATTCGACTAACTTAATCATTTCCTTAGCCCGTTCATCCATTTTATCCTGAGGCCACTTTAATAAGCGTGGCACTAAAGTAATGTTATCCCGAATCGTCATATGGGGCATTAACCCAATATTTTGAATCACGTAACCAATTTGCCGCCGTAGCTTAACCGGGTCAATCTGGCTAATATCCTTACCATTAAGCTTAATGGTACCGGAAGTCTGACTTAACATCCGATTAATCATCCGCATCGTGGTCGTTTTACCTGAACCAGACGTCCCGATGAAACAAACAAATTCACCTTTTTCGATTTCTAAATTAAAATCTTCAACGGCAACTTTGCCACCCGGATACGTTTTATTCAAATGTTCCATTGTCAGAAACAACCTCATCACTCCAATCATTTACTCAGTTTATTTTATTGCCTAATAAACTGTACTATAATCAGCATAACTTATAACGAAAGCAAAATGCAAACGACACGACATATAAACTGCGTATTTTATCGTGCTCGCCACCGTATTTTGGGATACATTACTTAAAATTCTAATAGGGCCACGCAATTGTGCTGAATTCATCGGTTGGAAATCGCAATCCAAGCAGGCCAACCCTTAAACCCTAAAGTAATCCGCTTAGAAACACTAGCAATTAAGAGGTCAACGACTCAGAATAAGACTTGTATCCAAGGCAGAAAGTTCCACACGCTTTTAAGCCGATAGTAGACACGTGCTATTCGCTCGGTATAGCGGCCATAGTAGCCCGCACCCGCTGATGGGCAGCAAACTAACAACCGGTTTTAATCAAATGGCATCTAATACAACGCATGATATTGTAAGTTATCGCTATCCTTATCCGCATTACTAATATCGTCTTAACTTAATTAGCCTAACAAAAAAGACCAACCCTGATACGGTTAGTCCTATTAAATGCGCAACTAAAATCTTATCAACGGTCCTTTTCTTCATCCGCTAATTGTAATAATTCCTCGGCATGTTCAAGCGACAACTTCGTTACCTTTGTTCCCGCCAACATCCGAGCCAATTCTTGGACGCGTGCGGCATTATCTAGCTTCGTCACACTTGTTTTGGTACGCTTACCAGTAATTTTTTTCGCAATAAAGTAATGGTGGTCACTCATCGCTGCAACCTGTGGCAGATGGGTAATACACAAGACTTGCGAGAAATGGGCGATGCCATTGATCTTTTCGGCAATTGCCTGGGCAACCCGACCACTGACACCTGTATCGACTTCATCGAAAATAATACTCGTAATCCCTTGTGATTCAGAAAAAATCGTTTTCAATGCCAGCATCATTCGCGAAAGTTCCCCACCTGAGGCAATCTTGGCCAGGGGGCGCATTCGTTCACCTGGATTAGTCTGAATATAAAACTCAACACTATCAAGCCCACTGCGGTAAATTTGACCCTTTGTCGGCTTGAAGCGCACTTCAAAGATTGCCTTATCCATGTACAAATCCTTTAGTTCCTGATGGATCTGACGTTGTAATACTTTAGCAGCAGCTCGTCGTTTATCAGACAATGACGCTCCAGTGGCAAGTAATTGTTGCTTTAAGTCGGCAACTTGTTGGGCCAAATCCTCACTATTTTCTTCAGAATCGGTCATCTTGGCCAACTCAGTCGCAATTTTTTGATAATAATCTAAAATTTGTTGTTCTGAGTCGCCATATTTGCGTTTTAACTGAGCCAACACGTCTAACCGTTGCTCAATTTCATCAAGCCGCCCCTCATCAAATTCTTGCAAATCTAGTTGATTTGAGATTTGAGCAGCCGCATCTTGTAGCCCATAAAACGCATTCTTGACATTTACCGTAATTTCGTTAAATGCTGAATCCAAATTCGCAATTGGTTCTAGTGCGTTCATCGCCGTACCGACCATATCGACAGCTCCGGTCGTTTCCTCGCCGGCCGCTAGCAACGTGTAACTCTGCTGAAGCGCTTGATTGATCATCTGGTAATTATCTAACCGATCACGTTCAGCAATCAGGCTTGCTTCTTCACCAACTTTGACTTGCGCAGCCGCAATCTCGTCAACTTGAAAATTCAACATATCTAAGCGTTGGGCCCACTCTTTTTCATTGGCATTTTTTTGCCGTAATTCACGATTCAATTGCTGATAACGATCATATTGTTGGTGATAGCGCTGTTTTAATTTACGAATCTTAGTCGTTGCAAATTCATCAAGCAACCCCAGATGTTTTTCAGGTTGCATTAACTCCTGGTGCTCGTTTTGGCCATGAATATCAACAATCGTTTCACCAATCTGCTTTAAAGTGGTCGTGTTGACTAACATCCCGTTGATGCGGCACATATTACGACCACTTTTAGTGATTTCCCGCTGTAAAATGACGGTATTATCGGCGTGTTCAATGCCAGCTTCATCTAGTAATTGGGCCGTGACCCCATCGGCAGGCAGGATAAACATACCTTGCAAAATAGCCTTATCAGCACCAGTCCGAATAAACTCCGATGATCCGCGACCACCCGCTAATAGACCGACCGCATCGATAATAATTGATTTACCAGCACCAGTCTCACCAGTCAAAACTGTCATCCCAGCTTCAAAAGCAATATCTAAGTGTTCAATGATTGCAAAGTTCGTAATTGATAATTCTTGTAACACCGCAAGCCCTCCTTAAAAGCAATTGCGTTACCAGTAGCCTATAAATTTTGAAAAAAAGCGACCTGACACGCGTGTGAACAGGTCGAAGACGACTTACTGACTTAATTATCACTCAGTAAGCGCTGAATTTTTTGTTGTAACTCTAAAGTCATAGCTAATGACTTGCAAATAATCAAGACATTGGCATCATCACCAAGGGTCCCAAAAATTTCATCATAATGCATCGCTTCGATTAGAGTTGCCAGTGCCGGCCCATTACCAGGCAACACCTTAATGAGTACAAACTTATCCTGCGTTGCATAGGACACGTAAGCATCTTTCAGCGTCCGTTTAAGTTTTTTCTCCGTATCCATTTGTTTCTGAACTGGCATACTATAATGGTAACCGCCCGTTGCCGAGGGAACCTTGACCAGCTGCATATCCTTAATATCGCGCGAAATTGTTGCCTGTGTCACGTCAATATTCTCGGCACGTAACAGCTTAACAAAGTCTTCTTGACGTTCAATTTCGTTCGAACTCAATAATCGTTTAATGTAGCGTTGGCGCTCTTGCTTCTTCACCCGATCACCCCCGGTAGCTATTCATACTTATTTAAACACATCATAAGCCAAATTGCATAAATATGAAAGTCCGGATTTGAATTTTAAGCTTGATTTAATTGTTCATAAGCCGCTGCTTGCGTTTTCTCGATCGACACAGTTGGCGCTATTTGTGGGGTTTCATCAGTTGCTTGCAAATGAATCAGAAATTCAATATTGCCTTCCCCACCCTTGATTGGTGAATAATCGAGTCCTAAAACGTTATAACCATTCGCTTGCGCAAATTCAACAATATCCGTTAGCACCGCTTGATGAACGGCCGGATCACGGACAATTCCATGTTTGCCAACATTCTCACGACCAGCTTCAAATTGTGGTTTGATCAAAGCAACGACTGAACCACCATTTTCAATAATGGCATGTAACGGTGGTAAGATTAAATGTAACGAAATAAATGAGACATCAATCGACGCAAAATTAGGTTGGCCAGCGGTGAAGTCAGCTAGCTGACTGTAGCGGAAATTCGTGTGTTCCATCACCACCACCCGTGGGTCCTGGCGTAACTTCCAGACTAACTGATTACTACCAACATCCAACGCATAACTCATCTTAGCGCCGTTTTGTAGTACGACGTCAGTAAAACCGCCCGTCGATGAGCCAATATCCAAGACCGTTTTACCAGTGACATCAATATCAAAACTTTGTAGCGCCTTTTCGAGCTTTAAGCCGCCCCGTGAAACATAGGGCATCGGTTTGCCCTTCAAGTGTAACTCAGTTGCAACCGGAATTTTCATGCCGGGTTTATCCAAACGCTCTTCATTGACACCCAAGATCTCACCAGCCATCACGGCACGCTTGGCCTTTTCACGGGTGTCAAATAATCCTTGTTGTACTAATAATACGTCAACTCGTTCTTTTTCCATCTAAATTTAAGTCCTTAATCTGTAAAATACGTCAAGAAAGCTGCTAATAAGTCCATATTTTGATGACTAGCGGCACTCGCCTGTTCCAACGCGACTTGAGCAGCCGTCACAGCTTGTCTAAGCGCTGTTTGTGCTCCCGTTAGGCCCAGCAATCCTGGATACGTATTCTTATGCTCATTAGCATCTTTATGCGTTGCTTTGCCTAATTGGGCGGGGGTGCTCGTCACATCTAAAATATCATCATAAATCTGAAATGCTAATCCATAGGCATCAGCATATCGCAACAATGGGGCCTGAACATCTGATCGCACTTGAGCTTGAATCAAGCCCGCCTGAACAGCATAGTGAATTAGAGCCCCCGTTTTTTCACGGTGTAACTGTTGTAAAGCTGGTAGGGCCAAATGTTGGCCTGCTCCCAAAACATCGGCAATTTGACCAGCAACCATGCCCTGAGGACCAGTTGCTCGCGCTAAGGCCAAGGTCTGGCCGGCAACGATGGTTGCTGACAACCCACTATCTGCAATCCACTCAAAAGTTAAGGGTTGCAACGCATCACCGGCTAAAATTGCAACGTCCTCGCCAAACTTAACGTGATTGGTCGGTTCACCACGCCGGAGCTGGTCATTATCCATTGCTGGTAGATCGTCATGAATCAGCGAATAAGTATGCATCAATTCAACTGCGACACTGGCTCGCAAGTTGGCCGGCGTCACCATTATCCCAAAAACATCCAAAATTGCCAGTGTCAACAGCGGTCGTAGCCGTTTTCCCCCAGCTAATACAGAATAACGCATGGCAGCCGTTAATGTTGGCTGATCAGAACAAGCCAACAAATGTTCATCCAAATACTGATTGATTTGTGGACGCCACTTAGTTTCGAAGGCCACTAATTGTTGCTTATTCATTAGCGTCAGCTTGCTCAAACGGTACTTCGTCACCATTTTCATCCATCATCTTAGTGAGCGTTTTCTCGGCCCCTTCTAACGTTGCTTGTAATTGCTTACTAAGCGCGACTCCTTTTTGAAATTGGTCTAACGCCTGCTCCAAGGGAACGTCACCCTGTTCTAATTGATTAACGATCGTCTCTAACTGAGATAAGTTCTGTTCAAAAGTTGGTTGTTCAGCCATTATTTTCCTCCATCAATCTTAGTAATCTGTGCCTGTGCTTCACCATCAGCCATGTGAATCGCAACCGTCTGTTGTGGCTGCAACTGTTTGACCCCATGAACGACCTGTTCATCAGCCGTCACAAAAGCATAACCCCGGGTCATAATCTTGAGCGGACTTAATAGATCCAGTGATTGAACGGTCTGCGTCAATTGTTGGCGTTTCTGCCGCACAACTAATTGGGTTCCGCGATTCAGCCGCTGCTGTAAGTTAAGCAATTGTGTTTGGGCTTGCCGAACTTGGTGAATCGGCGTTTGTTGCCGTAACTGCTGAAATGCGCGTTGATAACGCTGACTGGCCAGATTAAAGTTATTTTGACCGGCTTGCTTAAGGCGCTCATTTAAAAAATCTAACTTTTGTAAGTAGCCTTCGTACAAGCGGTTAGGTTGAGTAAACACATAGGATGTCTGCAATTTATTTAAGCGCTGCCGGTCCCGTTGAACTAAATTCTGAAACGCATTCAATACCCGGGTCTGATCTTGCTTCAATTGTAATAGGACATCGTTGTACACGGGAACGGCTAACTCGGCAGCGGCAGTTGGCGTTGCCGCCCGTACATCAGCAACCAAGTCAGCAATGGTAGTATCCGTTTCATGCCCCACCGATGAAATGACCGGTAATTGGCTCTGGGCAATCGCTCGGGCAACCACTTCTTCGTTGAAGGGCCATAAATCCTCAATGGAACCACCACCACGACCAATAATCAAAGTATCAAAGTTACCTTGAGCATTCGCCCGTTCAATCTGCCGACTGATTTCGGCCGCTGCCGCATCACCTTGAACCTGTGCCGGAAACAAGACAATCTGGGCAATTGGGAAACGCCGCCGAGTGGTTGTAATAATATCACGAATCACTGCACCACTCCGACTAGTTACCACCGCAATTCGTTTAGGAAAACGTGGTAGTGGCTTCTTAGGTGCACTAAACAACCCCTCAGTTGCTAGTTTCTTTTTCAATTGTTCATAAGCTTGATACAACGCGCCAACGCCGTCTGGCTCCATACGCTCCACATAAATCTGATAACTACCACTTGGCTCGTAAAGGCCAATCCGACCAACTACGAGGACTTTCATCCCTTCTTCTGGTCGAAACTTGACCTTAGCAAACGCTGACTTAAACATGATGGCCGAAATCTTAGCATGGTCATCCTTCAAGCTAAAATACTGATGCGTATTGGGACGCGGACGATAGTTAGAAACTTCCCCCGTTAAATACACTTTTCCCAAGTACGGATCAACCTCAAATTTACGCTTCAAATACTGAGTTAAAGTTGTCACTGTCAAATATTGTTGACTTTCACTCACTTACATCACTCCACTTTGCAAGTTCCACCGTTGTCTGCATTAACGTGGCAATCGTCATTGGACCGACCCCACCAGGAACTGGTGTGATCAACCCAGCAATTCCTTGTGCAGAATCAAAATCGACGTCACCCACTAGTTTACCATTGTCATCACGGTCCATGCCAACATCAATAACAGTCGCACCAGGTTTGATATCAGCACCAGTAATCAGATGAGCAATTCCCGTTGCAACTACCAAAATATCTGCTGTGCGAGCTACCGCCTTTAAATCAGCTGTTTTGCTGTGGGCAATAGTTACGGTCGCGTTAGCATTGGTCAATAAAGCAGCCATCGGTTTACCAACGATCGTACTACGACCAATCACAACCGCGGTTTTACCCGCTGGATCGACATCATATTCCTGCAACATTGTCATAATGCCGCGGGGCGTATTGGCTACGGGATAATTTCCGGGAAAGTTCGTAATTAACTTACCAACGTTTGCCGGGTGAAAACCATCGACATCTTTTTTAGGATCAATCGCCATCGTAATCAGCGGTTCATTAATTTGTGACGGCAATGGTGATTGCACTAGGACACCATGAATACTGTCATCCGTATTATACGCTGCAATAATCGCTAATAGTTCATCCTGCGTCGTAGTTGCTGGCAACTGTCGCACAACGGAGTGCATGCCCAACTTAGTGGCTTTGCGATTTTTATTTCGAACATAGATCTGACTGGCCGCATCGTCCCCAACAATAATTACAGCAATTCCCGGTTGAATTCCTTGGGCAGCTAATTCTGCCACCGCGGTTGCCGTCTGCGTATTAACTTTCTTGGCTACTGCCTTACCATCAATAATCTTCGTCACAAGTGCCACACTCCTCTTTCTCTGTCTGGTCTTATTTTAGCATATTCACTACGATGATTTATGACCGGTTTACTAATAAGTTATTAAAAAAAGTCTGGCAAATTGCCAGACTTTTACGGTAGAACATAAGATTGTTCGGTTTTAGACTAATTAGCTTGGTTTTTAACCACTTTACCAAGCACACCGCTGACGAATTTTCGAGACCGGTCATCACTGAACGCCTTCGTTAATTCAATTGCTTCGTTAACTGCGACCTTAGTTGGAACGTCGTCAACAAACTGCAATTCAAAGAACGCCATTCGTAAGATAATCAAATCAGTCTTAGCCAGCCGATCTAATGACCACGTCTGGCTCAAATAGGGCTGAATTTGAGCGTCTAATTCCGCTTGATGTTCACGAACACCAGTTACTAACGTACTTAAATACGCAGGAATTTCAACTGCATCCGCCTCTTCAGGGTTAAGTAACTGTTGGAATAACTGATTTTCATCAGCGTCCGGATTAGCATTCAGGGCAAATAACGCTTGAAATGCTTTTTCTCGGATTTCATGACGCGTTAAACTCACGATTCTTCACCATCTTCATTTTCATCGGTCTGGGTATCTTCATCACCAAACAGATTGTTTGGATCAATGGCACTTTCAGTCTTCTCAGTCACAATACCAGTAATGTGAACATTGACTTCACTCAATGCAAGATCAGTCATAAATAGAATTTGCTGCTTAATCTTATCCTGAATTGCCAAGGCAACTTTCGGAACTGAAACACCATAGTCTAAGTATGCGTACACATCAACACTAATCTGATCATCGATGATTGTTAGCTTGACACCCTTACCAAGATTCTTCTTGCGACCGAACAACTCATTGACACTGGAAGAAATCGTCCCTTGCATCCGGTTAACACCATCAATTTGGCTTACCGCGATACCAACGATTATTTCAAGCACTTCTGGTGCAATTTGAATTTGTCCTAAGCTGGGTTCTTTGCTTTGTAACGTAATGTTGCTACTGTCAGCCATTTTGACATTCCTCCAATTCCATGTTTGCCGGTATTAGTTTACTAAAATTAAGCCCGTGAAACGTAAGTGGAATCAACGGTGTTAACGATCAACTTGTCGCCCGCCTTAACGAAGAATGGCACTTGAATAATCGCACCCGTTTCCAACGTTGCTGGTTTGGAACCACCAGAAGCCGTATCACCCTTAATTCCTGGTTCAGTTTCGGCAACTTCTAGGGTTACCGTGTTTGGCAAATCAATGCCCAACACTTCACCTTTATAGAGAGTTACTTGAACTTCCATGTTTTCCTTCAAGAACTTTAATTCGTTTTGAATATGATCGCCAGGAATTTCAATTTGTTCGTAAGTTTCAGTATTCATGAAGACATAACTGTCACCATCGGCATAAAGGTACTGCATCGTACTCTTTTCAATTGGGGCTTGTTCCATCCGCGCGCCGGCCCGGAACGTTTTGTCTTGAACGGCACCCGTCCGTAAATTCTTAAGCTTTGAACGTACAAATGCGCCACCCTTACCAGGCTTAACATGCTGGAATTCCACGATGCGCCAAATTGCGTTGTCTACTTCAATCGTCAAACCATTTTTAAAATCTGCAGTTGAAATCATTTTTAAAAATCCTCCTCGAATATATCCTTATAACTATAACAAGACCGAGCCGCTGTGGCAACTGTCTTAACTATAAAATCAGTAAATCCCGGGTCGCTGTCGTCAATCTTTCATGCCCATCGGTGGTCACTAAGACATCGTCTTCGATCCGCATTCCGCCTAAATCTGGGAAGTACACCCCGGGCTCCACGGTCACGACACTATTTGCAACTAAGGTTGCCGTTGTATTTTTGGAAATCAACGGGCCTTCGTGTATGGCTAAGCCAATGCCATGGCCCATTCCGTGGTTAAAAGCACTACCATAACCGGCCTTCGTCAGTAAATCTCGGCCCACGGCATCCAACTGGGCGGTTGCCGCCCCCGCTTTGACTTGGTCAACCACGGCTTGTTGGGCTGCTTGAACTGCCTGATAAGCTGTGACCAACTTCGCATCTGGCGTTCCTAATGCAAACGTCCGTGTCATATCAGACGTATAACCATTTAAGAAGTAACCAAAATCAAGCGTCACAAGTTGACCGGCTGCCAAAACAGCTTTAGAGGCGGTTCCGTGGGGCAAAGCCGCCCGCGCGCCACCGAGCACGATCGTCGTAAACGATGGCCCACTAGCACCGTGCGTCCGCATAAACGCATCTAGTAAATTGCTGACATCAACTTCGCGCATCCCTGGCCGTACAATACTTGTGACATATTCAAAGCCAGCATCCGCTAAGTGAGCACTCGCTCGTAGACGGTCAATTTCATCAGAACTCTTCGTGATTCGAAGATCATCAACCACGTCTGGTAAGGCTACCAAATCACTGACCAAGTTCTCGTCCAAATAACTGTATGCGGCATATGGAATATCGGCTTCAAAACCCATGACCCCCGTGTGCGTGTTTGCAATAATATCGCAAACTGCCCCCAGATAGTCACGAGTAATGATTAAGTGTTGATCATCATACTGATCAGCAAAGGCTGTTTGATAACGGGCATCCGTAATCAGGTAAACACCCTGGGCCAGCACCAATAAATAACCATCACCAGCCATATCCGCCATTCCTGTTAAATATTGTAAATTAGCCTCACTCGAGACTAAGAACGCATCAATTTTTAACTGATCAAACTGTTTTTGTAACCGTTCAACTCGACTCTTCATATCGTCACTCCCATCATAACCCATGCTTTATTATACCAAACTTTCTAAAAGCTGAAGGTAACGATTTGTTGAAGCCCACTAACCAGCGATACATCGGTTAGCCCGCAGCGTTGGCTAACAACTGATTAACTAGCACGCCTGCCCGGATTGTTTCACAAAAAAAGAGCCTCCATGCAGAGGCTCTTCAAAAATTATTTTGCTGGGTAAACAGATACTTGGCGCTTGTCGCGACCTTTGCGTTCAAAACGAACGACACCGTCAGCCATTGCAAATAATGTATCGTCGCCACCACGGCCAACGTTTACACCTGGGTAAATATGGGTTCCGCGTTGACGATAAAGAATGTTACCATTCTTAACAGTTTGGCCGTCAGCCCGCTTAGCGCCTAAACGCCGACCAGCTGAATCACGACCGTTGGCAGTTGAACCGCCACCTTTATGGTGAGAGAAGAATTGCAAGTTCATTAACATAGTAAAGTCCACCTCCGAATGTGGTTATCTTGTTTGTTCACGAACCCGGATATAATCACCGTAATTCGTGGCCACATCGTTCAAACCAAGTGTGAAACTTTCAAGTAAAGTTTGTAATTGGGAATTTGCTAAGTCTAACTTAGTAAAATCTGCAATTAGTAACCCACCATTAGTTTCATCACTTTGCACTGCGGGCTGTAAGTGGGCAACTTGTTCAATCCCATTGATTGTACTAATTGCTAACACCGAAACCGCCGCACAAACGATGTCTTGTCCATAAGCACCTGAATCAGCATGTCCCGTCAATTTAAAAGCGGTCACTTGACCGGTTGCATTACGAGAAATGGTTGCCTGAATCATAAGGAATGCCTACTTTCTTAATTATGCATTAATTGTGTCGATCGTTACCTTAGTGTATGGTTGGCGATGACCCTTCTTCGTATGTTGGCCCTTCTTGGCCTTATACTTGAAAGTAACCACTTTACGGTCACGGCCCTGCTTTTCAACAGTACCTTCAACCGTCGCACCATCAACAGTCGGCGTTCCAACCTTAGTTGTGTCACCACCAACAAAGACTACTTGATCAAAAGTAACCTTGTCGCCAGCTGCAGCGTCAAGTTTTTCAACGTAAATTGCTTGGCCTGCTTCAACTTTATATTGTTTACCACCAGTTACAATAATTGCGTACACGTTTGTGCACCTCCTTAAATTATGAATCACTTAGACTCGCCGAATATAAGTGCCATTGCTGAACTTAAGACTCAATCCGTGCGGTTGTAGCTGTAGAAGTCCACAAATACAACAGGAAAATATTATCAAATTTTTTCATAATAGTCAAGGATTGATTTCAGTTTACAAAAAAGTCCGTAAAGCTAATGCTACCGACCGCCATCAGATGGTGCATCTTCTTGATGCACTTAGTTAAATAATGTGGCGTATAGATCATATCATTGGCCAGCCAATCGGTCATCAAACCGACCGTAGCAGCCACATAGTATGCAACTTGAATACTAACCGGCACTTCCAAATCTGCAAACTGGTCTTCAAAGTCATGATAAAATTTCGTCATCCACGTCGTCATCTGCTGATTGATCCGCTGATTAACTGCTAACTGGCGTTGATCTAACAATAACGTCTCAAACGCTTCGGCGTGCTGACTAATATACGATAACGCCTTTGACAATGAGAAAACTTGTACGCGTTGCAACGGATCAAGTGGATTCGTCATAATATCGCTCACCGAAACCGTTACGATTGCCGCCGCGAACAATTCACTGACCAAGTCATCCAAAGCCTGATCAACAAATGCTGGTTTATCTTTATAATGTAAATAAAAAGTTCCCCGTGTAATCGAGGCGGTACTCGTCAGCTTCTGCACAGAAATATTATCAACGGTTTCTGTCTGTAATAATGTAATTAATGCTTGCCGCAAACGGCGCCGAGTTTTATCGACGCGCGGATCCATTTCATGGCTCATATTCGCTCCCTACTTTCGTTTCATAACTAATATAACATTAATTATCAGGAACGTCTAACAGATGATAATCAGCCGGACAAATAGTTCAATTCCGTCTAACACCCCATCACATCTAAACAACTTTTACGATTATCTTTAACGAGACAATGGCAGACTTGCATGTTTACCCAATCGCATCAACCGTTAATATCGCGGTCCTTGATGTCTATGGCTACACATTTACAGTTAATAAGCATTGTGCTAGTTATTATTTGTCATGAATCATAATTAAAAATGGTTATTTCTAAGTTTAAAAGCTACCAGCTGAGCCCCGCTGAAGAGCCGTGCAATTTAGAGAAAAATTATTTAATTAGCGCGTTTTACGCCGACTTCCAGGCATTCCTGCCGGGATTGTATTTAAATGGCAGTTATTGATGGGCTCAACTTTAATTAAACTAGTCGTTGTTTCATATACAGCAACAGCTTAAGCTGCAATTGTTTGGGTTGGTAGTAACTGCAATCAGCTATTCGTTTTTTAGTTACCATGCTAATAATTAAGCGTTTCAAACAACTGACTTAGACTAACACCATGGTTAGCTAAAAGTACCACACAACAACTATTCCACAATCAATTGTACCAAGCAGCGTGATCGTTTATCAGCCATTCGAGCAGCCCTGAAACGTGCTCGGTACCACTGAAACCTGTGCTTACCATGCCAACGGACTAATGCAAACCTCATTAATTTGTAGGCTAGACAATGCTCGGTCTCAACTCACGGCTCCGCGCAGATTTGAGACTGGAGGGGCTGGGTGACAATGCTCAAGGGCGAAGTTCTTCTTGTCCGGGTGGTGTTCCCGGGCTAGAAGAAGACTCGTATTTGAAATTGCGCAGTGGGCTTCTGCGTGAGTTCAAATCGACGTCCGCCCTGTTCCAGCAATTGGCACCCAGCCCCGGAGGTCGGCCTAGAACGCACATATTAATGACGAATAGTAATCCAACTAACTGGCCTGTTTTAATCATGATTCATGACAAATTTACTAGTACAATGCGTTGTTAACGAATAGTAAAAAAGACCTTTATGCACGCTGTAAAGGATTTTATCTTGACAAGCGACCGAAATAACCGTTATACTAATAATGCAATTTTTGGGAAAAGTCTGGCTTTTCCTGTTAATTCGGTTGCAATGTACACTATTCTTGTTTAATATAGTCGTTATTGGACTAATCAAAGGAGGGACATACTCTTATGACTGTTGTTGCAAAACCATATAACACATGGGCATCACGTCGGCCAGTTGCTGGGAAGCAAAAGCGCATTCGTCGCGAAAAAGAAGTTGCTGCTATCCAACGTTGGGCTGCCGGCAAGACTGACACCATCGAAAAAACACCAAAAATCAAGTAATTAAAAAAGAATTGCTCATCTTATAGTGAGCAGTTCTTTTTTAATTGATTGATTGTATAATGCCAATGTGCAAGTTCAAGAACTCCCGTTGACTAACGGTCATTACGGGAAGCAGTGAAATGCTTACTGCTTGCATTTTCTTTGGCAACAAAGTTTGAATAATATTGAATCCCACCAGCGATGGCGATGATACCGACAATTGCAAATACTGAACCCATAAGAATTCTCCTTCCTTGTTACGTGATCATTATCGTTTTGTTACAGAAACATTTCAAGCAAAATAAACTATTTTAGTCAGTTTTGTTAGTTTCTTTAGCTTTTCTTAAATATTCTTGGCCAAATTAGCTTTTTCGATACCAATATGTAATACCAATTTTTAAAAAATCAAACTGATTACGACGAGGTTTAGTTACCGCTATTACAGCATTTACATAGTGTTGTTTTATCGCATCTAAATTTCGGCAATCACATGATTTTACAATTTCACCATTTTTAATTTCAATTTCATCAGCTCATATTATTACTATACCTAATGCTAAAAGCACTTACTTAAATTCAGTTTCTTTTTGTTACAAATATTACATTTCAAAAAAATCCTTCATGCCAACTGTCATTTTTAGCATTTCAGATTAACGAAAAGCCAAATAAAAATTGACACACTTCCGCTTCTTAACTATAATTAATCTTGTTGTTGTCACGGTAGCTCAACTGGATAGAGCATCCGCCTTCTAAGCGGAGGGTTGTGAGTTCAAGTCTCACTCGTGACATTAATAGCGACCCGCATGTAAATAATCAAAAAAGCAATCCTGTCAAACCGTCTTTGACAGGATTGCTTTTTGGTTCTAAATCACAACTCGCTTATTGTGATTTAGAACCATGAACTGTCATAATATTATTACCAGCCTGACAATTAAATAACAAAATCACAGGCTTTATCAAACACCGACATTCATTCAAAATTGAGTACTTCTATATTTCATTTAAGCATTGGTTAACCATTTTTCTTAATTAACCGAGTTTACATCAACAATTTACAATCAAGTGCCCTCACCAGCAGCGCGCACCACCAAAGTAGTACAATCAATTTATCGAATACTGGGGGAATCAACAATGCTTTTACGCCATGGCTTAACTAATAATATCTATCTCAACGACACCCTAACGTTTATTCAACAAGGCCGCGACACTTTTGAATTCCGTAATAATCTGTTAGTCGCGCAGCATCATTACCGCCTCGTCATCAGTGCCCACCGCGCCTTCAATATCTTTTACGCTGAACAGAACCGCAAGGCCGAACAACGCTTAGACTAAAACAATTCTCGCATCCCGCCTCAATAGTGCGTATAATATATTCTGAGGTGAAACAATTGAAACTTGAAGCAATTACTAGGAATATCGCTCACGCCATCAAGGATCGTTCAACCGACGCTCCCTACGTGCTAGCCGTGGAATTCACTGACAAAGCGTCCAAGGGAAAATCAGCCACTGGTTGCGTGATTGTGCGGATGCCAGATCAGCAGCACTATACGATTACGAGTCATGACTTCCGGTATATGGATGCGGGCAAAGACACCCTAGCTGAAGAACTCGGCGCTTTCTTTGAATGCGACGATGATCTTGACCAGCGACAAACACTGATCGACCAAGTCAATGAGCTGGTTGCTCAAGATAAAGATAACGAGGCACAATTAATCGCCGATGCTTAAAAATAACCTAATTACGTGAACTGCTCGCGTAATTAGGTTATTTTTAATAGTTATTCGCTTGACGTTGCTCATTAACATGATTTTTAGCGGTAAAAGCTGCTTGAATCTCATCTTGATCAAACCCAAAGTCAACTAAACCGATCTTTAAGAAAACGTGCCAAGCGTGCTGATAGCTTTCCTGACGATGATTAAAGTAGGCATCATATAATAAATGCTTAATTGCTAAATACTGTTTGTTCAAATCCGTTGTTGGCTTGGACGTGATACTGGTCAATTGTTCTGCCGTAACTGGTATTAAATGTGTCCACTGTTGAATAGCCGAAACAAGAAAAAAGAAATCCATGGCATCCACATATTCATTCAACAAAGTTTCCCGGTGTGTCTTATCTGGGTCAGCCTTGCCTCGGTGAATTTTCCAAACTTTAAACCACTCCGACGTATTCGCCATCTCAGCTAGTTCCACGTCCAGCGAAACCATTGCATTTTGCAATCGTTCTCGTGGCCGCCAATGAATCTGCTGACGCGCTGTAATATCACGATCTAAGCGGATTGATTGTTGCAATAACGTTGTTAATTCTAGCATCAAATTCCTCCGTTACTTAAGCAAATACTAATGGATCCGCTTTTATTTCTAGCGAATCAATATTATCCAAGTACCAATCACGCATAAAACCAAAATGCAACAACACATCAAACCATGAGACTGCTTGTTCAGGATCATGGACAGTTAATACCCATTTTCGATTTCCATCAGCCTCAGCCGCATCAAAAATATCAACGGTCAAGCCTGGCCGCAGTTCAATTTGAGCACCCTGGCCGTGTTGCGAATTGCGTAACATATAATCGTTTTCAGCGGCACTTACGAATAATTTATCAACAATCGCCCGATCAAGGTCAGCAGCACGTAATTCATATTTGGCCACATTAGCCACGTCCAAAATATTGAAATCGACATTAAAGCCAAAATCATCTTGTAAGCAATGTCCAAACTTAATTAGCGTTGCTAGCACCACGTTGATTTGATCAACGCCCGTCCCTTTTAACAACAACTTATTAATAAATAAATTTGTAAACGCCGAACTATTGAATCGCAATAAGCGCCGTTCTAAATGAATATAAAATAAATTTTCACCAGTCGTTTGTTCGCGGTAATAGGCACCGCCATTCCCCTTATCAACAACTTGGTACAAGAATGTATAATCATCCGTCAACGCGCCGTAAACATGGTATAAAGCTTCAGTATGCCGTTGTGAGTTCAGTACGGCTTGTTCATCACCATGCATCCCTAATAACCGGCTCATGAAAATCAAGTAATAATCCGCATTTTGATATTGGTGTGGGAACGTCACGTAGGCCGTATCTAGTTTAAAATCCGCTAACTGTTGCGCAGCAGCTAATAAAGTCTCGCCATCAGCCGTGTCAATCAATTGATCCATGAGAGCTGTGAACTTTTCACCATTAGCGAGTCCTTTTTTAAGACCTTCGTTGAACGTACTCAACTTACCATGGGTACTCAATGTTGCCGTATCAATCTGTTTGTCCGTATTATTCGCCATCAGCCGCTACCTGCGCCTTCCCGATCAGCGTGGTCAAGTAGTCCACATAAAGACTACGATTACGCTCATTAAAATTCTCAAAGCTCTTAAAGGCGTTTTCAATCGCTTGCTTTTCGTAAGCTAAAATCGTATCTTCCTTAGAAAGCGTTAAAATCTTAGCTTCATTATCTTTCATAGTGGCGTGGGCATTGTTGGCCTGTTCATCTTCATCGGCCAACTTAGATAATTGATCAATAATTTGTTGGCGTTCTTCTTTGATCCGGCCAGAATCAAACAACGAGTTACGTTGCCCGTTTTCTTTCAGTTGCTTGCGTAATTCTTCTTTTTGAGCATCTCGTTCTGATTGAGCGTCAATTAGCTTCTGGAGCTGATCACTACCAGCCGAGATCTGTTGAATACGGTCTGTATTAAATCGCTTATGGGCTGGCGCCAATTCAAAAGTCTTTTGTAATTTATTATATTCTTCTGAACTGAATTCAAACGCCACTTTTAACACGTTTAATTTGCCAAAGCGTCGCCGATCCCACCAGTTACCAAAATAAATCTGAAACTCACCGAGTTGCGTTTCCTCATAATAGAAGAATGGGTATTCATGAGCCAAATAATCAATTAACTTAGTACTCAAGTAGTGACTGATTGCCGGATAAACATCCGTAATTAAATCCACTTGGGCATTACGGGTTGGATCCGGTTCCTCATTAAGTAAGGCTTGGTGATAATGGTCACCATCGATCAATTCATAGATCAACCGGTCGTCACCAGCCGTAATTGCTTGGCGCACCGTAGTTACATAGTCTAACTTTTGTTGAAGTCGCTTCGTAAGCGCGCGCGTAGGTTGATCTTGTCTTTCAAGATCAGGCTGATTTTGTTTTTCCATAATAATCTCCTTGCAATCAATAATAATTGAAAACTTGCTGAATTGCATTGCTATTCTTAATGTTACCGAAAATTGATGCATTAATAAAGGCTAACACCACAATTTACTAATTTTATAACAAAAACGGCTAGTCCGCCATTTAAGGTGCCCTAACCGTCTTACTTTAATCTTAATTCGTTATTTAATACAGTTCCATGTACTGATCACGTTCCCATTCGCTAACTTGCTGACGGTATGATGCCCATTCTAGCCGTTTAGCTTCCAAGAAACTCTGATAAATATGTGGCCCCAACGCTTTTTTCATTGTTGGATCTGTCTGGAATTCTTTCAGGGCGTTGTGTAACGTTGATGGTAAGTCATCGATACCAGCTGCTGCACGTTCATCTTCATCCATGACATAAATGTTACGATCAACACTCTTTGGTGGTTCGATGCCATTCTTGATACCATCTAAGCCAGCTTCCAGCACTGCTGCAAAGGCTAAATATGGATTAGTTGATGCATCCACACTCCGTAATTCAAGACGTGTTGATAAGCCGCGTGCACTTGGAATTCGAATCATTGGTGACCGGTTAGAGGCTGACCAAGCCACGTACACTGGTGCTTCGTATCCTGGAACCAACCGTTTGTATGAGTTGACCGTTGGATTCGTAACAGCCGTGTAAGAACGCGCATGCTTCATCAAGCCACCTAAGAAATGATAAGCATCGGATGACAATTCTAAGCCATTATTGTCATTTGCATCGTAAAAAGCATTCCCTTGATCATGGAATAAAGACATATTCACATGCATCCCGGAACCATTAACACCGTTTAACGGCTTAGGCATGAAAGTTGCCCACAAATTATACTTACGAGCAATCGTCTTAACAACTAATTTGAACGTCTGAATATGATCAGCCGCCGACAACGCATCCGCATACTTGAAATCAATTTCATGCTGACCAGGAGCAACTTCATGATGACTGGCCTCAACGTTAAAGCCAAGACGTTCGAGTTCAAGTGCAATATCCCGACGACAATTTTCACCCAAGTCCATTGGCGATAAGTCAAAGTAACTCCCCTTATCGTTCAATTCAGTCGTTGGTTCGCCCTTTTCATTCATTTTAAATAAGAAGAATTCAGGTTCAGTCCCACAGTTAAATGACGTATACCCTGCTTCCCGCATGTCATTCAAGACACGAATCAAATTGTTCCGTGGGTCACCTTCAAACGGCTTACGGTCAGCGGTGTAAACTTCACAGATGATCCGTGCAATTTTACCATGTTCCGTATTCCAAGGCATGATCAACCAAGTTGACAAGTCAGGATACAGGTACATGTCACTTTCTTCGATCCGAACAAAACCATCGATGGATGAACCGTCAAACATCAACTTGTTATCCAAAAGTTTGTCGAGTTGTGAAACCGGAACTTCAACGTTCTTAATTGTGCCAAATAAATCAGTAAACATTAACCGCAAAAAATTAACGTTTTCTTCTTTGACGATGCGGCGGATATCGTCTTTTGAATAGGACTGTTTTGCCATGAAAATCGCTCCTTAAATTTATTGACTAACGGATGCAAATACCTTAACGTGCCGGATAATTGGGACCCTTGTCGGACTGCAAACCTCCGAGATTCAGGAATTCATCATGAAGGATGCGGCGCACATCGCGATCAGTTAGTGGCTTAGCCAAATCAGCTTGTTTCTGTTCAGCCCGCTGCTTTTGGCGCGCATAAATTTCTTTGATTCCTGCCATATTGATGCCATCCGCTAAAAAATCCTTGATTTCAAGTAACCGATCAATATCATTTAACGAAAACATCCGCCGATTACCAGCATTACGTTCCGGCGTAATCAATGCCTGCTCTTCATAGTAACGAATTTGTCGTGCGGACAAATCGGTCAGCTTCATAACCGTACCAATTGGTAAGACAGCTAACGAGCGACGCAGTTCCTTTTCCTTCATAACGACCCTCCTCTTTAATACAGACTTAATATTAGCAATGTTATCATTGAATGTCAATCATTCATGTTAGAAAATATCACACGTTTTATCAAAGGTATACCAATTTATAATTTAGCTTAACCAACTAGCTAGCTGCTGGTCAATTGAGGCTCGTAGTTCGGGGTGTTCCAATAAGTTGACCCAATCAACCGTCATCTTATTACGGAACCAAGTCAATTGCCGTTTTGCGTAGCGTCGTGAATCTTGTTTGATAGCCGCAATCGTCTCATCAAGCGACTGTTCCCCATCAAAATATGGGAACCACTCATGATAACCGATACCCTTGCCGGCTGGTATAGTTGCCCCACCTTGGTCGAACAACCAGCGCGCCTCCTGTGCCAATCCTGCTGCTACCATTTGATCAACACGTTGATTAATCCGGTTATACAATAGTGTCCGGTCCGCCGTAAGACATAATGTGTAGGCATCAAGCGTCTCACTGACCGTATCGGCTTGATCAGAAAACCGTTGACCGGTCGTATGCTGGTATTCTAGCGCACGAACAACGCGAACCAGGTTAGCAGGCGCAATGGCGGCCGCCGCTCGCGGATCACGCTCTTGGAGTGCTGTCCACGCCACCAGGGGCCCTTCAACTGCTGCTCGGTCAAACCAAACCTGTCGATACGTCATATCAGGGGCTTTATCGGCTGGTCCAAATTGATAGCCTGCCAGTAAGGATTGTAAGTAAAAGCCAGTGCCACCGACAATTATCGGCAACTTGCCGCGAGCACTAATTCCATTAATCAATGTCGTGGCCCGACTAACAAATTCAGCAACCGTAAAACGCTGATTGACATCTTTGATGTCGATTAGATGATGGGGAATGCCGGCCTGTTCAGCCGGCATAATTTTAGCCGTACCAATGTCTAAATGACGATAAACTTGCATTGAGTCCCCAGAGATAATCTCACCATTCAACTGCTTTGCCAGTGCTAGTGATAATGCAGTCTTACCTACTGCCGTCGGACCTGCAATTAATAATACCTTATATTTAGTTGTTGCCGTCACTCACTTAACCTCCTTGAATTTGTTTGCGAACTTCACGCGCCAATCCCGGATAATCCGTAATCAGCCCCGCAAAGCGATGCCGATAGCAAAACCGCATATCACGTGCGGTATTAACCGTCCACGGCCGTAGCTGAACCTTGGGAAGTAAAAACCAGTGAAAGCGAACCCAACGAATATCTGGGTGATAACCTAAAACAATATGCTGCGCATGTAGCCGCTTAGCGGTTTGAACCTTGGTCTTAAATAAACTATCCGATTCAACATCGGGCTGCAAAATATGCAATCGTTCAATCGACTTACCATAAAAGCTCGAATAGACCAGTGTAAATGGTACCTGATGATGCTTGAAATAATCCGCGACAAGGTCTTCAATACCTTCATAATGAATTTTGTTCGTTTTGATTTCTAGATTAAAAATACCCGTAAAATTTCGCTGGATCAATAACTGAACCACTTCATCTAACGTTGGAATTGGCGTCCCCGCATAGGCCGGGCTATATTTACGACCTGCATCTAGCTGCTTTAGTTCTGCCAACGTGTGATCAACGATGCGACCGTTCCCATCAGTCGTGCGGTCAACAAGTTCATCGTGCATAATTATCAGGTGACCATCTCGTGACAGGTGAACGTCCGTCTCAATGCCATCCGCACCATCCTCAATCGCCGCAATAAATGCGGGTAACGTATTTTCTGGCCGGGTGCCCTTACTACCACGGTGTGCAATAATCTTGGTGAGCATCACTTTTCACCCCACTTTTTTAAAATTTAGTTTGAATTGATTGCTATCTCCACGTAAAACAAGCATAATAAAACTAACAATAGCTAGGAGGTTTTACTAATGAAATCATTTACCCGTGGCTTCTTGTTTGGAGTCGTCGCAACTGCTGGTGCCGTAATCGGTTCCGTCTTATCATTTAAGAAGCAAGTTGTTGACCCCATTGAAGACCAAGAAAACAAATTCGAAGAAAACCGTAAAAAGGCAATGCGCAAAAGTCGCTCTGCTCACAACGGTTAATTAACTAAAAAATGGTGGCTGAACAAGTTTTTGTTCTAGCCGCCATTTTTTAATACTTCGCTTTTTTCGTCTTACCTTCCCAACGCGCATAGCCAGGCTTTAAAATATAGAGCTGTGAATAGCCATTCTTAGCTAATGTTACCACGGCCCGTGTACTTAACGTATGGGTTTGATCATAAACATAGATCGGCATGTCCTTACGAAGTTCATTCATCCGTACTTTCAAACTGTTAAATGGGATGTTTCGCGCACCTAAAATATGGCCCGCATCGAACTCTTTCTTTTCACGTAAATCAACAACTTGTGCTTTACGCATTCCTGCCTGAAAGGCTTCTTCGTCCAGCATCGTGGACACTTGTCGCCGCCGAATGTAACTATACAACTCATAAATAAAGTAGGCCGCAATTATGATAACTAACACAATGTTAACATAAGTCAGACCGCTCAATGCACCTAAAACCACGTTATCCCTCCTAATTTCTACTTACCTATTTTACACAAAACCGCTTACTTTTACTAGGGGTAAGCGGTAAAAGGCTTGATTTAACCTTTATTGACGATCCCACACTCTTTGATATCATCAATTAATACTTGCAATCGATTAATATCTAAGTAAAGCTTGGCTTAGGTGCCAGCATTATGAATATCGTAAACCAATGCAATGCAGTCTTAACGCTATTCTGCATCTAATAGTAACCGCTGTAGCCACCTAAAACTTGTGATTCAACTGCTACTTCGTTCAATCAGCTGTACCCGTGATCCCTGCAATAATAAACCTTGATCGTTAGTCAGACAGGTGACTGATACGCCGGTTTGCCGCTCCCAATCAGCGATTAGGTGTGGCAATTGTGGGTTAAGCTCACAATGAACCTCATAATGCGGGTAAATTCGAATAGTCGTCGCGCCAATCGCCGTTGTCGTCGTCAGCCGTTCGGTGTTATCTTCAGGGTACAGTTGTGCATATAGATCCAAATCAGGGCCTAACAAGATAGCCCCCGCGCTGATCCCATAAATGGGCTTGCCAGCCAATGCCAACTGTCGTAGCCGCTGTAACAAGTGCATCTGCCGTAAATTTTCTAACAGCAAAAACTCGTAACCACCATTCAAGATAATGGCAGTCGCTGTATCTAGCACTGTCAAGTCATCCGTTAACACATCTAAGAGCTGAACGTCCACGAAACCAAGTCGTCGCACCGTTTGTTGCAATTCCAACATTTTGGGATGCTTTTTACCGTTGTTGACCGAATTAACAATAATCACAATCTTCGCAGTTGTACGATCAACCGGGGACACTAAAGCTAGAAAAGCGTGTGTCAATGTCACATGGCAAAACGCGCGTGAGGATAATAATAGGTTTGACATCGCCGGCCTCCCATCGATAATTTAATCCATTTAATTTTCAGATCGTTAATAACTAGTCTAGAATATCATCATAAAAAAGAAGCTCAGAAATCACTTCTAAGCTTCCTTATCATTACTTTAAATAAACCGCTGAGCTAGCGAAGCAGCACCGATAACCCCAGCATCGTTACCCAGGATTGCTAACTTCAAAGCCGTTGTGTCACGAATTGTTGGGAACGTAAATTGTTTGAAATAATTGATTACTTGGTTCAACAAGAAATCACCAGCCGCTGAAACGCCACCACCGATAATAATTGACGATGGGTTCATCGTATTACCAACGTTAGCTAAAGCCAGCCCTAAGTAATAGGAAACACGGTCAACAACTCGCTTAGCCAAGACATCGCCGTCTTTAGCTAAATCAAAGGTAATCTTCGAGCTGATTTCTTCACCATTGTCTAATAATTGTTTCAGCTTAGAATCACCGGAGAATTCTTCAGCCATATCACGGGCAACGTGCACCACACCTGTTGCAGAAGCATACTGTTCCAAACAACCCTTCTTGCCACAAGTACACATGTAGCCATTAGGTTCAACCGTCACATGGCCGATTTCACCGGCGCCACCCGCAACACCATGCAGTAAACGGCCATCGGCAATGATACCACCACCAACGCCAGTTCCAAGAGTTACAAAGACAACATCGCTGCCGTTTTCACCAGCGCCTTTCCAACGTTCGCCGAGTGCGGCAACATTCGCATCGTTATCCAAAGTAAACTTGATGCCCGTTCCTTTTTCGATTTGTTCTTTAACCGGTTGTAAAGTCTTCCAGTTTAAGTTATAGGCCCCAATAACAGTGCCTTTATCCAAATCAACAGTCCCAGGAGTACCCATCCCAATTCCAATAAACTGTGAACGATCCATCTTGTATAAATCAATATGATGATTGATGGAATCAATGATGTTAGGTACAATGTGTGCCCCTTCATCTAAGATCGTGGTTTCAATACTCCACTTTTGTTGAATATCACCATTTTCCGTTAAAATGGCAAACTTAGTTGTCGTGCCACCAAGGTCGACTCCGATTAACTTACGTTCCATGTTGCTAAATCCCTCCAATTAGTCATGCGCCGCGTCTTCACGGGCGTGTTCTGCTTCTATCCGGTGCTCATGACTCAATACGAGCTTAACGCGCGCATACATCTTCGGGTCAATCACACCAGCTTGATAGAGATGATCAATCTCAATTGCCATTAGTTCAATATCCCAAATCCGTTTACCCACGTACACGTACACGCCAAATTTTTTAAGTAACTGTTGGACGTCGTAAAGTGTTTTCATGTGCATATCCTCGATTAATTATACAGTTAAATTAACATTTGTAAAACCCATTTTTAATAACGCTAACCAGCCAATAATTAGAACAACTGCCGCCACGACTCGCTTCAATGGTGCAATCTTGCCAATCCGTGGTACACCCAGTACGTAGCCCAGTAAAAAGCCACCCACAAGGCCCCCAACATGCCCCCAAATATCAATACCATTAGAGAACATATCGAACACCAGATTCAAAACCGTCAATAATAAAAACTGGTTCGTTAATTGCCGAATTACTGGGTTTTCCCAAAACGATTCGCCAATCGTCAAAAAAGCGCCGAATAGGGCAAAGCAAGCCGTACTAGCACCAACTGACTGATTGCTGGATAGTGCAAAACTCATAATGTTACCACTAATGCCACCCAACATGTAAAGCGCCAGCATTCGCCAATGGCCGTACATCGCTTCAATTTGCATCCCCATAAAGTAAATCACAACGCCGTTCAGTGCAATATGTGTGAGTCCCATATGTAAGAACATCGGTGTCACAAAACGCCACCACTGACCGGCCACGATTGCCTGATTATTTTTAGCACCTAGCGAATTAAAAACCAACATGGCGCCGTCACCCATCAACCATTCAATCAAAAAGACAGCTACCGTAATTCCTAATAAAACCTGGGTGATTGCTGGTTCGGTTTGCCACCAACGTCTAATTCTTGTCATGTTGTTCATCCCCTGCCACCAAAAGCTCGTCCAATAAGACGTCGTATCGATCAACTGGCCACTCGGCGTGTTCAAAGACCATCTGGTCATAAGCAAGCGTCAACTTCTTGCCAGTATAATCGGCTAGATAGCGATCATAATAACCACCGCCAAAGCCAATGCGGGCGCGCTGATCACGACTGTATCCAAGACCAGGAACCAATATTAAACCAATTTGTTGCTTAGACACCGGTTCACCCGAAACAGGTTCCAAAATACCAAAAGCTGTCCGTTCAAGCTGGCTAGCTTCCTGATAAGGGTAAAATGCCATTTGTCGCTTTGGCAATGTCTTTGGAATAACCACCATTTTACCATCCGCCCACGCATGTTCAATCAATGGGCGAGTTGCCACTTCAATCCCACTACTAATAGTCATGGCGATTGTCCGTGCAGCTTGCCAAGTTGAACTAGTAAATAGTTGGGTCTGTAGCGCCAGATTTTGCTGCTGACGATCCGTCGACGTCATTTGGCTTAGTCGTTCCAGCTGTTGCTTACGAAACGTTTTTTTATCCACGTACGACACCCCCAAAAATAAAATTGGTATAAAAAAATCTCATTCATTAACATGTCAAATTGAAAATTCAATTTGGCAGTTGCCAACAAATGAGAAACCCATTGTCTGATGACAATGTTACAGAAAAAACAACAGGAGTCCCCGTTGTTATTTTGTTTCACGATGTAATGTCACTTTGTGTTCCCGTGGACAATACTTCTTAAATTCAACCCGGTCCGGATTGTTCCGGCGGTTCTTTGAAGATAAGTAGTTACGTTCATGGCATTCTGTACATTCAAGTGTAATGTGTACCCGCATGTTGTTGACCCTCCAAACTCATTCGCATATTACAGGGCCGGAACCCTTAACTTGAACTACTATACCATTAATGACTAAAAAATACCAGTATCAATTAAGATACTGGTACGGAAAATCACATTTTTATTTACTATAATATTTCCAGAACGCACTGTAAATTTCCTGCGCAGTGGTCATATTAATTTTACTAGTAGTACTGTCATTCATCCCAGGAAATACAATCGCAATTGCTACTTTAGGATTCTTGTATGGCGCATACGTGGCTAGGCTCAATGTTTCCGTTGAAGTTGTTCCATGGAATGTTTCAGCAGTTCCAGACTTCGCTGCGACCGCTGGAGATATATCAGCTAGCGCACTACCTGTTCTTTGTGTCATGCTTCCATGAACCACATCCCAATAACCTTGGTGAACCACATCAAAATAAGATGAAGGCACGTCAATCGTATTGAGCACGCGCGACCTTACATTAGTCTTAACGACACCTTGTGTCCCATCATTCTTAGTTCCAGTAATAGCAGACACAACGTGCGGCGCAATCCGACTCCCACCATTAGCCATAGTCGCGATATATTGTGCAACTTGAATAGTCGTGTAAGCATCGTAGTTTCCATAAGACAAGTCTAACGCCTTACCAATTTGTGATTGACTCGAACTACCTTGGTATCCAGATGCTTCACCCGGCAAGTCAATTCCAGTTTTGACCCCTAACCCAAACTCGTTAAAGTAACCACGAAGTTTTGAGAAAATCGAATTAGACATTGTCAAGGCTTTGCCAGAAGCATAATTGAAGTTGCCTTCCTTCATGGCCAGTTGCATCATATAGGAGTTAGAGGAAACTTCCATAGCGGTTGAAGCGTTCAAAGCTAAGTTTGTATTACCAGTCTTATTAAACCACGACGTTTTAGCGGCCGTCCCAGCTAACTTAATTGGCGTATCAGTCAAGGTGCTGTTAGTTGGCGTAATAACGCCATCTTGTAAGGCCCCCATAACCGTAGCCCCTTTGACAACGGAACCCATAACAAAAGATTGATTGATAGTGCCCAAAGCATTTTCAGAAACTTTACCAGTCGACAAGTTACGGCTAGCACCAGCCAGTGCATATACGGCACCAGTTTTAGGATTTAAAACAACTGCATACGCCCCTGGTGAATAAGGGTTCCCGCTACCAACAGATTTGGCAGCCGACATAATGATACTTTGAACCTTCTTCTGGAATTTTGCATTAATCGTTAGTTGGACGTTGTCACCCTTTTGACCACCATACTTCTTGATTTCCTTTTGGATGACCCCATCCTGTGTCTTAACTTCAGTCTGTGACTTAGTTCCACGCAAGACATTCTCATACTGTTTTTCCAATTGACTTTGACCAACGGAATCATCACGAGAATAACCTTCTGCTAGTAACGTCTTAATGCTATCACTAGGCAATCCTTGCTTTTCAGTCGTGACCGTTCCAAGTACACTACTTAAATCAGTCCCATTGGGATAACTTCTTGTCCAACTAGTCCCAACCTTGACCCCTGGCATTTCGGATTGGTGCTCACCGATTTCGGCAAGCTCCGTACTCGTCACACCAGTCGATTTGATATTAACCGTTGATAAAGAGTATGCCGAACTCATCTTATAATAAATCGCTGCCGCATTTTTTTGCGTAGCCGTTAAATTATTAATGATGTGTTTTTCCGCATAAGCAACTTCCCGTGCATACAAAACATCATCATCGCTAGACGTTTTGACCTTCTTAGCAACCGACTTTAAATTCGCCGCCCCCGCTAAGTAATAATCAGCCAAGTTACGATCCGTTAATGTATCCGTTGGAATGGTTAAGTACTCGCCTAACTTGTTCGCCACTTCATACATCTTAGTTGACGCAACTGACAGCCCCTTCGTGTATTGAATCGCTTGGTGAGATTTATTTCCCACTAAGACCCGACCGGTTGAATCATAAATCGATCCCCGTTGAACGTTTCCCGTAGCCGTCGTATTATTGGCTGAATTCACTGTGCTTCGGAATTTCTGTCCGTAGTCAACTTGTAAGTAAGCCAACTGCGCAATTAACGCAGCAAATAACAAGAAAACAATAAAAAACAAGAAGTTCAGCCGAAATGGAATATGCGACTTGTTGGGATCACGATTTATCGTAATTTTCTTAAACAATTTCAATTCTCAGGCGCTCCCATTCTTAATTTGGTAAACATTTCGCAAAAATTTACCAGATGATACTAGCAATCCTAGATAAATACCATACTTATGTTATTCTAAACGATAGACATAAAAATTTCAGCCGTTATTACGGATTTTAATGTTTTTTTGATTATTTTTCTGTTTGGCTGTGAATTATTAGAGATTGAGGTGGCATTTTTTGAAACTCCGTCGTTTTTTTGATAAACACACATGGCCATTATGGATCAGTTTTTGGTTACCTTTACTGATCATGACCGGTTATTTTATTTATCGGCACATGGCTCCCTTTGGATCAAGTAGTCTGTTAACGGTCGATTTAGGCCAACAATACGTTGACTTATTTTCCTATTTCCGTCATACCCTGCTACATGACCCAAGTGCCTTTTTCTATTCCTTCTCCAAAACCATTGGTGGCGAGATGGTGGGGGTCTGGGCTTATTACTTGATGAGTCCCTTTAATTTAATCTACTTATTGTTCCCTGGTCAATCAATCACTACCGGTATTTTTATCGTCACTGTATTAAAGTACGGTTTTGCAGGACTTTCCTTCGCCTGGCTACTGACTAAAACGCAGACGCAAAAGGGTTGGTTGGTGCCAACTTTTAGTACCGCCTACGCATTGATGGGCTGGATGGTCGCTAACCAACTGAATATGATTTGGCTAGATACCGTCGCCATTTTACCCTTAGTCATTCTGGGGCTAGAACGCTTATTTACAACTGGTAAAGTTCGTTACTTCGCCGGCTGGCTAGCCGTCATGTTGATTGACAACTATTACATGGGCTACATGGTCATTTTATTTAGTTGCTTGTACTGGTTGTATGGCGCAACTAAGTATTGGCAAAACATGAAGACCTTAGCAACTCACGCCCTCAAATTTGCTTGGGGCGGCCTGCTAGGTGTTGCATTCTCCGCATGGTTGCTATTACCAACTTTCTGGGCGCTCGTTCAAAGTAAGGCTCAATATAACGTGACCAAGATTCATTGGAAACTTGAATACGCACCTTGGAAGATATTAGCCAAGTTCGTCACTGGTACCTTCAACTTTGATCAGATGCCATCCGGTCAACCGAACTTCTATGTGGCATGGTTAGCAGTCCTCGCCTTTGTACTCTTCTTCTTACGGCGCCAGTTCAAATGGTCCGTGAAGTTGAGTGCCTTGATTGTGACCGCAACACTTATCTTATCATTTTGTTACGAACCACTTGATTTATTGTGGCATGCGGGCCAATTTCCAGTTTGGTACCCCTACCGTTTCTCCTTTGTCTTCTGTTTCTGGATCGTCTGGATTGGGGCCCAAGCGCTGACAGACAAAATAACGATCAAACTTTGGCAAGCTCTAACGATGCTCGCATTGCTGGTCGCTTTGTTTACAACGATTTACTTGAACATTAAGAAAGTCAGCTACGTTACCAAAGCTAATCTTTTAATCACGATTGCCTTAGCAGCCATTACTTTGATTTTCTTAACGCTACCGAAGGAACGACGGCTAATTTATCAAATTGTCGCGTTAATCTTAGTTGCGACTGATATGTCAATCAACGTGGTAGCTTCCTTGAATAACATTTCATATGTGTCACAGAGCGAGTTTGGGAAATACACGCAAGTCCTTGACAATGCGGTTAATAAAATCAAAGCTAGCAACAATGGTTTTTACCGGATTGGCAAGACCTTCACCCGAACTAAAGATGATCCGATGCAAGCAGCTTATAATGGTGCTGATCACTTTAGTTCAACCTTTGAAAGTATTATCCCGAACTTCTTCGGTTCAATTGGTCAACCAGATGGCGATGGCGTGGTTGCTTACACTAATGGGACCATGATTACTGATTCGTTACTCGACATGCAGTACTTTATGGATAAGACCGTACCAACTGACCAAACCGATAACACTAATTATCGGAGTTATATTCCGGTAACAAGTACGAAAAAGGATTTGACGAACTACAAGCAGTCGGCTAAGCTCAGCACCAGCAAAGTAACGACTTATAAAAATCCGTACGCCTTAGGATTAGGATTTGCGGCATCTGATAAGATTACCAGCTTAAAAGTTTCAAAAACAACTGGTGATCCGATTGCCCGGCAAGAATTGATTTACCAAACTTTAGCTAATCGTTCTACCAGCGGGCTGATCAGCGCCGAAAACTTTAACGAAGTGGTCTTCCAAAACGTTAAAAAAGTCACTACACTGACTGGTGCCGTACTCAACAAACAAAATCTCGCTAAAACAGGATCAGTTTACTTTAAGTTCACCCCTACGACGAATGATTCCTATTACATCACGTTAGGACAGAACTTAACAACTTCGAATGCTAGTTACTATATTAATGGTAAAGAGCTTAAGCAGTACCCAACTTACCGGCACACGATCGCCGTTAACGTTGCTTCTAATAGTAAGGGTAAAACCGTCACCTTTGGGATTCAGATGAAGAAGACCTCTCTCTGGTTACAAAACTTCACCCTCTACAAGTTGAATAATAGCCAATTTAAGAAATCTGCTAATAAGCTTCAACAGTCGCCTTGGAACATTACGGCCCATTCGAGTCGTAAAATTACCGGGACGATCAATATTAAGCATCAACATCAAGTCCTGATGACGACCATTCCATACTCTAAGGGCTGGCACGCCACTGTCGATGGTAAAACGGTGGCAACCAAGAAAGTGATCAATACCTTTGTTGCCGTTCCTTTAAGTAAAGGTAAGCACACCGTCACTTTAACGTATCGGCCACCATTTTTAGTCACTGGTAGCCTCATTACTGGGGTCAGTGCGTTAGGAACGGTTGGCTGGGTGCTTGTTCGGCGCCGACGTCGACAAGCTTTGTAATTAACCAATTAGTCATTAAAAAATCAGTGCCACTAGAATTGTAACTTCTAGTGGCACTGATTTTTTCAGCAATAATTATATCTGATAGTAACCCGATCAACGCTACGACTTACTCGTTATTAGGAATATAGTCGTACTTAGGACCATCGTTTTGCTCATCATAATCGACCGTTAGATCATACCCTTTGAAGAACCACTCGTCACGGTCATTGACATAGTAATTAACACCATCTTTTTCAACCATGGCAATCGGTTGATGCGGCTCATCATCGCGCATAATTCCAATTGAAAAGCCACTGTGGACCGCTGTCTTACCATAGGTTTTACCGTAAAACCGCACGCCGTTACCCGTTGTAACCCCCATATCGTCATGAAACCATTGACTAGCCGCATCTGTAATCGTTATTTTCATTATTGCCACCTCATTGTTGAAATCGTTTACAGCTATTGTGACCTTTTTACGCTCAAAACGCAACATTGCCAGTCAGTGAGCAAGCAATTGACCACTTGCGCTGTTAATATGACCACTAAGGAAATCGTGATTTACAGATACCTTAGTTTATGGTGTACTTAGATTATTCAAGGAGGTGAAACCCATGAAGGTGAACATTGAACCCGACCCTGACATTACATTGCCGACGATCACCCTTCACATTCCAACGGACTATCCCGAGGCGGCCACTCTCATTGCCGCCCTCGAAAACTTTTCAGTAATGAGCGCTACGTTAACCGTTTCACAACAAGGACAACTGATTCAGTTGCCTCTCGCTCAGATTCTATTTATTGAAGCTACGGGTCATCAAGTCGCTGCCCACACGATTGACAAGGTTTACCGGGTGCCCCGGTCACTGAGCGCTGTGGGTGTTGAATTACCAACCCACTTTATGCGGGTCGCTAAATCAGCAATCGTCAATACCCAACAGGTTTATTCATTAACTAAGACGCTGACTGGTAACCTGATTGCGTTTCACAACTCACCTAAACAATTATATGCTTCGAGGCGTTATTACCACGATCTCAAGCAATGTCTTGAACAGAAAGGACTGTTATAAATGCGTAAAAATTGGTTCTGGCCAGTCTTCTTAATTGCAAGCGCCGTGATCCTTGTCGTCAGTCAACTGGGCCTATTCACCTTCCGTGTCAGTGCCTGGAGCCTGTTTCTAACCTTAATTTTAATTGCCGCACTAATTAGTAGTCTCCGTTATTTAAACATGCCGGGCGTTGTCTTTGCCCTTGCATTCTTAGCCATTATCTACGCACAGCCACTTGGTATTACCAAACTTGTGCCATGGACCATTCTGGGTGCTGCCTTATTATTAAGCATTGGACTAGGGCTATTAATTCGGCCACGTTATCGTTATCACCATCATGACCATCATCATCATAACCACGGTGATGATAATACATCAACGGGCACAATTAGCGATGACCACGTTAATTTAGACTTATCCCTGGGCAATAGTATCCGCTATGTTCACAGTGACCATTTTAGCTCTGCTAATCTGAACGTGTCGATGGCCGGTGCCAAAATTTATTTTGATGACGTTGATATCCAAGAAAATCAAGCTATCATTAACGTCGACGTCTCATTGGGTAGCTTGGAGTTGTACTTACCAAAAACTTGGCAAGTACAAGATAGTCTCAGTAATTCAATGGGTCACATTTCGTTTGAAGGCAGCCCGACTACGGTTGGTCCGCGTATCACACTAAGCGGTAGTGTCTCACTTGGTGAACTTCGAATTATTTATATTTAAGACAGGCTTCAAAAACGTCCAGGTCAACCAGCTAAGATGCGGTTAACCTGGACGTTTTTGCCCTAATCACTAGGCCCTACAACTTTAGGCCAGTAATGCAGCACACTGTTTCATCAATACGCACGGCTACCGTACTTAAGCCTAAGGACAACACAGTATGTGACCGGCCTTTCCATTCGTCAGCCCCAGCTTACCCGCTAAAGATGGGCACCCTGACATAAACCGGCCGATCTCAAGTAATTTTTCGTCACTCATAGGTAGCAGTGTCACTCAGGATGATTGTCCATAGCAAGCAATCTTTTATAGCCAACTTTCATTACTCAATAACAACTACTAGGCAGCTCAATTTGACCACCAATTAAAAAAGGCTGTTTCAAGATATGTGCTACCTTGAAACAACCTTTTTTAATTACGCGTTTTCAACCTTTAAAATCTTAACCGTCATGGTACCGGCTGGAATGTTGATGGAGACCTCTTCATCAACGTGATGCCCAATCAAGCCCTTGGCGATTGGGGAATCATTAGAAATCTTGCCGACCATTGGATCAGCTTCAGCAGCCCCAACAATGGTATAGCTTTCCGGTTCTTCATCTGGTAACTCTTTGAACGTGACAATCTTACCAACGGAGACTTCCGTTTCGTCAATCTTATCACTATCAATGATTTCAGCATATTGAAGCATGTGTTCAACCGTCTTAATCCGGTTTTCTAACAAGCTTTGTTCATTTTTTGCTGATTCATATTCAGAATTTTCTGATAAATCCCCGTAACTACGTGCAATTTTAATGCGGTTAATAATTTCTGGACGCTGATTAATCCGAAGGTCTTCAAGCTCCTTTTCAAGCTTGGCCTTCCCTTCTTCTGTCATTGGATATGTCTTATCTTCAGCCAATGTGTTTCACTCCTCAAATACTCAATATAGTTATCAAAAACCAGCCTACCATTTCAGATTTTAAAAGTAAACTCCAAAATCCAAAATAGCGCTGGTTAAGCCGTTATTTTTATAAAATTGAGCGAACTTTAGTTGTCAATAAATCGATGGCAACTTCATTTTCGCCGCCTTCTGGCACAATTAAATCTGCATAACGCTTAGTTGGTTCCACGAACTGATGATACATTGGTTTGACCGTCGCTAGATACTGCCCAATCACAGAATCTAACGTCCGACCACGTTCTTTAATATCACGCTGAATACGCCGAATAATGCGAATATCATCATCGGTATCAACGAACACCTTAATATCCATCAAGTCGCGCAACCGCTGGTCATCAAGGATCAAAACACCTTCAACGATAATCACATCACGTGGCTCTTGATGAATCGTCTCTTGACTACGAGTATACTGCTCATAGTCATAGACTGGTTTTTCAATCGGTTGATAATCTAGCAATTGTTTGATTTGTTTAATCATTAATTCCGTATCAAATGCCAACGGATGATCATAATTAACAGCATGTCGTTCAGCCATTGTCATTTCGCTTTGATCGTTATAGTAAGAATCTTGTTGCAAGATCAACAACGATTGGCCAGATAATTGATTGTAAATGGCATTGCTAACCGTAGTTTTACCACTACCGGAACCACCAGTTACCCCAATGACTACTGGTCGGCGATGTTTGTTTTCAGTCATTTAAGTTACGCCTCATTCTTATTTTTCAGCGGCTTCATTGTGCTTTGAAACCTTTTTAATATTGGCCGCGTGTCCCGCAGCGTCTTTTGCATAGTAGACGTCACCAGTCTTCAAATCTGCCACGAAGTACATGTAATCCTTACTACGTTGGGCAGGATCTAAAACGGCCTTAATCGACGTTAAGCTAGGACTGTTGAACGGTCCAGGGCCATATCCTAAGTTCAATCGTAGGTTATATGGTGAATCAGTCTGCAAATCTTTATTAGTTAACGTTGACTTGTTCGAGTTGATCGCATAGAACACTGAAATATCAGAATCTAAGCGCCACTTAGCATCTAACCGGTTTAAAAAGACGCCGGCAATCAAACGTCGATCCTTAGTCGTACTGCCTTCACGTTCAACAAGGGAGGCCAATGTCATCACTTCTTGGACGGACATCTTCGACTTTTTAATTTGGGCATAGTATGGCTTTAGTTCATCATTGGTCTTAGAAACCATCTGTGTCACTAACTGCTTCAACGTTGTCTTTTTCCCAACGACATAGGTTGCCGGGAATAGATAGCCTTCTAAGCGATACCGAACTTGTTTAGCACTCATTGCCGAATTCAATAGTTGCGGGTACTTCTTGGCCAATGATTTAATGAACGTTTGATCTTTCATCAAGGCTAAAAATTCCGCTGACGTAAAATCAGTTTGTTTTTGCACCGTCTTGGCAATCGTCTTGATCTGACTACCCTCAACAATCAAAACCTTACCACTTGAACTCTGAACGGGTTCAGATGAACCACCCTTATTCAAAGCCTTCGCGATTTGAGCCAACGACATTGATGGCTTTAACTGATAATAGCCTGCGTGGAAATTCGATAAGTTGTGCGCCTTGGTCCAATATTCAAACACGAAGCCACTCTTAATCACTTTTTCACGTTGCAAAATATCCGCGATTTTCTTGCCATTGGCACCATACGGAATGTCAACTTGGACGACCTGATTATCACTACTGTCGTACGGCTGGGTTGCATTATCAAAATACCGGTAACCCAATACCCCAATCACGACTAAAAGTGCGATTAAAATACCAACAACGCCACCAATGACGTGCTTCGAAAATGACTTCCGCTGTTTTTGTTCAGAACGATTAGGTTCATTTACCCCTTGATCTTGTGAATCGTTTTGATTCTTTTGATCTTGGTTATCCTGGTTGTTATTCAAGACTCGCCCCTCCATTTATTGATTAATCTTATCAATTATACAAAACTGTTGCCTAGTTTGCACTAGTTCACCATTAGTTTTATGGTTTTTTAGTATCTTAGGCACACGATAAACGCCGAATGACCTAAAATCATTCGGCGTTCATCCAGACTATCAACAAACTAACGGATTTCGGCACCTAATTCGTCCGTCAAGGCTGTCAGTACTTTTTCAAAAGCAGTTGTGACATCATCATCGACTAACGTTGCATTTTGGTCTTGATACGTTAACGTATAAGCTAGCGATTTTTTGCCAGCTGGTACGTGACTACCATTATAAACATCAAAGAGTTGAACTTGTCGTAAATGGGCGCCACCCTTCCTGTTAATCAAGGCGACTACGGTTGCATTCGTCACATCATCATCAATCAACATCGCCACATCCCGAGTAATACTTGGGAATTTCGAAATTGGTTGATATTGCTGCCGGGCTTTTGGCAATGCAATCAATGTGGTCAAATCTAATTCAAAGACGTAGGTCTCTCGAATCTTATAAGCTTTAGCCGTCGTTGGATGAACTTCACCAACAAAGCCAACCAATTGGTCACCAACATAAATGTCAGCGGTCCGACCAGGATGCATTTCTGGATGGTCAGTCGTCGCAACGTAGCTGACCGCATCTTGTAAAGCTAAACTCTTCAAGTAACCCGCGACAATTCCCTTGATTTGGAAGAAATCGACGGGTTGTTCAGCAACCCCCCAGCTCTTTTGTACCATTGAACCAGTAATGGCCCCAGCGATGTGCTCAATTTCTTTGGGCCGAACTTGTTCAGGCTGACTGTAAAAGACCCGTCCTTCTTCGTATAAGGCGACATTATGTTCTTTACGAGCGTTATTGTATGCTAAGTCATCTAACAAACCAGAAACTAAGCTCAACCGTAACGTTGTCCGTTCCGAACTCATTGGAAAGTCCAACTTAGTAACGTCACTAGCATGTAATGCAAAGGCCTTCGCTTTAGCTTCAGTCGTTAATGAGTAACTGATTGCTTGGGTCAGACCAGCACTTTCCATCAACTTTCGTGAATCACGAATCACCTGTTGGGTCTCATTAAGCTTACCGATCGTTGGTTGGCCCGTTGGTAGGGTCGCTGGTAAGTTATCATAACCATACAAGCGGGCAATTTCTTCAATTAGATCGGCTGGAATATGGATATCCCAACGTCGTGATGGCACCGTGACCGTGAACGTTTCATCAGCAACGACCGTTGGAAAGCCCAATCGTTTGAAAATATCACTGACCGTGTCCAATGACAACTCAGTTCCTAAGACATGGTTGATCCGTGCTAAGTCAATCGTTACGGTAGTTGGTTGCACATCCTCATCACGACCGCTGACCATCCCACTAGCCACCTGACCATCACCAAGTTCTGCAATCATGGCTGCAGCAGCGTCTAAGGCCGTTGCGGTTATGCCGTGGTCAATGCCCCGTTCGTAGCGCATTGAGGCTTCGCTGTGTAAGTCATGATTATGGGCCGTTTTACGAATCTTAACAGCATCAAAAACCGCACCTTCCAACGCAATGGTCGTCGTCTGATCAGTGACTTCGGTCGCTAAGCCACCCATGGTCCCAGCCAAACAAATTGGTTGATCGCCACTACAAATCAACAAGTCACTCGCTAACAATTCACGATCCTCACCATCTAGCGTCGTTAAATGCTCGCCAGCTTTCGCCAACCGGACGTTAATTTGACCGTCATTCAATTGATCAAAATCAAAAGCATGCAACGGTTGGCCATATTGCATCAGAATGTAATTCGTGGCGTCAACGACGTTATTGATTGGTCGCATGCCGGCATTCCAAATTCGAATTTGGAGCCATAACGGACTTGGTTTAATCGTAACGTTTTTAATTAGACGCATTTTGTACATTGGGACATCATGTTCATCGGCAGCGACAGCCACATGTAGATCATCCGCAGCCAACGTCGTAGCATCTTCATGCAAATCAACTTTTGGCATCGTTGGTTGCTGATCGTAAATGGCAGCCAGCTCATGTGCCGTCCCGTTCATACTGAGCATGTCACCACGGTTGGGGGTAACGGACATGTCAATAATTTCATCATCCATCCCTAAGTATGAAAAGACCGGGTCGCCAGGTGTGGCATCGTCAGGAAGAATGAAAATACCATCCGCAACTTCCTTTGGCACTAATTTTTCGTCAAAGCCAAGTTCATCTAACGCACACAACATACCGTTTGACGGTACGCCACGCATCTTACTCTTCTTGATCTTCGTATGACCGCCAATCCATGAATTGGGTAATGCCACGATCACTTTTTCACCAGCCGCAACGTTAGGCGCTCCACAGACAATCTGTAAAGGCTCAGCCTCACCAACGTCCACTTGGCACACGTGGAGATGATCAGAATCTGGATGGGGTTCACACGTTAAGACGTGTCCCACCACTACTTTTTTTAATCCCTCACTGGGACGAATAACACCGTCAACTTCAACGGCCGTCCGTTCAATCTTTTCTGCTAATTCATCGGCCGGAATGTCCAGCTTCAAATAATCGCGTAACCATGTCGTAGAAATTCTCATGTGGACGCCTAACCTTTCTTATAGAACTGTGACAAGAACCGCACGTCATTTAAGTAGAAGTTGCGGATATCGTCAACACCGTATTTCAACATTGCAAAGCGGTCTGGTCCTAACCCGAAGGCAAAACCACCATATTCTTCTGGATCAATGCCAGACATCTCTAACACGTGGGGATGAACCATGCCGGCACCCAACACTTCGATCCAACCAGTTTGCTTACAGATCGCACAACCCTTGCCATTGCAGTTGAAGCACGTCACGTCAGCTTCAACGGATGGTTCCGTGAATGGGAAGAAGCTTGGCCGTAACCGGACATCGAATTGATCGCCAAACAACGTCTTAGCAACGAGGATCAAGGTCCCCTTTAAATCGGCCATTGTAATATGCTTATCGACGACCAATCCTTCAATTTGATGGAATTGATGTGAATGGGTCGCATCATCGGTATCGCGCCGATAAACGCGGCCAGGTGACAAGACCTTCAACGGTCCCTTCGAGAAGTCATGATTTTCCAATGACCGCGGTTGGTCCGCAGACGTTTGTGTACGTAATAATACGTCTTTGGTAATGTAGAACGTATCTTGCATATCACGGGCAGGATGATCCTTCGGTAAGTTCAGACGTTCAAAGTTGTAATAGTCTTCTTCAACCTCATCACCATCAACGATTTGATAGCCCATCCCCATAAATAAATCTTCTAACTGGGTAATAATCTGCGTAATCACGTGCGGTTGTCCTTGAGGAACTTCTCGGCCAGGCAATGTCACGTCCAACTTTTCAGCAGCTAATTGTTCATTAATCGCTTCTTGTTCTAATTCTTCTCGGCGTTCATCAATTGCGGCCTGAATTCGGTCACGAACCTCGTTGGCATAGGCCCCTACCTTAGGGCGCTCTTCAGGACTCAAGTCACGCATCCCACGTAAAACCTCGGTAATTGGCCCTTTTTTACCAAGTAAATCAACTTTTACTTGATTGACTTTTTTTAAGACGTCAGCTGACTTAATATCGGCCAAGCCCTGATCACGTAATTCAGTTAATCGATCTTGTAAACTCATGTGCTGCCTCCCATTTTTAGTTGCGTTGTGGACAAAAAAAGACCCCATCCCCAAAAAAAGGGACGAGGTCATCGCGGTACCACCCTTGTTTGCACAGTAATCACTATGCACACTCACTACCCGTCATAACGGTCGGGATACCGGAAAATTATTTGTTTTCACAAACGCCCAATTTCAGCTCGGAGAGTGAATTCGTCAACTTTGGTTGTCAGGGTGCTTTCAATCGGTGACACCCGTCCCTACGACCCCGCAGTCAACTACTATTTCTCGTCAAGGCTTTTATCTACATTGTCAGTTTATGGCAAAGTTCCTTGCACGTCAACCCCGTATTAGGATTCGGCCGGGCTAAACCACTTATCGGACCAATTATGGACCGTATCCATCACTTGTCGTAAATCTTGGCCCTTAGTCGTTAACCGGTATTCAATCAAAGCTGAATCACAATGTGTGACCCGGCTGACGATCCCATTTTCTTCTAATTCTTTAAGTCGGACCACAAGCACCCGGTCACTACACTTAGGAATTCGGCGAGCCAGATTCTTAAAGCGTTGCGGACCGTCCTCCAATAAAACGTCAATAATTAACCCGTTCCACTTTTTACCTAGAATGGAAAATGTTTTTTCGAATTTTGGACACAGTTCAAAATCCACATTGGACTCTGTAACTGTATCAGCTAGCATTTCTGACATGCAATGACCCCCAATTATTGAATTAACCGGCGGAGACCTTGCCTCGGAACCGATCTAGTTGTTTGGCCACTTTTATACGCAATGGTCCAAAAAATTCATGTTCTGCTTCATAATCATCAACTAAAGAGACGAGCAAACTTTCCCGATATTTTGGTACAGCCAAGGTTGCACCAAACATATGCTTCAAAATGATATCTTTTTCCATTGGCGTTAATTTCGTCAGCTTTTCAGCATTGCGCAACGCGACCCGTGGATGGATAAATGCGTGTGAGCCGAGATCAAACTTGGTTTCACGCCAGTCATAATAAAACAAATCATGCAATAATCCACCACGCGCCACTGCCGTCGTATTAAGATGCCATTTCTTCGCTAAAACATAACTATCATATGAAACCGCAATCGAATGATCTAATCGATTCGAATGATGGTGTTGCGTAAATTCAGCAAGCCGTTGAACAGCCGGCTGTGCTAATAAGTCTTCGACGATCGCCACGTATTCAGAATCTTGTTGCCACACATTATTAGTTTTCATCTAAAGCTCCCTTTGCTAATATCTACGGCTATTCTACTAAAAAGCTAGCTGTTTTGAAAGTATTTTACCTGGATTTTAGCATTTTCTTACTAATTGTAAGTTAGCGATATAAACCGAACATCAAAATACCGGCAGCCACGGCTACGTTTAACGATTCTGCCTGCCCCTTGATGGGGATGTATAGGTTTTGGTCTGTCCGTGCCAACAATTCCTGGCTCATCCCATTACCTTCGTTCCCCATAATCAAGCCAAAACTAGCTGGCGCATCAACATCTAAATATTGGGCCGCCTGTGGATTCAATTCTGAACCGTAGACTGGTGCCCCCTGAGCTTGCAATTGATTAACAAGTTGATTGAGATCAGTACTGATTAGTTGTAAATGAAACTGACTCCCCTGCATGGCTCGTTCAACTTTTGGCTGGTGAATATCCACGGTCCCAGTACCAAAGGCCACGCCAGCAAAACCCGCAGCATCCGCAGTCCGCACCATCGTCCCGATGTTTCCGGGATCTTGGACGTTATCGAGCAGTAACCAAGGCCGCGTTAAATCTAATTGTGATAGATCTTCAATTGCAGCGGGCAGAGTCGCTAACGCAAATACCCCCTGCGGCGTCACCGTCGCACTGATGTGTTTGGCAACTTCATCAGAGATTTCGATGACGGCTGGAAAATGGGTCAAATCCGGTTTAGTCGCCAGCTGTTTTTCAGTGATGAGCAAGGTTTGAATCGCCACGTGTGCTTTAACGGCCTCATTGACTAAGTGCCAGCCGTCCAGTAAGTATTGGCCCTGTTGTTTACGGCCTTTCTTAGTTTGTAGTTTTTTCCACGCCTTGACGTGCACATTTTGTAATGAATTAATTTTTTCCATTGTAAGCTTCCTTTAATCTTAATCAGTTGGGCCATGAGCTGAACATATCAATCCGGTCCCCATGGCGCACATTCTTTTATCCGAATCCATGTCAGAGCACATCGTTTATTCCAAGTATAGCATATCGCCGATTGAACATTTCCATGCTATTATATAACTAATACTGATGGTATTGACTCAATACGATTGTCAACACGCACAATCAAGGCGCTAGTCACTTGTTTGACTAGCCGAACAAGTTAAGTAAGGAAGTGACACTATGCGTGCAGTAACGTTAAAAGCAACCGGTCGCGTCCAAGGGGTGGGTTTCCGTTGGGCCACCAAAGTTGCCGCTGATAAATGTGGCGTAAATGGGATCGTCCGCAATCTGATGGATGGTTCAGTTTTCATTGAGGCTGAGGGTGAAGACCAACGAGTGCAAGTTTTTATCGACGTCGTTCGGCAGTCGCCGACTGACTTTGGTAAGGTCAAACACCTGGAAGTACATGAAGTCGAACCACAAAACTATCATGATTTTCGGATAACCAATTGAATTCCCCCGACATTTTTAGTATCATCATCATTATATGACTTTAACAAAGGGGATTATTAACTAGTGAAATCAAAAAAAGGCCTTACGCTCACCGTCACCTTAGGAACGTTAGCACTGTTTCTAAGTGGTTGTGTGCAAACGACCAAAGCTGGTAAACCATACGGGTTTGTTTACGAATACTTAGCAAGACCAGGTCAAAACGTCATGGAATGGTTGTCGCAGCTATTCGGCAACAACTATGGCTGGGCTATTATTGGTTTGACGGTCATTGTACGGTTAGTTTTACTGCCAATGATGATCAACCAACAACGTAAATCGACTTACCAACAAGAAAAGATGTCCGCCGTTCGGCCACAGATGGAAAAAATTCAGGCCCGGCAAAAGGCCGCGACTTCGCAAGAAGAAAAAGCAGCGATCAGTAACGAACTCATGCAACTCTACCGCGACAACGGTATCAGCATGACTGGTGGTATCGGTTGTTTGCCACTTCTAATCCAACTGCCAATCTTTTCAGCCTTGTATTACGCCATTCGATATTCACCTGAGTTATCCAAGGCGACCTTCATGGGTATCTCACTTGGGAAATCTAGTCTAATTCTAGCCATCTTGGCGTTCCTGTCCTACTTGGCTCAGGGTTACTTATCCATGATTGGTTTACCTGAAGAACAGAAGAAGACAATGCGCCTCATGCTCATTATGAGTCCGGTCATGATTTTATTTGTTTCCATGTCCGCTCCAGCTGGCTTAGGCCTTTACTTCTTCGTTGGTGGGTTATTTGCTTGCTTACAAACTCTGATCATCAACTTCTTCCGGCCACGTATTCGGCGCGAAGTTGAAGCTGAGCTCAAAAAGCATCCCATCAAGACACCAACACCGACACAACCAAAATCAGTCAGTGCGACTGAAGCTAATCCTAGTCGCCCACGTCCGCAAAACAATGTGGGTCGTGGCCGGAACGCCGGGAAACAACAACGGCACCGTAAATAACGACCGCGGTTTAGTCAATACTAAAGCGCCGCTATGAGAATTCTCATGGCGGCGCTTTATGTTTTTCAAAGAAACAACACGCAACCGTCCTCTTAACTGATTTCCTGAACATCACCACGCAGTCGATTAATTCTGACATGCTTATCAGATTAATTTCTTACTTAATCGATAGGAATAACCCACGGTCAGAATTACAATCAAAACGATGATCGTAACAAAGACATTGAGAAATGTCTTTGTCGACACGTTCCCCATTGCCACTAACAGTGGCCCTGAAATTCCAAATAATCTCCCCGCCAGTACGTTAGTCCGATGCCAGTTTTCTTCTGACAAATAGGTCCATGGAATCCTGATTCCAACCAAGCGATTACGGGGGACATACGCCATTGGTAATGCGACAATCGAGATTATCATCGCAATCAGCGCGAAGTCAATCGTGGAAATCCGATTGAGATCAATGAGTAACAAATAAAGCAAAACGGTCAAGTTAATATCAGCACCGAGATACACCCCCTTGCGCCGGTTGGGATACTGATTACAGAACAAAATCAAACTAATTCCAAATACAAACAACACACCAACCACGGCCAACGGTGCGTTACGAACCTGCCACACGGGTTCACCACTGGCTAGTTTGCTCACTGCCAAGATAACCAAATTGATAAAATTCATCACGACGATCAATTTAACTCCAAGCGTCTGTTGCCATCTTTTTGGAATCATGATTAAGCCCTCCATTTTTTAAACTGCTAACCAAATAACATTTTAGCACACTAATTATTCCAATACCGAGTCCTACATTAAATGTGATTAAAACACATAATTCCTTAGAACAAGAACAATCAGCAAAAATTGCTGAAAAGTTCCAATCAACTTAGACTTGCTGAATTTGCACGTTTCAAGCCGGCTTTCAGTCAAGATGGTGTTCGAATGGTCGACATGGAGTCACCAGACTTTTAATAGATTAATCGTTATTCTTCATAAGCCCGTAATGTGATCATTCATCCGCTATTCGGGCGGCTTCTCGGCCCCATATATCGGAATATGACGCCCAACCAATCACTCACCAGTATGTTTTAACCAATAATTGCTCAACTAGTTAAGCGCAATTATAGCTGAATTGCATAATAAGGGGTGGAACTTGCCCACTTTCAGGTTTGTTCACCAACATTTCAAACTAAATCAAACGTATTTCGTCAAAATTAATCTACTTTGGGCAGATGACACTTCGAGACCTGAAATTTTATGTAAATATGCGATAATGGAAATTAACAATTCAAACTCAAGGAGGAACTCCCATGAAGTTACTACATACAGCGGATTGGCACATCGGCCGGACGCTTAACGGTTATTCTTTGTTAGATGAACAGGAAGCCGCTTTCAAACAAATCCTCGCGATTGCATTGGCTGAAAAAGTTGATGGTATCGTGATTGCTGGGGACATCTACGACCGGGCCGTTCCGAGTACCGATGCGGTCACTTCACTCGACCACATGCTGCAGGCTATTAATATCGAGCATCACCTACCAATCTATGCCATTGCTGGCAACCATGATGGCGCTAAACGTCTCAACTACGGTCGTGAATGGCTAGCCTATAATAATTTTCATATCAATACGTTACTAGCCGAGGCCTTCACGCCCATCGAGACCCCAACGGCACAAATCTTTATGTTACCGTTTTTTGACCCCATTGACGCGCGGGTCTACTATCAGCAACAAGGTTTGCCCGAAAAACAAGTCAAGGCGATTCACACCATTCACGATGCGATGCAACGCGTGGTTAGTGACCTCGTTGCCACCTTTGATCCTGAAAAACGGCACTTGTTGATTACTCATTTTACCGTCACACCCAAAGCGGATGACGACTTGGAATTAACAAGTGAAACAACTTCCAAAGTGGGCGGTTTGGCGACGCTGACCACCGATTTATTCGCAGACTTCGACTACGTGATGCTGGGCCATATTCACACTCGGTTAGCCTCACCCGACAAAGATCGAATTCGTTATGCCGGTAGCCCCGTCAAATTTAACGTCAAGGAAGCCAACCCTAAGTTCCATGGCAAAGGTGTTGAAATTGTGACAATCACACCCACTGCGATCACCCATGAATTCAAGCCAATTCAGCCGCAAACTGACTTGGTTACGTTGCGTGCGCCTTGGGAAACGTTACTTGATCCCAACTTTTATCAGCAACAGCCGTTAAAGCAGGCTTGGTTTGCGATCACCGTCCAGGAATTCGACCGTAGTAAGCATCTGAACGTCCGGGCGCAACTCGAAAAAATCTACGGTACCATTGTCGAACTGGACTACGAATCGAACCACCAAGCCACCGCCATCAGCGGCCCCAAAAACATGAACGAACTGAGTCCTGATACAATTGTTGGGCAATTTTTCCACGCGATTACTGGTAACCAGCTCTCAACGACACAACAACAACTCGTTGACCAGATTTTCGTCAACTTAAGAAAAGAGGATTAGCCGTGAAACCCGTTTATTTAGCCATGAACTATTTTGGCCCCCACGAACATTCAATTATTGATTTTAGCAAGCTAGAAAGTACCCCGATTTTTCTGATTAGTGGTGATACTGGGGCCGGTAAATCAACTATTTTCGACGCCATGACTTTTGCCCTCTTTGGCAGTACGACGAATGATGGGACGGATGGTCGGGCAGCCAAAGAGATGCGCAGTCAGTTCGCCCCTGCTGACCAACCGACCAGCGTCACCTTCTACTTTGAACAAGGCAATCAACTCTATAAGATTGACCGCACCCCTGAACAATACTTAACGAAGAAAAAGGGGTCTGGACTAACAAAAAAGAATAGTACGGCCAAATTAGCTGTCGTTGATCACGTTGGTGGTGTTGAGATTGAGAGTATTGCAACCAAGCCAGCCGACGTTGGCCCCGAGATCACGACCATTTTAAATTTAACCGCCGACCAATTTAAAAAGATCATTTTACTCCCCCAAAATGACTTCTCAGAATTCTTAAAGTCAAAAACGACTGACAAGGAAAAAATCCTTAAAAAGATTTTTGGAACGCAACTTTATTCAGACTTTACTGCGGAACTTAAAGCGGAGTATCAAGTCGCCAGCAAGACTGGTGATCAGTTTGTCGCCGATTTGCGAGTCGCACTTGCCTCAGCAACTTGGAATGATGAGGAACAGTCCCAACTTCAAGCGGTTGCGGATGATCAAAAAATTCCATTACTACAAACATTTGTTACGACGCGTCAAAGAGCTTTTGACCAAGCACAGCGAACAACCAGCAAAATCAATCAGGCTGTTAAAGCGGCCGAAACGACCTACCAGCAAGCACGCGATCGCCAACAACAGTTCGACCGGCTTGCACAGGCACAGGCTGATTATCAAACTAAAGTTGAAGAGCAAGCACCGGCGATTACCATAGCCATGCAACAGTTGCACGCGTTAACTTGGGCCCAGCCTCTACAAGCCACCATGCAAGCCCTCACTCAACAAACACGTGACCAAAAGCAATTGACGCTTGACCAGCAAGCAGCTATGGGTAACGTGCAACAAGCGCAGAACGACTATCAGCAAACGCAAGTTACGGTTCAACGATTGAACGACCAAAGTGATACGATCCATCAACACCAACAACGTTTGGAACGATTAGCTGCGTTGATTCCGCAAACCCAGCACGTTGAGAGCCTCACCGCGCAACTTGCCAAGCTCAAGTCGAGTGTTACTGATCTAAAGGCGACTTTTGCACAGCACCAGACCGTCATCAAGGAACTGACCGCCAAAATCACCACCCAACAAGCGACCTTGCCATCTATTGATGACTTACACGCCACTAAAGATTTGCTGATTAAACAACGGGAACAGTTCGTCGACACCTTGACGCCACTTGATAGTCAATGGCGAAGTGCACAACAAGAACAGCAGCGCGTCACCAAGCAACTGACTGATTTACGGGCGCAACTTACCCGCGATGAACAGAATCAGCACAATGCGCAAGTCCAATTTGAACAACAACGTGGTCAACGCCAAAGCTTAATGATTGCCCAATTACAACAAGAACTCGTTGACGGCCAGCCCTGCGTGGTCTGTGGGTCAACCGATCATTCGCAGATGCCGGTCACAACCATCGTTGTGAATGAAGCTGACTTACGACAATCCATGCAAGCCGTTGACGACGCTCAAAACGCGCTGGCGGCAGCCAGCAAGCAAGTGGAAGCAACACAACAACGTGTTGAACAGGCTGAAAAAGAAGTTAACCAGGCCACGCAGCAAGTAACCACCGCGCAAGCGCAGCTCACTTTAACTTATCAACAGTTGATTGAAACCAATGGGCTAGCACTCAAATCACCCTATGATTTAACCACAATCAAGGCTTTTTTCACTGAGCAACTCGCCGCCATTACGAAGAAGCTAGAAGCAGCTCAACAAGTAGTTCAAGTGATTGCGCAACTTACTGACAAACTGGAAGCCAAACAAAAACAGGCCCAACAAGCCGAGTTACAGTTAAGCCAACAACGAGCCCTATTGCACAATAATGAAGCTGATCTGACCGCGGCTCAAGCTGCCATCGGTACCGATTTCCAGGTGACAAGCACTGACCTACTGACTGAAAAAGAACATCTCAATCAGACAGTCGCGACCTACCAACAACGCCTAGAGGCCGCTCAAGCTGCCGTTCAAGATAGTCGACTTACCTTATCAAAACATCAAACCAAACTCGATGATTTGAACGACCGATTGAAGACTACGCAAACCAGTCGCACGCAACTTGAGCAAGCAATCACACGAGCTTTAGCTGATCCAGAAGCACCGACCCATGATCAGACCGTACTTGAAAATTGGTTAGAAGAACTTGCTAATGGTCAACTGACAGCCTTGCAAGTCAAAATCGCCACCTATCGGCAAGATAAAGAACGCCTGACAACCGAAATCGAGCAACTGCAAACCGCCTTAACAAACGTTGAGCGGCCGAATATTGCCAACATTCAAGCTCAGCTGACAGACCTGCAATCTCATAAGGATCAAGCACTCCAATCACAAACCGTGGCGGAACGAACCTTAACCGACGCGCAAAGTTGCCTCGAAAAAGTCCAACAAATCGTGCACCAGCAAGGCACATTTGCGAAGCGGTTCGCCGAAATTACCAGTCTGTATAACATCATGACTGGTAAAGATGGCAACGATCACAAGCTCAAATTAGAGACCTACGTTGTCCAAAACTACTTGCAGCGCGTTTTAAACTACGCCAACGATCACTTTATCAACTTGCTTTCCAACAACCGCTACACGTTCGAGCTAGCTGCCGAAGCGAGTGACAACCGTAGCGACCATGGCCTGGATATCAATGTTTATGATAATGAAACCGGCAACTCACGTTCGTCCAATACTTTGTCCGGTGGTGAAACATTCATCGCGGCCCTGTCGATTGCACTTTCACTTAGCGAAGTCGTTCAATCTTCTGCTAACGGTGTCCAAATCGACGCATTATTTGTTGACGAAGGCTTCGGCTCACTCGATGATGAGACCTTAGAAAAAGCCATGCAAGCTCTCGAAACAATTGGTGAGAACCGAATGGTCGGAGTCATCAGCCACATTGAATCAATGAAACGAACGATTGGCCAGCAAGTCCTCATTAAGAAGATGGGTGATGGTCGTAGTACCGTGCAGTTGATCAGTAAATAACTTGCCGACACAAGTGCAGCGGCATGCTGGTCACGTCTTGTTAACAATTTCAGTTAAATAACTGGTCTAAAAAACTGCATCCGCCATTCATCTTTAGTGCTGAATGGCGGATGCAGTTTTTTGAACAATTTTAATAGGCCAGTTTAAAAGAAAATACCCAATATCAATCCTAATAATTGCATCCCTTGAAACATCATTAAATTTTGTGGTGCCGTATTAAACGTGGTTTCTTTTACTTGTACCGCGTTAAAGGCTTGAATATTCTTCAAGATTTTGGGTAAAACTAATAGCACTGCCAGCTGATAAATTGGTAATATTTGCAAGACAACACTCACCAAAACTGGCAAATAACCTAACAGCGCAAGCATATCGTAAACTCGTAATGCCCAATGATGCCCGATATAATATGGCACTGTATAACGCTCATTCCGAATATCTTGTTGTAGATCTGAAATATTATCAGCCAGCATGATATTTGCCACCAAAAAGATTCCTGGTAACCCTACCAAAATCATGACTAGAATATGCTGTAAATTACCGACGATTGCAAACTGTGGCCAGTCAAACGTAAAACCAGCCAATACAGGTGTCGCCACGTTCATGTAAACGCTCAAAAAAAAGACACCAAAACCTTCAACGCATCCCGATAATAGTTCGCCTAACGGAAAGCGCGAGAACGGTACCGGACCATAGGTATAAAAGATGGCCACGCCAATCGCTGCCGCACCCATGAATAATAATAATAAGTTAGTTCGAACAACTAGCACTAAGCCTAAAACAATCGCGGTTGCTAGCATAACTAACATCAGACTTAGTGACCGCCGTGGTGACAAGTGTTCACGGCCAATAATGTTATAAGTATCCCGATAATGTAAATCCTTAGCTAAGTAGTAGTCTTGCACATTATTGAACCCCGTCACAAACAATGCGATTGCTACTTGCGCAATTAAGTAAATTAACGAATTAATCCAATTAAACGCATGAAAATAATAGATTGAAAATAAAACACCAATAAAATACGGCACAACACTGGCCGCCTTGGCATTAAGCCGAATGAATTCCAAGAATATCTTGAACGTCATTGGCCGATAAGCTGGTTCGTTCGTCAACAACTTCGCCCCCTGGTTAAATTAACTACTCTTCTCACTATAACAAAAAAGCAGCTTTGTGAAAATGCTTGCATGTCAAATGTGCAACGGAAATTTGATTGTGTCTGATCGTTACCGTCTTTTTTATTATCCCCTTACACATTGCGCTAGTTATGATTCAGTATTAACCACCATTAAAATGAGTCGTTAGTTAGATTACAGTTCGTCCGCACTTGTTCGCCCTAGTCCGACTTCCAGGGCTGAGTATCAATGGCAGCCATCGGCTTGAACTCACGCAGAAGCCCGCTGTGCAATTTCGAATACGAGTCTTCTTTCTAGCCCAGACAAGAAGACTCTCGCCCTTGAGAATTAGTCATTGGTCATTGGTACCCAAGCCTCTCCAGTCTCAAGTCTGCACGCAACCATGAGCAGCATTACCTGTCCAACGGATTAATGCGGCTTGATATTTAGTCCATTAGCTCTGTTTAAAGCATTTAATATTAACATAGTAACTGAGTGGTTGCAGTTATTATCAACCTTATCACCGAATTTCACAGCCGTTGCCACATGCAAAACAACGATTAGTTTAACTAACGTTGGATCGCCAATATCTATCTTTCGAATGCCTGGAGTCGGTGTAGAAAGCACTAATTAAGCAAGTTGACACTAAATTTCACCTTTTTCAGCGGGTCTTGGCTACTTTTGAACTTAAGAACTGGCCTATTTTAATCATGATTCATGACCGAATTAACTAGTACAACATGTATACACCTTATATTGAGCCTTCATAAATTATAATGAGCTACATAAAATGCACTTTCAAGTCAGTCATTCAACTTGAAAGTGCATTTTCACATTATTCAATTAACTAATTGTCGTGCTCATGATCATCCAATGGTGCTTCATCTTGATCACTAATTGCTGGCTTGATTCCGGCTGGCAATTCCGACTTAGCAATTTTTTCAACATCGTTGGTCTCAGCCTCGGCCTTAACCAACAGTTTTGAATCACGTAAAATTGGCAACTGGAACCGGAAGATTGAACCTTGGCCCACTACCGATTCCACACTAATATGGCCATGGTAACCTTCAACTAACCGTTGGGCGATTGATAACCCTAATCCATTGCCACCCTTGTCACGACTACGCGCTTTATCAACACGATAGAAGCGATTGAAAACGCGGTCGAGATTATCCTTAGAGATTCCTTCACCAAAGTCTTGGACCGCTACTTCGATGTAGCGATAATCCGTGGATAATGACAAATGGATTTCTTTACGTTGAGTCGAATACTTGACCGCATTATCCAATAAGATAATCAAAATTTGTTCAAGGTGATTTCGATAGATCTGAGCATAAACCGGCTTTTTAACGTCATCGTCAAATGTAAAATTAAAGTCCGGATGAATCATTTTGAAGTCGTTAAAGGCTTGCGTCACCAATTTCTGAACATCTGACGTCTCATGGCTGAAGTTAATCTCTAATTGTTCAGCTCGTGATAGGTCTAACATCTCTTGAACTAGGCTCTGCATCCGCTTAGTCTCTGATAAACTAGCCGCTAATGATTCCGATAACACTTGCGGATCATCCTTGCCCCACCGATTCAACAACTCCATGTGACCTTGAATAATGGCCACCGGGGTCCGTAATTCATGGGAGACATCCTCAACGAATTGTTGCTGTTGATTAATATAACGTTGCATCTGATCTAACATATCGTTGAATACAACCGCTAAATCAGACAACTCATCATTGCGCTTAAGATCTGGCACTCGTGAATCAGTTTGAGGATCATCATTCACGGCATTGATTGTCTGTTTAATTTTCCGCATCGGTCGTAATAAGAATGCAGCTAAGAAATAACCTAAAAGTGTGGCGCCAAAGATGGTAATCATCGTCATGACAATGAAAATCCAAATTAAATTTTGTGTCGTCGAATGATACTCTGCCAAATTGTCAGTCACTTGGGTATAACCAATCAATCGATGATTGTGAGCCGCATAAATAGGCGCCCGCCCAACTAATTCAGCATCACCACCATGCCCAACCACCTCGACTTGTCGGGCTTTACTCTTAGAAAACTCATGAGCATCCTTCCGTGATAAGTATAATGTGTTTCCATGTGGATCATAGACTGTAATGGCCAAATTAGTACGCGATAAAGCCGTTAAGTCAGAATCTGAAAAAATCTTGCTTTGCAACACACCATGCTTGCGTTCACTCATACTAGTCGCTGGCTCGACACTCGCCTCTGGTTGCAACTTAGCGGCAACTGATTTGATTGTCAGACCCTTAGACTCTGTTCGCAACGATTGTTGAACCGTCGTGACAGCACTCGCCACGTTCCGTTGTTCTTGGTGCAATAAGAGATTCGTGAAGCTCTTATAAACCAATAATGAAAAACAAATAAAAATGAGCGCGGACCCAATTGCGGTTCCGAGCGCCCATTTCCATTTTAATGACCAACGGCGCCGTGGTTTGGGCGTCACCTTATTAATATTGACGTTAGTCATTAAGAACGAATCACGTATCCAGTCCCACGAACAGTTTGGATGTAACTCTTTTCACCTGGTCGGTCAATCTTATTCCGTAAATAACGAATATAAACATCAACGACATTCGTTTCAACTTCTGACTCATAACCCCAAACCTTGTTTAACAAGACATCCCGTGCTAAGACTACGTTAATATTCTCCATTAAAGTTAATAACAGTTCATATTCACGCTTCGTCAAGTTGATGACTTCGTCGCCGCGTTTAACGACTAAGTTTTCCTTTTCAATCGTCAAATCTTTATAAGTGACGGTCGTTTGTTTAGTACTCTGTTGCTCACTTTCCAAGTCGATCCGCCGCAATAACGCCCGTAAGCGTGCCAGTAATTCTTCGATAGCAAATGGCTTAACAATGTAATCATCTGCCCCATGATCCAAGCCGGAAACTCGATCAATCACAGAGTCACGGGCCGTCATCATGATAATTGGCGTGTTCTTAACTTCACGCACCCGCCGACATACTTCCAAACCATTTAGTTCTGGTAACATTAGGTCTAATAGGATAGCATCAAAATCTTCAGCTAACGCTGCGTCTAACCCCTTGCGGCCGTTATATTCGACTTGAATATCATAGCCTTCGTGTTTTAACTCTAATTCAACGAAGCGTGCGAGGTTTTTTTCATCCTCAATAATTAATATTCGACTCATTTACTTTTAGTCACTCCTAATATTCAACTTATCTAAAAACCGTACAAAATAGTGATTGATTCTCACTAATCTGCCTTAAGCTAGTACAACACGTTATTTTAACATGAAAACACTGAATTTCCTACACCTCAACCAGTGTCTGTTCCTCACCCAAATCTAATTTTAGTGAATTCTCATTGAATTGCAATCTTTAAGTCTCGTCATCGGTCGGTTTCGATTGTGGATGTTGGTGGTGCCACTGTCGAATGGTAGCTAAGCGCTGTTGCCAGGCTTTCTCCTGTCCCTGGCTAGTTGGTTCATAATAACGATGCTGACTTAACTCTGGTGGCATCGTTGTCATGGTAGTTAATTTATCAGCCGTATCGTGTGCATATTGGTAATCAGAACCATAACCTAAATCTTTCATTAATTTTGTCGGTGCATTACGAATTTGTAACGGTACCGGTAAATTTCCCGTTGCTTTGATATCTGACTGAGCTGCCGATTTGGCTGCATATAGTGCATTTGATTTCGGAGCCAGTGCTAGATAAGTCACGGCTTCCGTCAAATTCACATCACATTCAGGCATACCAATCAGTTGACAGGCTTGAAATACTGCCACCGTCAATGGCAAGGCCTGCCGATCAGCCAAACCAACATCTTCACTGGCAAAACGAATCAAACGTCGTGCAATATACAAGGGATCTTCACCGCCAGCAAGCATTCGCATCAACCAATAGATCGCCGCATCCACGTCACTATTGCGCATCGACTTGTGTAATGCAGAAATAATATTATAATGCTCCTCGCCATGCTTATCGTAACGCAACGACTTTGTATTGATCAATTGCGATAGTCCCGCTGCGGTGACCGTGACACGGGTACCATCCCGATCACCATTTAAGACCGCCATTTCCAAAGTGTTGAGTGCCATGCGAGCATCGCCATTGGCAAATTCCGCAATTAGTCGTAACGTATCTGGTTGCAACGTAATCTCCAGATTGGGAAACCCATTCGGATTATGCAACGCCCCTTGCAAGACTGCTTCCAAATCAGCGACCGTCAATGTCTTTAGTACCAGTACCTTGCATCGTGATAGTAACGCTGCGTTAATCTCAAACGACGGATTTTCCGTTGTCGCTCCGATCAAGGTAATACTCCCACGTTCAACGTAGGGCAAAAATGCATCCTGTTGGGCTTTATTGAACCGATGAATTTCGTCAATAAACACAATCGTCTTCTCACCGAAATCACGGTTGGCTTCCGCTTCATCCATGATTTGGCGGATCTCTTTGATACCACTAGTAACCGCGCTGAAAGTAATAAAGTGTGATTGTGTCTGTTGCGCAATAATTTCGGCTAGCGTCGTCTTGCCGACACCCGGCGGTCCCCAGAAGATCAAGGACGGTAACTGATCTTCAGCAATTAATTGTCGCAATAATTTACCCGGACCAAGCAAGTGATCTTGACCTTCAAAGCCAGCTAACGTCACTGGTCGGACTCGGTACGCCAACGGACTACTAGCCTTATCCGGATTAAATAATGATTCTTGTCGCATAGCAACCCCCACTTTCGCGTTTGTTCGTTACTTTTAATCTTAACGCAAACGTACGTTCTAATCCACTTAAATCACCGCTAATCATAGGTCAACCCAACTTCAGCACAAAAAAACTGTGACTAACGGCGAACATCGTCATCAGTCACAGTTATTCAGCTCAAAATTGTTTTATTGTTCTTCGTACCAACTGTAATGGAACAAGCCTTCACGGTCAGTCCGTTCATACGTGTGGGCACCAAAGTAATCCCGTTGTGCTTGTAACAAGTTAGCAGGTAAAACTTCGGCCCGATATGAATCGTAGTATGACAATGCGGCACTAAATGAAGGCACTGGCACGCCCGCTTGGATGGCTAAACTAAGTACTTCACGTGTTGATTGTTGGTACTTAGCGGCGATATCAGTGAAGTAGTCGTCCATTAATAAGTTATTTAAGTCTGGTTTCTTATCGAAAGCATCCGTGATGTTTTGTAAGAATTGTGCCCGGATAATGCAGCCGGCACGCCAGATCTGAGCAAGTTCACCAAACTTCAAGTCCCAGCCGTAATGTTCGGAAGCAAAACGGAGTTGTTCAAAGCCTTGAGCATAACTCATGATTTTACTGAAGTAGAGTGCTTGCCGAATCTTTTCAACCAATTCTTCTTTGGCTGGTAATTCAACATCGGCAGTTGGACCAGCTAACTGCTTAGAAGCAGCGACCCGTTCGTTCTTCATCATCGAGATATAACGGGCATAGACTGCTTCCGTGATAACTGATTGTGGCACTTGGACGTTCAAGGCATCTTCGGAACTCCACTTACCAGTCCCCTTGTTATTCCCACGATCCAAAATCATGTCAACGATCGGCTTAGTCTTATCATCGCCTAAATCATCCTTACGTGACAAAATGTCAGCGGTAATTTCAATCAAGTAGCTACTTAATTCGCCCTTGTTCCAGTCAGTGAAAATGTCAGCCATTTCATCAACGGATAAACCAGCCACGTTACGCATAATATTGTATGATTCATCGATTAACTCTTCATCACCATATTCGATCCCATTGTGAACCATCTTAACATAGTGACCAGCACCGTTAGGGCCGATGTAAGTGACACAAGGTGCCCCGTCTTGAGGCGCTTTTGCGGAAATCTTTTCTAAGATTGGGGCAACTAAATCGTAAGCTTCCTTTTGACCACCAGGCATCAATGAAGGTCCTTGTAAGGCACCTAATTCACCACCAGAAACGCCCATGCCGATAAAGTTGATACCGGATTTGTCTAACCGAGCGTTACGGGCCATCGTGTCATTAAAGTTGGTGTTGCCACCATCAATTAAGACATCACCCTTATCCAATAATGGTAATAATTCATCAATCACGGCATCAGTTGGTTTTCCAGCCTTAACCATCATGATAATCCGACGTGGCGTTTCAAGTGATGCCACGAAATCTTCAATCTTATAACTTGGTACTAATTGTTTATCAGCATGGTCCTTAACGACCTTTTCAGTTTTAGCACCGGTCCGATTAAAAATCGCAACCTTGTAGCCGCGGCTTTCGATGTTCAACGCCAGGTTTTTACCCATGACGGCCATCCCAATGACACCAATTTGTGGTTTTTCATTACTCATTAGTTTATTGCCTCCCAAATTTTATTACGCAACTATCGTACCAAAAAAAATGCAGTTAATAAAGTAAATGATCGCAAATAATAAAATTAATTTCATAACATTCGATTAAGGAAGAAATTAATTTTCACAGTAATATTCAAAAAGCCACTTTCCTTTCAAATCATGACATCTGGTAATCCTTAACAAACCATGCTACGCTGGCGTTAAAATGATGCTTACTAATTTCTATCGTCGTTTAATGATGCGGATCTTGCTGTTATTTTGTTCGTCCGCCACAACGCTGTAGCCATACTTTAAGAAACATTAGTATCGCTACGCCTAGCAACTAGTTCATGATATTTGCGTCAAGACCTGTAAGGAGGAGCCAACCATGCCCAACAATACACCACCTAACTGGCATCAAATTGAACACCCCATGGTTATCTCGCTCAAAACGGCCCGTCACCATCTTTGGGGCAACGTGGCCGTTTACTTAGGCCTATTTATCATTGAGCTCCTAGGTGCCCACTGGGGCCACTCACAAGCCTTACGAGCGGATGCTTTCAATAATCTGTCAGGAATTTTTTCGACTGGCTTACTCATGACCGGATTGTTTATCGCTAGTCGAACTCACGATAACGATCTGTTTGGCGCCCCTATCGCTCTCAAAGAGCAGTACCAATTAGGGCCCCGAATTCAGCAATCCCGCTTTCGTTTTGAGACCATTTTCAATTTACTTGCTGGCACCATTATGGCAGCTATTGGGCTCGAAATCATTATTAAAGGTATTATGATGTTTGCCACCCATACTCCATTAAAAAGCCCAGGAACCATAGCTGGTCTAGCCGCAAGTTTCTCCTTTATTGTGTTACTGATTTTATGGGGCTTCAATCATTACTGGAGTCGTAAATTCAACAATGCCGCCCTGACCGCCGCAAGCCGTGATACTTTTACCGATGCTCTGACCAGCCTAACAACGATTCTCACGATCCTAGTCACCGTTAGCTTACATCTCCGCTGGCTTGATAACGTCATCAGCATTGGCTTAGGGTTATACATTCTTAACACTGGTTCCAAAATTTTCCGTGAAAGCAGTCTGAACCTAGTTGACTATTTCGACCCCTACCTTGAAAATCGTTACCAACACCGAATTGCTAGTTTAAGTGTCGTCCGTAAAGTCATATTCCTCAAAGCCCATTATGACGGCAATTTGATTATGTTACGTGTCACAATCAGCGTGCCATCGCAAATGACTGCCATAGAAATCACGCATCTCATTCAAACTATTAATCAAATCATGTGGCAAGAGTTTGGCGTGATGGAAACCGATGTGATGATCACAACCAACAACGTTGAATATAACTAACCAGCCGAGCGATGAAGCCCCATCTTACTAAAAAAGGCCGTCTCATTTAAGACCACCCGTTTTACCATTAATTTATGTCACAGCATTACGCTTCACAGCCGCATGCTTACACTGCCCACCTGAACTTAATCATCATGTTCTGTTTCCAATATACTACCTTTATGAGCGTCGACCTTAACGTCAACTTGCCGTTGGCCCTGACGAACCTGAACCTCCCAATAAGTAATCCCGGTCTCCTTATCTAACTTGAGTTCCGTTGCGTGGCCACCGTTTCGATCATGGACCGCAATTGCGACGGCCTTGCTAGGACTAATCACTTTACTTAGATTCAGTTGATTGGCCTTATGATCAGCTTGATCTTCTTGGTCCAGTTGCTCGGATTTTTTACTGATTACTTTTCCAGTACGACCATTGAGCTGTAGTTCATGTTCCTGAGTACCACCAATCCCTTCTAGTGTATAGACGGGTCGGCCAAGTTTAGTTTCTAACTCGATACTCGTGATACTTGCATCTGGATATTGCTGCTGAAAGGTTTTGATGGCCGCTGTTAGCGAAATTTTGGTCGTAGCCGTCACACTTTTGACCGAACTGTTTTGGCTGCTCGATTGTTGCCGGCTCTCATTATTTTTCGCAGACTGATTTGAGGTGCATCCGGCTAATAATACAACACTCAGTAGCATAATTCCAAGTCCATAACCTTTGATAGTCATCTCCATAACCTCCTCATCACTGCCCTGGCAAAAGCTGTCATGTGTCCCTTCGCATATTGATAGCTTTAGTATACGCAAGCCTGCCCTCTAGTCGCAATCAATATACAAACAGAACTAGTTTAACCATGCTCAACGCCAATTAAGGACCCACCTTTGTTAATCGGCGAATAGTGCTACCAAAGACATTAGTGAGGACAACAAAAAAGCCCGCCTAAGCGGACTTTTAGATCGTATTCTGGTAACGAAAAGTTCCATGCGCCATGGCCGCAATGCAACTTTTCACCAACTAACAATTTAGTTGTTTACTTTTACGACTTGCTTGCCGTTGTAATATCCACAACTTGGGCAAACACGGTGTGATACACGTAATTCGCCACAATTTGGGCATGGTGCCAAATTTGGTGTAGCCAATTTAATATGACCACGACGGTTGCGTTTACGCATCTTAGATGTTCTTCTTGCTGGTACAGCCATCAACCTACACCTCCTTCAAGTGAATTCACATAATGTGTTTTTTGATACGCTCAACTAACTTAATCCTTGTCTTCCTGATCAGGGAACAGGTTTTTTAACTTAGCTAAACGCGGATCAACAGTTTTAAGTTCTGCAGCTTGCAACGCTTGGTCATCCTCAGAGAGGACTTCCCAGCCCTTACCAGTCGGCATTGGGGCCCCGTCTTGCTCAGCTTCAGAAAGAATCTGCATGGGGATGTGAATTAAAATATTATCCTCCACAGCGACATCAAAGTCTAAAATATCATCTTCAGGTAAAATAATTACCGTATCGGTCTCCTCGTCAAAACGACTGAGATCCGTTCCCTGGGGAACATAATATTCTGTCATCTGAAAAGCCAATGGCACATCCACTGGCGTCAGCGATCGACTGGACGGCAACGTTAACATTGCGTCAATCTTCGCAGTGATCAACACATTATCCTTATCGTAACTAGCTAAACCAGTTGCATGAACTGACTTAACATCGATGATTTCTGGATAACGGCTCATCAAGGAGTGTTTTAAATCCAATGCTTCATCAAACTGAAGTGGCGTTTCACGGTACGTTTTAAGTTGTGAAAGTGACCATTTCATTTAAAAACCTCCTAATGCAACGTGATAAATTATACCTGTGTAAAAATCCTTTGTCAATGTTTTTTCCTTGACAGGCCAAAATGCCCGCCAATAGACCTAACCATATCAGGAAAGTCCGCCTCGGTCAACCAATAATTGCCGGTAATTGCCACGGTTGGCGATACAAATCTTGGGACTGCCCATTAATTAATTGGTAAACGCGACCGGCCCGGTAGTCCAGATTCAGCGCATGTTGTCGCAGTTTTTGATTGATTTTTGTGTATAACGGTAATGGTAACTGTTTTTTGACTTGATGTAAGTAAGCCTGACCTTTAGGGGTAAATCCTAGAACACGCAAATAATTATGGGCTTGGGCCGCTTGGACTTCCGCCTGAGTTAATTGCAACAACGCGGCCGTCGCAACCCGCTGCAGCCGCGTGTACGTATACCGCTTAGACTTCACCTGATGAATAAAATCATCAAAAGACGTCGCCCGTTGCGCCATTGCTTGCATCCGGTACTCCAAGCCTTCCGCCATCTGATCATACTGACCACTGTGAGCAATATCAACTGTTAGCAATTGATATTGTAAGAAAGGCCAAAAGTCAGCCCACCGCTGCAAGCGCTGCGTCGTCAAGGCAGTCAACGTATCCGTGGGAACCACTGATTTGAGACTGCCCCAATTCTGATCAAAAGCGGCCTGACGAACCGCCGTCCCACTAGCATATGAACTTCCCGTTGCGATAGCAGTTGTCGCATGATCCGCTTGCTGACGCTTGATTGGCACTAGCCGCATCGGGTGGGCCAGCGCCCGATTAGCCGTATAATAGCAAAAGCTCAGCATATCATTGGCCGCCGTTAACGTAACACCAGTAGCCGTCTGTAAGGCAGTGTTGAACTGTGTCGCATAGGTGGCGTTATAATGACTAAAGTCGCCCTGATTAGCAGCGATAGCGGCTGTTAGCCGTTGAAAATCTAACTCAGGGTGCTCAGCACCAAAAACCACGCTCGTACAGTTCAACGCACTTAGCAGTTCAATGCCGCCCCGTGCAAACAAGTGTGCAGGTTGGGTTGCAAAAAAAACGGGAAGTTCAATAACTAAGTCCGCCCCATTGGCCAATGCTAATTTGGCACGCGTCCACTTATCCAAAATTGCCGGTTCACCACGTTGTAACCAATTACCACTCATTACAACGACCACACAGTCTGCGCCAGTCAGCTGTTGGGCTCGTTGCAGGTGATAGCGATGACCATTATGCAACGGATTGTATTCTGTTATGAGCCCTACCGCTTGCATCTCCACTGCTCCCTCCCGTTATTTACGACACTTAAAGAACCACCGCGTCGTATGCTCATCAGGTTGCTGCTGACCAAAATCGGCACTAACTGTCACCTGACTAAAACCAGCAGCCTGTAAAGCCTGTTGGTAGTCGGCCAACACATAGGTTTGTTCCTGATGTAGCTCACTGACTTCATCAAAAGCTTGCTTATCATCATTATAAATAAAGAAAGTTAAATCATGTTCCGCACTATGCGGCTGTTCACCAGCATAACTCGTCCACATAAAAGCCCGCGTTTCATCCCGGTAATTATACATATATCCTGGATAAACTTCATCAGTTTGGTAAGGCGTAATCACGTCGAACAAGAATTCACCAGTCGCTGTCAAGTGTTGTGCGACTTGTTCAAATGCCCGTTGAACCGTCGTAATGTCCGGTAAATAACAAAATGAATCTGCAAAACAGGTCACCGCGTCAAACGTCCCAATTTCTGACAAATCAAGCATGTCACCTTGTAATAATGGTAACGTTACAGCGGCTTCATCCGCGTGCTCCTGAGCGAGTGCCAGCATATTTTCTGATAGATCTAAACCCGTCACCTGATAACCGGCCTGCGCTAATAAGACGCCTAAGCGACCCGTTCCACAAGCTAATTCAAGTAATTGACCATCCTGGCTGGGTAACTCTCGACGGACAAAATCCAGCCATTGCTGGTACATGGCTGGATCAAAAAGTTCGTCATAAAGTTCGGCAAACGTCTGGTAGATCATGCGTTAACCCATTGGGCGACATCCACGATAGGAGCATCTGACCATAATTTCTCTAAATTATAGTGTGCTCGTGCATCCTTTTGGAAAACATGCACGATGACGTCACCAGCGTCAATCAAGACCCATTCACCAGCCGTCCGACCTTCGACGCTCTTCACGTCCGAACCGGCTTTACGAATAAAATCGACAACGTTATCAGCGATTGCTTGCACCTGCCGCTTCGAATCAGCGGATAAAACAACAAAGTAGTCCGCCATTAAGCTTACTTCGGCAACGTCTAATGCCACAATATCATCCGCCCGCTTGTCATCGGCGGCCTCAACAGTTAATTGTAAAAGTTCTTTGCTATCCATAAAACTCTCCCTTAAATTTAATTGGCAAATTGAGGCGCCACACCACCAACCCACGCGTTATAAGTTGCTAACGTTTGTGGGTAAACTGGCGCGCCCTTCTGAATAAGATAATCTAACGTATGTTGAATCTGGAACCGAACACCCGCCGCTAAAGAGTGGGCGGTTACTTGACGCGCTTCATCGACGCCAGGAAAATCACGAGCCGGTTCAATAAAATCAGCCATAAAAATAATCTGTGCTAGTTTGGTCATGTATGGCGCACCGACCGTGTGCAATCGTACGGCATCAAGAATGGGTTCATTGTAAATATGCAGCTCATCTTTGATCAATTCGGCACCGACGTAACCGTGCCAAACCCCATTCCCATAAGCAACCAAGTTAGGATCCATGCCACGGCTCTTAATGAGATCAATAAAGGTCTGATCATCACGTTGCTTGGCATAGTCGTGTAAGAGGCCGGCAATCCCGGCTAACTCGACATCCACGTCATTTGCAGCTGCTAACTTTCGCGCAGTCAGTTCGACGCGCAAACAGTGCTGGTACCGTTTGTCGGTCAATTGGGCCGCCACTTTGGCCATTAATTCCTCGTGACGATATGGGACAATTCCTTCAGTATACTCAATCGTTTTGCTCATACAAATGATGCTCCTTAATATAAGCGGCCACGGTCTCCGGCACTAAGTAACGAACCGAATGACCATGACTGATTTTTTGACGAATCTGCGTCGAACTAATATCGATCAACGGTGCATCGACCCAGATAACCGGGTACTGACTCGTCGTTGGGTACCCAGTTCGTTTAATACCGACAAAGGTGACTAATTTCACTAAATCATCAATGTGATACCAGGTATGCAAATAATCGACCATGTCACCGCCAATGATGAAATAGTACTGCGTATCAGGATGTTGCGCCTTTAACAGTTTCATTGTCTCATACGTATAGCTTTTGCCCCCCCGCGCTATCTCAGCCGTTTCCAACCGAAATAGCGGGTTATCGACAATCGCTTCTTGAACCATGTTGGCCCGATCTTCTACCGCAATTGTCTTTTTTTCATCGACATGTGGCGGCTGGGCGTCCGGCATAAACCGAACTTCATCCAAGCCTAACTGATCACCAACTTGCTGGGCCATAATCAAGTGTCCTAAATGCGGTGGGTTAAACGTGCCACCTAAAATACCAACCCGACGATGCGGAATAGCCGCCACCGTTTCCGTCAGAACTTTTGTCGCTGTTTGATTAACCGTCTGCACCCGTCATTCCTCCTATAGCTTTGCAACTTCTAATGAATAGTGCCGATCTTCTTCATGACTCGCTGGTAAGTACAAAACTAGCACCCGGCCAATTGTTTGAACGACCGTGATCGCAGTATGCTGCTCAATAGCTGCTTTCACTTCGGCTGTTGTCACATCGGCATTTTGCAAAATATTAACTTTGATTAATTCACGCTTATCGAGCGCACCCGTTAATTGTGTTAGCCAATCATCCGTCAAACCATTTTTTCCCACGGCGAAGAGTGGTCGCATGTGGTGAGCTTCGCCACGTAAATAATGTTTTTGTTTTCCGCGTAAGTTTTCCATTAAGTTTAATTTACTCCTATATATAGTTGTTTCTTAATTCAAAATAGTCAGTTGCATGTTCAGATTAAACCAAACTAAAATCACCGTTTGTTGATCATCGCTGGACGTGTTAAGACGGCAACGCCCTGCGGTGCCCATGCAGCAACCCGCGTATCCGCAGCAACCGTGACCCAGCCCAACCCTTCAAACACGATGTCACTGATTTCAGTCACCTTGAACTCATGACGCACTAGTGCCGGAAAGTCCGCCACCGCATCACCCGTTGGCGGTGTAATCAACTCACCAACGTGTTTGGTGTAAAAATTATCGGCGTTCTCAGTTCGAGTTCGGTGCAACGTCAAATTATTGTCAACGTAAACTGTTCCGGTTGGTTTCATTGTATCAACAATATCTAAGCGCGCGACACCACCTAAGAACAAGGTCTGACCGTTACCTAGTTGGAATCCCTTGGGCCGAATCTCACGTTGTGGTGACACTAACTTGAGATCATCGCCAGATAGCACGTGGGCCATCTGTTCTGGATGAATAATTCCTGGAGTATCAACCATCATATGACCATCATCCAACGGAATTTCAATCTTGTCTAACGTGGTTCCCGGGAACCGGGATGTCGTGATCAAGTCCTTCAAACCGGTATTGTTGGCAATAATCCGATTGATCAACGTTGACTTACCAACGTTCGTGACCCCCACGACATAAACATCGCGGCCACGACGATACTTTTCAATCATCGCCAAGAGCTCATCAATGGAATGACCCTTCTTGGCACTCGTTAGCGCAACGTCAACCGGTTTAATTCCCTGTGCACGAACTTGTTGATTCATCCATTCCCGCAATTTTGTCCGGCGTAACTGACGTGGCAACACGTCTTCTTTATTACCGACTAACAGAACTGGATTATCGCCAACAAACCGTTGAAGACCAGGAATGATACTCCCGTTTAAATCAAAAATATCGACCACGTACACGACCAGTGCGTTAGCGTCGCGAATCGTGGCTAATAAATGACGGAAATCATCATCGGTCAAACCAACCGGAACAATTTCGTTATAATGCCGTAAGCGAAAACAGCGCTGACAATACAAATCTTGGGCATCACTAGCTAATGATTTTTGTAACGCACTGTTGGGGGTATAACCCGCTGCCTTGGGATCAGTCGTTTGAATGGCCGCCCCACAACCAATACAGTATAAAGTTTCTTTTGATGTTTCACTCACTTATTAAGGTCCTCCTGAAAATGCATTTCTGGATAAACATGTGCTAATCGTAATTTGATAAATCGTTCAAAGAAGCGATTGATACGGGTATTCCACGCGTCAGTCTTCACGATTGGTTTCACTAGAATACTTGATACGCCCGCAAGATGAGCTGCCCACATATCCGTGATGTACTGATCCCCAACCATCACAACTTCGCTTGGATGCAAGCCCAAATCGCGCCGAGCCTTAGTAATGCCAATCGGTAACGGCTTCAGCGACCGCGACACAAATGGCAATTCCAGACTCGTTAAGGCTTTCGCAATTCGGTCTTCTGAATTATTAGACACAACTACCAAAGGAATACCAGCGTCCTGTAAAGCATGCAACCACTTCTTCAGTTCCGGGGTGCCATCTGGATTATTCCACGCAATCAACGTGTTATCAAGATCCGTAAATACGGCCTTAATTCCTTGGGCACGTAATTGCGCCGGTGTCACATTATAGATTGCTGGTATCATCCAAGTTGGTTTAAATTGCTTAATCATCGTTATCCCCTTCGCTTCTCGCTGGATTATTTAGGTTATTTGCATAACCCCACTAGCCCATTTTATCATACTGGTTACTGAAATACCGGTACAAATCGCCATGCGCACCGGATTTCACAGAATATGACACTAATTTTAGTCATCATTATATAATAATTTGTTTTATGGAAATAAGCAATCAAAATCACCCTGGGTCTTAATCTTAAATGACATTAAGATTGACTTATGGCCATTAGTTAATTAAATCACAATATTTTGCCAAATAGCGTTCACAATCTTCGTTGAGGAGCGTATATTGAATTCAAGGGCTCAGTATTAACCCCGGCACCTATCTGAGTGAGTAATCGCACTTATTCTGATGTAATCCATCAAATAGTCTTCATTACTTCAACTAATCCGTGATGCTTCAACGTGTGACTACTAAATTCGATGCTAATAGGTCGTTGACTGTTAAAACTGTGTCTAACAGTTAGTCACATTTCTACTGATTAACATTAACAGTAATCTTTGACTGTCGCACATCTCACTTACGGGTGTCATCTCAATAAAACTCAGCAGAATGGAGGTTATATTTTGGAAAAAATTGAAAAAAAGGACGTCATGCAACAATACGTGACCGACAAGTATTTCGCTAAGGGACATTGGTGGACTAAGATTTGGCAGACCCTCGTTGCCATTATTGGCTGGATCTGTGTTGCAATTCCAGTCTATTGGACAATTTCTTCAACATTACTCGCGAACAATCCACGCTTTATTCACGCTTGGAAGTACGAAGAAGGTAAGACACTATTTTACTTTTTCGATCGTTTTTTCATTTTCGCATTTATTTTAATTGCTATTATTGTTATTATCTCAACGATTCACAATAATCACCGAGTTAAGCAACACATTAGTAAGGAACGTCAATATGACGAAGAGCAACTCGCCATTCGCAAACGGCGTTTAAATAATTTTTATACAACGCGCTTTGGTCAAGAAACTTTTCGCCAACACGTTAAACATTACACGGTTGACCCTGAACAAAATCTCGACGTTCACGAAATTCACAAATTGTACGAGGACTAAGCTATGGAAATAATGCAAGTATTAAAACCTTTTGAAAGCATCTGGAACTTTGTCCTGCTACTACTAGTTTCCTACCCGATTTTAGGGGCATTTGCCTGGTTTGTCGGGGTCTTATGCTATCAATTAATCTATCGGCACCGGCATACCGACGATGTCGAATTCAAGGAACTAACACCTGCAGAACAACCTTTGATCACCATCATGATTCCAGCCCACAATGAAGAAATCATGATTGAACACACGATTGATTACTTAATGACAAGCTTGAACTACACAAACTACGAAGTGTTGGTTACCGATGACGGGTCTACGGATGAAACCCCTGTAATTTTGGCACGTTTGCAAGATAAATATGCCAAGTTACGAGTCGTCACCATTCGTAAAAACCAAGGTAAGGCTCACGCCTTTAACGTTGGTGTCGGCTTTGCCCGCGGCGAATTTATTTTAAGTAACGATGCCGATTCAATTCCAGAGCCCGATGCACTTTGGAAATACATGAGTTATTTCACTGGTGAAGAACATGCTAATACGGCGGCCGTTACTGCTAATATGGATGTTCAAAATCGTAGCACAACCATCGCCAAATCCCAGACAGTGGAATTTTCCAGTATTGTTGGGGTTATCAAGCGTAGTCAGGTCAGTGCCCTTGGCAACATGTACGCCTATAGTGGCGCCAATACCATGTATCGACGCGATGCCTTGATCGATGTTGGCTTATTCCGTCAAGACCGTGCTACTGAAGACATTAGTATTGCTTGGGATCATCAATTAAATGGTTGGACGACGGTCTTCTCACCTGATATCTTATTCTATATGAATGTTCCTGAAACTTTAAAAGCCCTCTACCACCAGCGTAAGCGTTGGGCTAAGGGTGGTACCGAAGTCTTATTGACTAACTTCAGACGAGTCATGAGTCACCCAGGCAAATATTTGAAACAATGGGCATTCATTACGGACCAGACATTAAGTATTATTTGGTCACTGTTCTTCTTCGTTTCTACCCTGATTTTCTTAATTTCATTGATTAGTTTCTTCTTCACCGGTAACTACGAGCGGGTCTACCATATGTTCTGTATGGCCTTCATCTTTGTCACCTTTGAAATGTTTGCGGGCATCCTACAACTGCTTTCGGCGTTAATCGTGGATGACCGTGGTAAGAAATTCAAATACTTAATTTTCATGCCACTTTACATGCTAGTTTACTGGCAAGTTAATGCCCTTGCTCTAGTCATGACGCTGATTCCAGCCGTTAAAACCATTCTTGGTTATGGGAGTGGGACGTGGGTCAGTCCGGTACGGAAGCATCATATGGAATGACTTACAATACTAACAACACAAAGCGAGCCCTCAACCGAAGGCTCGCTTTTATGTTCTATATAAAGTAACAAGAGATATTATAAGATCTGAAGATAACTTTAACCGTGTTAGTTGTCATTTGGTATGAATCATGATTAAGACATGCTGGTTAGTTGGATTGCTGTTCGTCAGTGTATGCGCGTCCTACCCAGCCCCTGCGGTCGGTAAGCCGCTCGAATGGTCGATGAACAGCTTCTTACCTTGGTGTAATTTATCGCTAAATTATTTACTACTTGAAAATTTGAATAAATATTAATGGGCCATCGGTTACTTTCGATACCACAATACTAGTATGGTGATTTAGAAATAGTGGAACAGTTATAATTTTCTCATCAAACTGACAGTTACATGCTAAAGTTACTATCTCTAAAAAATAACGACTAATCCGTCAAAAGTTGAGTACGCACATGTCAGCCATTCGAACACTATCCCGACTGGAAGGCGTTTCTGACAATGCTCAGCAGTGAAATTCCACTTAGCAAGCGATTTTGGCTTGGTTAGTGGAAGACCAGTATTTAAGACGTGGACTTCGGCTTAAATCTGTGTCCATCGCGTTCCAGCAATTGGCAGAAATGCCTGGAAGTCGGCCTAGGATGAGTCCACTAAAAAGGTTTACGTTGATTCGAACTTTTTCCAGCGGGCCTAAGCTGGCTGCTTTTGACTTTAACAATTCGGCATGTCTTAATCATGATTCATGACAGAACAACCAGCACAACAACGAATAATCACTGCTGATTAATTTAGCGCTACCCAATCAAACTCGTTATTATTACACCTCAGGAATAACCGTCATCAAGCCCATGCCAAACGCTTTTTCACGCCCCAACCCTTTCGTTAAAGTTTGCTTAAAGGCCGCGACATCCAATACACGTAAGACGCCCTCAAATGTCACTCTGCTTAGACGCACACCACGGCCCTTTCGACGATGGAGCATTGGCCAATCATGATCTACCACGTCAAACGCTAATTGGTGATCCATATCAGGCAATGATTCTGTCCGACTGACTAGTTCAAAACCTGCGCTAAGTGCTCGGTCTTCGAGCCATTGTTTCTGCTGTTCAATGGTGACATGTGGGACCACCCGTCCCTTTGGATGCTTGGGATCAGTAATCGAGTGAGTTGGATTAGCCGTAAGTCGAAAGCGCAACACCATCCCGACTTTTATATGATCTAACCAGGCATCATATGACTTAGTCACCGCTGTTTTCGCGACACCGTACTGCTCAAACTCTTCAAGCACAGGTCGTTCCGCGCTCAGCAACAATAAATAGTTTTTACCATTTAAACGGTCGATCCGCCAAAGATGACGATTCCGCTGGCTACTATCAATTTCCTCAGGAAAACTTTGTTCTACCCAATTATGATAAGCACCTAAATGGCTGAGATCCTTTATTTTATAGCGATTATTGATATCAATTTCAACTCTTGATAAGTACATCGGCGACTCCCTTCTATAGATAATTCATCATATCATGATTGGTATCAGCATTGTTGGCTTTAAAATACGGATTTTCAAGCGGTACGCGGTCAACCGCTATCGCTCGGAACCCATACTGCCGATGTCGTTGGTCGAATGAAACCGCCATATCCTTCACCATCGAATTAGGACGATCAGGTAACAATTCCGCATCTGCAATGAGTTCAGCCACAAAAGTGCTACGCCGGGTCTTTTTCATGTAAAAACGAGCTGCGTGCCAGCTTAAGGTTTGCAGCGTTTGGGCTGGATTACTATTCAAACCAATTTCTGTCATTATTGCACCAGCTAAGACATTCGCGCGTCGACCTAATGCTAGTTGAAAATGGGGATGATGTAGGGCCCAATCAATTTGGTCGATCAATGCGTCATCTTCACTCCCTACCGCAACCATAAAGACAGCATCCTGCAAGTAGTCTCGATAAGTCAGCTTACGGCGACCATGTTTCCACTCGACAATTTGAAAGTCAGTGAGCGGTTCCGCCGGTTGATCGACTCGAACGGCATAGGCTAGCTGATTCAACGTTTGAATTCGTGAATCACGTCTCGGATAGCCAAGAGCTGCGGCAATCAAGCCAATAACGGCACTCTTAGAAGGATAATCATAACTAGTCCGACGATCAAAATTCGCTTCATTACCATACGATTGCAATGGTGCTGTCAGTCTAATCGTTACCGTTTTCATCCTTGACCACCTTTGTTAATTCCGTTGCGAGCTGTTCTAGTAAGTCTGTCAAATTATCAGCAGATGTCGCAACCTGTGACTCATTAGCGCCCAGATCAACATTCAGTAACGGCTTCTCAACAAATGACAACGCTGCTTGATAGGCGGCCGTCAATTGTTGAACCGATTGCTTGACGTAACCCGTCTTAGAAGATACTGGATCTTCGAAACCAGAAACCAGATTGACTGGCGTATCAGGTCGCAAGGTCACCATTACATAATTCGGTAGCGTTTTGTTGGCAAACGTATTTTGTTTGCCAGTCGGCATTGATAAGACAAAAGCTTTCACAAATTCACGAATACCATCAATAGCGGCGGTTTCACCGAGGTTAGCAATTAGCTCGTTGACATTGACATTGGCATACCGGTACAAAGTCGCCGAGTTAAATTCTAAGGTTCCTAACATGGCCGCTCCAGTACTATCTTCTGGCTGCAAATCGTCTAGGGCCGTGAAATAATCAAATTCAGGAACCACTTCATGCGTTGAGATAGCATGCGCAACCTGCGCGGCGGCGTCAACATTCAATTCAGGATTATCTGCAACCATTCGGCCAAACAATGCTAAATCAATCGACTGATTGCCTTTCAATACGGCTTTAATCGCCTTTTTATCAAGTTCTCCATCCGCATTATCCGTCACATACTGTGCCAGTTGGTCAATTTGACCGGGACTAACGAGTAATAACGCACTTGTCTCTTCATCTTTATCCAGCTTAACGCCAGCTAGCTTGAAAACAGCATTAACTTGTTCCCAGGCATCATCGTCATCCAATTCGAAGGTCAACTTTTGAAGCGCCTGCTTCAAGAGTTGAGCCGCCGCTTTAGTTCTGAAGCCCACCGTCACCGTATCATCCTTAAAGCTTTGGCGTACCGCCCGCTTCCAACTTTGAGATGAGACTCGTGCTCGTGTAACACCACCATATAAGGCCGTTTTGGGTGCCCCAGTATCATCCCGGTTAATATTTGAAGATGGCACCGTTTGAATCACATGTATATCAAGATATAAGTTATTGGTCGTCATTAGTTTTTCTTCCCTTCAGTTGTCACCGTTAGTGGACGATAATATTGCTGCCCCCATTGCAATCGAACCTGGCTCGCATGCTCATAATCTTGCTGAAACCAGTAGAGGTCTTGCGCTAAACGTGCATAGTCAATTTTTTGCAATTGATTGTTGGCTTTTAGCATACTTACTAAGTGTGTCAGCGCATTGATGATACTAGCAACGTTAGTCGTTGCCAATAATGGTTGCATCCGGCGGTCTAGCGCAACCCTGGTCTCTTCGTTACGCCGTAAACTCGCGAGGGCTCTGAATAACGGCATGCCTTGGTCTTTTACATCTGCATGTGGGTTAGCTGGACCATACACCAAGGATTCAGTTCCCTGCTGCTGAATCGCATAAAATCGAATGGCGGTATAAACGGCCACTTCCGCCTTAGTGGGCTGGCCATCTTGACTCAACATGTTACGTTCTAAATGGGCCATCATCACCGGCCATAGCGTCTGGGCTTGCGGACTAGTCAGTGCCGTTGCGTGTCGGACATTAGCTAACACACCCTTGTTAAGATTACCATTGTTGTATAACTGTCGAATAATACTGATAGTTGCCGATTGAATTTTACTTTCCATCTGCAATTTTCGCCTACTTTCCACTTAGTTGTGTAAACACGAGTCGACGCAATTGATTATTAGCCGTAAAAATATTGACTTGTCGAAGCACGTTATTTTTATCGCGTTCAACAATACCCCGAACATCACGTGATGAACTAGTCGCCATCATTGCACTGGCCGCTTGTAGCGTTATTTGTTGCAAAGTCTGCCGCCACTCATCAATCTTAGCATCCCGATCATCGTCGCCAGTCAAGCTAGCCAGCCACTCCTTAAATGGTCGATTTAAGCTCGCATAGAACTGAACACTATGGCGTTGAGCAAATTGCTTAGCGTCGATATTCCGGATTTGGCCGACCGTTGCAGCAAAGTGATAGTACCCATCACCAATTTTTTGTGTCAATTCGATGACATCTTCAATCCGAACGGGCCAATAATCGGCCGTTGCCTCATCGAACAGCACGTCTGCTTGAATTTGCATGTCATCATAGACCTCAGTTGCCGGCATCTGTGAAGACATGTTACCATCACTGATCAATACCGTAGAAGCTAACCACAATTGCTGGTCATCTGCTACTAAGCCCTCCGTCTTTAAGTAATGTAGCCATGCAACAATTCCCGCTTCATGAATGTCATCACTATGATTGACGTTGACATATTGACCAAAATTACGCCACATCGCTTTACCCATATATTTAATTCCATTGACTGCTGGCCGAAAACGACTGGTCTTTTTATCTTGGCGCCACAAAGTCATCGGTTCAATCAGGGCATCTTCAGTATCAAACATTGGAATACCCGCACTATAGATTGTCGGCCGTTGTTGATCATCCCACTCAAGATGCAATAGTCGTGACCAAGTGGTATACAATGCTGCTAAGTTATCCGGGACTTGTTGACGCTGACGTTCTTGCAAGTATGCGGTCAAGGTCGCATATTCCCAGACGGGTTGCTGTACGATGTACTGTTCATCTGAAACAGTTGGGATTAAGATTAAATTCAACATTAAAAATTCAAATAGGGAGTGCCCACTCGCATAAACCGGATTGAGTCGATACAGCCAGCCAGCCCCGTTAGAGAATTTTTCGTCACTATTAATCTTTGTCTTGTCAGTAACCCCAGTATAATTTTGGTACATAATCAGCCAGCGTACTAACTCGGCTAGTGTCAAATCATTTTTAGTTTCATTAACTTTGGGAGCGAACAACGCTACTGAATTACCACTCTCAGAGATGCGTCGATTCATTTGTCGCACAGCAACTTGGCCGGTAGGTTTGCCCGTCCGTTTACTACGTGCGACACTCTTCGTCTCAGGGACAAATTCATCATATGCCGACGCTGTTACTTGATAAAACGGTTGATCGCCAAACAAATCGAACTGCCTCGCATGACGTTGCAAATAATCTGTCACAATTGTGGAAAAATGACCACTTGCAAACAAGTCTGCCCAAGTTTGCTTTAAATCATCGTGAATCTCATCAATCCCGTAGTCCTCATCAACGTGCTCGACTTTGTCCATATCATCGACGGTCAACCACTCATAGGCTTGATTATCAGCGTTGTACCGCGTATAGATTGTCGTCAGAATTGCCAATAACAGTCGTAAAATTGCTAAGTCTTGTGCACGCATATCACCAGCGAGTTGTCGATAATACTGGGCATTTTGAAACAACTCAATTAGTGAAACTGTGACCTCTTGATTCGTACGGGCATCGATCACTACAATCCACGGATCCGTCGTCAAATTAAAAGTTTGTCTTGTCACCGTCTTCATTCCTCCTTCGAATAACTCAATCCTAATTGTGATGAGTAACTGAGCCGCCACTTACCAAACTCAGCAGTCAGCTTCTGATCAAGTGGTAATACCAGCACACCACGTAGCCAAATATCGTCCTGCCAACGCGCATGGTAAGGTCGCGTCAAATCTTCTAGCTGATTGATTGCTTTGGTAATATTAGGTGTTACCGCTACCGGCAAGCGTAACGTCTGCTGTGCAATTTCTGTGGAAGCGACCTCATCTAGTTGACGACCATCCAGTAGAAAATCATCTTGATTCACGTGCTGGATCAAGATAACTTCTAATGTTTCTTGAATATCACGTACAGCTGCACTGGCCTGCTGATCAGTGACAATATCGCGATGATTGCGATCCAGCCACCCATGAATTGATTTACCATGCTTTAGTTGTGGCGCACTAATTTGAAAAACTTGAGCTTTCTGTTGCTCGGTCTTTAAATCCGTCGCAAAATCTTCCGCAGCAGTCGTAATCTCAGGAACTTGTGTATCCGTCGCCGAATCATATACCTGCTGAACGAGGGTGGAAATATCGTCAGGCAACTTAATCTGATTCTTGAGAAAATAATCGGTCTTCATCAATAAATACTTGCCGTAGACGGCCTCATTGCCTGCACCATAGTCGCCGAAACCCTTGATACCCATAATTTTCAACTGTGGTTGTTGAAACCTACGGGGACGTTGGATCATTTGATGTCGATGCAAACGACCGGCCCGCTGTAAGATCAAATCCATCGGGGCGATGTCCGTATACAAGATATCAAAATCGATATCTAAGGACTGTTCCAACACCTGGGTGCCAATCACGACTAATTTAGCAGGCCGCTCGCCGTGTTTCCCAATCGCCGCTTGTAATTTCATTTCCTGTTGAGCACGATCTGGCGCTAAAAATGCCGAATGTAACACCATTAATGGCACATCTGTGGGAATCAGTGCCGCTAAGTCCTGCGCTCGCTTGACAGTATTGACAATAATTCCAGCAATGCCCCCCTGACTCAATTGCTTCAACAACGTCATAATCAATTCCTGATCATCCTGGTTGTTACGCTGAACTTCAAGTGTAAGTGCAGTTTGATCACTTTGGCCTTCAAACTTAGTCAATTGTTTGATGTCCGGACCGTCCAATATGCTTAACAACGGATACGCCTGCGTGTCTTCCCAGCCAGTCGGAGCGACTTTCAATATTTGATGATAACGCCGACCATACTTTCCCTTTAAATACGCTTTTAATAGCTGATTTCGTTTTGTTTTGGGTAAAGTTGCCGATAAAATAACAACGGGCACGTGATATGCGCCTAACCATTCGATTGCTCTGAGCAGATACTTATTCATGTACGCATCATAGGCGTGCACTTCATCAATCACAACAACTTTTCCAGAAAAACCAAGGTGGCGCAAAAAAAGATGCTTTTGTTTCAATCCCATTAGTAACAAGTTATCGATAGTCCCCACTGTAAATTTGGTTAAAATCGACTTTTTTCCGCCAAACCAACTATTGACAGTCACGGCACCACCATGCTCATCTGTTGAATTAACATTGCTGGCATTCGGTAGACGCTTATACATCTGATTAAACTGTGCCTTGCCATGCATCAATTTAATTGAGAGTCGGGCTGATTGTTCATCTGCAACACGCTCCAGCCAGTCATTCACACGTGCAAACATCGCGTTAGTGGTTGCCTGGGTAGGGAGCCCCATATACACCCCGTCACGACCGGTCATTCTTGCAAGCTGTTCAACAGCAATTAACGCAATCTCGGTCTTGCCCAGTCCCATTGGTGCCTCAACGATGGCCATTCCAGGATCACTAGTCGCCCCGAGTGCGTTCGTAATGGCTGCTTGAACCGGTCGCGCGTGAAAGCCAAAACGCACCTGATATGGGTCCCGATCGTGAGCAAGCGGTGCCGGCACCCATTCATCATCTGACTGCCAAGTTGTGATTGCGTCGCGAAAACGAGCCTGTAAATCAATATCTGTCACCGACTGCATTGTTGTCACTAATGGGAATAGTGGTTTATCAGGATTTTCATTTAAGTACTCGCTCGAAGCCAACCAATCTGCCATAATTAATAGCCCAGTTAAAATCACGGCTTCAGGCTGATTTAAAGTAGGAATTTCGGCAGTAGTCTGATAGCCGGCAGTATGTAACCCATATGCCACTAGTTCACGTTGAACCTGTTGCCATGCTATTTGGAGACCAGGTTGGTTATCATTCTGATAGTAATTAGCCGTGTAGTCTTTAATCTGTCGTTTTGGTGAAGCGCTTGCAGTTTTGCCATGATGTCCACCAATAATTGCCCCCACCGTTGGATTCACTCCGAATGATTCTAGAATGGCTTCACCAGCAAGTGCGTGAGGTGATTCACGTGCGGATGACAAGTTTAAACTAGCTAAATCTTGAAATCCATTTTGCATCAGTTGTTCAATTAATAATTGATCTAATTGATGATCGCCATTATAAGCTGGCTTAGTCTGAAATGCCGGGGTGGCTTTTCCAATATCGTGGGTAAATCCCAAAAACTTCACTAATCTCTGTACATCTTCCTCCGAGGTCACTTCTGATAATTGTTGCCGCTGACCATCGCTCAACCAGTGATTGAATAACCAATTAATGGTGTTTTCGCAATCCTTTAGATGAACAATCAGTGGCAGCCAAAGCCGCTGACCATCATCTGAGCGCTTCTTGGCCCATAGGCTCTGTGCTAACCGTGAAAATTCTGTCATTGATTTTTCGCCCCTAACATTAGTATTACTATTAGCACTTTTAGACGATCAATGCTGGTAGTTATATACGAAAGATAATCATTGTACCGTGTAATCTCCGTTCACTGAACTTACTCTCATTGGATATTTATTTTAAGTTTCTAGCTGTCTGTAAAATAATTTCAAAAATTAACTATATCTTATATTAACATTTAACTTTTAAAGATTCAGCTTCATACTTAATAAAATATGGTTATCTTTATCTAAACTATTTATGTGAATAAAAATCGTTGAAACGGTAAATGATTTTGCTTTATAGATGAGATATGTATTTTGTAAGCCTAGTGCTTATTGTCCACCACATAGTTATTGTTATTCATAAATTTATCGCTTAAAATTTTTGTATCACACAATTTGCACTTGCTTGTATGGTCAATGTTAATGACATCAATTAAGCAAGTTGGCTTAAATCTCTCAAGTACTGATTTGATATTGCTGCTATAATAGGCTTTGTTTAGTCTATTCCCCGTGTATACGGGGGTGATCCCATAGCTTCTTCTTGACCGTTTATATTCATGTTCTATTCCCCGTGTATACGGGGGTGATCCTTCGCCAACTTCGTTATAATTTATGCTGAAAACCTATTCCCCGTGTATACGGGGGTGATCCTATCGCTATCTAATAATGCTTGTACTTTTTCTGCTATTCCCCGTGTATACGGGGGTGATCCTAAGTTTTTATTCCCTAAAATTCGTGAGACTAACTATTCCCCGTGTATACGGGGGTGATCCTGGGTACCAAGCCGTTTATGAGTGATCGTGAGCCTATTCCCTGTGTATACGGGGGTGATCCTAGTAAGCCAGCTAGTTCAGCTAAATGGGTCAACTATTCCCCGTGTATACGGGGGTAACCCAAACAAAGCCATATAAACAACAACAAATCACTTTCAAACAAATACAACTCCACAAATATAAAAGTGCATGTTTCACACGTCAGCATGCTACAAAGTCTCACTAAACATTTAAAGAACCATCTTTAATCAACTTGTGGGCTAACGCCAGTGTTGCCTTAGCATCTGAAAACGCGTTATGTGGCCTTAAGTTCACAATTTGATAAGCCGCTAACACCGTTGACAAGCGATAATTATCTAGGAAGACATTTGTGCGTTTCACAATGGGCATGAGATCTGTTGTCTGATTGGTCAATCCTTCTATGTCTTTTTCTATAAATGCTTGCTTCAAGAACATTTCGTCAAAATGAAAATTATAGCCTACGATTACACTGTTACCGATAAAGACCTTCATTTCACTCAACGCCATAGCTATCGAAACGCCTTGCTCATTAAGCATGTCACGTGTAATCCCAGTAAGTTCAACAATTTTTGGGGGCAACAATCGATCAATTTTTATTAGTCGGCTAAACTCACTCGTTTGACCATCGGAAATACTTTTAACTGCTGCGATTGAAATAATAACATCTTTACTTGGATCCAGTCCCGTCGTTTCAATATCTACTGCCACGACCGGTTCATCACTGTAGTGGGACTGTTGTCGTTGAACTTTTCGCGTCATCATCCGGGCCTTATGAAACTTAGCAGCGTTACTATAGCCATTTTTTTCCACCGATTGACTCGCTACAAGGTGCATCATTAGCGGAATCCCATCAAAATCTACCACTTGATGATCATGGCGAGTCGTCTTGAATTGATAGCCGAGTTCGTTATTGGCATTGTAGACCATGGTTGCTTCACCCCGACCGATATTCTCAACAATTCGCAACCACAATGAATCACGGACACGGGCACTAACATTACCCACATAGACCCCTGTCTGAATCTCTTGATACCATTTGGTCAGGTCACCGCGCAAGGCACTTGGCACCTTCGTTAGTGTAATTACAATCATTTTATTTCACCCACTTCAGTCTCGTGATATTGAACACCAAATTCTTGTAATCCCAACTGATCGTCCCAAAGGCTAAGATTGCTAACTTCCGTAGTAGTCTCAGTGACACCGAGAATTGCCTTCAAGTCTGAAACCATTCGTCGCACTAGTTTGCCATCAACAAAGGCGTCCCGCATTGCCAAACGCGTACTTCTAGCAATATCTTCATCGGCCATCGAAGCAGCCACGATATCAAAAGCAACTGGAATTGAAGTTTCAGCCTTATACAAGTCAGCGAAATCATAAACAAAAGATAGGTCATGACCAGTATGTACAAATCCAAGCCCCGCCGAAGCCCCCATCGCCATAATCACGCTATAACTCAACCCATATAATGCTTGGTGCGCTGCAGTCAACGCCTGATTAATTGGTGAACTCGCTTCAAAATTGTCAGGATTGTATTCACGCCGTGTCCAACTGACCCCCGTACGTTCAGACTCCAATCGATAAACTTGGCGAACACGTGCACCTTCCTTACCGCGTAGCTTTTGCATTGATAAAGTTGTCACGTCATCATTCGGAAAACGCATTTGATACATCTTACGTGCAACTGTCAAACGTGAACGTTGATTTGAAAATAATCTTGCCTGGGCTTCAAGCAATCGCGACGAGTGATTCAATGCTCGACCATGTGCATACTGCCGCACACCCCACTCACCGACCCACACAACTGCCATTCCCGCGTCCCCCCATTAGTTCCATCGCTCGGTGCGTAACATCCACACCTGGCCCCAGCATTAACACACTAATAATTGCTGCCGGTACAAAGACAACACCACGAGCATCACTGACTCGAATCGCACTATCTTGGCGATCGAGTTTGGCATGTTCCAAATATAAAAATGTTAATCGATCATGAATTCGACTCAACTCTGACAATTCTGGTTTTTTTGCTCCAGATTTTTCCATTAGTACTGCACCTCCAAGATGACTAGCCTCAAGTTCACACAGTTGATTCTCAAAAAGCAATTTTTCCATGGATAAAGAACATAATGAACTTTTAAATATAGGATAGGTATTGACCAAACAAAAAAGCGCTTACATTGCACTGTAACTCATATATTCAAAAAACTTCTGAATATCTATATTCATCAAAATCATTGCAGCTTCATAATTATAATAGCATAATTCATTTGCCAGAAAAAACACATATATGTATACTTATTGTCAGATATCAGATACAAAGTTAACTAAAAATTGCTCATCGGTGCTTCCGTATTGTTGATATATCAGCATTTCTATAGTCTATTCCCCGTGCATACGGGGGTGATCCTTGATTAAGCTGGTAATATCGCCTACACTAGAACTATTCCCCGTGCATACGGGGGTGATCCCAATCATTCTAGCGATACGGTGTGCATCCTTCACTATTCCCCGTGCATACGGGGGTGATCCCCAGGTACAAGTGAGCACTGGACGGCTGAACAGCTATTCCCCGTGCATACGGGGGTGATCCTGAACCAACAATAACTCTGTGCTTACTCACTGTCTATTCCCCGTGCATACGGGGGTGATCCTATCATGATCCGTTAATGCTTTAAGGAATGTTACTATTCCTCGTGCATACGGGGGTGATCCCGGAGAACATTGGCCGATTGCAGATGATGTGTTCTATTCCCCGTGCATACGGGGGTGATCCTACTGAGTTAAAGAAGATCACGCAAACACGCTACTATTCCCCGTATATACGGGGGTGATCCTTAAATCACTCCTTAACAATTGATAATCAATATCTATTCCCCGTGCATACGAGGATGATCCTCGTTTAATCGAAAGGTTACCTTTCTCTTTTGTCTATTCCCCGTGTACACGGGCGACCCATATTTCAATAAAGAATCTGGTCAGCCTTTAATCGCACTGTTGGACGCAAATCTGGCTGAGCCCGGTGAAACATTTGCAGCATATATTGAAGACGTTACCAGCTATAAAATTTATATTGAAGAAGGTGAAAAAACATTTGAACTACTCGAAGTCATTATTAACATCATCAAATATCTTGGAATGGCAATTGTATTCGGACTTTTAGCGGATGCTCTAATTTATATAATGATCGGCGTATTTACGATGAATTAGATACACTACTTTCCATAGCATAAAATGGAATCTTCAGTTACTATATGGCACACTTTGTACTTAACGATTCTTTAATTTAATCCTTCATATTAATAAAAAAGTATTGACGAAATATAGATACATGCAAAATAAATTCAAACTAACTTGCTTGAATTTATTTTTTAGCCTACCTATTTCGTTTTATATTTTAATTCAGCTTGATTATCGCAACATTCCCTTCGATTTTTACGTCATCAGTCAATCAAATTGGACTACCAATTCATGATCACAATCTAGCAGCTTAAACGGCCACCTTCGCTAATTAAAGATTAATTAACGAGGATGGCTATTTAGGCTACTATAAACTTGCTGATAACATCACTGCCGACTACCTGTACACCTCTAGTAACCATTCATTGACTGTTGCCGCCGAAGTATCATTGTTGGCTTAGCGGCCTGTGCACATTGGACTGTTACTCTGGCCAATTCGTACTGTGCATCAATAACCCGTTTAGAACCGTACGGTGCCGCATCCTGAGCCACTGACAATTCCGTGCACCCTAAGATAACGACATCACAATGAGCAGGGCCCAACAGTTGAGCAATTATCCCATGAAACTTAATCTGGTCCACATAGTCATGCTGCTTGATATCTTCATAAATTAAGGCCATCACTTGAGCTTGTTGCTGCTCAGTTGGCACGACCGGTATATGACCATTAGTTCGAATGAGTTGCTGATAAAGTTGTGACTTCAGTGTTCCAGTCGTCGCCAAAATACCGATTCGTAACGGTCGCGGTTGCTGCAATTGACAAGCCGCTTCGACTGCAAGTGCTGGCATATTCAAAATCGGCACGTTGGTAATCGCTGTTAACGCCGGTATAAAATAATGTGCCGTGTTACACGTCATCACGATAAAATTGGCCCCTAACCGATTGAGTAACTGCACATCCGCTTTCAATGATGGTAGTGGGTTCGCACAACTCTGATCCAAGATATAGGCAGTACGGTCAGGAATCTGCGCATCATTTAAAACCACATAATTCAAATAATCTTGATCACGATGCGTGACAGTCAGCCGATTAACGGTATGCACAAAATCCTCGGTTGCCATCGTTCCCATCCCACCAATGATTCCAAAACAATTTTCCATAACAGCACCCCCATTTAGCAGACGAAAAACTAATTGAGACTTACAACTCAGCAATAACTGATATAACGAATCGTGTTTAATTAGGTTGTTGCTTATTATCTAACAAGTGTTCAACTACAAGCAACTAATTTGCAATCCCTCCCCAACTTAATACGGTATCATTGCTTACCACTACGATTATTTTTTATTTAGTTATTACTCAGCAAACAGTTTTCAGGCTAAATAAGGGGCTTCTAATGTTACCAGTTTGCCACCTCACAAAAAAAGCGAATGTAAACAAATAACTAGGCTTACTAAGAATCACATCGATTCTTAGTAAGCCTAGTTCAATAATCGTTATCAAAATTTTCTGCAAGCAATGTGGGACCGCCCTCAAATCACTACTAACTAATGATATTCCCACTAACTGAATTATACTGCCGCCCCCATGCTTCCATGGCCATAATCACTGGTTTCAAAGTCTGACCAAATGGCGTGACCCAGTACTCAGTTTTCGGTGGTACAACCGGATAAACACGTTTTGCAATCACGCCATCTTGGACCATTTCCTGTAGTTGGCGTGCCAACATTCGTCGTGAACATCCTGGTAGTCGCTTTTGCAAGGTACTAAAACGACACGTACCAGTTGTTAACAAATGGTATAAAATAACACTTTTCCACTTACCCGCAATGACTTGCAAGGTACTTTCAACTGGACAACCTGCCGCACAATCGTATATTTGTCGTTGCATTATCTCACCCCACTCCAATTAAGTGCTTTGATTGTAGCACAATTTCTCCGACTAAATCGGACTTGCACGTTACAAAATCGTCCCTATGTGACAATTAATTCACGTCTTGTATATCATTAATCGACAACCTATAGTAATGTCATGAAAGGAGTTCGATTATTATGCATGCAATTGGTTTTACCGACCACTTACCTATTGAAAATCCTGCTAGTTTACAAGAAGTGACAGTCGCCGACCCCACTCCCCACGGCCACGACATACTTGTTCAAATTCAAGCCGTCGCTGTCAATCCAGTCGACGTCGGCGTTCGCAAAACAGGACATGAGCACCTCATGCGACCCAAGATCCTCGGTTGGGACGCCACTGGTATTGTGACCGCCGTTGGAGAAGCTGTCACCCTGTTTCAACCCGGCGACCACGTCTTTTATGCTGGCTCATTTAGACGTCCCGGCTGCGACAGTGCTTATCACTTGGTTGATGAACGCCTCGTCGGTCACGCCCCCACAACATTAACAACCGCTGCTCGTGCGGCCATACCACTTACTTCGCTGACCGCATACGAGGCATTATTTGAACAACTTCACATTCCTTTTGACCCTGCTAAACCTAATTCCGAAAAACGCAATCAAACCATTCTCATCATCAATGGCGCTGGTGGTGTCGGTTCAATTGCCACTCAGTTAGCTAAATTGGCGGGGCTCACGGTTATTAGTAGTGCTTCCCGACCTGAAAGCATCGCCTGGACGCAGCAGCACGGCGCCGATTTAGTCGTCAATCATCGTCATGATTTGGTTAGTGAAGTACATGCTTTAGGTATTAAAGATGTCGATTATATACTCGGATTAAGCGATCTTGACAGCCACTGGAATGAGATGTGCACGCTCATTAAACCCGGTGGCCACATCGCATCAATTACCGAAAATCGGCGCCCAATCGACCTTAAAAAACTAACTAAAAAACGCGGGACGTTTGCATGGGAATGGATGTACTCAAAGTCCTACTACCACACGGCCGACATGATTAGTCAACACTATATCCTAGAAACTATTGCGGATTTACTTGACCGTGGCTTGCTTCAAAGCACGCTATCGCAGACACTACGGCCCATCAACGCACTTAATTTACAGCAGGCCCATCAACTTATCGAGCAGCATCATATGATTGGCAAGGTAGTTATTGAAGGATGGGAATGAGTTGACGTCGGATTACGGTTCGCGCAATAATGGTCAACTTTAACTCGCCAAATACACTGTCCTTTTCTGTCTTTTGGTGCTTACAACTGATGTTGCACTCCAATGGAGAAATTATTGATATTCTTGGCATCATACCTTATAGTCAAAGTAGCGGTGATGTTGCAAGTTAACTAAAATTCGCTGTTTGGTTATTTTGGATTGTTGATTTACCGGGATTTATTTAGTCTGTTCCCCGTGTATACGGGGGTGATCCCGAATAAATATACTGCGAATATGCACCGGCAAGCTGTTCCCCGTGTATACGGGGGTGATCCCAGTTCCCTCGTAACTCCACGTTACTAATTTCCCTGTTCCCCGTGTATACGGGGGTGATCCTAGTTTGGCCAAAGTAATCCAAGGACAGAAAGACTGTTCCCCGTGTATACGGGGGTGATCCTAGAGCGCCGTATCCATTGTTACAAGAATGTCGCTGTTCCCTGTGTATACGGGGGTGATCCTGATGAGCTTCGGCACGGTGGCACGCTTAAAGACTGTTCCCCGTGTATACGGGGGTGATCCCATGGGTACGGGCAAGCGTAACTGCAGAACCAACTGTTTCCCGTGTATACGGGGGTGATCCCTAACTTACCTTCAATATTCTGCAGCTGAAACTCTGTTCCCCGTGTATACGGGGGTGATCCTAAACTATTAAGCTTTCCAGTCCGAACCAACGTCAAACCTGTGGCATCAGACTCGCTCACTTCAGCGCCGTTCCCCGCTAAAACTGCCAAACTTTCTTTTTAAGCTTCCAAAATATTAGTGCTATGATAATAGCATAATTTTGACTAAATTTTTTTATCGGAAAGGACTTTGAAATTGGCATTTAAAACACCGTTGGCTGATCAAATGCGGCCACAATCACTGGATCAGATGGTCGGACAACAGGACTTGTTGAAGTCGGGCCAGCCACTACGCCAGATTATTGATCAGCACGTTAATATTCCCCTCATTCTGTGGGGGCCGCCGGGAACTGGCAAAACCAGCTTGGCACAAATCATCGCTAGTCAAAATGACTATCCCTTCGTGGCTTTTAATGCTTCGACCGAAAATAAGGCTCAGTTAACTAAAGCCATCGCGCAATATCCCGATCAATCGTTTGTTCTATTGATTGACGAAATTCACCGCATGACTAAAACATTGCAGGATTTTTTGTTGCCCTACTTAGAGAATGGGCACGTGATGCTAATTGGCTCAACGACCGAAAATCCGATTATGTCAATCGTTCCTGCCATTCGTTCGCGCTGTCAAATTTTTGAGTTTCAACCATTGAGCGACACAGATATCGAAATCGCGTTACGCCGTGCGGTAACCGACATTTACAACCTAACCGACGATCAGGTGGACGCTAAAGCCCTTAACCTGATCGCTATTTCTGCCGAAGGGGATCTGCGAATTGCGTTAAACATCTTGGAAACACTCCACGCTATTGACCAGAAGCAAATCACTGTTGCTGCAGTACAACACTTTGCCCAGCAACAACATTTTAGCTACGACCGGAAGGCAACTAAGCATTATGACTATCTGTCGGCTTATTCGGATTCGATGGCTGGCTCAGATACTGACGCGGCGCTCTACTACTTAACCATTTTGTTAAAAAATGATGACTTACCCTCAGTGGTCCGCCGGTTACGTGAAATTCCATACACTTATATCGGCTTAGCTAACCCGGAACAGGTCACACAAATTGTGGTCGCCGTCAACCAAGCCGAAAAGATTGGCATGCCCAAAGCAAAATATCCACTAATGTTTGCCACCATGCTGATGTGCATTTCACCCAAGTCTGGTTCGTTTGACCAGTCCTGGGAAAAACTAGACCAGGACACACAAAATCCAAGCCAGCACCCCATGCCCCGTGGATTGCGCGATATGCACTACAAGCACTCCGAGGAAATTACAGGTGGTGGTCTGATCGATAATCCATTCCAAATGCCACATCAGATTGCCCAACAAAACTACATGCCTAAAGGATTGGCTGGTCGTCGTTATTATTACCCTAAAGATAATGAAAATGAACGCAAACTCGGTGCACAATACCTAAAACTGCATCGCTTTATTTATAACGAAGATTATCACGAATAGACAATGGCAGACTGGCTTAACCAATCAGAAATCACACTCGCTTTTCACAAATCAGAATCGCGCACTAAATGGCTCACTTAGGCCGTTATCCACGTATACTCCAAGCGGCATCAAAAAATGGACTCAGTCAAATAACCAAGTCCATTTTTATTTGGCATCAGCTTTTATGAATCAGTGCACACCGGAGACCAAGTCAATTCGCGTCACACTATTATGCCAAAGTTCTTGGGCCGTATAAACATCCTTTTCGAACAACACGACAGTGCCATCCGGTTCAATCCGAGCATTGGCACCCAACCATTCCCAAGATGGCATTAACCACAAATTGCGCCGCTTCCCCTTACCCTTTTTGGGTGACCACGCAGAAGCATAGTCATCAATGAAATGTGTACGCATGTATCGAAACTCCCCATTATCAAACTCAATCTGCAAGATGTTGGCGCCCATCCAGACCTTAACTGCTTTAGGTAAAACTGTTGCCATGGTGACCCCCCTTCTCCAAAGCTCCTCAGCAAATAATTAATCAGCACATAAGTAATCGCTTACATTGTTACTATATCACAATAGTGTGTCAAATCAATCTCAAGATTCAGTAAGGACGTCAAAACACCGAACCACCTTGTCCAGGAATCGTGTCACTTAATTAAGCGTCAAAACAAAACGACCGCCACCCATACAGGATGACGATCGTTCAAACATTAGAGCCAACGCCCTAATTAAGTTTTAAATTAAGCAAGTGCCTTTTTAGCAGTGTCAACCAATGCCTTGAAAGCATCAGCATCATTAACAGCTAAATCAGCTAACATCTTACGGTTAACGTCAACGTTAGCTAACTTCAAACCGTGCATTAATTGACTGTAGCTGATGTCGTTGATCCGGGCTGCCGCGTTGATCCGGGCAATCCAAAGACGACGGAAGTCACTCTTACGCCGGCGACGATCGCGGAAGGCGTATAGGTATGACTTCATTACTTGGTCCTTAGCAACCTTAAATTGAATGTGCTTAGCACCACGGTAACCTTTAGCTAATTTTAAAATCCGTTTGCGACGTTTGCGTGTTACAGTTCCACCTTTTACTCGAGCCATGTTATTTCCTCCTAGATTTAACTAAAACGTTGTGAATTATTTTTGTAATAACTTGTGGTATGTCTTGACCATTGGCTTTTCGATAATAGCCGTACCACGTAATTGGCGACGTTGTTTCTTAGTCTTACCATGGAAACGATGACTAGTAAAAGCGTTGGCGCTCTTAATCTTACCCTTAGCAGTTACCTTGAAACGCTTTGCAGCAGCGCGGTTTGTCTTTTGTTTTGGCATAATCAATAATCCTCCTAGAAATTACTTATCTGTTTTTGGTGCTAGTACTAGGAACATACTCCGGCCATCCATCTTAGGATAGGCTTCGACCGTAGAAAATTCCTTAGTAGCTTCAATCATTCGATTTAAGACTTGGCGACCAATATCCTTATGGGTAATAGCGCGGCCCTTAAACCGGATGGAGACGCGAACCTTGTCACCTTTTGACAAGAACTTTTCAGCATGTTTCAGCTTCGTGTTAAAGTCATTGGTGTCGATAGCTGGGCTCAAGCGGACCTCTTTGATGCTGACCACTTTTTGCTTCTTACGGGCTTCCCGATCCTTCTTTTGTTGCTCGAAACGGTACTTCCCATAATCCATAATTCTGGCAACGGGTGGTTTCGCTTTCGGCGCAACCAATACTAGATCTAAACTAGCGTCTTCAGCAATCTGCATTGCTTCTTGTCGTGACTTGACACCTAATTGTTCACCATCGCTGGCGATCAAACGTACTTCGCGAGCACGGATGCCGTCATTAACCATTGAATCTTTAGCTATGGTAATTCACCTCCGAAATATTTTAGAGAAATTCACAAAAAGAGCGGGCGCATAGTACGCCCGCTCAACCCCGTTAATGGGAATCAATTCATCGTTCATCTGCCCGATGACTCTGGTCACCAAGGCGAGAAGCGGGTGCTTCTGCTTTTTTTCTCAACTCCAATATATTAACAAGAACCACGGCCCTTGTCAACCCATCAATCTTAATTGATCGGATTGGTCGTTAATTTATTTGCTAGCACCACGACTGTAATGCTTGATTTCCTGCGTAATGGCACCAATGAACATGTCAACGGCTTCGGATTCAGTCCGTTCTTCACCGTACTTCCGAACTGAAACACTCCCGTTAGCAACTTCTTGGTCACCGACAACTAACAAGTATGGCACCTTCTTCGTTTGTGATTCGCGAATCTTGTAACCCATCTTTTCGTTACGATCATCGATACTTACCCGCACACCTTCAGCCGCCAAACGACGACGAACGGTTTCAGCATAGGCACCGTGTGCACCATTGTTAACTGGGATGATCGTTACTTGTTTAGGTGCTAACCAAGTTGGGAAGGCACCCTTGTAAATTTCAGTCAAGTAAGCGACGAACCGTTCCATCGTTGAAACAAGGCCACGGTGAATCATCACTGGACGATGTTCTTCACCATCAGCACCAACGTACTTCAAGTCAAAGCGTTCTGGTAACAAGAAGTCCAATTGGATAGTTGATAAGGTTTCTTCACCACCAAGGGCCGTCTTAGTTTGAACATCCAACTTAGGACCGTAGAAAGCAGCTTCACCTTCAGCTTCGAAGTAATCCAAGCCCATATCATCCATAGCGGACTTCAACATCTTTTGACTGCGTTCCCACATAGCGTCATCATCGAAGTACTTTTCCTTGTTTTCAGGATCACGGTAGCTCAAACGGAACCGGTAATCAGAAATGTCAAAGTCTTCGTATACTTCAACCATCAAACTCAAGATCTTTTTGAATTCTTCTTCAATTTGATCCAACGCAACGAAGGTATGACCATCGTTCAAAGTCATTTCACGAACCCGTGATAATCCAGTTAAGGCGCCAGACTTTTCGTAACGGTGCATCATGCCGAGTTCAGCGATCCGCAATGGTAATTCACGGTATGAGCGAATGTGATGGTTGTAAATCTGGATATGTGATGGGCAGTTCATTGGCCGTAATTCCAATTGTTCGCCGTCACCCATGTCCATTGGTGGGAACATGTCCTCACGGTAGTGATCCCAGTGACCAGATTGCTTGTAAACGTCCAAGTTAGCTAAGACTGGCGTGTACACATGTTGGTAACCATTTGCGACTTCCTTATCGATAATGTAACGTTCGATTTGACGACGAATCGTTGCACCATTTGGCATCCAGTAAGGCAAGCCATTGCCGACCTTAGGATCAACGAAGAATAAGTCTAATTCGTTACCGATGACCCGGTGATCACGTTCGCGGGCTTCTTGACGCCGCTTGAGGTCAGCATCTAAGTCTTTTTGCTTTAAGAAGGCCGTCCCGTAAATCCGTTGTAACATTGGATTGCTGGACTTACCTTGCCAGTATGCACCGGCAACGGATAATAACTTGAAGACCTTGACTTTCCCCGTTGAAGCTAATTGGGCACCGTCAGATAAATCAACGAAGTCCCCTTGCTTGTAAACAACGACTTGATCATTGTTGGCAGCGGCACGTTCGTTAACTAAGTCTTGTTGGTAAGGGTTGTCACCAACTAAAGCTAAAGCGTCAGCCTTTGATAAGACTTCGCGTTCGATTGGTAAATCTTGTTTGATAATTGCAGCCATCTTATCACTGATGGCTTCCAAATCATCTTCACTGACTTGTTTACCATCTTCGTCAGGATTGTCGGTATCAAAGAAGAAACCGTTGGCATTCCCTTCACCACTCCCAAAATGAATGTTAGGAAATAATTGTTTAACCGCGTTAGCTAATACTTGGGCAGCCGTTTGCCGTAAAACATTGAGGCCGTCTTCACTATCAGCAGCGATAATTTCGATACTACCATCGGTTGTCAGTGGTTGGCGGTAGTCCACGATCTGATCGTTGAACTTACCAGCAACCGACCGTTTAGCCAATGAAGGACTAATTGACTTTGCAATTGCTTCCGTCGTTACGCCGGCATCAAATTGCTTTTCAGCACCATCTGGGAACTTAACATTAATACTTGCCATATACTTGACACTCTCCTTAAAATTTACCCACTCACCAAAACACCGCGCCGGGACGACAAAAAAGTCCCTAATGCCAGAATAAACTAGCATTAGGGACGTCATTGACGTGGTTCCACCCGATTTTTCAGTGTCATCAAAGACACTGACTCATTAGCGCTAATAACGGAAGCGTTCCGGCTCAATTGAGCATATTCACAAAAGTGGTATCTTCGTAAACTCGGTCCAAGACTTCCAGAACAAGGTCTTGGTCTCTGTAATCCATGGTAAACAAAGCGTGTCTTTTGCATCTGTTTTCATTAAACCACTTTTAAACTAAAAGTCAACTCTTGATTTTAAGCATCGGGATTGAGTCGTCGATTACGACCGACCATCTCAATCTCACTCGCAAGGTAACGTACCCGTTGCATGATTCGCTGCGCTTTGACTGGTTCTTCATCACCCTTTTGTGAGAGCGTCAAATAACCATCTTGCAATTCTTGCATCGAAAAATTGGACGAAAAACAAGTTGGCAGTTCCTCCTGCATTCGATACTCCAGAATAACCCCGAGCACATCATCCCGAATCCAAGTCGACGAAGCATCCGCCCCGATATCATCAATCATGAGAATCGGTGCCCGTTTAATCGCATCGACCTTATCCGCCGACGTATTGTTACTAATTGAGCGCTTCATCTCGACCGCAAAACTCGGAAAATGAATCAAGGTCGTATTGAAACCCTTAGCAGCCAACGCGTTCGCCATCCCACCGAGTAAATAAGTTTTACCGACACCAAATGAGCCGTAGAGATATAAGCCCCGGTGAAAACGCTTGGGCGCTTGGGTATAGGCATCAATAAAATCAAGTGCTGCCATTAATGCTGTCGCCCGGTCACCATCTTGATCATACGTCTTTAAGTCAGCGTTTTGAATATTTTTCGGCATACTAATCGAGCGAACTCGTTGCTGCAATTCATGAGCAGCCTGCTGCTCTTGGAGTTGTGGCGTTGGCTGATAAGCAATATCAATCAAATGATTGCTCATCACTAATGCGGGCTGATAACCCGGCGCTTGTGTCGGTTCATGGCGCGCAATTTTACGTTTCTCTTCACAAAATTCATATAATTTAGCCGCTGAACGTTCTAGCGCATCCGAAGATAATTCGTTTTGATGAGCAGCTAAAAACTGGCGAACATCTGGATCTTGGTACACAGCTGTCATTAACGCCTCATACCGATGATTCAAGTTTTTCCGATTCATTAACATCCGGAGTGTTTCTGAGATATTCTCCATGTTTTAGTCCTCCTTTTCCGAATTTGTCTCAAGCTTTGCTAGTCGATCAGCAAGCTGTTTGCGTTGGGCAGCAGTAATTTGTTTGCCGGTCTGAGCTGGTTGCTTACCACGCTCAGTCTGTTGCTGTTGTTGGGCCCACTTTGGCATAATCTCCTTACGCGTCGGTCGCTTGTTCTTGCGCCGCGTCGGTGTTGATTTCGGCTGTTTACGTTGCTTCAAGTACACCAAAGCCGCTTCCGGCGTCGTAATGTCGTGTTGTTGCCAATCATTGGCGACTGTTTCTAGCAAATTACGATTAAGGGCAGCTAACTCCCGATTTTGCAATAAGTAGTAGATCACCATGTTGATGACGGCATTGGGTAATACCCCCCGACCAATTAAATCATGAACTAATCGATTCTCACCGCTCGTCACAAAACCGTGTTTCTCCTGTTTCAAAGCCGTCAAAAACTCATACGGTGCTGTCTGCTTAGCATACGTCACGAGTTGCTGCTCAGCCGTTGAGAGTTGCGCTGAAGTCTTGGTATCCTTAGTGGCCGACGTTGCAGCCGGTACTTCCGTTGCGACCTGTTGACTCGGAACTGCCGGCCGTTCATAGCGTCGCGCAATCAATAGTTTTAATTGGTTTTCATCAAACTGACCCGTTGTCAAACTAGCCACTTCGCTGATTAACTTAGCCATCTCAATCTCACTGATGCCGTAGACTCGACTTTCCGTAATGATCAGTTGCCGTGAACTCGCGACTTGCTTAAGATCAACATAGTTCTGCTTCAAGATTTGTCCTAGCAATTGCCAGTCAAAGTCATCGTCACTGAGCACGGGCGAGTGATCCTCGGCCGGTTCATTGGCCGCCAATTGGGCGCGCACCTTTTGCACTGAAAGAGGTGGCGTCGTAACTTTTTGACTATCAACGTGAAACACATCTAAGATATTTGCCGTCACGTCTTTGGCAGCCGTCAAGTCAATCGGCTGTGCTGCAAAGCTGCCAGCAAGTTGTTGATAACGTAACTCACCGACCGTATCTAACAATAGGACACTCAATAGATCATCCGCAAAGAATTGTAACGCCAGTAATGGTGCTTGTAATTGATAAATGTACATGGCACCCAATTCATCTTGTTGATAATAGCTGCGCAACAAGCCAGTTGCTTCAAGTTTACGCCGAGCCGCTAACACCGTCGGCAAGTCCACATTTAGGATGCCAAGTAGTTCCGCGTGACTGCGTCGATTGCTCAGCTCATTCTCGCTACTCTGTAAGCTACGTAACGCCGCATACAAGCTATATGCCAATGGCCCCATCAGTGGCAAGTATAATTCCGCCAATACAGCTTGTTGCGCCGCACTAAGCGCTGGTGCTTGCGGGACCACTAACCCAGTTTTGGGTGTTAAGGGTTCATCATTTGGCATGTTGTTCACCATTCTTTTTCACTAATCTTTTTTTCGTTTAGGTGCGTGGGTCGTCTTCGCTGACGGTTTTGCCAGTTTGACCTTATCACGCTCCATCATATCTTGGAGTTCATTCAAGAAGACGTGCATATCCTTGAATTGCCGGTAAACACTGGCAAAACGAATGTACGAAATTTCGTCAATATCTGCCAATTGTTCCATGACATACTCACCGATAACTTGGCTTGAAATTTCATTTTCACCCAGTGACCGGACCTTATTTTCAACATCATCAACGACCCCGGTCATCGTTTCCATGCTAACGGGCCGTTTCTCGGCCGAGCGAATAATTCCGCGCAAGACTTTTTCACGATTGAATTCTTCGCGGGCACCATTTTTCTTAATGACTAATAACGGCGTGGCTTCGACCCGTTCAAATGTTGTGAACCGGAACCCACAGTTTTCGCATTCCCGGCGCCGTCGAATCACGCGACCATCATCAGTTGGTCGACTGTCAACCACGCGGGAGCCATTATGATGACAATGTGGACATTGCATAGACTTCTCACCCCTTGTAACAACTAATAATCAGTTTTCATTTAATTAGTAATAGTTTTCAGCCATTTTAACACGGCAGCTTTAGTTTTATCAATGTTGGCCCCGTTATCAATGACAACGTCAGCCCTTGCGACCTTCTGTGCGAGTGGCATTTGGCTGTCAATTCGTGCCTGAGCCGCCTGTTGCGATAAGTGGTTACGTGCCATTAACCGCTGCAATACTACGGCTGGTGGTGCCGTCACAACCAACACTTGATCACAAACATGTTGCCAGCCACTTTCAAATAACAACGGCACATCTAAAATAATTGCGTCGGGCTGTTGCTGGTTTGCCGCGACAATCGCTTCGAACATCGCGTACTGAATCGGTAACCGTGTAATTGCGGTTAAGGCTTGTAAAGCTTGAGCATCGTTAAAAACCAACTGGCCAAGCCATGGCCGATTCAGCCGCCCGTCTGCCAGCACTGCTTGGTGACCAAAGTGCGCCACAATCTTTTGGGTCGTCGGTTGGCCTGGTCCTTCAACCTGCCACGCGATTTTATCAGCATCGACAATTGGCAACCTGGCCGCTAATAATTTTGAAACGGTCGACTTGCCAGTCGCAATACCACCAGTCAATCCAATCAATTTTGTCATCCCAACCACCTACAACTGCTGTTCTAGCGGACAAAAATGCGTTCCCCGCTGCGCCACTTTGATTTTCTTAATAATCGTGCCACACCGCTCACAAGGCTCACCCTCACGGCCATAGACGTGTAAGTGATTTTGAAACTGACCAGCCTCACCAAACACCGTTGAAAACGAATGAACGGTGGTCCCATGGCCTTTGATTGCCATCGCCATTTCATCAATAATGTTTTGGCGCAACGTTGCAATCTCATCGGCGGTTAGCGAATTAGCGGGCCGCATTGGATGAATCTTGCTCATCCATAGCGTTTCGTCCGCATAAATATTCCCGATGCCCGCAAGCTTACTTTGATCCAATAATAATGGTTTGATCATCTTGTTCGACTTGCCAAAAGTGGTCGTCATATAAGCCAGTGTTAACTGTTCAGCAACGGGTTCCGGGCCAATTGTCCGCAATCCCGCCACCGTGTTTTCTTCACCGGTCGGCACGAGCGTCATTCGCCCGAACTTACGCGTATCGTTGTACAGCAAATCACGATCATCGGTCAGATGGAAGATCACGTGCGTGTGTTTACCTTGATCTTCACCACGCGGTACAACATTATACTTGCCTTCCATCCGCAAATGCGACACCATCGTCAGACCATTGCTAAAGCGAAACAATAAATACTTCCCCCGCCGATCAATGGTCTGGATCGTTTGGTTGGCTAAACGCTGTTTGAAACTGTCGACATCATTATTAATAATTTTTGGCCAAAACACATCAATGTTAGCAATCGTCGCCCCTTTAACTAGGCGGTTCAAACCGCGACGAACAGTTTCAACTTCAGGTAATTCAGGCATGGTGGTTCCCCCTATTTTGCATCGTACCAAGTATCACCGTAGTGGCTCTCAACCTTCAACGGAACGGCTAACTGTACGGCGGAATCCATCACGCTTGGCACTAATTTTTCTAAAACTGGAATTTCTTCTTTTGGTGCTTCAAAAATCAATTCATCGTGCACTTGTAGCAACATGGTTGCTTTCAAACCCGCTGCTTGTAACTTATCTTGCATCTTAATCATCGCAATCTTGATGATGTCAGCCGCACTCCCTTGGATAGGCGTGTTCATGGCCGTCCGTTCTGCAAATGAACGCTGATTGAAGCTCTTGGAGTTAATATCTGGCAAGTACCGGCGCCGATGTGAGATAGTTTCCACATAACCTTGTTCTTTCGCCGTTTGCACGATTTCATCCATATATTTTTTGACACCCGGATATTCTTTGAAGTAAGCGTCAATAAAGCTACGCGCCTGCTTGCGACTGATACCAATATTTTGTGACAAGCCGTAATCACTAATTCCATAGACAATTCCAAAGTTAACGGCCTTGGCTTGCCGCCGAATATTGGGCGTCACATCTTCGGCTGACTTCAAGTTAAAGATCCGCATGGCCGTTGCGGCGTGAATATCATCGCCCGCTTTAAAGGCGGCCTGCATATTTTCGTCATTAGTAATATGCGCGAGCACCCGTAATTCGATTTGCGAATAATCAGACGAGAAAATCTGCCAACCTTCATGACTAGGGACAAAGGCTTGCCGAATCTTACGGCCTTCTTCCAAGCGCACCGGAATATTTTGTAAGTTTGGATCAACAGACGATAACCGGCCCGTTTGGGTCAACGTTTGCAAGTAGCGCGTATGCACCTTTTGATCCGTAGAATGAATGGCATCTAGCAAACCAACAACGTAGGTTGATTGAATCTTCGAAATCTGACGATACTGTAAAATATTAGCCACGATTGGGGCTTCCGGTGCTAACTTTTCCAGAACGTCCACGGCCGTAGAATACCCTGTCTTGGTTTTCTTGATCACAGGCAGTTTCATCTCTTCAAACAAGATGTGACCTAGTTGCTTAGGTGAATTAATATTAAACTCTTCACCGGCTTCTTGATAAATTGTCTGTTCAATTTCACTCAAGCGTTCTGTAAACTGACTGCCCATGGCTTTAAGTCGACTGCTGTCGACCGTAATGCCGGCGATTTCCATCTGAGCTAAGACATTGGCCATCGGTTTTTCGATATCATCGTAAAGTTGATCCTGCTCATTGGCTGCCAATTCCTTTAATAACTGTGGCTTCAAGCTAGCGATCGCGGCCAATTTCCGGGCGAGATGACTAAAGAAGACGTCATCATCTTCAGGAATAGCACGCTTAACACCCTTACCATAAACGGTCTCGTCACTCGGCAAGTCAGTATAACCATGTTGTTCGGCTAAACTACCAAGGTCGTTGCTATTATCATTAGTATCTAATAAGTAGGAGACAAGTAGGAGATCAAAGCCAACTTTGCCTAATTGAATTCCCAAACGATTTAAACCGACCGTCGTACGTTTCATATCAAAAACGTCCTTGGCAATTGTTGTACTACTCAAAATATCAGCAATGACTGGTTGCATTAGTAATTCCACGTCACGACTGATGTACCAATGGCCATCCGCCCCAATCGCAAAGCCGGCCAAAGCTGACGTATGATAATTCGGTGTTGGCATCTCCAAATAAAAGTCCACGTGGTCGGTAAATTGTTGCAATTCCGTCAGGTTAGCTTTCGTCAAGACGGTATAATCAATGGGCGTTGCTGGTTCGTCCGACTGTAGGTGTAATTTCTTCAAAAATGATTGAAAGTCCATCTTCTGATAAAACGCGGCCAGCTGGTCAAGATCCGGGCCATCATAGGATAAATCAGCCAATTGAACATCAATCGGCGCATCCCGCTTGATTGTGGCTAACACCTTAGCTTGCGCCGCTTGTTCGCGATCCTCAATCAGATGTTCCTTCATCTTGCTCTGCTTCATGGCATCGATGTTTTCATAAATGCCTTCCATCGTACCATACTGTTTGAGTAATTTAAGGGCGGTCTTCTCACCAACCTTAGTAACACCCGGATAGTTATCCGAGGTATCACCAGTCAACCCCTTCATGTCAATGATTTGTGCCGGTGTAATGCCCAGCTTTTCTTCAACATGGGCCGGCGTATAGCGTTCCACTTCAGAAACACCTTTAACGGTCACGGCCACCGTGGTATGCTCGGTCGTCAACTGGGTCAAATCCCGATCACCAGTGACCACGGTCGTCGTGTAACCGGCTTGATCCGCTTGACCAGCCAGTGTACCGATAATGTCATCGGCTTCGTAATCTTTTAATTCATAATGTTTGATACCGTACGCATCCAAAAGTTGCTTGATGTACGGAATTTGTTCAGAAAACTCACTGGGGGTCTTGGCCCGGCCGCCCTTGTAATTGTCGTACATAGTCGTTCGAAACGTCGTCTTGCCTGCATCAAAAGCCACTAACATATCCGTTGGTTCGACTGCTTTGATCATGTGGTCAAGCATTGTGTTGAAGCCATAAATGGCGTTGGTATGCAGGCCGTCTGGATTTACGAACCGTTCCAATTGGTTATGCAACGCAAAGAACGCTCGAAATGCCACACTGTTACCATCAATCAATAATAATTTTTTTGCCATTAGTTTGCTCCCCATCTCTTAATTTAAATCATCACTTTTATGAAAAACTCGTTATTCAAATCAATAACATCTTTAAGCTGACTGATTGATATTGAACAGCCGCCAGCGTAAGCCGAATGATAAGTTATTTACTCTTATAATTGTACCAAACAATTAACCAAAACGGGAGTTCGGCCCACCGAAAACCCGTGAAATAACTCATTTTTGGTAAATTAAAAGGATTATGACACCTTGGTCATAATCCTTAATAATTATCTTAATGATTAGTCGCGGCTTGAACCACCGAAGATTTGGACGAAGTAGAGGAACAAGTTAACGAAGTCCAAGTATAACTGTAAGGCTCCGGTAACGGCCAAACCAGTCGATGAAACCCGGTCACCATATTGTAAATACATGTCCCGCATCCGGTTAGCATCCCACATGGATAAGCCGGCAAAGATCAGTACACCAATAAATGAAAAAATATAACTAATCATGGCACTTTGTAAGAACAAGTTAACCAATGAAGCGACGATCAACCCAATCAGAGCCGCAAATAGATGCGTGCCTAACCGCGAAATATCACGCTTGGTTGTCGTCCCAATCACTGCCATCGTCGCAAAGACAGCGCCAGCCGCAACAAAGGCCCCAGTAATCACCGCACCCGTATACAAGGACAATGTAATCGACATTTCAACGCCAAAAATAACTGCAAAGAGCATCAGTAAGGTGAAACTCATCGCTGGGTTACGCGTCGCATTGACTTGAATGCCACCAATCATTACAAACATGCTAACAATGAAAATCATCAAGAAGATGAATGGGTGTTGAGCAAAAGCAGTATTAATTTGTGTTTGGAACGTGTTCATCGCTAAGTAAACGGTAAAGGCCGATACTAGCACAGCGATTGTCATAAACCCATACATTTTAGTTAAGAAACTACGGAGCCCAACTTGTGTATTGATGGTCCGTGGTTGTGGATCATTTTGAAAATTGTTCATAAAATCCCTCTTTCACCTAAAAATTGACTACTCGTTACTTTTTCCGAGTTAAGATTAAAATTGAGTTAGTGAATTGTTACTAACGCAGGGTGCGCCAGTAACAACGCCACACTAGTTTGTCAATCATTTGCCTATGACTAGCCATCTCAATCAGTCACCTCAACTTTCTTAACCTAAGTCTATCAAATTAGTCAAAGAAGGTAAAATAGTTTGTGCCTGTGAATTTAATAAGAATTTCTTATGTTTAATCGAATCCTATTCAATCATTGTCTTTAATGGATTACCAGTACATTAGGATTTTCTTGATTGTGGACAACTATAAACATTCATAATAGAACATCAATCTGTGGGACTTTTTGTGGGATATCTATGGGAGCTTTGCGGGAAATTTTTTAAGGCGCGGGCGGCGTCATACATAGCTTTCTAACTATAAAGTCCCACACTAGCAAACATTTATTCGCTGGTGTAGAGCTCAACATTATTTAATGTATAAAGCATTGATTAGTTTTAACACGTTGAAAATTACAATAAAAAGTTAGCCCTAGCCATTGACTTGTTAATTATTTTCTGAATCAAAAGCACCCTGCAAATATCGTTGTCGCAACGCAGCGACCTTGACCTCAACAACCTGATTATGATTGATCCGTGCAAAAGCTTCGGTTTCACTTATTAACTGCCTAATCAACGTATCTGAATGTTTTTGCTTAACAGCATTCTCAGCGGCTAAATATTTCAATCGCGGTAAATAATACGTGACATGTTCATCCGAACAAAGCGTTATCCCATCATCAATCAAATGATCACTAGTGATAAAGTCTTCACTGATCGCATAATATTCAGCCGTATAAAAAATCAAAGTTAATAGTCGCAAATAATCATTAGCATATCCTAGTGAGTCAGCATGCTCAACATAGTATCGTACTTTCTCAAAATAAAACTGGGCTTTTTCATGCTCGGCTAGGCGACCATACATGACCCCCAGACCGACATAAGCTAGTGGTGTAAAAATTGTTTGATGATCATCGTCCAAATCATCAATAATTTGCGAGAAGGAAAAACAAATATCATTGGCCGTCCCATTAATTAACGAACTCAGCATGCCACATAAGTAGTAATATTGCATCCGTAAAGGTGCCGCATCAATTTGTTCAGCTGACAGACCTACCAATGATTGCAAAACTGATTGATAGTCTTCCATCATCAATCGCCGTTCAATCTCATCGAGTTGTTGTCGAATTTGCGTTATTGAATTAGTCTGATTTTCACTTAAGTCATCAACCGTCAATCCCAGCCGGGCACAAAGTTGACTTAGAATCGCTAACGCCGGTACTCGTCCACGTCGTTCAAATTTACTTAAAGTCGCCTGAGTACAAATTCCATTTGATAATTTGACTTGTGAAATTTTTAGAGCTTTTCGCCGGGCCACAAACTTTTCAATATCCATCTCGCACCACCTCACCAGTTAACCATGAATGCCAAGGGCAACCTTAGCAAAACGGCTCATTTTATCAATCCCCCAGGCTGGTTCCCAGACCAAATCAAGTTCACAATCCTTAACACCATCTACACTCATGATTGCTTGATTGATTTGACTCGCCAATAAGTTTCCTAATGGGCATCCCATAGTCGTCAACGTCATCGTTACCGTACAACTACCATTATCGTCCACGTCAACACCATAGATCAAACCAAGGTTAACCATGTCAACACCCAGTTCTGGATCAATTACCTGCTCTAACGACTTCATGACCGCGTCTTCAACGGGTGAGAGTGTCTGATCCTCGTCAAGTTCGTCTGCCATTCTGCCACACTCCTGTCTATTTTGACCTATTTCTAATTATACCATTCTTAAAATAAACTTTATGTTAATTATTAATAATTCCAATTTATAACAAGTCCTGTCATTACTGCTATCGAGAAAATCGACTAGCATGATAAAAACACAAGCTGGGTACAATTTTCAAACCCACTGTTGAAATCATCAACTTACCTGGCTGGTATGATCAATTGCATTCATCAGCAATCCTTTAACCTAAAAAACTTGAGTCACAATCTCGATTGCAACTCAAGTTTTGATTAAACATCGGCTTGTAAACTTGAGACGATTGTAATCACAGTTTCATCATTGTCCAATCATCAAATCAGTTCTGGACTTACCATATTAAAACTACCCAATCGATCCTTCCATCTCAAAGCTGATTAACCGGTTTAATTCAACAGCATATTCCATCGGTAATTGCTTCGTAAATGGTTCTACGAATCCCATGATAATCATTTCGGTGGCCTTAGCTTCTGAAATTCCTCGGCTCATCAAGTAGTAAAGTTGTTCCTCTGAAATTTTAGAAACTTTGGCTTCGTGTTCCATCGCCACATTAGCACTGTCAATTTCGTTATACGGAATCGTATTGGAAGACGACTGATCATCCATGATGATCGTGTCACACTCAACATGCGCTTTGGAACCGTCTGAATGCTTGGCAAAACGCACGGTCCCACGGTAATCAGTCGCACCACCAGTCTTGGCAATCGACTTCGAAACAATCGAACTGGAGGTATTCTTAGCATTATGAATCATCCGAGCACCAGAATCTTGGTGGATGCCATTGCTGGCAACCGCGATTGATAACATGGTCCCGCGGGCACCTTCACCATTCAAATAAACGCTTGGGTACTTCATCGTAACCTTCGAACCTAAATTCCCATCGACCCATTCCATCGTGGCATTTTCGGCTGCTGCAGCCCGCTTAGTTTCTAGACTATAAACGTTATCGGACCAGTTTTGGATCGTCGTATAACGGCAGTAAGCGTTCGGTTCAACATTAACCTCAACGACGGCCGCGTGCAAACTGTCCGAAGAATAATTAGGGGCCGTACAACCCTCAACATAGTCGACACTGGCCCCATCTTCCACGATAATCAAGGTCCGCTCAAACTGACCCGAATTTTCAGCGTTTAACCGGAAATACGACTGAATCGGTGTTTTCGTCTGAACACCTTTCGGCACGTAGATGAAGGAGCCACCCGACCAGACGGCTGCGTTTAAAGCCGCAAACTTATTGTCGGTTGGTTTGACGAGTTTACCAAACCACTTCTTGAACAATTCCGGATAATCGTGGAGTGCCGTATCGGTATCGGTAAAAATAATCCCTAACTTTTCAAAATCTTTACGCATATTGTGATAAACGACTTCAGATTCATACTGCGCCGATGAACCAGCCAAGTATTTCCGTTCAGCTTCGGGCACGCCTAACCGGTCAAACGTCCGCTTCAAGTCAGCTGGGACTTCTTTCCAGTCCCGGAACTTCTTATCGGTCATCTTCTGATAATACAGCATGTCCTTCAAGTCGAGTTTCGTGAGATCCGGGCCAAACTTAGGCATCGGCATCTTTAAATACTCATGATAGGCATTTAACCGATAATCCAACATCCATTGTGGCTCATGTTTGGCCGCGGAAATTTCGCGCACCGTGGCTTCCGTTAATCCTCGCCCAGTTGAATATGCTGGTTTGACATCGTCATGAAATCCATATTCATAATCACGGTCATTTTTGACCACGTCAGGTACTTCACTCATACTTCTGATTCCTCCTCATTGCCATTTTCAGCAAGCAATGCCCGTTGCAAAGCCCACCAAGCTAGCGTGGCACATTTGATTCGTGCCGGAAATTGCATAATATTCGATAAAATTGCGGCGTCTTCTAAGGCATCCATATCGGCCTGCGGGTGTTGCTTGCCAATCGCCATATCTGAAAACGTCTTGGCCATCGCCAATGCCTGTTCCTTAGACTTCCCCATCACCGCATCCGTCATCATGCTGGCTGAAGCTTGACTGATGGTACAGCCCTCACCCGTAAATCCAATATCTTCGATTTGATCATGATCATCCAATTGGATGGCCAAATTGATGACGTCGCCACAAGTTGGATTTTTCAACGTAATGGCATGGGTCGCGTTTGGCAACGCATTTTTGTGATGCGGATGATCACCGTGATCTAAAATTACTTCGCGATACAAGCCACTTAACTTAGACAGTCCCATGTTCGAAAAACTCCTTTGTTGCTTGGAGTGACGTTAATAATTGATCAGCGTCCGCTTGCGTATTGTAAATGTAAAAACTGGCCCGTGCAGTCGCCACTAAGCCGAGCGCTGCCATCAGAGGCTGGGCACAGTGATGACCCGCGCGCACGGCGACACCTTCCATATCCAACGCGGTGGCCGCGTCGTGCGGATGCAAACCGTCGATATTAAAGGCGATGACGCCCGTATGACGTTGTGGATCTTGGGGACCGTAGACTGTGACACCAGGCATTGCAATCAACTTAGGCAATAAGTAATTGACTAATTGCTGTTCGTGTTGCTGAACCTGATCCATACCGAGTTGTGTCAAATAATCAACCGCTGCGCCCAAGCCAATCGCACCGGCAATGTTCTGAGTGCCCGCTTCAAACTTCCACGGTAATTCCGCCCAGGTACTGTCGTCGCGGTGAACAAAGCCAATCATCTCACCACCAAATTGATACGGTGGCATCGTAGCTAATAAATTCTCACGACCATATAGAACGCCAATACCGGTTGGTCCCAGCATCTTATGCCCCGAAAATGCGTAAAAATCAACATCGAGTGCCTGGACATCGACCGGCATATGAGGGGCTGCTTGCGCCCCATCCGCGATCATCACGGCACCGTGTTGATGCGCCAATCGTGCTAACGTCTTGATTGGATTGACCGTTCCCAATACATTACTAGCATGGGTCACTGAAACGATTTTTGTTCGATCCGTAATCTTGTTGGCAGCATCGGCCATGTCCAATTCACCAGTCGCCGTTAACTCAATATATTTCAAGGTGGCGTGCTTACGCAATGCTAACTGTTGCCACGGAATTAAATTACTATGATGCTCCATAACGGAAATGACGATCTCATCACCCGCTTGAATATTGGCTTCGCCATAAGTACTGGCAATCAGATTGAGACTATCCGTCGTCCCTTTAGTGAAGACGATTTCATCCGTTTTTGCAGCATTGATGAACCGTTGCACCTTGGCGCGCGCAGCTTCGTATTGACTAGTGGCCCGCTCTGCTAAGGTGTGCACACCGCGATGAACATTGGCATTATCGTGTTGATAAAAGTGAACGAGCGCATCCACGACTTGGTTGGGGCGCTGCGCAGTCGCCGCATTATCCAGGTAGACAAGTCGTTCATCATTCACTGGTTGGTCTAGAATGGGAAAATCTGACCGTAACGTCTCAAAATTGGATGCCATCTTCAAGCTTCCTTTCAATCGTGTTCGTTAAGCGAGTCCGGACAGTCTTCGATGGGATCGCACCAATCACGGTACTTAAGAAGCCCCGAATAACCAACCGTTGGGCCTGTGGTTTATCAATCCCGCGACTCATCAAATAGTACATTTGATTTTGATCAATTTGACCAACACTGGCTGCATGTCCAGCTAACACGTCATTTTCATCGATCAATAGAATCGGGTTCGCGTCACCATGGGCATCATCAGACATCATCAAAACCCGATTTTCCTGTTCAGCATGTGCACCGGAGGCCCCGTGAATAATGTGACCGATTCCGTTAAAGATCAGGTTAGACTTTTCCATAATGACCCCACGTTGTACGATATTGCCGTCAGTCTTCTTACCACGGTTGGTGACCCGCGTATTAACACAGACATCCTGGGCCTTGGTCGTCACTGTGATGACCTTGGCATCGGATTTGGCGCCTTCACCGATCAGTTCCGAGTCAAAGTCCCCGAAAGTGTTACCGTTATTCATCATGCCAATCGCCCAATCGACTTTGGCTCCCCGACTGATTGCGGCCCGCCGATTCAAATAAGCAGTCGTGTTGGCTCCGAGTTCATCGAACGCTGAAAAATGCACTTCACTGTCAGCCCGTGCCAAAATTTCTACAACACAGTTGGCGATATTATCGACGTCACCCTTCGTTGTCAGGTGCTGAGTTACTGCGAAATGACTGTCTTGTTCAGCCACAATCAAGACGTGACTAATTAACGGTTGCACTCGGGTACTATCCTGAATCGTGGTGATCTCAATTGGTTCTTTGACAGTAACCCCTTTAGGAACATAGAGGAAGACTCCGGCGTTCAAAAACGCAGTATGGTAGCTAGTCAACCGGTCCTCGTCAGTTTTGACGACTTTGCCCATAAAATGTTTTTCAGTTAGCTGTGGATGTTCGCGAAAAGCCGTGAACATATCGGTCAAAATGACGCCTTGATCATCTAGTTCATCAGGCAAATTGACGGTCACCGTTGTCTGCCCAACTTGTACGATTTGGATATGACCAGTTTCAGCCGTTATATCAGTTGCTAAGGTCCGATCCGAACGACTGAACTTTAGTGGTTGGTCAGTGGGCGTCAGCGGCCAGTCGCGAATACTAAAGCGATCAGCTTTGGGAACCGTCAGACCTTGCATCGCATCTAAAGCCGCTAAACGGCGTTCAACGAGCCAGTGCGGTTCACCATGTTCGTTAGCAGCCGCGGCTAGCGTTGTCTTGATAGTTTCATAATCAGCAGTTGCTTCCATCACTGCACCCCCTAGTCTTCGTCGTCAACAAGTTTGACGTCGATATTCAAATCATCACGCAACCCAGCATAACCTTCTTTTTCAAGGGTCTTTGCTAAGTCGGCATTGCCAGTCTTCACGATCCGGCCACCCATCATCACGTGAACGACATCGGGCACAATGTAGTTCAACAGCCGTTGATAATGCGTGATGATTAATGAACCAAAGTTATCGCCGCGCATCGAATTAACACCCTTGGAAACCACTTGCAATGCATCGATATCAAGCCCGGAATCAATTTCGTCCAGTAAAGCGAATGATGGCTTGATCATCAATAATTGCAAAATCTCGTTACGCTTCTTTTCACCACCGGAGAAACCTTCGTTTAGGTAACGTTCCGTCATGGATTCGCTCATATTAAGTAGCGCCAAGTTCTTGTCGAGTTCTTTAAGAAAGGTCATCACCGAGATCTGATCATCGGCAGGTCGGCGTGCGTTCATTGCTGCCCGTAAAAATTCAGCATTAGTGACCCCTTGAATTTCAGCTGGATACTGCATGCCGAGGAAGAGTCCCTTACGTGCACGTTCATCAACTGGCATGTTGACAATACTTTCGCCGTTCAATAAGATATCGCCTTGAGTGACGTGGTAAGCCGGTTGGCCCATAATAGTTTGTGATAAAGTGGACTTACCAGTCCCATTTGGTCCCATAATGGCGTGAATTTCACCAGTTTTCATGGATAAATTGACGCCTTTTAAAATCTCGCGAGACTTTTGTTGCTCATCATCCGTCACTTCAACGTGTAAATCTTTAACTTCCAAGGTTGCCATTTAAATCATCCTCCAACAATTGAATTTATGACCAAGCCGTTATTCCTTCCGTATATAATGATTAGTCAACGGCTTCAACAAAAATAGCGTAACATCGGCCTTTTTGTATTCTATACTTAGAGTATAACCGTTTTCATTTCAAAAGAAAATAAGGCTTTTTCCCATATTAATAAAAGCCCTTTCATGCTATGATGTAGGTATAATATTTTTGATGAATTATTCACTATTGGAATATTCAGAAAGGACTGAGCCTGATGCTAAGTCAATCCGTTACTAATACATCACCATTACATATTCAACAATTCACAGGCCTGGATAATCAGACCGTTCAACGATTGCACAGCTTAGGGCTACATGTCGGCAGTCCGCTGGCCGTTATTCGCTACTATCCGTTTCACGGACCCGTAATTGTTCAGATTGATCAACAACGGATTGGGATTCGGTACACCGTATTTCAAACGTTGATTGGAGGCCATTAAGATGACGACGGTTGCATTGCTCGGAAATCCCAACACTGGTAAGACCACGCTATTCAATGAACTGACGGATAAATACGCGTACGTCGGTAACTGGACCGGCGTGACCGTTGAGAAGAAGATGGGCCGGATTCGGCACTCTGAAGTTGAAATGGTCGATTTACCCGGGGTCTATTCACTTAATCCAATCACCAAAGATGAAGCAGTCGTCACCAACTATCTGCTACATAACCACCCTGATCTAATTCTGAACGTGACCAACGCGAGTCAGCTCAAGCGTAACTTGTTGCTGTCGATCGAAGTGTTGGAATTTGGCGCACCGGTGATTATCGCACTCAATATGATTGATGACCTCAAACGGACGGGCCATTATTATGATTTTGACACGCTAGCTGAACAACTTGGCTGTCAGATCAAAGCGACTAACGCCCGCAATAAAGAAGGGCTGAATCAGCTACGCGAAGGCTTATTGGCAGGTCCCCATCCGGCCGCGACACCGCTCAAACTCAACTATCCTTTCATGATTGAGCAAGCCATTCGTCAGGCTAGCCAACAGCTCATCAAAAAGTTTGATTTGACAGCAGACTTCGCACGATGGCTGACGATTCAGTTTATTAACCAAAATAAGCCAATTCGAGCCTACGCGAAACACATGGATCTAACACCACTGACTAGCCAATCCGCTTACTACGATGCTCAAAAGTTCGATGAGCAGATTTTCCAAACCCGGCTAGATTTTATTGAGCAAACCTTAGCCAGCGCTAGTCAAAATTTGGCGAGCACCAGTCACGTTGAAATGACCGCTAAAATTGACAAATGGGTCACCAATCCGTTCTTAGGGCTACCCGTCTTCGTGGGAATCTTCTACTTGATGTTCAAGTTATCCTTTGACTGGGTCGGTACGCCCCTGTCAGATTTGTTAGACAGCTTTGTCTCCGGCCCACTGTCCAGCACCGTGAGTCATTGGTTGACAATGGCTGGTGCTATTCCAGTTTTGCGCTCATTAATTGTGAATGGCTTGATTGCGGGCGTTGGTGGCGTGCTGGTCTTTATTCCCCAAATTTTCGTTCTATTTGCCTGCATTTCCATCTTAGAAGACTCAGGTTATATGGCGCGGGCGGCATTAGTCACCGACCGTTTGATGCAAATGATTGGACTCAATGGGAAAGCCTTTATCCCACTGATTATTGGTTTTGGATGTAACGTTACTGGTATCATGGCTGCCCGAACGATTGAGCAGCCTAAAGAACGCTTGATTACCACTTTAATTTCACCATTCATGAGTTGCTCCGCCCGCCTGCCAATCTACAGCCTATTCGTAGCGGCCTTCTTTCCCAAAAATCAGGCCTTGATCGTCTTATCGATTTACTTCTTAGGAATTGCCGTCGCCCTCGCTATGGCTAAATTTTATCAACTGATTTTCAACGTCGATGATAGTTCCGTCTTCATCGTTGAGTTACCGCAATATCACATTCCACGGGTCGACATTATTTGGCGTGGCACCTGGGACAAGGGCAAGGGTTTCATTAAAAAGGCTGGTACGATCATTTTTGCCGGTACGGTCTTGATCTGGTTACTTTCCTCATTTGGCACCAGTGGCTTAGTCAGCGATATCGACAACAGCTTTGCTGCGACACTTGGTAAAACACTATTGCCGCTGTTCGCGCCACTCGGTGTGACTGCTTGGCAAGTTATCTCAGCCCTCTTTACTGGGATTCTAGCCAAAGAAGTCATCAGCTCTAGTATGATGGTGATGTTCCATAGCGCTAATCAGGCCGGCTTGATTGCCATGATGGGGCGTTTCTTTACACCCCTATCCGCATACGCGATGCTCGTCTTCATCCTGCTATATGTCCCGTGCTTCGCCACGATTGGGACCATTAAGTCCGAGACTGGGTCAACCAAGTGGGCCGTTTACGCCGTCTTCTCGAGTTTAGTCATTGCCTATACCTTGGCCTTCGTTATTTACCAAGTTGGCCAATTATTTATCTGAAAGGAGTTTGATTCACATGGCATTATTCATTAATTTCTTAATTATCGCACTAATTATTGGGGCTGCTGGCTATCAGATTTATCGCGTGGTCAAACGTGCTAAAAAAGGCAAGTGCGCGGCCTGTGACTATGATTGTGAAGCTAAAAAAATGTTAAACAAGGCCCAGAAACAACAAAACTAAGATTGCGACACCTGCCCCACTAGCCACGTGGTTAACACCTGAAAATAATACACACTAATAAAACACCAATGACGGAGATTCCAGTGAATTATCCTCATTGGTGCTTTATTTATCGACTGCATAATTTTCATTAAAACTTGTAAGGTCGAAATAGGACGCGCAAATGCTGTTTACCAATAATCTTCCCCATTAAGATGTCATCTTGGATGCTAACGCTGGTTAATGACAAATCAATTTAAAGACGGACTAAAAAAGCGTCCCCCCACCAGGAACGCTTTTTAAGCATTATTTCATTTGATCTTTATAAATCTTTTCGTACTTTTGAATATCACCAGCACCCATAAAGACAGCGACGGCATTGTGATAAGCCGTTAGAGCAGACATGTCATCGGTCGTGATAATTTCACCACCATTGGGTAACTTAGCAGCTAAGTCTTTGGAGGAAACATCACCAGATTTTTCACGGGCAGAACTGAAGATATTGGTCAAAAAGACGTGATCGGCCTTGCTTAAGCTGGCTGCAAAGCCATCCATCAATGCTTTCGTCCGTGAGAACGTATGTGGTTGGAATACGGCCAAGATCTCCTTATCCGGATACTTTTGGCGTGCAGCATCCAATGTTGCTTTAATTTCTGATGGATGATGTGCGTAGTCGTCGATCATAACCATATCGCCAACTTGATGTTCTGAGAAACGTCGTTTAACCCCACTAAAATCGAGGAGTTCCCGCCGAATTTCGTCCAAGTTTACTTTTTCAAAATAGGATACCGCAATGACAGCCGTGCTGTTTAAGACGTTGTGTTCACCAAACAACGGAATCTCGAATTCCCCTAACGACTCATCATGGTACTTCACTTCGAATGAAGACCCCTTAGTCGTCCGTTTGATATTCACCGCTTGAAAGTCGTCACGGTCATTCGTCCCGTAATAATAAATTGGGGTATCAACGTCAAGATTCCGTAGACTTTCGTCGTCACCCCAAGCAAAGATGCCCTTCTTTACTTGATTACCAAATTGTTGGAAAGCGGCTTGAACGTCAGCCAAATCCTTGTAATAATCTGGATGGTCAAAGTCAACGTTCGTCATGATCGCATAGTCGGGATGGTAAGCGACAAAGTGTCGCCGATATTCGTCCGCTTCAAAGACGAAGAAACGCGCATCGGGGGTGCCTTTACCCGTCCCATCACCAATCAAGTAACTGGTGGGAGCGATATGACTCAAAACGTGTGACAACAAACCAGTTGTCGACGTCTTCCCGTGAGTCCCGGCCACACCAATACTCGTGAAGCCTTCCATTAATTTCCCAAGAAATTCATGATAGCGATAAACGGGCAACCCCATTTCACGCGCCTTTTTGATTTCAGGATGGTCATCAGTAAATGAGTTTCCCGCAATCACTGTGAGGCCTTCGCGAATGTTATCTTCGGAAAACGGTAGCATCTTAATGCCAGCTGCAGCTAGACCTTTTTGCGTAAACGTATATTGTTCAATATCTGAGCCTTCAACTTGGTAACCCTTGTCATGTAAAATCAAGGCTAGTGAGCTCATCCCAGAGCCCTTGATCCCAACAAAATAATAAACCGTTGCTTTATCCATTATATTAATAATCTCCCATATTCACAATTCATCAACCATGCGGTGAATCGTTTATTTTTAATTATGAATTGGCTTGTAATTTAGTTAAATCTGCTGCCGTAAAATATACATCGCGTGGTTTGGACCCCTTAGCTGCTGAAACATAGCCGCGACTTTCCAAATCATCAATAATATTGGCCGCTCGATTGTACCCGATTGAGAAATTCCGTTGCAACTTCGATGTCGACATGGTATCTTCATCGGCGATATAAGCCAAGGCTTCAGGCATTAGATCATCTTCATTGCGTGCTGCTTCCTCATGTTTCATTAAGCTGTCTGGCTGGAATTCATAGTGCGGCGCCGCCTGATCACGAACAAACTGGGTAATACTATCAATTTCACTATCCACAAACGTCCCCTGCAACCGAAGCGGCGCGGGTTGGCCGTTACCCAGATACAACATATCCCCGCGTCCTAACAGGCGTTCCGCCCCACTCGCGTCCAGAATCGTCCGCGAATCGATCTGGCTGGCAACCATGAAGGCCACCCGGGTTGGAATATTATTCTTGATCAAACCAGTGACCACATCAACACTTGGCCGCTGGGTTGCAACTAGTAAATGAATCCCTGCCGCTCGGGCTTTCTGGGTAATCCGGGCAATGTAGTCTTGGACTTCACTAGAGGCAACCATCATTAAGTCAGCTAACTCGTCAATGACAATCACAATATAAGGCATTTTTAGGGCAGGTTCCCCATGTTCATCAGCTAGTTTATTGAATTGTTCAATATTACGAGCACCACCAGCCGCTAATTTATCGTATCGGTTGTCCATCTCATCAACGACCCATTTTAGCGCTGCTGAAGCCGCTTTAGGTTCTGAAATGACAGGCGCTAATAAGTGTGGAATCTCGTTATATGGTGCTAATTCAACCGCTTTTGGATCAATTAACAATAATTTGACCTGTTGCGGATTAGCCTTATATAAGATTGAAACCAAAATACTATTGATAAAAACTGATTTACCAGAACCAGTTGCTCCAGCAATCAGTCCGTGGGGCATTTTCCGCAAGTCAGTGACTTGCGGTTGACCAAACAAATCGACACCGAGTGCTACAGTCAGTGGTGATTGACTATCACGGAATTTATCCGAATCCAATACCTCAGACAACATAACTGGTCGGGACTTCTTGTTTGGAATTTCGATACCAATTGTATTACGACCTGGTATCGGCGCTTCAATTCGAATATCCTTCGCAGCCAAGGCCAGCTTCAAGTCATCATTTAAGTTGGTGATTTTGCTGACCTTGACGCCTCGAGCCGGTTTTACTTGGAACTGGGTAACAGTTGGACCAATCGTCCAGTCGACCACGTTAGCGTTGACACCAAATGCGTCAAGTGATTCGTCTAACGCACTGGCCTTCTGTTCAATCCAATCATCCATTTCCGATTCATTCGCAACGATTGGGGCTTTTAGTAAATTCAACGGTGGTAAATGGTATGCCGCTAATTCCTTATCCTCAAGGACCGGTGCAGCTGATCCCCCACTGTGAACTAACTCAGGTTGCGAATCCACTGCAGATGTCTCTGACAAAGCGGGACTAGTTGTAACTGCAGAAGTAGCCGCCTGTGACGGTGCCATAGTCACACTAGCCGCTCCCCCACTTTCCTGTGAAGGTACCGTGGATGCCACAACGCTGACTGGCGTGGCCGTTGCCGACGTCACAGCAGGACTTGTGCTAGTTGGCCGCATGCCAACCGGTTGATAAGGTTCTTCGTTAACGTGTGAACGAGTCTGCGCAGTACTTGACTGTGGTGCTGCAGAAGCCGCCGTTGTTGGCTGATCCTTAAATAACGCTAAGTCCGCCTGGGCATCGTGCTCAGCGGTCATAATATCCCCTAAGGATAGTCCTAGCCCATGTGCTGACTTGGGTGTCGCACTAGTTGCAGCAGATTCAGCAAGCGCGGGATCAGTTGGTTCAAACACTTCTGTCGGCCCTGCCGATACTGCCAAACTTACCGCGCTAGGCGCATTTATGGCGGCTGCAGACGCTGCTAAGCTTGGGTCAGTGGGCTCAAATACTTCCGTGGGGCCTGCCGATACTGCCGAACTTACCACGCTAGGCGCATTTATGGCGGCTGCAGACGCTGCTAAACTTGGGTCAGTGGGCTCAAATACTTCCGTGGGGCCTACCGATATTGCCGAACTTACCGCGCTAGGCGCATTTACGGCGGCCGCCGACGCTGCTAAGCTTGGGTCAGTGGGCTCAAATACTTCCGTGGGAACCGTCACTACCACTGAATCATCGGCTTTAGGCGTATTAATTGCCGCAGCCGACACAGCTAATTCAGGAGTAGTAGGTTCAAACACTTCCGTTGGTCGCACAACCGTCGCCGAAGCTGCGGACACCGTGGAATCACTGCCGGTCTGTGACGTGTTAGCCACGACCGTTTGAGCAGCCCCGCTCGATGCTGCCTGACTAGTTACCGTTGTCGGGTCAACACTTGAAGCCATCTTCCGTTCCGCTTGACTAAGAACTGCCGAATCACTCGGGTGTTCAACTTGACTCGTGTCCGTCCCACTATCAGAAAGCGGTTGTTGCAAATCAACAGCCGGTAAATCATTAGCTGCTGCATCCGCAAACAATAAGAAGGTCTCGGGCCGCTTATGCAAGCTCGCTTCAATTTCTAAATAATTACGGTCATCGTGATCCTGAATGATACCGCCATTTGTCAGCGCCGCACTAAGCTGGGCCGGTACCCGGGATGGGTGAAAAGTCCCATGGGTGCCACCGTTAAAGAGGGTCGCACTAGTTGCAGCACTGCTACTAGAAGTAGTTGCCTGGCTCGTCACCTGCTTGGCGCTAGTTTGACTGGCTGGCCGTTTTGGCGCCGCACTAGGTGCACCAGCAGTCGATTGTGGACTAGCCGATGCCGCTACAGGAGTTGATTGACTGGCCGCTGAATTATTCACTTGTGGTTTGTTAAATCGATATTTCCGGAAAAATGCCGGGCCATCATAATGGTTCATTTTCAATCATCCTAGTTTTTAATATCTGCAAATTAAGCGGTAAATAACGTCTGAGCGCGTTTAAAATCAAATGGCGCACCCACTGGCTGATAATCGGCGGGCAAAATCAAAGCCCCTGGCCGTTGTGGTGCATTCGGTAAATGCAATTCTCGGCCTGAAACAATCATGCCATCACTCTCAACGCCCCGTAATTCGCCTGGCCAAATAATTAAACCGCTGGGCATCATTGCACCGACTTTAGCCACGACGACTAAAATGCCTGCCTGCATATTAGGAGAACCACTCACAATCTGAAGCGGCTGATCTAAGCCAATATTGGTCTTGGTAATTTGCAAATGATCCGATTTGGGATGGGCTTCGGCTGATTCCACGTAGCCGACCACAAACTTAGGATCAGTATCTAAAACTAATTCGGGTTCAAAATCATTGGTTTTTAATAAGTTATTTAATTGCTCAACTTGTTCGGCCGTTAAGTGAACTTGACCATTAGCGTCTAAGTCACCTAACGTCTTGGAAACGTCAAAGAAATTATAGCCTAAGGTTTCCCCACTGTCAGCGTCACTAATGCGCGTCACATTGGCATGTGTTTCAATCGTTTGGGTGGCCGTATCTGGTCGTAAAATGGTGATTAACGTGTCACCTAATTCTGATAGATTATAACTTGTAATTAACATGTGAAACCCCTTTACTCTCATTTTAGCGTTCAAATTATATTATATCGTATTTTTCTTAGATCATACTGATTAATTATGACTTTTCTTTGTATTCTCGTCAATCATTGGTATACTAAATTTAAATAAAACATTTCCTAGTCAAGTTAACTGAAAGGAGACGCAACATCATGAATAAACAATTACAATATGGCGGCTTGTTAGCAGTTGGGATGGCTGGCATCGCCGGGGGCTTTTCCGTTGGTGGGCTGTTCAAGCGGTTGCGCCGCCCCACCCCTAACCAGATCCTTAGCCAAGTCAAGCGCGCATTCTTGAAGGAAGCACCGATTGAAGGCTCATGGATTGAAATGAAAAAATCCCCACTACAAAAATTCGCGTTACGTACAGACGTCTACTATGGCGGTATTACCCGTTACGAGGATGGTCAGCTGGTACAATACGAATTTTTAGCAGATGCGAATACTGGTAGTATTTTAGACATTTATCGACTTTAATAACTAGCAACCAACATAACATAAAATTGAGCTGCGGAATCGGAATTCCGCAGCTCAATTTTTATGTTCCGCGATAATTATATCTAAAACAAAAAACAGCGAGCGTATCAGCGCTCACCGTTCTTATTTAATCTATTCAGCTGGGAAAGTTGCAATAATCTTGTAAATTGGCCCCGCCGCACTGAATTTTTGTTCATATTCCGTTTCGACGTTATCTTCAGGCGTCGCAACGGCGTGTAAATCTAGCCAGATTTGTTCAAACCGCATGCCGAAATTATTCATACTCGTTAACGAAAATTCAAACAAGCCACGATTATCAGTTTTGAATTCAATCTGACCGTTAGACTTTAAGACTTCTCGATAACTACTCAAAAACGACTTGTACGTCAACCGCCGCTTTTCATGACGAGATTTGGGCCAGGGATCAGAAAAGTTCAAGTACAAACGGTCAACTTCGTGCGGCTCAAAAAAAGCTGTCACCGCCTGCCCGTCTGCGTGTGCTAATTGCAAATTAGGTAACGGAGATTCCACTAGTTTCTTTAAAATAATGGCAATCACTGAGGTTTGAATCTCAATCGCCACATAATTAATTTCGGGATGGCGCTTGGCCATCTCAATAATGAATTGACCTTTGCCACTACCAACTTCAATCTGGAGCGGTTGCGATTTGGCAAAACGACTTTGCCAACGTCCTTTAAATTGTGTTGGATCTTCGGTAATTAGTTCTGGGTGGGCGGCAATTAACTTAGGCGCCCACGGTTTATTTCTCACACGCATCTTGTTGACTCCTTCTTCATCGGCTGACTCAATAAAATAGCCGCGAATTCCGACTGGGACTCGCGGCTATCGGTTGCTTGTTATTAAACTTCGTATTGCGATAGTTCTTCCAAAAAGATAATTTCATGGTTCATCTGATGATACTGATTCCGATAATAATTATCCTTAATATTCAATAGTAAATTAATCTTTGCATACCAAACGACCCGTGTTCGTAAGGCAGTCGTCATAGTCTCACCATACTCACTAAACCACTGTTGCCAATCTTTCAATGGCACATACTCGCATAGCAACATACTAATATCTGAAGCTGGATCTGCAAACCGTGCAGAGTCCCAATCAACTAAGTACAGTTGTTGCCGATCAGATAATAACCAATTCTTATGGTTAAGATCACCATGACAAACACGATAATCAGTGACTGGTAAAGTTGGCGCAGTTCCTTTTAATTCACTAAGTACCCGGGCCATTAACGGGTGGTGCCGTAAATCATCTGGTAAATCTTGTAAATATTGCTGAATAAAGTCTTGTGGCTGAACACTCTGACCACCGACTTTTCTTAACATCCGATGAAGCAACTCGGAATTGTGCACACGTGCCAATAAATGCGCCACTTCAGGCAGCCGCATTTGTTGCTTCGTTAAAGTTTGACCATTCAACCACTCTTGGGCAGTCAGCGTATCACCACTAGAGATACGCTTTGTCCAGATCAACCGCGGGGTAATTTCTTCCATCGACAGCGCCGCTAAAAACGGCGAGGCGTTTCGTTTTAAGAACAATCGTTGGTGATTTTTTTTGCCCATGAAAGCTTTGTTCGTATTCCCATAGATTGGGTAGACGTCCCAGCCATCATCAAGTTCGAAATCCATCAGCCCCACTCCTCTCAAAATTTATTTAATGACTCATTATTATTTGACTTAACAATCACATTTTATAGACGAAAGTTGCATCCGTCAAGTCCTTTTTAACCCTTGATACAACAAGGTTTTAGGCTAATCGTAATTTAAGATACCAAGTAACTAAGAGATAGATTTCGATCACGTTAACCACAAGCAAAATTCCGACTTGAGCTAACGGTGCGTTGCTTAACCAAAAGGCAATTAAAAAAATAACACCGGTCACACTCAGCACATTTCGTAATAACCGTTGAAAATTCCGCAACCGTTGTTGGGTCGTCAACGGATAAATGTGCGTAAAAACTATATTATCGTATTGTTTATAAAACGGCAACAGTTGGAACCCAATCAAGTAAATAAACAAGACATCCAACGCTATCGCCAACCAGCCATGACCACTAAAGTACAACAATACCGCACCAATCAATGTCAAGCGGGCAACTAACCCACTAAATTCGGTTCCACGCAACATGCCACGCGTGTATAAATAACCAAATGCATGTTGCTGATCTTTAGGCAACCACCGTAATAACCAGTCCAAATAGCGACGCCGTTTGACGCTTCCTTGAACCATCGGCACATCAGTAAATAAATTAAAGAACCGGTAAATGCCTAACATACGGTTCGCCTCAGCTTTAATATCATCACGCCAAGCTACCACCGTTGTTGGCCAAATTCGCTGGTGTAAATAACGTTGGCTAATTGCGACTGCTACGGCAATCACGGCACTTAACCACGGCGTCACTATTAAGCCCAGCGCTAACGTTGCTAACGCGACAACCCAGTTTAGGGACCGCAACCAGTGCTTAATCGTTGGCGACACTTGATATAAGCTCGTCACACTCAAGGTTAACTGGGCATCTTTTAATGCTAATTGGGTAATTAATAACGCTAGCAGTGACCATCCTGTCATTTGATCAACAATCATGAGTAACGGCACGGTCAGACCCACGAAAATCACTTGAACGACTTGCGCCAACCACCAACTATACCGCCATGCTTTGACAAAGTAATCGTGAACATCACGTTCTCGTGGCAATAAGAAAACAGCATCGGCCGGCTCTAATAACGTCGCGATATGACTAACACTTAGTCCAACCCAAAGTAAGAGGCCCAGGAACACAATAATCCACGTCTGCTGGGGACCGAGAGTCTTCAACCAATTCGAATAAGCTAGACCAAGGCCACCGACAAAAAACATCAACGCAATCACAAAATGATCATTAAAAACCAACCGTAAATAACGTAGCATCCGGCGTAAATGGCGCTGTAGCCGCGTTTGAAACAACTCATTCATCACGGGTCACCCCGGTCAATGAAAGATAAATATCATTTAACGACTCACCGGCATCCGGATAATTCGCTTTGATTTCGGCAAAAGTTCCCTGTGTCTGCACTTCACCAGCGTGCAATAACACAAACTTATCGCAAGCTTTTTCAGCTGTGTCTAAGACGTGCGTCGACATCAACACGGCAGCCCCTTGCGCTTTAACCGTTGCAATTAACGCCAATAAATCGTGTACCGCTAACGGATCAAGCCCTAAGAACGGTTCATCAATAATAAACAACTTAGCGTTAGTGATGAACGCACAAACAATCATCACTTTTTGTTTCATGCCCTTTGAAAAATTAGCAGGAAACCAATCCAACTTATTATCTAATCGGAAAGTTTTTAATAAGTCATGTGCGCGTTGCCAAGCCTGATCCTGATCTAAACCATAGGCTAGCATCGTCATTTCTAAATGTTCTTTTAAAGTCAATTCTTCATATAATATTGGTGTCTCTGGAATGTACGCAATCTGACTCTTATAACTTTGAGGAGCTTGTGCCAACGTCACGCCGTTAAGCGCGATCGTGCCTTTCATGGGAGTCAGCAGCCCAATAATATGATTAATGGTCGTTGACTTACCAGCCCCATTAAGTCCAATCAAGCCAACTAACTCACCGGGTTCAACTTGAAAACTAATATCTTTTAGGACGGGAATTTGCGAATACCCACCAACTAAGTGCTGTACCGCTAATGCCATAACGTTAACCTCTTTCTGTGTTGGTATAAGTGTTCCTATTATAGCATAGCAACTGCTTCCCCAACTATCGGCTCATCTCGTTACACGCCGGCTTTACCGAAACGGCCACTATTGCTATTCAGCGTCTCTCACGCTTTGATTGCGGTAACATCGATAGTGTATAATGAAGTTAACTAATAAATAAAGAAGGTTATCACATGACAGCTTTTGAACCAAAACTCGATGACGATTGTATCTTTTGTAAAATTATTAAGGGCGATATTCCGAGCTATACCGTTTATGAAGACGACATGGTCAAAGCCTTTCTCGACATTTCTCAAGGCACTCCTGGTCACACCCTTGTGGTGCCAAAGACGCACGTTGCTGATATCTTTGGCTACGACCGCGATCTGGCTAGTGTTGTGTTCGCCCGGATTCCTGCAATTGCTCGGGCCATTAAAGCTTCTGACGACAATATTATCGGCATGAACATCGTTAACAACAATGGTGCGGTAGCTTATCAGTCCGTCTTCCACTCTCATTTCCACCTCATCCCACGTTACAGCGACAAGGATGATTTTCGCATGATTTTTAAGGATAATGCCAAAAAGTATGATGAAACCGACTACACCCGTTTACAAAACGCCATCAAAACTGAATTAGCACACTAGGAGGCTTAACATGGCAAAGTTTATTCGTAACGGTCTGATCGGCTTAGGTCTCAGTGCCACGGCTTACATGTTGATCAACCAGAAAACACCAAAAGCGCTCTACATTGACATTAAAAATTATGTTCAAGAGGTTTTAGACGCTGCTGACGATTTACAGGATGCACGGGAAGAATTTAGTGATGCGCAACGTAACCTGAGTGTTCAGATGGCTCACGCAGCCGAAGTCTTTGATGATATTCAAACTGAACTGGACAAGTTCCAATTCAAGATTGAGCCTCACATGGCAATCATGAAGACTCGAGCCGACCATTTACAGGCAACTTTAGATCACTTAACTAATACGCCGAATTAATAACGTAATCGTGTGTCTGTCATGCAGGCATGCGATTCTTTTGTTTGCTATCTTTACAAGCTCATTTCATTTAAATCTGCTGACCCATTCGGTAGAATTTATGAAGAGGCTGTGAAATCTCTGAAAATTTTGTAAAGATTTCTATATGCCTGCAGAAGCTTTCATAGATATGGTATAGTAGTCTGTGAAGTCTGCGAATGCAGAACGATTTCAAGAATAGGATGTGTTTTAGGAATGAAGAAATGGCTCATTGCCCTTGCTGGTGTCTTACTAACCTTCACCTTAGCTGGTTGCGGTAGCAAGACCGTTGCATCAACTTCCGGCGGTAAGATTACCGAAAGCGAATATTACAGTAGTATGAAGGGAACCTCTTCAGGTAAGCAAGTCTTACAACAGATGATTCTGAACAAGGTACTCGAAAAAGATTACGGCTCAAAGGTTTCTACTAAACAAGTGACGAAGCAATACAATACTTACAAGTCACAATATGGTAGTTCCTTCTCAACTGTCTTATCACAAAATGGTTTGACGACCAAGACCTTCAAGGAACAATTACGTTCTAACTTACTATTGAAGGAAGCCGTTAAAGACAAGGTTAAAATTACTGACAGTGCTTTGAAAAAGCAATGGAAGTCTTACGAACCTAAAGTCACAGTTCAACATATCTTAGTTGCCAAGTCAGATACTGCTGACAAAGTCTTAGACGCTTTGAAGAAGGATTCTAGCCAAGCTAACTTTACTAAGTTAGCCAAGAAGTATTCAACTGATACAACAACTAAGAACGACGGTGGCAAGTTATCAGCCTTCGATAACACTAACACCAGCTACTCATCTAAATTCTTGACAGCTGCTTTCAAGTTGAAGAACGGTGAATACACCACTTCTGCTGTTAAAACAAGCAACGGTTACGAAATCATCCGGATGATCAAGAACCCTGGTAAGGGCAAGATGTCTGATCACACTGCTGATTTGAAGAAACAAATTTGGGACAATGATATGAGCGACTCCACTGTCTTACAAAACGTTGTTTCTAAAGTGCTTAAGGGTGGGAATGTCTCTATCAAGGATAAAGACATGAAGGATATTTTATCAACCTACCTTTCAACATCATCTTCATCAAGTTCTAACTAATTAAGTTTTTAAAAACACTCCGGCTTCTATGTAAGAAGCTTGGGTGTTTTTTTATGCCAGACTATCTTAACTTCATTTATAAATTCTAAAATTTCAGTAATTGCAAATTGGTATTATCGACAAAATAGTTTGCATTTCGGTTTCTAATTATCAGAAGACGCTCCATTCTGGCCCAATTTCTGAAATTAGGTCGGCTAGGATAAAATCAGACAACCCTATGAACAACTACTGATACCTCTGGTAGTAACGCTCATAATTTTCTGTTAATACTAACATTCAATAATAATGGTTTATCACTATATTGTCCCTCACCTCTCAGCCTAATTCTCGCAAAAAAACAAATCTCAAAAATTGATATAAACAATAGTTAATAGTTTGATGATACCGAGCATTTCATATTCACTGCATAACAGCTAGTCATTAAAAGCAACCATCAACCTTATCATAATCCATATTCAAAAATTACATTGTATATACAATGTATGCATAAAATTAGCCGAATATCGGGATCTCATGATAACCTTATAATAACGATATGTAAAAATCAATATTCCGGCCGGAAATTTATTATCGTTACCTAATGTTTGTTGATTACTGCAGGCACGCACAACCAAAAAGGAGCGATCCATCATGAAAAAAACAGTGATTACTGCAACCATGTTGTTAAGCTTACTGGGAATGCCCGCCGTTGTAGCAACGGCTAATTCAACTGCAAAAACAACTACTGATTTGAAATTGACAGAAAACACTGGACCGACAGTCCCAGTTGACCCAACCAACCCAGCTAACCCACAAGATCCAGACGATCCAGAAAACCCGGCTACTGGTAATACAGGGGCCTTAACGTTAGACGTCGCCCCTAAAACCTTTAACTTTGGATCCGTTCAAACTTATGCCGACAAGCACACTTATCAGGCCATGACGACAACTAATGTTCATCAATACTTGCAGGTTACCGATAACCGCGGAGCTGACGAGCAGGGCTGGGTCGTCACCGTCGAACAAGATCGAGACCTGACTGAAACTAGTGGAACTTCCCCACACATCTTGACGGGAACCACCATTCATGTTCCGGTCGGAATTGCGCGCAACAGTCTGGCAACTGATCCGACCGCTGTTGACAACAACCTGAATGCCACCGTTGCCAATGTAACCAACACGAGTGGTGCCGTCACCGTCTTTAGTACGACGGCCACTATGGGGGCTGGTAAAGGAACATCAGTTAAGGTTTGGGACCCAACTGAAGTAACATTAACGATTCCCAAAAACACGGCCAAACCAGGAACTTATGCCAATAATTTGACTTGGACCTTAACCGCTGCTACCCCTAGCTAATCATAAGGAGGGATTCTGCATGCTTACCCGTTTTAGTCTTAGCACCGGGTTAGTGATCTTAGGGTTAATGGCAACCAGTTTGACAGCCACCGGGGCCACAACTAATGGTGCTGTGACTTTTCAAGATGATACTAGTGCCACTGCACCAGTCGATCCGACCAGTCCCAACGTTCCGTTAACGCCCCCTGATTCAAATAACCCGGCTACTAATAATACTGGCACATTGACACTCGACGTGGCTCCTAAGAGCATTGATTTCGGCACCGTCACAACATCCAATGCTGCTAAAACTTATACTGCAACTGGTAACTTTAATCAATATTTGCAAGTTTCTGACAAACGTACCACTGCCAACGGTTGGCAAGTCAATGTTAAGCAAGATCGAACGTTAACTAACAACGCTAATAATCACGTATTGACTGGTGCGGTCATTCACCTACCACAGGGAACTGCTCGTAATTCGCTAAACGAACCAGCCTCAATGGCCGACCCCAAGCTAGTTGTCGCACCAGGTGTAAGCGTTACCACTGCCGATCAGATCGTTTTTAACGCTCCCAACCAAGCAGGCGTCGGTAAAGCCACTTCCACGAACACTTGGAATGCGGGTGCCGTGACCCTTTCAATACCAAAACTGACGGCCCAAGTCGGTAACTATACGAACAACTTGGTTTGGACGTTAGTTGCCGCAACCACCAACTAGGAGGTAATCATGAAAAAATTGATGTGCTTATTCGGCGTAATTGGTGGCTTGGTTTTCATGAGTTTGACCTCACCAAGCATCCAGGCCACCGCGACCAATGCCGAAGTTCAATACAGTGTCAATAAAATCAGTCCGGGCCAAGAAGTCGATGCTAGCAGCTCATTTTTCGACCTAAAAGCTAAGGCGGGCACCACTCGCAAAATCCAAGCACGGGTCTATAACCCGACTAACCAAGCAATTAAGGTCAAGACACAGCTACTCACGACTTTTACGAACGATTCAGGTCAAATTGCTTACACTCAAACAGCCAAGCGATACGACCCCAGTTTGAAGTATCGTTTTGACCAAATTGCGACTTTGGCAACCGGTTCCGATAAAGTCACCGTCCCTGCCAAAAGCAATCGAATCGTCAGCGCCACGATCAACATTCCCAAAGGATTCGATACTGGTGTAATCTTAGGCTCATGGTACTTCGAAAAGATGGGACAAGGTGCAAAAAAAGCGACTAAGGGCGTCAACATTAACCAAAAATACAGTTATGCGTTAGCAGTTAAATTGACAGCCAAAGAAATCGCACAGCCTAAACTAACTTTAGCGGCAGTCACCCCCGGATTACGCAACTATCGCAAAGTCGTTCTTGCCACCATTCGGAATCCAGAACCGGCAGTGGTCTCGCAATTAAAACTGACAACTAAGGTCACGAAAAAAGGCAGTTCCAAGGTACTCTATCAGAACAACAGTGACAACTTGATCATGGCGCCCAATTCGAACTTCACTTACCCCACTTTCTTAGACGATCAAATCATGCGGGCGGGCAATTACACTTTATCCGTCACCGCAACAACTAACGACTCAAAATGGACAAAAAAGGCTTGGCATTGGTCCCGGGACTTTAAAATTACGACTGAACAGGCACGTCAAAATAATCAGGACGCCAAAAATGACCCGGCCGCTCCAATCAGTATCTGGTGGTACGTCTTAATCGTTATCGTGATTGCCGGTTTATCCGCTGGCATCGTCTACCTGATTATGAAACGACACAATCGCAGATCCTAAATAAGCGGTAATTTTAGATTATCTTCTAAACTTGGTACTCAAACAAGGAGGTTATCGTTATGACTAAATTCAGACGGCTAGTTTTACTATCATTGAGCCTAGGACTAGCCCTCGCTGGTGGCTGTCGGAGTCCCGACGCCCTAGCGGCCACCCCTACTGACACTAGTGTGACATTGACCGACTGGCAAGCCGGGACGGATTTAACAAATTTTCAACACCCCCGTCCCCATCAATATCTAGCAGTACCTAATGTCATCGCCACTGCTAGTCAACAAACTTCGACTCAGACGCCACCAGCCACGGCGACACGGCAGAATCAATCAGCGTTGCCACAAACAAATGAAGCCCGCCAACTTTTAGCCTGGTTAGGTCTGTTGACAGCTGGCTTGACTGGTTGGTTCGTGTGGCTCATGCAACGCCGAAGGGAGTGATCAATTTGCAACGACCACGAAGATTAATAGTTGCTTGGCTCGGGTTACTCGTGCTCCTGATGAGTCTTCTCGTTGTCAACGGTGGTGCCGTTTACGCGACAGCAACCACCACGGCCACCCCAATTAAATTCGAGGAACCACCCACAGAATTAGTGATCGAGCAACCCTTTACACTGCAGTTGACCCTGCAAGGTTCCTCCGAGCACCAAGTTGTGGTAACAATTCCTGAAGCACTCACCGTTGACCAAGATAAAACACGCCAGACCAACAAAGAAAACCTTTCTGAACTAGTTTTTGATACTGACAAACGAAAGCTGATCTTGACACCCTCCAATTCAGCATCCGCTACCACGTTCAAGTTGGTGTTAACGGCCAGTGAGGCGAAAACATACAAGTTGACCGCAGAAGCACTGATTACTGGACCGGCGTTAGCGACCACCACGGATTCGGCCGTCACCAATAGTGAAAGACCGACAACGCAAACCATAACGGCTGAACCACTAACTTTTACCGTGGCCGCACCCCCCTCAACTGCATCGACTCCTGCGGTAACCGCCACTGAATCAGCACGTGAAGTCGGCAATGATGCTAAAAGCACCTCTTCGGCCAGTAATGATCTGACCACTGACGATTCGGCAGTAACCCAAGCCACTACCCCGGAACGTGATGGAGACCGCACCTCAAGTACGGCCGCCGAAGAGTCTTCTAGTATAACCGCAACATCGGACAAGACTGCTAGCAACGACACTGCTACTAGTCGCACAGCGCAGGCTGATTCGGAAGCAGAACGTACACCGAAAGCGACTAAAGCGACCGCCACCAAAGCCGCCAGTGACATCACGACCGCCGCAATCGTGATCAATCCAGATGGTAGTACGACCGTTTCATCTTACGATGATTTAAAATCAGCGTATACCAATACCGCCGTCACGACGATTAAATTGGGGGCCAACATCACCCACACGTCAACAAGTGCCACAGAATTAGGCACTCGTACCACCAGCCTGACAATAGACGGGCAAAATCACAGCCTCGATCTCGGCATCGGCAACTTCACATTGGGTTCCACAACCACGGCCCAGACAATGACAGTAAAAAACTTCAGTAGTATTCGTGGCGCAATTGCGAGTGGAACAAGTAGTGGTGGTGCCGCCGGAATCATTCAAAGCGGGACCGATGGTGGGGCTAATGCTGGTGGTGCCCGTTGGACGATTACAGTAACCGATTTAATCACTACCAGCGACGTGTACCGCCTAGTCAACGCTCCTGGTAATCAAGTCAATGTCAGTGGCGCCGTCACCGCAACAACTGTCGCTGAAAACATGATTACTGGTGGAATGACCTTTGCCGCCAACAGCACGTACATCGGTCGCAAGGCTAATAGTAGTACCGCCAACAAAGCTTTCTTCAACTTCACGGCAACTAGTACAGTCGGGACTGGAGACCGTAAAGTCACCATTGGCAGCGCAGCTAATGTTAACTTGCTAGGTAGCGCATCAGACGCGACTCGGGGTATTTTCTATGACCAGTATGATGCCGTCACGGTGGGTACCAACGCTATCCTAACCGCCAAGATGTACGGTAACGTCTATCGGGCAGAAACAGCCAACACGTTTACCGCCAACGCTGGCAGTAAGGTCACGTTTGAGAACTTAGCCACAACTAGTAGTAATGCGCTCTACTACGTTACCCCGTTGATTCCGCTTGGCAACAACAGTACGTTTACCGTGACGGGTGGCGAGTTGTATATCACCAGTAGTGGCTCAGCCCCCATTTTTGGTGGCTACATGTCCGGTTTGAGCGTCTTGCTAGATTCCCCTAAGGCCTACGACATTAAAAATACGGACTTTGCGCTTCTCGTTCAAACGGGTTCAATCGTCGAGACGACCATTAAAAGTTTCAAAATCACGAACAGTAACCTGAGTATGTGGTCATTGTCCTTATTGAACCTGCTGAGCGCCAGTGTGACCTATCAAGGGATCACCGCCGTCGAACAGAACGGGGTCCTGATTACCAACAGTGGTAGCGTCTTGCCGGGACTACTCACCTTCTCGGCTGCGCGACGAATTGCGAACACCCTCTCACTGCCGACTGTGCAATTCAGCTCACCGTATACGAGTGACTTGAACGCCCAGCTAGTCACCAATGCCGACAAGAAGGTCCGCGTTCGTGTTATCACCGGTTATACAGAATCTAATGGCACACAAACGCCGATTTACGCCGGAATGGGTACGGCAACCGTCAAGTTGACGGATGATCAGGGCGCAACGCAAAGTGGCACGACTGACAGTAGCGGTTACGTTAATTTCACCTTAGATCATTTTCCAACGGCCGGCGCGACTATGACAGCTCAAGCAACGACCACCTATACTTCAGATCCCGTCGCCATAACCGTCCAAGATAAAACGCCGCCGACACCGGTAACCGTTAAAGATGGAAAAATCGTTGCCGACCAAAAAACGATTGCCAGCGGTTCCACGACAACGGCTGGTAACACACTTCGTTACACGGTTAACGGAACCTCCGCAGCTGATAGCAACGGCAATGCCATCACAGCAACCGCTGCCAGTGATGGGAGTTGGTCCCTTGCGATGCCAGCCACTAAATTAAAAGCTAACGACGTCATTCAGATTTTTGTGAAAGATAGTGCGGGGAACGAGAATCCGGTCACCAGTACAACTTATCATGATGCCACGTTTGCCGCCGCTACCCAATACACCGTCGCACCGGCAATCGGCCCGACAGCACCAACTGAGCCCGAGCACCCTGGTACGACCAATACCAGTGGGAGCGAAAACACTGGGACCGGTAATACGGGCGAACTTCGTTTAGACTACGCGCCCAGCCAATTTAACTTTGGCAGTGTCACAACAAGTATGCAGCCTAAAACTTACGCCGCCCAGACAATCAACGGTGTCGCGAAACAGTGGCTCCAAGTTTCCGATAATCGGTTAGCAACTCACGGTTGGACCGTCACTGCCCGTCAGAACAGTCCTTTTACTAGTACTAGTGGCGCCCAACTCACCGGCGCGAAGTTACACATTCCTGCCGGGCAGACCTATAATGAACGCGCTACGGGCCAGCTCAAAAGCTACGCGGTCGATCTCACAACCGCCGAACAACCCGTCTTTGCAGCCCCAGCAACGGCCAACGTGGGGAAAGACCTTTCAACCAACGTCTGGCAACCCACCCAAGTTCAATTGACCGTTCCTGGCAACACCGCCCAAGCGGGCCAAACCTATAACACAACCGTAACTTGGACACTAACGGCTAACGTGACGAACTAACGATTAAATATGCCAAACTGAGGCTCCTCGGCCGTACACCTTAAGTACTGGCCCCAACTCTAGCAATTGGAAGCGCGACTTCAAAGCACCATTAGACCACCACAATAATTGTCGATTTCATCACTTAAATTTGACCGTCGCTGGATTACCCATCATTATTGATGACGCGACGGTTTTTTCCTGTGAGTTTCTAATTAGCTAATCATCAGTAACCACTAGTTTTCCATGTCATATACTGAGCTTAAACAACACATCAACTTAAAATTGCCAAGTCCGTATAATGGGCTTGGCAATAATCAACCTAGTTAGTGGCTAAAGTTTGTAACGCCTGTAAACTAGCCGTACTGAGTACATCCACCGGTTGGCTTAATCCCGGTTGAAAGAAAAAGTCACCATAAGCTAATTGCTCTAGCGTTGTTCCCATCTGGATTGCGAGCGAAACGGTATTGATGACCGCCGTTAATTCTGCTGTAGACATTATTTGTGCACCTAGTATCCGATGAGTTTTATCATAAAACAACTTAAAATGAACGGTCGCATTCAATCGAGCTGGTGCGGATGCCACCAATCGGGAAACCGCGATGTAAGTTGCTAACACTGGTTGTTGCATACGGACAGCTAGTTGCGTGTTTAGACCCGTAGCAGCAAAGTAATATCCCGCCGCATTAAGCGCGGACGTTGCCTGAACGCCGGGAAACACAATTCGCTGATTCGTTAACAAGTTATGCGCTAATAACCGACCGGCATGACTGGCCGCGCTGCCTAAAGTGATCCGCTCTTTAGTACCCGTGGGCGTAAACCGAACTTTAGTCGCATCGCCAATCGCGTAAATATCTGGAACACTTGTTTGAAAATAATCATCCGTCTCAATTAATCCCTCAGAATCTAGCGCCAAAGTTCCCCGTAGCCATGCAGTATTCGGTCGATTGCCGACTGCGACAAGGACTAAGTCGGCAGCATACTGACCACGATTCGTTTGTACCGCTGTCACGTGTGTTGAACCTAATATGGCCGTCACCCGCTCTTCCATCTTTAATTGCAGCCCATTCTCAACACTAGCTGCAGCTAAAATTTGCGTAAATTCTGAATCAAGATTGTGACTGAATGGCCGAGCGTTCACATCAATAACAGTTACTTGCTTGCCGGTTTGTTTAAATAAGGCTGCAAAATTCATCCCAATATAGCCGCCTCCAATCACGACCACGTTTTTAATTGCTGCTGACTTAGCGGCCAATTTTAACTCATTGATGCTGGCACGGTTTTGAATCGATCGAACACCAGATAATTCGGCTCCGGGAATCGGTAACTGGATTGGTAACGATCCAACGCTCAATACCAATCGATCGTAATGATCAGTCTGTAATTGCCCCCGTTGATTACGAGCAGTGATCGTGTGGGTCGCTGGGGTAATTTTTGTGACCGTCGTTTGGTCGAATAGAGTCACCTGCTGGGACAAGGCCAACCGCTCTTTTTCAGCATCCGCCGGAGCCCAATCCAAAGCCGTCGCGAATTGCCCGTGCTCGTACCAATGAATCTCATTATCCGTATTAGCTGCTAATAAGCCATTGACCGTTTCGCGGCCGCCATGTGCAGCCCCGACAATAATAATTTTTGCCATATTTTCCGCCTCTGATTACTTAAATTATTGTTAACAACGCTATTTAAGATACACGTTGTCTTTAACTACAACAATCGTTTGGCTACGGAAATCACTATTATTAAGGCACAAAAAGCAGTAAACTGTTTCTAAAACCAATTAGGAGATCTTTTTGTGACCCAACTCAATCAACGTCGACGTGGCAACCGACTGGAAAACGCGATTTATGACACCACCTATACCCTGCTTAGTCAATACGGCCTCGACCAAGTCACTTTTTCACGAGTAGCCACTGCGGCCGCTACCAGCCGCAGTGTTCTTTATCGCTACTGGGATTCGACCTTTGACCTCATCTTTCATACTATTATTCATCAAATACAAAAGACTCCCATTGCACTTACGACCACGCCATTAGATACTGGCGGTCTTCGTACCGATCTCATTCTGTTAGCGCAACGCTTTATCCAACAAACTAGTACGGGGCCCTTCCGCTATTTTCGGCTATTGTTTGCCACAGCCTTGAACGCGCAGAATCAGCGCGATCTCACGCAGTTAGTGACTCAAATTGATCATGCCAACTTGACCTTGATCGAGCCACTTCTGACGAATGCACAAAACCACGGTGAACTTCAGATTTGGCCTAACCAAGCCGCACAATTAGTATTGTTTCAACAATTACGGTACTGCGACATCATCAACCAACCGATGAACACTGATCAGCAACTCACCAATCTCATTGATCAAGTCGTTTTGCCAGCATTGCGCGCAAGTGGTGTTGCTAACCGGCATTTTCATCATTAAGGAACGGCTTCCTCACAAGTCAAATAAAGTCTGATTTTCTAGCCCATACTACGCTGGAAATCAGACTTTATTTTTAATATTGAACCAGCGTCACCCTTAACTAGCCAAAACCAGGCGACGCCCCCCTTTACCCGTCTAACAAATTGTAATCTGGCGCTTATTGACGATAATCTGCCCTTCAGCCGCCAATTGTCTGAACTGACGACTCAGGGTTTCGGGAGTAATCCCCAAAATATTCGCCAATTCCTTCTTCTTCAACGACAATTCAAACTCGACTTGTCCGGATTCAACGGCACAATCTCGCAAATACGCCATCAAGCGTTCTTTGGCATCTAACAGATCACGGCGAGTTCGATTTTTCTCAGCTTCAATCAATTGGTTGCCAAAATTATTAATCATTGCTAACGACAAGCTGGCTGATTCACCTAATAACCGCTGAAAATCATCATATTGAATGGAACAGACCCACGCATCACTCGTGGCTTGAATAAATCCCTGATTCTCATGCGGTGCAAATAGCCAGTGTTGTCCGACGACATCACCACTACGCAACAACTCAATAATTTTCTCCTTACCATTAGCAGCTAAGGCATAAATTTTAGCCGTTCCCTCATCTAAGATGAGCATGCCTTCCTGATGGTCGAGTGGCTGACGAATCAACTGCCCTTTTTGATAAAACTTCCGGTGATGGGTCACCGTGATTAATTTGGCTTTCACCGCTGGCGCTAGCGGTGAAAATAATGGTGAACGACTCACACAATCCATTTTTGAATGCATAATTTCTCCTTTTCTTGATCTATGTCAATTTTTATATGATTAGACTAGCATATACTGACCATATAATGAAGAACTGGAGGAATTATTCATGACTAAAAAATACGTTGCTAACATCGTCCCGCTGAACGCCGAAGGAATCGGTACTGCCTCCCACGGCACAGCGACTTTCACTGAAACTGGTAACCAATTACACGTCACCATTGAAATGTTCGATACCCCGGCCAACACGCAACACTGGGAACATTTCCACGGCTTTCCAGATGGCAAAGCGGCACAGATTGCTACTATGGCCCAAGATGTCAATCACGACGGCTTTGTAGACTTGCCTGAAACTGAACCCGTTTCTGGAACGACGATGGTCCCATTTGATAATGCGCCCCATCATATGGACGTCCCAAATGATAATTACCCAGTTGCCGACGCGCAGGGCCACTTCGCTTATGAAATCGATGTGCCCTTAGCCGACCTACAGGCTAAATTCAAAGAAATATTTGGGACCGACGACTTGGAACTAGACAATCGGGTTATTTATATTCATGGCGTCCCACAGGATCTGCCCTTGCCTGCATCAGTCGCTGGTCACGTAGGCAGGTATGATGCTCACGTGACTTTACCAATCGCAGTCGGTAAGATTGAAGTTGCGGAAGACTAAGCGTGACGACCTTTCACTCAAAATCACAACAAATACTAAGACCGAGGACAAGTATTAATTAGATGGTTACCCTCGGTCTTAGTATTTTGTTAAACCAAATTAAATTCATAATTGCCGGTGACTAACATCATTAATGTGGTAAGCTATTTTGAATAATAAAATAAAAATGAGGTCTTTTTCATGACTAACGAACAACAGATTATTCATATTATTCAAACGACTCCCGCTTTAATGACCATTCTTCATCTAATTCAAGACTGCCATCTAAAGCAAGGCGCATTGGCAGCCGGTAGCATTCGCAATACGGTTTGGCAAGTGCTTAGCGGGCAGCCAGTACAACTCGGCAGTGATATTGACGTCGTCTTTTTTGATCCCGAACGACCAGCCAGTGATGATTTACAGATCTACCAACACCTCACTAGTAAAGCCCCTGAGTATCAGTGGCAAGTGAAAAACGAAGTCTACATGGCCCATTACAATTTTGCTGATAATCCTGAATTCACTTCCGTCACGGATGCAATTGGCCACTTTGTCGAAACACCAACTTGTATTGGTGCTTTCTTAGATGGGAATCAAGTCCAATTGATCGCTCCACACGGCGTGGATGACTTAGTAAACTTTCGTTGTCGACCGATCCCCTATTATTGCCAAGATTCCAAGCATCTAGCAGTCTATCAACGACGAATGGCTCAAAAACAATGGCAGCACCAATGGCCCTTGCTACAAATAGACGCTATTTAAATCGCCGATCATCTCGTAAGACAAGTATGAATTACCTTGTAAATTCAGTTCAAGTTTGCAATTTATGTTTGCCTTGTCTAATAATGATAAGCCAATAAACCGGTCAAATTATTATAAGTAGCCGACTGTTTACTTGGAATATCCCCGAGGCATCCCGAAAAATCACCATATCCGGCAGGAACTTGTGAATCATTTAAATCCTGGACACAATCATTATACATATCTTTGTCTCCAATCGTTGACGCAATCATGGCCGCAATCGCATATGATGAAGCAGCCGAATTTTTCTCAACAGGAGTTCCATCAGTATAATAATTATTATATAAGGTGCGACTATGGACATGACTCTTAATCCAACTAATACTTGCTGGTTGAGCTTCTCCAATTTGAGCTAAATGCAAAATAACTAGTAAGCTGTCAATTGAATTAACCTCACCCTTAGATTCCGGTAATGTCGAGTATTGACCAGCTTTATAACCATTCATATCACCATAATAGTAATAAGTTTGGTACCAAGGAAAATTATCACCCAAATACGCATCTTCTAATATTTTCAACTGATCATTATAATCTTTTTGACTCCAGCCACCTTCTCCATAAATATATTTCAGTTCCTGCATGTCCAGGTAATCGAGGCGGATCGCTGGCTCTTTAGTGCCATCCGTAAAACTAGTACCGTCAATCATTTTTCCATCTAATAATGAATATTTTTTAAATCCTGCAACTAATTCCTTAATTTCTGATGCTCGGGCTGTCGACGGTGACTGTGCTTGCATCATGGTCAATGCCCGTATAATTCTAAGATCATCTAGTGATGCATTTCCTTGCTTGTAAGTTCGGGTTCGGGAATTATACATCCAGTAAAACACCCCATCACCGTTTGAAAAAGTTTTTTTTACTTGTGTATAATAATTATCAAATACAGTTGCGTCACCACGCATTGCTAATGTTTCAAGGTATAATCCTGCAGATTCAGTAATCTGATTAAACATCTCGTTATTAGTATTAGCACTATCTTTCTGTGCTTGTGTCATATACCCAGAATAGATACCGGTATCCGTCATCATGGTATTAACCATAAAATTATTTAACGCATCCACTTTACTAGCTACTACATTCGTATTGTTCTTGCTCAAAGGCGTAATGTCATTGATTTGACTGGGATCAATGGATGCTACTGGATCAGTGATGGCTCCATCATTTTCTGGCACCTTAAAATTAAGCGTGTCCCAAGTCGAATAAGAAGCACCATTATCTGAAGCGCTCACTGTAAATTGGATCTGAACACTTGTTGCCGGTGTTACCTTGCTCAAATCTAATTCAATCACTTGATCATCGGAATTAACTACTGGGGTTAAATTATCAGTACTAGAATATTTGATACTTATGATTGGTTTCACCACTTTGTATTTGCCATCAGTCTGTTTAAATCCCTTAAAGATGTCACTAAATTGTATAGTGGCTCTTTTCTTATCATTGCTATAGTTAACTAGCTCCTCAGATGGTCTATAAGTCCCACTGATACTTTGTCCCGCAAAGCCATAATTTAAATCTGTATACGTGATCGTTATATTTTTAAAATTGACTTTTGATGATAATACCCAATCTGGGCTACTGGTCTTCAACGCATAATTACCAATGTTCAGAGAATACAGATTGTCACCACCTGGCATTTGGCTCGGCAATTTAACAATTGTATTATTACTAAAGTCTGCTTGTATCAATCCCGTAGCATACTGTAATCCATCCAAATCACTAATATCCGTAGTATCCACGTGTAAATAGCGTAAATCTGCCAACATTTCTGGCTTTAATTGACTTACACTGGTTGTCTCATAGCCACCCTTTGTATTAATCGATTGCCCCAAATCATGTAGTGCTGAAAAAACAACTTTCTGTAAATTTTCATCCGGCATCCATTGATCGATATTTACTTCACTAGTTGAATATCGTAGTGCATCAGCAGATACCGGCTGTGATGCTCTCCTTCCTCCAATACTAACGACCGTTATCAAAACGAGCATAATTCCAAACAAACGCAGAAGTTTATTCATCAAAACGTCCTCCAAAAAAATAATATTATTATAATTAATAATGTTATATATAAATTTCCATGTATAGTAGTATAGTTTGGTGCGATGCAGTCGGAACTATTTTTAGCTAAATGGCTTGTCCACGTAAAACACCGAGCATCTCTCATCCAATATTTTATAGTTACTACCATTCGCAATTAACAAGAGTCGTTATCAACAGTATATACTTCTCGTTGATAATATGATAAGTTAAAATATATAAACTTAATCAATCAGCATTCAATTAACGGAGGAATCATGTTACAAATTGGAATTATCATTCCGGCGCTCAATCCAGATGACAAGCTTATTGCTTTAATTCGGGATTTTATTAACGCGCCCACTTTGATGGCAAATATAAAAGAATTAATTATCGTGGATGACGGTAGTGATTGCGCTCATCAGTCAATCTTCACCCAGCTAGCGTCACTGCCACTAGCAAATTTAACCATCCTCCACCATTCAACCAATCGTGGTAAGGGTGCCGCTTTAAAGACTGGTTTTAGTTATGTTCAAGCTCACTTCCCAATGTTGGCTGGTGTTGCCACGATGGACGCTGATGGGCAACACACCATCGCAGCACTTAATAGTTGTCTGAATAAATTCACCGATAACCCGCAACGACTCGTGATTGGTGTCCGACACTTTACTAATAAGATTCCGTTTCGTAGTCAGTTTGGAAACGTACTGACGAGTAGCTTGGTACGACTGCTAACTCACCAGAACATCTCTGACACCCAAACAGGACTACGCATTATTCCCATGAGATACCTTGCAACCCTGATTCAATTTCCTGGAGACCGTTTTGAGTTTGAATTCGATATGCTCCTCCAGGCAAAAAAATACCGTATTCAAGTTGTCGAACAGCCAATTCCGACAATTTATCTCGATGGCAATTCATCTTCACACTTTCGGGTCATTCGTGATTCAATTGCGATCTATGCCCGCTTCTTTAAGTTTGCGGCCAGTGGATTGATTTCCTTTGCTATTGATATCAGCTTGTTTTATATTGTCCTATTCTTAATAGGCAACCATATCTTAAACAGTATCCTAATAGCCACAGTAATGTCGCGAGTGCTTTCTTCGATTGTTAACTACGCCATCAATCATCACGTAGTCTTTAACCGAGCTGGCCACCAAACATTTATCAAATATGTTTGTTTATTTATCGTGCAAATGTTCGCATCTGGTTTTTTAACAAATGCCTTAACTGCGATATTACCAGCATCAAATGGTCAACTCATGCCGACCATTGCCAAAATGATTGTTGATTTTATCTTATTTATGATTAGCTATCAGATTCAACGAGATTTCATCTTTAAAGAGAGGCCTCAACATGTCTAATAAACGGCGTTTTCTTTATTTTCTAGCTATTGCGCTATCGATTATTTATTTATTATGGCGAATTTTCTTTACTATCCCATGGCAGGCTAATATTTTTACATTGATTTTCGCCCTGTTACTCGTGATTAGTGAGATTCTCTCGAATCTGACCGGCTTTATTCTAATTTTCTTTCGTATGTTGTCAACTAAGAAAAAATGGAATTTAGTCATTCCAGACTACTCCACTAGTCAGCCACTCCCAGATGTTGATCTAATCATCGTTACACATAATGAAGACGTTGATTTATTGCGAAAGACCATCAATGCCGCGACTTATATCGACTACCCCGATAAAAGTAAGGTTCACATCGTCGTAGCAGATGACGGGAACCGTCCTGAGGTTATGGCGCTCGCGAAGCACTATCACGTTGGTTATTCTGGGATGGAAAATAACCAGCAGGCCAAATCCGGTAATATTAACCACACGTTGGCAAAATTGCACTCACCACTGTTTGCTATCTTTGATACCGACATGATTCCGTTCTCGGGGTTTCTACGTAACACGGTACCGTTATTTACAGAAAATTTCCAGCAGCTAATGGACGATCCTGACCATACCGATCCCCTAGGTTTTGTTCAAACCCCACAAAGCTTTTACAACGCGGACATTTTTCAATTTAATTTATTTTCTGAGAAGATTATTCCAAACGAACAGGACTTTTTCTCACGCGACGTTAATATTTTAAATGGTGGTAATCAGCGCGCACTTTTTACTGGTTCCAACGCCGTCTTTCTGCGCCAAGCTGTAGATGAAGTCGGTGGTTTCCCCACTGATACAATCACCGAAGATTTCGAGCTAGGAACCATGTTGAACATGGCTGGTTATATCAGTCTAGCCACCAAGATTCCACAGTCCAGTGGGATCACGCCAATTGATATGAAAGGCGTCATCAAGCAACGGACACGGTGGGCTCGGGGCGTTATTCAGAGCTGTCGCAACTTGCACATTTTCACCAATCGGCACCTATCATTTATCAATCGGATTATTCTGCTCAACACTTACTTTTATTGGTGGGCTTTTTTCCGTCGAATGATTTATATGATTGCACCTATCTTATATGCGTTATTTAAAATTCAAGTTGTGAATGCCAATTTTTGGATCTTAATGGTAATTTGGGCACCCGGTTACTTCCTATTACACTATGTCATGGGTGACACTTCTGGTATGGGTGACACAGCTAAGATTCGTAACGAACGCTGGGGTGAAGTTCAAGAGACTTTTTTCGCACCATACCTATTTATTCCTGTCATTCTTGAAAGTCTTGGTATTAAAGCCAAAAAATTCAAGGTCACGGCCAAGAACGTGACTTACTCACTTAAAGATAAATTGTACATCTTACCGTACCTAACATTATGGACCATCACCTTAGTCGCCATTGTTAAGTTCAATTATGGTAAATATGGTTCCGAAATTTTGGTTGGTAGCGTGATAACCTTCTGGCTTTTAATGCACTTTGTTAATCTCAGCATGTGTTTATTTATTTCCATGGGGCGCCCCGTTTACCGCAAAAACGAACGTTTTATTCGTCAAGTAACTGGTTCCGTTCAATCGAGTGACGGTCAATGGCATCCCATCTTGACAGAAGATGTTTCTGAAGGCGGGGTTGCATTTCAAACCACCGATAGCCCCGTTAAAGCTATTGCGGAAGGCGACACAATCAAATTAACGGTTAAACATCAAGATTTTGATGTCCAACTAAGTGGTAAAGTTGCCCGCATCAGTCATCGAGATAATACGACTATCTACAGTGTCCAAGTGACCGTGGCTCCTGGTAAAAATCGGGATCATTATTTACAATTAATTTACGATGGTGCTAACAAAACACTGCCTAGTGTTCAAGATACTTGGGTCACCCCGTTTGACGAGCTCTACATGAACTTAGTAGTGCGCGCACGTACCTATGAACGTAAACTCAGTCGACGGTTTAACCGCTTTTAGGAGGAATCAATCAGAATGTCTGCTTGGATTGGGCTTATTTTATATGCCATTGGCTTATTAGGTTACAATGGGACACTACGACGTCTCGGTGTCAGTCCGTACTTAGCGTGGATTACTGCGATGCTAGTCCAGATTTTAATCTTATATGGTTTCGCCATGATGGGGTGGTTAACGATTGGGATTCAAATTGTAACTTACTTAGGAATTGGCTTGGCACTACTTTGGCTGGGCTTAAGTTTTCTACGGCGAGCACAATTAAGGTTTGAAGGAATTCATTTATTTGACTTTTGGATGATTGGCCTGGGTATTGCGACCGGTCAGACACTGTGGCACAGCCCCCTCGTACACTACGATAACTTTTCTCACTGGGCGGTCATGGTTAAGTTCATGGTTTTCACTGGCCGTCTACCTGGCACTAGTGACCACTTAATTTCATTTACATCCTATCCGCCAGCAACAGCCCTTTTTATCACCCAGTTTGTTCATTGGATTGGTTTTAGCGACGGAGCTATGCTGGTTGCCCAATTTATCTTAATTTGGGGTGCCGCTTATGCCATTTTTGCTGGTCTCCGAGACCGCTCCCGTGCTTTAACAAGTTTTGCATTATGTTTTACGTTAGCGATTTCATTCGTTTTCAATGTCGCGATTCGTCTCAATAACCTGTTGGTCGATTACGTCCTACCCATCATCACGATTGCAGCACTGGTTGGCATCTTCGTCTATCGCCAGCGCCCCATCTTATTGTGTTCCCACGTTGCAATTTTTATCGCAGCCCTGCTACTTGTTAAAAATTCGGCCACGTTCTTCGTCATCATGATTGGTGGGTATTTCTTGTACACCCTAATCACCAATCATCACTGGCAATGGCGGCGACTGCTCACCGTTCCCGTTCAATTTGCCGTCACATTGGGCACGGGCGTTTTACCATTCATCTGGTGGGAATGGCATGTTAAACACACATTTACCGTTTCTAAGCATCAAATCAGTACCCAGGCCTATGCCAAACAATTACATGGTGAAAGCCAGCAAGCCTTACTCAAAATTGGGCACAAGTTCTTAACACAAATTTTCAGTTTGAACTCGCTTTCAACTAAAGGAATTCTACTGATCAACATTGTTTTGATTTTAACGTGGCTATTTATTCGCCTTCGCCAACACCAGCGTAATAACTTGCTAGGAATGGCCCTACTACTAGACCTTATTTTCATTGTTTATTACGGTAGCTTATTTGGTATGTACATCTTATCCATGCCTTATGCTGAAGCCATTTTACTTGATGGCTTCGAACGCTATATGGCCAGTATTGTTATCCTGAATCTATTTATCGGTGCCATTGCATTAGTCCGTGTTCTTGATCGTCAACAATTTGAGCAGAATTTTCAAAAACGCAACACACAAGCCTTTAAGAGTGCCACAACTAAAAATATTTACCAAATGGCGACATTGGTTACCGGCTTCTTTGCCATTACTATGATGTATTCAGAGATTACAGGAACTAAATTTACTAATGAAATGAATCATAATACGTTACCGCTTCAGATGACCCGCGTCTCTAAACAATGGCACCACTTAAATCATCGTAAAGTCCTCATCGTTGATCCCGAGGTTGTAGATGTCAATGACTACTATGCCGGTTATGTGGGACGTTACTGGTATTTCACCGATAAAGCTGTCGGCCAAGAAAACTTCATGATGACCCCTAAAGTCTTCAAACAAACGATTGAAAGTTACCAGTACGTTGCAATCCCAGAGACCCACCGAACTTTCACGGTGCTGACTAAGAAAGTCTTCCATCAACACGTGGTGACCGGACTCTTTAAAGTCACGAAGAAGCGGTTAATTCGCATGCACTAAAAATACGAAAGTAGGTTTTATTTTGGCAATCTTCGGCTTCATTTTCTTTAGTTTAGCATTAGTCGGTTATAGTAGCACTCTCCGTCTTTGCCACGTCAATCCTTACTTAACTTGGATCACCGGTACTTTAGTCCAGATCATGTTATTGTATGGCTTTGCGATGGTCAAACTCTTACGACTTGGAATCTGGGTTGTTACCAGTTTGGGCGTTATCCTCTTATTGCTTCGCCTCATACTTGGTTACTTAGGTAAAGTTAGCATTCATTATGAAGGTATCCATCTCTTTGATATTTGGATGATTTTTTTAGGAATTGTAATGGCCATCGTACTCTTCAAGAGTCCGCTCATTCATTATGACAACTTTTCGCACTGGGCAATCATCGTCAAATTCTTGACATATACTGGACACTTACCAGGAGCCACCGATACAATTATTTCATTCAACTCCTACCCACCCGCAACGGCACTCTGGCTCACGCAACTGGTAACCTTTACTGGGTTCAGTGCCGGGACGATGCTCGTCGGTCAATTTATCTTGATTTGGGCAGCGAGTTACGCCGTGTTCGCCACCCTACGTGACCGTACTAGGGGCCTAAACTCAATGCTACTATGTTTAACGATCGCCATTTCATATGTCTTTAATATTAATATTCGTCTTAATAATCTATTGGTTGATTACGTTCTGGCCATTTTGACGGTTGCTGGTATTGTGGGTATTTTTACCTACCGATGCCGGCCAAAAATGTTGGCAGCGCACGTGGCTTTGTTTTGTGGCACCTTACTACTCGTCAAAAATTCAGCAGCTTTCTTCGTTGCCATTTTGGCCATCGACTACCTAGTCACAATGACCCAGCAACGGGTACACAAGCACTGGTTTCGGCAGATTTTAACAATCACGGGTCAGTTTTTAGGAACACTGTTCGTCGCAATCCTGCCGTTTATTTGGTGGGAAATCCATGTTCACTCAACATTTACAACTTCCAAACATGAAATCAGCGCCACTGCCTATCAAAATCAACTTGCCCATGATGGTATCAGTGGATTCTTAAAGATTGGTCAGGCTTTCTTGCAACAAATTTTCAATTGGACCTCCTTATCAACACAGGGACTTTTAGTACTAAACATTGGTTTGATCAGTGCATGGGCAATCATTAAGTATGGCTGCCACCACCCCAATCCATTAGTCAAATTTTTAGGCGTGCTCGATCTAATTACCGGATTATATTATGGTAGTTTATTAGGTATGTACGTTCTGTCCATGCCTTACGCCGAAGCAATTACCTTAGATGGTTTTGAACGGTACATGTCGACCGTCGTCATTTTAAACTTATTTATTGGTATGATGGTTCTGGTTCGTGTCATTGACGAGACACTTTATGAGCAAAACTTGGCAGACCGAAGCCCACGGACGTTTCGCTCGATTTGGACTAAGAATGGCTATCAGCTCGCGACGTTTTTAGTGATGTTTTTCGCCATTATTATGATGTACTCTGAAATCAATGGGACAACGTTCACGAATCACTATAATCGGCATTCACTGCCAGTTACCCTGACTGATGTAGCCCGACCGTGGACCAAGCCCAATAACACCAAGCTTCTGATTGTTGACCCCCAAAAAGTCGAGGTTGCCACCTATTACGCGGGCTACTTAGCAAATTATTATTTTTTCACTAACAATGCCAGCGGTCAAGCTCGCTTTAGTAAATCAGTTCACACGTTCCGTAAAAAGTTGTCCCAGTATGACTACGTGGTGATTCCCAAATATGATCGTAGCTTCACCCGCGGTATTCGTCGAGCTTATCATCAACACATTCGCACGGGTTTTTACCGCATTACTCCAGGTCGTTTAATTCAGATTCAGTATCAACAAACGCTACCTTATCAATAATCGAGGCGGTTATTTTATGAAGTACCGACATTACTTTACACAACTATTAATATTTATTAGCCCGCTGATTCTTCTTTGCTTCAGCCAGCCCCGTACGGCAACTGCCAATTCATCAACATTGAATACTAGTCAAGGGGTCATGTTAGATTTAGGCCGCCATCCGTTAGATGAAACTGCAATTAAAGCCGTCATTAGTACTGCTGCCGAACAACACATGCAATACGTCGAACTACACTTATCAGATAACGAACATCTATGCTTTCAATCGACTTATTTAGGTAATACCGCATCTGCGACCATATTATCGGCGACGACTTTAGAACAGCTAGTTGCTTATGCCAATCAGTTGAACATTGAACTAGTTCCTGATGTTGACCTTCCCTCGCACGCGGGAGCCATTTTACGCCAATTGCAACAAACTCATCCCGATATTTACAATACCGTTAAGTTGGATGACGAAACCATCGACTATACTAAACCGGCAGCAGTCAATCTCGCTACCACACTTTATGGCGAGCTCGATGCTAGTTTTAACAATCAAAGCCAGCACGATTTGATGCTCGGCGCTGATGAGGTTCCTGGCAGCGCTAGCGCCTATATCGAACTGACCACCTTTATCAATCAGGTCAGTCGATTTCAAAATCAAAACGGCTTCAACACTAGTATTTGGAATGATTCGCTATTAAAAAATGAACTCAATCGTCTGGATTCAAACATTACAATCAATTACTGGTCACAATCTGGTAACAATACCGATGCGGCTATCATTGCCGACCGCTATGCCAACCGTGTATCCGTTCCCGACATTTTGGCCTCTGGGCATTCAATCGTGAACTGTAATAGTTATGCGACCTATTATCAAATCAAAAATATTGGTAATGTCAATGATGACAATTACTTTATTAATTATCTTAATCACACCTTTCGCCCGAATATCTTTAACGAAATTGACACCAATGGGCATAATCAGGATTGGACCATTGAAGATGGCGTCACAACTAACGGTATCTTAGTTAGCTTGTGGGGGGCCGATTCAGAGCGTGTTACGCCAACTGCCATTGTCAATTTCATTAAATGCATGACGATTCCACGGTCATTTTAACGTTTAGTGACGTTTTCTCGAGAGATCGACCTATACAATAAAAATAACACAATTAGTCCTCGTCGTACCAACGATCGAGACTAGTCGCGCTATTTTGCGTTAAACTGCCAGTTGGCGGCCATCATGACCCTGATAATCACTTAACTCGCATTCTTTAAGCTTCCAATGACCGCTGCACGTCCAGTGTTTCTAACAAGCTGACCGCACAATCAGCCCCCTTATTGCCACTCTTAAAACCAGCGCGGTCCATTGCTTGTTCGATCGTATCAGTCGTTAAAACACCGAACATCACTGGGGTATCAGTTGCTAAACTAACGGTCATCACCCCCGTCGTTACGCCGCTACAGACATAGTCAAAGTGGGCAGTTGCTCCGCGGATAACTGCGCCAAGTGCAATCACGCCGTCATAGCGCTTGGTTGCAATCATTTTTTGAACCGTCAATGGTATCTCAAACGCACCTGGCACCCAGGCCACATCAATATCTTTCGCGTTAACGCCGTGCTGTTCCAAGCTTGCTTGCGCCCCAGCTAGTAATTGCTGCGTCACAAACGCATTGAAGCGGGCCACGACAATCCCGACTTTGAACTCATTACCGCCGATTTTACCATTAAAAGTAGTCATTAGTTGGCCTCCCTAAGTGTGAGTTGATGATGAAACCGATCACGTTTCGTCTTTAAATAAGCCTGATCATACTGATTTGCCGGAACTTCTAACGGCACCCGTTCGACCACGTCAATACCGGCTGCACGCAATTGATCAACCTTATCGGGATTATTAGTGAGCAACCGTACCCGACTAACACCCATTTGTCGCAAAATTAACGCCGCAATATCATAACGCCGCTCATCAGGCCGAAAGCCTAACTGCACGTTTGCATCATACGTATCAACACCCTGTTCTTGTAATGCGTAAGCCGCCAATTTATTAGCTAGACCAATTCCACGACCTTCTTGCCGTAAATAGAGGAAAATGCCACGCTGAGCCTGACCAATTTTTTGAAGCGCGCCATGTAATTGTTCCCCACAGTCACACCGTTGCGATCCTAAAACGTCGCCTGTAAAACACTCCGAATGTAACCGTACCAACACTGGTTCATCACCACTGATATCACCAGTCTGTAGTACCACTGGTAACGCTTCATGACCAGGAACTTCAAAACCAGTCATTACAAATTGGCCGTCCTCAGTTGGTAACTTAACAGTTGGTGTCGTTGTTAACTGAAGAGCCCCCGTCTGGATAACATAAGTGGTAATATCTTCAATGGTGATCAGTGGCAACTGTAGCCCCTCTGCCAAAGCTTTCAGATCACGACGACGAGCCATTAAACCATTCTTTTTGATTACTTCACAAATATAGGCCGCAGGGGTCCCGCCTGCCAGTTGAGCCAACGTTACTGCCGCCTCAGTATGCCCCCGTCGAGCTAACAAACCACCAGACCGTGCAATCAGCGGAAATACATGCCCGGGATGGTAAAAATCAGTGGCTTTGCTATCTGGATCGGCTAACGCTTGAATCGTGGTCGCCCGATCGGCTGCCGAGATTCCCGTGGACGTCGTCTGGTGATCCGTTGAAACTGTAAATGCCGTCCCAAACGCATCGTGTTCACTAGTCATCGGCGTCAAATGCAGTCTACTGGCGATACTTGGTGCCATCGGAACGCAGAGCAGTCCCCGCGCTGATGTAATCATCCGATTCACTGTCGCAGTGGTTGCTTTAGCAGCTAAACCAACCATGTCACCTTCCGCTTCCCGTGTCTCATCATCCGCAACGATAATTAATTCACCACGTTTCAAAGCAGCTAGTGCCTGCTCCACTTTTTTCATTGTATCCATCTTAATGGCTCCCCTCTAAAGCTAATTGTCGGGCTAAGTACTTGCCCAAAATATCCGTTTCAACATTGACCACATCGCCAACTTGCAAATCGCTTAACGTCGTGACCACTTGCGAATGTGGAATTAAATCCACTTCAAACGCCGTATCCGTGGCGGTCACGACCGTCAAACTAACCCCATCGATGGTAATCGACCCCTTAGTCACGACTAGCGCTCGATACGCTGTTGGTAAACTAATCAGCAAGCGAAGTGCGTGCGCATCGGGAATACGCTGTTGCACCCGACCGCAGTAGTCAATATGTCCCTGAACAATATGACCATCTAAATGATCGTTAACTTGCAAGGCCCGTTCCAAATTCACTTGTGAACCAACCACCAGCGTCATTAAGTTCGTTCGACGCATCGTTTCAGGCATCACCACTACACTGAAAGCATCCGCTTGTCGGGTCGTTACCGTTAAACAAATACCGTTCACCGCAATACTGTCACCAATCTTAAGGCTCGGGGTCATCAGCGACGGTGCAGTAATCGTAAGGGTCATTTCCAACCCTTGTTGGTGCACTTGGCTGATGCGGCCCTTGGTTTGAATAATTCCAGAAAACATTTACTTAACTTCCTTTCGAACGGCCCGTAGCCGGATATTCGTCCCTAAACAAGTTACCGTTGGTTGTTCAAATGCCAACGGCGTCATCGCAGCGGCCCCGGTGACGGCTGGCAAACCCGTCCCACCAATCATCATTGGTGCGATGTAGCTGACCCATTCGTCAATCAATTCAGCCGCAACAAATTCAGCTTGCAGATGAGCCCCACCTTCAACTAAGAGTGACTGCCAGCCTTGTTCGACACATAGTTGGCCGATTGCAGCGGGTGTCCAGTTGCCAATCAGGACGTGTACATTAGGACTGTTTCGAAGTTGGTCGTCACTAGCCGCAGCCTGACGACAAAGTAACCAGGTTGGTGCCTGATCGTCCTGAACAAGCCGGTGGTTTAACGCCACGGTACTCGCATTCAACACCACCAATCGAACCGGTGGCTGCACCATTGCCGTCAGTCGGACGGTTAATTGCGGATCATCAATCGTTAGCGTCCGTTCACCAATCAGAATCGCTTGAAACTGTGACCGTAAGCACTGACTATCGATATAACTAGCATGATTGGAAACCAGCGTCCGAGTCGGCGTTTCAGTATTAATTTTGCCATCAAGCGTTATCGCCATTTTCAGGGTGATCCATGGCCGCTGCTGCACATAAAAATGATTGTAGTGGGGGTTCAACGCGCGAACTTTGTCCGTTAAACAGCCCGTCACCACATCAACTCCGTGGTTCAAAAGATACTGACGTCCCTTACCACCCACGATTGGATGGGGATCTAATTGACCAATCACGACTTGCCGAATTCCAGCCGCGACGATTCGCGCACTACACGGCGGCGTCTTCCCATAGTGTGAACAAGGTTCCAGTGTGACAAATAACGTGGCCCCACGCGCCTGTTCTGGTGTGGCCTGCCGCAACACATCCACCTCAGCATGGTCACCGCCAAAATAATGATGATAACCTTGAGCTAACACGTGGCCGTCTTTGACTAATACCGCACCGACCTGGGGGTTTTGGTACGTCGCCACCCCCGCCAATTTGGCTTGATCGACAGCCATTTGCATAAAATCAGTTAACATTGGTTCACCTCCAACAAGATAAAAAAACACCCAATTATCAAATCATCGATAATCGGGTGTGAAGTGTTCGCCAAATAGATTTCACCAGTAGGATCCAGCTAAATAAACCTACTTAAAGGTCGCCAATAGCCACTACTGCCTAGTAAAATTCAAGCAATAATTTTCTTCTCCCATCCAGACTATACTGTCGGTCCCAGACTTGCACTGGGTCCACCGCTCACGCGGGTCACGGACTTCAACTTACGTTGTTACCGTCGGTCGGGAATTGCACCCTGCCCCGAAGAAATCGTATTCAGTTTTCAGTCTTAATAAAACCACTTTCTTAATTAATTGTCAAACAGTCATTTTATTTCAACCCCATTAACTGCTGTGTTAAACTGCTTACAAACTTTAATAAAAATGATAATTACTAACACTAATTCTTAACTTTTTTCAGAAAATTGTTCGCTTTTCTTAACTAGTTTTCAAGTTTCAGTACGGTACAATGAAATCATTCATAATATCGGAGTTGAATAAAATGTGGCCTAATTATCAAACAAGGCGCTGGCAAGTGGCAGTGACAGCTGGATTACTGGCCTTTGCTATCATGGGGATTGTCTTCGCAATTCGGGGAATCACGCCCTTCGGTAACCATAACTTATTAATTAGTGATATGGGTGGCCAATACTTATCATTTTTCACTGCGTATCGGCATGCCGTTTTAACCCATAGTTTTCAATTATATTCATTTTCACAGTCATTAGGCGGTAACGCGCTACCCACGATTGCTTACTATTTATTAAGCCCATTTAACATTTTGATGTTGTTGTTTCCGGCGGCCAATTTGCCAACCGGACTTAGTCTACTCATCATGTTAAAAATCAGCTTGATTGCGGTCACTATGACGGCTTTTTTACAAACGCATTTTCACACAAAGCGGTGGTCGACTGCCATTTTCGGTGTTGCTTTCAGCCTCTCTGGCTTCGTTGCCCTCAACTATTTTACGATCATGTGGTTGGATGCATTAATTTGGTTACCACTGGTCATTCAAGGACTCGACCACTTAATTGCAACTGGTCATCCCGGGCACTTTTTCGGCTGGCTATGGGTCAGTATCGTCACCAATTACTACTTAGGCTATATGACTTGCCTATTTGTGATTTACTATTTTATTTATCAACTATTTGAACGCAAACACCCTCAGGACAGTTTTTGGCAAACCATTCGTCATCAATTTTCGTTAATTCGGCGCGTCGTGGTCACCATGCTACTCAGTGGATTAAGCACGATGTTTGTCCTGATTCCCACTGGTTTAGGCATGCTGACCACGGCTAAATCTGCGGTCAAATTATCGAGCTACTTACCAGTACCACAATTCGGCTTAGCTGTTTTGAGCCAATTTGGCCTAGGTGCCGCCAATTTTACGACTCGGCTCGCACACGCACCGACCGTTTTCAGCAGTAGTCTGGTCGTCTTGCTGGCCCTAAGTTTCTGGGTGCAGCCCAACTTGACTAAAGCTCACAAATGGCATGGCTTTGGACTATTACTTGCACTCTTCTTGAGTATGGACATTCGTACCTTAGATACGGTTTGGCACATGTTTCAAACGCCAGCTGGTTTTCCATACCGCAATGCCTTTTTCTTTAGCTTTGTCTTGATTATGATCGCTTTTGAAGCCTGGTTAGCAGGCCCCCGGCGGATTGCCTTGCGCTGGCAATGGTTGTTACCGACACTCATGGTCAGTGCGCTGATATTAGGCTGGTTCGCCCAACGAACTGCTAAGCACCCCTTAACAACTTCAACGCTGGCGCTCAGCTTAGTCGCTGTCATCTTAACCGCAATTGCCTTATTCGCAACGGCTAAGCGGTGGCAAACGCTCAGCTTGGCAGGTATCGTCGCCTTAGAATTAGGGACTAACAGTACTCTCATGATGGCGAAGTCACCACTTGGCAATCAGTCCAAATTCGTAACCGCCTATCAGACTGAATACCGGCAAATGCAAGCCGTCAACGATCCTGATGGCCAATTATATCGCGTTGAAAATCAAAATACGCTAATCAATCAGGCCTACAATTATGATAGCAAGTATCGTAATTACAACGACCCGATGCTATTTAACTTTCACGATATTACCTATTACAGTTCAACTTTTGCAAACCAAACACGGCTCATGTTGAAATCACTTGGACTATTTTCTAAAAACGCTCGGCGTGTCAGTTCAGAAGGCCTAAATCCGGTCACTGATTTACTCTTAGATGTAAAATACGCTGTACAATTAAACGCCGTTGGTCAATCCACAATTCAGCTTCGCAGTCAGAATGGGTTAGGTTTTGCCGTGCCAACCGCGTTTAGCCAATTAAAACTTCGTCAGAATAGTGCCATCATCAATCAAGAACGCCTCTTACAAAGTTTGCAGCCTTCGAATCGCGCCTATTTCGGTAACGCCACGACACTCTCAGATCACGTCGTCCAAGATTCACAGGCCAAACGCTATCCGTATTTGCATACGGTTAAATTAAGGATGACGCGCACCGGGACGCTGTATTATAACGACACAAATCGTCAAACAAAGTACACCACGATGCGAGTCAACGGCCACTTAGTCCCGACTAAGTTCAATGCCAACGGTGAGTTAGTGCTCCAATCGCTAGGTTATTTTGACAAAGGCACTGTCGTCACGTTAACGGTCAAACGTACCCAACCAACGCTTGGCACCCATGTCCACATCGCCAGCCTGGATCAAGCCCGGTTCAACCACATCAAACAGCAACTGCTATCCACGCGCTTTACACCGACTTACCACGTCTCGGGTATTCATACTGTGGTCAGTGGTCAAGTCACCAATCGCTCCAAGCAAAAATGGCTCTACGTTGCTATTCCAGCCGATAAGGGGTGGCGCGCAACGGTCAACGGTGTCAAAGTTACTCCTAAAACGGTCATTGGCGGGATGTTAGCCCTACCGATTCAGTCCGGTAAGAATCAGATTCAGCTAACTTACCACGTTCCGGGATTGCTGGGCGGACTACTGATTTCCATCATAAGTGGACTTAGCTTCATCCTTTGGCGTCAGCGATATCGCCACCATTAGAATCGTGTCAATCAAAATAATCGGACTGCCAAGCTATTCTGCTAGGCAGCCCGATTGTTGTTTTAACGGTCGCCATAACTGCTAAACCAGTCGCGTTAATATCGGTCTTAGATAGGACACAATTCTTATATTAGTCAAAATTAATTCAGGTTTCATCCAAAGAAAGGCCATATGTTCAGTAAAATCTAAGCTGATTGCCGGTCTAGTAACGAATGCCTGTGTGCTATACACTAAACGCGTGTACACCTGATTTTTAGCCTTGTCAAAGGTGGCATCTTCCCAAATAACGCGCTCAGTTTGAACTTTCAAACCAGTCTCTTCCCAACACTCGCGTTTGGCCGCTACTTGCGGTAATTCATTAGCTAATGCACACCCACCGGGCAGATCCCAATAGCTGGCATCAACATTCGGCCGCCCACGCTCGAACTGATTGCGTTTTAAAATTAAAACGTCGTGCCCAGCAGTCACTAAAGTATGCGCAATAATTTGAACCATTTGAATTCACCTCACCTTGATAAGTCGTACGAATTAACAGCTATTATATTTCGTTTAACCACAAATAAAAAGTCTTAACACTGGCAACACCAGTTATTAAGACTTTCAATTCAAGTTTCATTATTCAGTTTCTGGCCGTAACCGACTTAACGACAAAATAGTCGCCAGCGCCACACAGCCGACAACTGTTAGACTGGCGGCACCCGTCGTTAGCGCGTGCGGCTTAATAAAATGCTGTTTTATCACGACTTGTAAGTACGCGTGCCGCTTAGCCGTCACCCGGCCTGTTAACGGACTGTAATTGGCCGCCATGACACCGTACTGGACGGACGTCTGACCAGTGTTTTTAATCGCTAATCGTAGTTTACCCGCCGCTATCAATGGATAATTCAAAGTGGTCAGCTCATTTGCCGAGCCCCGCCACCGTTTGACAATATGCGCCCCCTTAGTCAAGGTAATTGTTACGCGCCCATGCGTCGCAACTGGCTTCAATCGTAAAACATTACTCTTACCACTAACGGCTAACGGCGTAGTAACAGTATGACCCGGTCTAATTTTTTGAACCGTGGACACAACATAACGCCCATTGCCCTGATTGCCACGTACTACATCAGTAATCCGCGTCGCCTGACTCGTCTGCCACAAACTGACCACACTGATTGCCGCCAATACGACGACCAACCACGTCAGTTGGCGCCGCATTACTCGGTTAAGGTGCCACACCGGTAACTCACGGCCACCCACAATACTGAGGAACATCAATCCCGGTAATAGTGGCAACGCATAGCGCCCTTCTACTTCCCAAAGTCCGACATGAAAAGCCGTTAAACCGAGAATTGCCAGAGCAACGAACGTCACAATCCACTCGCGCCGCTTCATCAAAGCCACGATTGCTTGCACTAACATCGTTAAATAAATCGTTTGCGTCATTAGAACCAGCCAGAATTGAAGCTGGCGCTGATGATTCAAATACCAGCGGGGCGCACGAATCCACTGGGTGGTCAACTTAAAGCTATCAAAATCGCCAGTCGCCCAGAAGACCCGCATCTTTTTGAGTAAATGTACGAGGGTCCCCGTAACACCCATCTGATGTAACCGCTGTTGAATCATTTGCTGGGTCTGTTGTCGCTTGGCCGCCGCAGTTGGCATCTGGTTAACGCGCGCAAAATCGTCATGTCGGTACTCACCCGAGCTTTGAGGGTTCAAGCTCATCGCAATCCAGCTGGTTGCCGGTAAGGCGGCATCAGCTTGGCGCGTATAACTCGCTTGCTGTTGGGCAGTCCGCATCACCGCAACCATCACCCCGAGTGTCATCACTAAACTGACGAGCCAGCCTAACATTTGCCGACCACTGAATTGTCGTTGCCTCCACAAGATGACTCCCATCAATACGAGAGTGAGCCAGAGCACAATTAGATTAGTCTTCATCACCACGCCCACGGCCACCAATAACCCATCACCAATCAAAACGCCCCAACGACGCCAGCCGGTTAAGCTTAGTCCGAGTGTGAGCAAGGCCAAGCTGTCTGGAAGTAGTGGCAAAACGAGGGCGTCCGTGTATGCAAATAGTCCAAATGCGGCCACGGGAACACTGACGAGCCACAACAAACTAAATGAGACCGCCCCCGGTTGCCAGTAACGCCAACGGTTTAGTAAATATAACCCACTGATTAGTCCGGTATCGATCCAGATAAATCGGATGACATTTAATAATACCCAGGGCGTCTGCGTCAGTTTCAATAATGGCTTGAGCAGATTCGCAACTAATAACGTAAAATTCACATTATTGGGATAAATCATAAAATAATGTTGCCAATGATGGCTGCCCCGCGCTAATAACAGTGCCTGCTGCCGAACGAAAAACGGGTCGGCCCGCGCCACGTCCACAAAACTAGTGGCAATCAGCATTTGCACGATGGCGATTAAGCCGACCAGCCCAATCAACAGCCAACGATACTGACGAGATGATAACTGTTTGAGCACCTGCCGGCCAGCCATCGTCATGACCAATAATCCCAGAACCATGGCTAATTGAACGATCGGTGACGCCCAGTCCGGGTTGCCGAAGAAGTGAATCGGTTGCAACCACGCCATACCGACTGCGACGACCAATACCGCGGCCGCCAGCCAATTGACGCTCTTAACCACGGCCTTCATCCGTGCACCCGTTGCGAATTTACAATAGCTGGCTGTTGAGTTGCTGTATAATCATCCGTTTCAATAATATAGCGGGGCCGGTGCTTGACTTCCGCAAAAATTTTTCCTACATACTCGCCAACAATACTAATACCAATCAATTGCATCCCACCTAAAAACCATAGACTTGTCATGAGTGAGGACCAGCCACTCGTTGCGGTCCCTAGTAATCCTTGTATTAACGCATATAGCATCATCATCAAGCTACCGCCACTAATCACCATGCCGAACAATAAAATTACTTTAATTGGTGCGATTGAAAATGACGTAATCCCATCAAAAGCAAAAGCCACCATCTTACGTAATGGATACTTTGAAACACCCGCAAAACGTGGTTGGCGATGATAATAAAGTTTAGTTGTTGGAAAACCTAGTCGTGGTACGATTCCACGCAAGAATAAATTGGTTTCCTCATAGGTTAACAGTGCCTGAACTGCCCGTTGACTTAGCAATCGAAAATCGGCGTGATTAGGTACTAATTGCACACCAATACGCTTCATTAGCCGATAAAAGCCGTCCGCGGTCCATCGTTTGAAAGCTGAATCACTACTACGATCATTGCGGACACCTAATACAATATCACTACCAGCACGATAGCGTGCCACCATTTCTGGGATCACCTGTGGATCATCTTGCAAATCAGCATCAATCGTAATGACCATCTCAGCAGTCGGACTGGCGACCTGCATCCCAGCCATCAACGCGTTTTGGTGACCGAAATTACGACTAAACTTAAGACCCGTCACGGTTGAGTACTGTTTTTCCAACGACTTAATCAGTTTCCAAGTCTTATCTTGACTACCATCGTCAACAAATAATAACTTACTCTCTTCACTGACCTGTTTGTGCTGAATCAACTTCGTCAAGATACCATCCAAGACTTGCGCAGACTTAGGTAACATCGCTTCTTCATTGTAGCAAGGCACAATAATGGTTAACCGTGGATTTTGCATGCTAATTCCCCCATGTGGTTCAAATAATTTCACAAAATAAGATATTTAATACTCGTTATTCAGTATAGTCATCGCTTAATCTCAACAGTAGTTGCTTCAATGAAACAACATCTGAAAAAAATTCAGCTTATTTTCATTAATACTACTTGGTTATCTTACAGTCTCCCCATATACTTGCACCTATGATGACTTGAAAAATCTGCTAAAAACCCGAACAAACAATGTCAAAATCTAATCCTTTTCAATTTATCGGTTAATAATCATTTTAGGTTCATCAACATACGATTAGCTCAAACAATGGTTAGTAATTGAGCGATCTAATGATTAAATTGATAGTACCAATATCTTCCTCGCAGTTCAAACAAATCAACAGTTTTGACGGAGATCATTAACCAATTGTCCGAACTCATAATTAACTTTAATACTTAAAAGAATCGTTAGTGTTAGCGCTGATTAAAACAAAAATTGCCAACAATTTTATCTGCTCTTACGATTACAACACTAAATTAATGAATAACCGCACCACTCTCAACCATAATTTCGAATCCATTCTCCTCACTAGAATTTTTTTGCAGTCATTTATCCGCCAGCAAATCGCAACTGCTATAAATCAAAATTATTACTATTTCTGAGAATTATTCAGGAGGTTTTCAATTAGTCTAAGGGGTAGGCTTCCCAACGATTCGATATGATAATAAGGAAAGTGAGGTAATTAATATGACATTAATCATGACAATTCTGTTCCATCTCAATACTGTATTGCCGCAGCTTATTAATAGTATGGGCCAATGGATCTACGGTGGTCTATTTCTCATTATTTTTATTGAGACTGGCCTCGTTATTTTCCCGTTTTTACCCGGGGATTCCATCCTCTTTCTCTGCGGATCCTTGGCAGCCTTGCCAACCCACCCACTCAATTTCTGGGTTCTGACTAGTACCCTAATTGCTGCAGCCGTGCTCGGCGATAGCTGTAACTTTGAAATTGGCAAGCGTTTTGGCACTCATGTCTTAAGCAGTCCGCGTCTCAGTCGTTGGATCAAGCCAAAGTACCTCCAAGAATCACAAACCTTTTTTGCCCGTCATGGTAGTCTTGCAATTTTCCTTGGGCGCTTTGTACCAATCATTCGGACATTGATTCCATTTACTGCGGGAATAAGTGCAATGCATTACCCCACCTTTGTCCGATATAATCTACTAGGTGGTATTGCTTGGATTTCAATCGCAATCGGTACCGGTTTTCTTTTCGGTAACATCAGCATTGTACAACAAAATTTCGAACTAATGATGCTGTTAATCGTCATAATTTCTTTGGCTCCTGTTGGGATTGGTTTACTAAAACGGCGTTCAGTCGAATCATAAAAACGGCTTATTCTGAAACGTTAGGCTACTTAAAATAACTTAGTTTCAACCATTCTAATTCATTAATCATTGTAAAAAGGCATTCCGTGTCGGAATGCCTTTTTACATGTGCTGCCTGTTCTATACCAAAATAGGTTCATTAGTCTATACCATGCTATTAGTTGTATCATATCCACTCTTGTTACATCGTTTAATTTTGACTAGCTCATCGCTACAACGGACCTAATCAGACAATACCAGAAGCACACTATGTAATATTTATTTAATTTTTAAAAAATTAAGTTCTTTTTTGCACCCACCGATTATTCTTGAACCCGATGACAAACCCACAAAATTCAATTGCCTGTCCTCACAGCAAAACATCTATTGACAACTATAAATCCAGTCCTAATTTTGGCGGCTGCGTCAACCTCATTCGGCATACAATTCATCCAAATGGACCGCTAGCTCAACAATCTTCGTACTGATTACAACAAACTGAAACTTCGACTAGACAATAATAGACCCGAGATATTCATCAACACATCAACAAGTAAAAACAATCAAACGTCATTTTCGAATTTCATCATCCGAGAACGCATTCAATTGTTCTGAATTAAATTGCTATAATTAATTTTCAAAAACATGATTCTCGCCTATACAATTGGCCATTAAATTACCGTTCATCCTTACTAATATAAATTGGCCGCCTTTTTGATTCCAAATAGCTTTTACTAATATATTTACCAACAATCCCTAGGCAGAAGAGTTGCAAGCCTCCTAGCATCAAAATAATTGCGACTAATGACGGCCAGCCACCGGTTCGATCACCAAATAACCAGGCACGCCCCACAATAAAAACTAATGCACTAATAGCTATTATAAATGAAACGATACCTAACAACGATGCCATGACTAGCGGCTTATCTGAAAAATCAATTACGCCGTCAATTGAATAATTGATCAAATTCCAAAATGACCAGTGAGTCGCGCCGGCCACACGTTCCTGATTTTCATAACTTAAATACTTCGTCCGAAATCCAATCCAACTGAACAAACCTTTTGAAAAGCGATTATACTCTGGCATATCTAGTACTGCATCCACAACCTGTCGCGTCATCATGCGGTAATCTCGAGCGCCTTGTTCAATCTTAGTCGTTGAAATTTGGTTGATAAACCAGTAAAACAACCGTGAACACAACGAACGGATTAGGGGCTCGCCCTGACGATTTAGTCGTTTAGTGCCAATAACATCATACTGTTCCGTTAACACGCCACTCATCATCTGCGGTAACAATGCTGGTGGATCTTGTAAATCAACATCCATAACGACCACTAGATCGCCCGTAGCGTGTTGCAAACCAGCATATAGTGCGGCTTTCTTACCGAAGTTCCGCGAAAACGAGACGTAATGAACATGGTCTGAATCTTCATGAACGAGTTGTTGTAATGTCATTAATGTTTCGTCCGTTGCACCATCGTCAATGAACCAATATTCTAACTGGTACTGGGGCCAAAGCGGCTGAATTTTGGTTAGATAAACTTGCTGAACAGCCTTGTAAAATAAGGGGATCGTTGTTTGTTCATTATAACAGGGAACAATAATTGAAATCTTTTTCATTTACTGGATACTCCTTTATATACCTCAATGATGCCACTGGGATAACCGCATCAAATAATCTTGTACGTAAACATGCCACCGGCCATACCACGCCTTTGCTTGATACCAGCAACCACTTGCTAATAACCAACTACCAATTGTGTCTGAAGCATAGTGATCTCGTAGATAGACGCGTGAAATCATCACAATTAGTATCCAAACTATACCCAATCCAATCAGACTAATTCGTTTAAAATTTGAGGTTACGAATTGCAACCCAATCGCTAATAAAATCGTTACTAACAAGATAGTGCCAAATACATGTCCACTTGGGAAACTATAACCACTATCTATCACTAGTGGTTGGGCTGGTCGTGGCCGATGAACTAAACATTTGAGCCCTAACGCTAACACATCACCGCCAAGCAATGTGCTGAGGGCTAATAAACCTAAGGTACGATGATGACTCAGATATAACCAACCACTGAATATGACAATGATTACTACTGAGACTGCTGGACTAGCCATTAATGCGACTATTTTAAAAACACGCGTTAAACTTGACGTATCTGTGCACACCCAACTATGAAAAATAGCGTTATCTATATTTTGAATGACAGCCGCATTTAATCCTACTAAAATTGCCAAGAAACCAAAAGCACCCCAATAGGACCAAGCAATTATGGTTTCATTCTTATTTCGCGCTAACACATTCTTCACTCCTCTTATATTAAATATAAACATTAATGTCTATTTTGATTTAAAGCTCATTTTTTCTTACTAAAAATCGGTCAATCTTCCTAACTGGTTTAACGCTTTGACGGCCAAATCATTATCCGCCATTAAACTAAATGCCCAACCTAATTTATTTGGCACCAGATTATGGTTATCGTATGATAAGCAGCCAACTCATCATCAATTAATTGACGCGACCTTATAATACTTTTGACAAACGATCCCCAACTGAAATGAAGCTACCTTGGATTTTCCTCAGAAATTGGTCTAGAAATCGAGCATTGCTTACAGTGCTCATTGCTGAACTGCCGACCTTAATGTGGTCGTTTGTAGTGCACTATTAATGCTAAGTAACCGCATCCCGAGATAACTAGAATAACCCATCCAACTACCAGGCCTAACTTGACAATGTTAGTTGTTGCAAGAATCGCCAACTGACTAATAAAAGTTAATATGTTAATCACCCCAATCTTCATTAGTTCAAATTGTACACAGTCAACGATGCTCGAAAAAGTACTAGCAAATCAGAACTTTCTTAGTTTTTCTCATTAATCATCTGACAACTATTCTGAGAAACTTTCAGAAGGCTTTCAGGTTCACTAAGGTCCATTTTTTCACAAAATTGCTTATACTAAAGATTGAACATTAATAAAACAATGAATTTATAAAATACATCATTTCAAGGAGCCCTTTATATGCCAAAAATTTTATTGGTTGATGATGAAGCGAGTGTCATTGACTTTCTACAACAAGAACTGGCCTTTGAAGGCTACACCGTCCTAACTGCCATGGATGGACAAGCAGCTTTTGCGATCTATCAGCAAAACCAAGATGAGCTCGATTTAATTATTTTAGATTGGATGCTACCTAAAATGGATGGTTTGGAAGTACTCCGGCGCATACGCAAACATGATACAATTCCGGTCATTATGATGACTGCCCGAGATTACGTCAGCGATAAAGTTGCCGGTTTGGACGGTGGTGCCGATGATTACATTACGAAGCCCTTTGATACTGAAGAATTGCTTGCCCGAGTACGCGTTGTTTTACGGCACGCTGACCAACAACAAAACTTACAGGCTGTATACAAATTTGCCGATTTAGAGTTAAATACTAAGTCCCGCCAAGTTAAACGTAACCACCAACTCGTTCAACTCACTCAGCGTGAATATGAACTCTTACTAACGTTGATTAAAAATGCACCCACTACGTTTACCCGTGATGAATTGTTAGACCAAGTTTGGGGCGTTAATTTTGAAGGTCAACCCAATATCGTCGATGTCTATATTCGCTATTTATGTCATAAAGTTGATACAGACGCCCGCCGAAAATTGATTCATACTGTCCGCGGAGTTGGCTACTGTCTGCGAGATGATGCTCATGCGTAATTTTAGCGGTCATTCCAATGCTGCCCAGATTACCCGAACATTTAGCGGCATGATTTTACTGATTATTCTCTTGACAGGTATTTCAATTGCGGGTGTCGTCGGTTACCGTTTAACTAAAAATCGGATGAATGATGCTGAAATTCTCATATCCAGTTTAAAACGTTCGTTTATTGATGATGCACCCGACTGGCACCAATGGAAAATGAATAGTCCAATTGATACTAAAGATACTTACGTTAAAGTCAGTACTAAAATTCCCAATCAAAAACATCAAATCTTCTATTCACCGAATACACGCAAATTCTTAGATGCCAAAGAATGGCAGGCTCCCGGCTTCAGGAATATTCGTTACCGTGATGGCTTTGGTTTCTTTTACCGTTCTGGAGCTGAAAGTCGTCATATTTACTATGAGACCTGGACAAGTCTTCACGACGTCATTCATATTTTTCGTTTGATATTAGAAGACTTATTACTGGTTATTATTACTGGTAGTATTCTGGGCTATCTGATTACCGCCTGGCTGGCTCACCGACTCAACCGACCGTTAGCAGCGCTGACCCACGCTGCCGCCCAAATTAATCATACTGAAAACGTCTCCTATCATGAGGCATTGCCCGTTCCTATCGAACCAGCAGAGGTTCATGATCTCGGTGTTGAGATCAATCAATTGTTACAATCACTCAATGAACAAGTCTTACGTGATCACCAATTTGTAGCAGACGCATCACACGAGTTACGAACCCCCCTTACAGCCATTCGGGGACATATTAGTTTGATTAATCGACGTGGAGAACAACACCCAGAAATTATTTCCCGATCATTAGAATTCATTGATCACGAATCGGCTCGAATGCAGGGGCTTGTTGAAAATCTATTACAACTATCTCGCATGGATCATGCCGAGGCGACCCTAAGTTATCAAAGCGTTGACACAGTTATCCGTGAAACGGTTACTAATTATGAAACAAGCTTGCCACAAACCATCGACATGGCATTGACTCCAACGAGCGCCTACTTCAATAGTGCCAATTTACAACAGATTTTAATTGCCTTACTCAGTAATGCTAGTAAGTACTCACCGCAAAGTGGCACAATTCAAGTAACTGTTTTAGAACAAAACGACCAACCGACGATTACTATCGCTGATCAAGGCATTGGTATCAGTGATGTGGATAAAAATCACGTTTTTGAACGCTTTTATCGCGTTGATCAAGCACGCTCACAAGCAATTCCTGGAACCGGCTTGGGTCTAGCAATCGTTGCCCGGCTCACTGAACTTAACCAAGCCCAAATTAGCGTTAGTGACAACCAGCCCCATGGTACGATTTTTACGATTCATTTAGCACGACAACTCAAGTCACCAGCATAAAAACATCACTTACAACCAGTTGATAGGCCTAATAAAGATACCAGTTATGACACGCTCCCTGGAAAAGTAAATTGACGGTTGCTCAAATAATCTTTAAAATAAAATAACGGTCACTTTTACGAACCAACTAATCGATTATTTTATGATTTACAATGAGGAGAATGCACATGGCACAAATTTATATTGCTAGTCCCTTTTTTAGTCCGGAACAAGTCACTCGGGTCAAACAATTAGAAGAAGCCCTCGTTCAAAACCCAACTGTTACTGATTTTTACTCTCCCCGCTTGCACCAAGATGCGCAGGCCGAACAGTTTACCAAGACTTGGGCGACCGAAATTTTTCACCGTGACATGGCCCAAATCGCAGCCGCGCAAGTCATCGTGACTGTCTTAGACTTTGAAGCCAAAAACTTAGATTCTGGTACCGCCTACGAGCTAGGTGTGGCCACCATGCGCGACTTGCCCATCATCGCCTTGCAAGAAAAAGATGAGGCCGTCAACCTGATGATTACCGAAAGTTTACACTGGTATACCAAACAAGTGAGTGATTTTGAAACTTACGACTTCCAACAATTGCCCCAAGGCGACTTTGTCGGTGAAATTTTATAATAAAAAACGAAGCCAGACTTTCGACTACTATCGAAAGTCTGGCTTCATATTTTGTAGTTCTTAACTTTGCTTACCAGCGGGCCCCAATCGTCTGTTGCCAAGCAAAGTACGAGGTGCCCTTTGTCAATGCTTCAAATTGATCAGCCGTCAAATTGGGCCAGTCGATGTCACTGGTTGCCAATTGTAACGAATCGGTTAAGTGAAGATGAAAGTCGGTGATCCAAGCCAACAGCGGTTTCAACACTGACAAATCAGTATTTAACATCTGATAAGTAGCGGTATCGCTGGTCAACGTCACCGCCAATGTGTAACGGGCCTTCATTCGTACGCCATTACCAAGTTGCCGCACGATTGAGCGATACAATCCCAGCTCGACGTCCGTGATGACTGTGGGTATTGGCGCCAAGGTTTGAAAGACTGTGCCGCGCTCATCGGCCAAACTCAGCCGACTAGGCGTGATCGTCAAACGCCCATGAGCAGCCGCGCCCTCATTCAACGCTTTCAAGATAAACGGCGTCTTTTTGCGCGCGGTCGAATACTTGTGATCATTTAAAACAATCGTCATATAAGCTGGTTGGTGCGTAATATTTTCTGCAATGTTCGTCACTGCAACTGGCATTGGTCTTTGCATGTGATGATCTCCCTTGTTGATCTGCTTCTCTCTACGGTCGATTATACACTAACGACTCAACCAACGTAGCGACTTAATAATCGCCTTAGACCGTCACTGAATCCACGTGCTCAGCAACGGCCTGAGCAGCCGCGATTCGACCAAACGTAAAGATATCACTAAGCGAGTTACCACCTAGCCGGTTACCCGCATGAATTCCGCCAGCTACTTCCCCCGCCGCGTATAGACCGTCGATAATCTGACCGTCCGTATTTAAAACGTGAGCATCCGGATCAATCTTCAAGCCCCCCATCGTGTGGTGGGTTGCTGGTTTACGCGGCGTTGCGTAAAATGGTGCCACGGCAACTTTCAAATCAAAGGCCGTCTTATGGAATTCAGGATCCTCGCCGGCATCAACATAACGATTGTAGTCCGCAATCGTCTTTGTTAAGGCCGCCGGGTCCATGCCAATTTGTAGCGCTAAATCGGTCAACGTATCAGCACGGAATAAGGTCCCATTCGCCACCTGCTGGTCAATTTTAGCTTGTGTCGTGTTGTAAGCCGTCTTTTTGATTTCATTATCGGCAATTAGATAGAAGAGACTCCCATTATCAATGGCCGCCTGAGTTAACTCATCACGACTGCCGTACTCATTGACGAACCGTTTTCCTTGCTGGTTTACCATCACAAAGTTAGCCGGTGGCACTTGGAGCCCACTGAATAATTCGCCGGTCTCCGGATCAGATACCGGCATCATTTGTGAGAAGCCCATCCCAACTAATGCTGCACCAACACTAGTTCCTAGCCGAATTCCATCACCAGTCATTGCGGGTGAATTAGTCGTCTTGACATCATCGTCGATGGCCGTCCAGTACGTATTGTACTTTTGTAACATTTTAGTATTCGCCGCGAAACCACCAGAAGCTAAAATCACCGCATCAGCATGGACAATAACTTTCTCATGAGCCGCATTAGTCGCAATGACGCCACGAACTTGCCCATCCGTCACCAGTAATTCTTGCACCGGCGTTTCCATCATAATCGTACCACCCTGTTGTTCAACAAAGGCTCGTAAAGTCTTAATGTAAGCAAAACCTAAATCGCCCATTGGCTTATGCCCGCGCCGCCAGATGGCTCCAACTGGCATTGTCACTTGACTTTCATCAAATTTCACACCAATCGATTGTAACCACTTGACTGAGTCCAGGGCGTTATCCGTCAATTCTTTTACCAAATCATACTGACCGTAAATCTCTTGACCATTCAAATCAGTCCGTTGACCACCTAAATAAGTTTGAATCCGATGTAACAAGGTTGAATCAAATAAGGTGCCCTTTTGATCGGTGTTGGCAGTCAAGTATGCTTCAATCTGCTGTTTCAATTTACGGAAATCAGCCCGATATTCAGGTGCAATCGTCCTTTCATCACGCTCACTCAGATCCTTCAACGTTTGCTTTTCACCTGGCAAAGCTGCAAACTGCCGTTGCCAGTCTGGATCAGCCGCATTCATCGGCCCACCAGCACGAACGGTATTACCACCGACAGCTGGAAATTTTTCTAGGACAACGGTTTGATGACCAGCCTGTAACACTTTGGCCGCTGCCGTCAAACCAGCCCCACCAGCACCGACCACTATAACATCAGTCGTCACTTCTTTGACCGCTGATTGGACTGTTTGCTTAGTCGCACGCCGTTTCTTCAAATCATCGGGATTGGCGCCAGCTTCTTTAACCGCACGGGCGACCCCGTCGATAACCCCATGACTAGTAATTGATGCCCCAGAAATCGCATCAACAGCTAGCGTTTGCCCCGCGATAATTTCCTTAGGAATGCGTTCAAAGGCAACATCGGCAATCCCCTGCGTTTCACTACTGGTATCAATTTCGATATTTTCAATCCGGTCAGCGGAGAGGGTCACCCGCATTGGCAATTCACCATTATGACCAGTGGCCGTTACTTGATACGTTCCAGGGGCAAAGCTCAAGGCTTCTGGTGCGCGCATCTCGGCCACAATAGTTGCAAATTTCTGAAATTTTGCAAAACAACTATCAAGGAAATCGACAGTACCCTGAACCTTTAAGTTACCCTGATCATCAAAAGCCGTTTGAGCCCGACCTAATAAGAATTCCGAACCAGGCATAACACTGGCGTTAACGCCGGGAGCATCCAAAATTTGGCGCAGATGTAGTTGCGCGCGCGATGAGCCTTGAACGCTGTATGAAGCGCCAACAATCATCACCGCTTGACCATCTAATGGGTGAATTTTGAATGATAACCACTCAATAATGCTTTTCAATGCAGATGGTACGGAATGATTGTGTTCCGGTGAGGCAATGATAACCCCGTCAGCGGCCGCAATTTTGGTGGCAAAGTTTTGAATGATGGTACTGTCAGTTTGATCGTTCGATTCATCAAACATTGGGACATCAGTCAATTCTAAGATTTCGATTTCGGCCTGCGCCGCAAAATGTCGTTGCATAAATTCCAGCAACATCCGATTATACGAATGCTGAGCATTCGTCCCAACAATTCCAACAAATTTCATGTTTATTCCTCCCCAGTCACTTGCCGCCACGAGAACTGCTTACTCTTTTCGAAAAACTGACTCGACGGCATGATCTTATTCGTTAAATCCACAAAATCAACAAATTCGCCAAACGCATTGTCTAATTCCTGAACTTTATCCGGATAGGTCAGGTCGCCCTGATCATCAAAAGCTTGTAGTGAACGGCCTAGTAAGTATTCAATATTTGGCATCACCAGTGCTTTTAATTCCGGTGCCTCTAAAATCTGACGTAAGTGCGCTTGAGCGCGTGAGGTTCCCAGTGAGCCGTTAGAGGCCCCAACAATCATCACTGGTTTATTAATTAACGGCCGCGTGGTATATGACAGCCATTCGATCGTGCTTTTCAGTACGGCTGGAATTGAATGATCATACTCCGGCGTGGCAAAGATCACGCCATCTGCTGCGTTGATCTTATCACTGAGCTGTTGAATCGCCGCTGGTGCCGTTCGGTCTTCCGGTTCATTAAAAGCCGGTAAATCTTTTATTTCACAAATTTCAATCGTGGCTTGTTGCTGAAAATGCTGTTGCATATATTGCAGTAACTGCCGGTTGGTCGATTTAGTTGCATTCGTCCCAACAATCCCAACAAATTTCATAATTTCAGATCCTTTCAGGATGATTTAAACAGTCGTTTTCGACGAGTAGCTACTGAATGATTGACCACTCTTAATACTGATTAGTGTACGTGAAAGCGTTCTACTTGTGAAATATTTATTTATCTATATTCCGATAACAAATTTACTATGTCGATGATTCGCGTTAAAATTAAGCATGTTAAAATGATTAGTCATAATGCTTATTTAGCTACTATCGTCAGGACGTTGACAGAACTTGCTGAACACGTTTTGAACCTCCTTATGGCTAGGCAACTAACTCAACATGACCAAATCAGCAATCAAACGAATACTCACCTAATCACAATGCGAGAGGAAGGCGCTTTATGCCAAAATCAGATTCCAGCGAAATGCGACGGTTTTTAGATGTGTTGCTCAAGCACGGCAATTTTACCCGGGCGGCTAAAGATCTCTACATTTCACAACCTTACCTCACCCAAAGCATCCGTAATGTTGAAAAAGAATTGGGCGTCACCATCATCAATCGTGAAGTCACGCCACTGCGACTGACCACGGCTGGGCGGACTTATTATCAATATTTGACGGCGCTCGAAAACGAGAAGGATTACTTTAATAAGCAAATTAGACAATACACACATGCCAACCAGCAAGTAATTCGGCTGGGCGTCTTATCTAGCCTCGGCTATTACTTATTGCCCCTATTCTTACCTGCTTTTTTGAAAGCCCACCCGGCCACTAAGATCGAATTAACCGAAGATATCGCTAGTCGCAACGAACAGCGCGTGCTCCACGGTGAGCTGGACTTCTTAATTGGTCAAAATCCGGAAACCATCGCGCCGGGGCTTGAAAGTTATGACCGCGGTCGGGACGGGTACTACGCGATTATCCCGAACACCGTCAACTGGTATCAACCCCATCAGGCCTTCATTAATCCGGGAGCGCTGCCCCTTAACGACCTGCTACAAGCGCCTCTAGTCTTGTCTCCCCACGGGTCATCGATTCGACGCCAAGTTGACTACTTATTACAAAAGCACAACGTGACACCGAATATCGTGATTGAGAGCACGAATACCGCCACCATCACCAAACTCGCCACCGCTGGACTGGGTGTTACCTTTTTACCAGACAGTGTCCATACGCCACCTGATCCGGAGCGTTATAACATCTTACCCCTGCCCCAAGCGCTAATGTCGCTGAATTACTTCATTGCGTTTCCAGCCGAGCATTCACTGAATAAGGTGGAAAAGGACTTGGTAACGATCTTCTTAACCCAGTTAGAAGCCGATCTGGCACAATCATCAACGATTTCATAACAAAAAACGCCCATCTACTTGGTCACCTTAAAGCGAACGACTAAGTAGATGGGCATTTTTTCAGTGAACCATTATTTCAAAGAATTATCGGTTATGATACTCTTTTGGTTGTGAAATATCAGTGTTGCGATTGCACTTCGGTATCCGATAAGTACCAACTTAATTACGAAAAAGCAAGAAAGGCTTGTCATAATGACGAATAAATACCACTACGGACGGTTGTCCCTAGCTCTCCTAGTCCTAGCATTTAGTCTTTTTGCATCCGACTATTCATGACCATCAAATTACGTCACTGGCTCAACTGAATCAGATTCTTTATGCCACAAATCCGTATTCATTTACCATCGCCAATCTTCACCAGGTCGAACGTTACATCCGTCTGACCAATACAACGAATATCGACCTCATCATACAGCTAACGACTCAACTGAACTAAAAAATCAACTTACGCAGCCACCGCCATCCCCAAATCACAATTGTAATCAGAATAGCTGTGACCAACCAAGCAACTAACACGATACTAATACTGACGGTGGCTGCCAGCGCGCGGTTTGCCATCTTCACAGTTGCCATACCAGGTACACTCTCAGGCCGCAGCACACCGTAAGCGACTAAGCGCATTGCAATCAAAACAGTACTATAACTCGCACCAAGTTTCCAAGCTGGCCGAGCCGCATCATCTTCTTCGCTCTCTTCTTCATAGTCGTCCGCCGGATCAAACCGTCGAGCCCACTGTTCAGTTGTCAACGGATCTGCTAAATCCCAGTGTTGCCAGGCATCCGCCCAGTTGGCTGTCGTCTCATCATTGAGCGTATCATCGAGCGTGCGTTGCATCAATTTATTCTGCAAAGTTGCCTTGGCAGTCAAATCACCGTCCCACTCAAGCTGATTGAAGAACTCAATAGCTAACGACAAGCCCTGCATGGGCGTAATTGCGGCCGGATCAATCTGGCTTTTCACCACAAGCTGTGACCATTGCGCGTCCAAATCTCGATCAGCACTTTTTTGCCACTGTTCAAGTTGGTTAACCAATTCAAAAATCTCAAAAGAGTCCTCAGTATCCTGATACTTATCGAAAAAGGCCCACATCACGGCTGGTAATTGTTCAGCAGTCAACGTCAGCGGGGTGGCAGACTCCGGATGCATACTCTGACGATGTGCACGCCACACTTGCCACCCGGCACCACTGACCTGAGTGGCCGCCCGTTTACCAATTTCTTGCAGATATTCCTGATCTTGTGCCTGCAAAAACGCGTTCATCGCTGCATAGGCTTGAACTTCTTCTAATTGACGTTCTGGTCGTACCCCAGCTGGCAGCACTAATTCGTCGTCTCCGTCGGTCTCATCAGCTTCATGTTCAGCATGATCATTGGGCGTAAGTACGGCCCTAACTGCCCGCTTCCATGCTTGCCACATTGTATCATCCGCCGTTACCTCATAAATTGCCCCGGCTTGCATTCGATTTAGTAGTGACTTGACGGCGTCATCGATTTCATCGTCGTCAAATTCATCCTCAAGTCCCAGATAGCTAGTTTCCAACCAACAATCCGCGAGCCAATAAAATGTCGTTACATATGCTTCGTGTTCGTTCATCCCGATAATCTCCCCTAATGCGTGCAATTTTAAATCATTTGTCTCTGTGACGGTCCCGTCACGTGCCACAGTTGCCGGATTATCGTTTAATCAATCAGTCTGGCCGCTAGATTACGCGCATCGTGCACGCCAATACCGCTCAACGTGCCCTAATTCGACACGTATGCAATGGTCAACGATAACAACTAATCACTCGTAGTAACTTATCATGTCAGGATATTAATTGCAATTAAAATTTTTATTTAATCTTTAATGACGGCCCACGCTAATTAATGGTGCAACGTCTCACCCATCCCAATGGAATCCGTCATCAAAAATAAAGGTCACAAAAAAACTGTTAAAATCATTGATTTCAACAGTTCTTTCAAACACCGTATCAATTTAGACAACCGTGATCCCCATCAACGGTTGCCCGTCAGCGATGACGATTAAGTTAGTTTTGTTCGTCTGGCAATTCGCCCTTCGTTTGATCACCAGTTGGCCGGTAAAAGTTACGACCATCCATAGCAAAGATTCGCTCCGTATACGTGCCCGGTTCGGCGTGGCCAAGTGAAGTTTGCATCATTTGAATTGACGCGTCCAACTCGTCCAGGTCATGTAAGATTTCAGCCTCCATAATATGGGGCCGAACGGGTGACCCATATTCTAACAAACCATGGTGCGCAAGAATCGTATGCCGCAAGACTAAAACCGATTCCGACTGCTCGTCAATTTTCAACTGTTGACAAGTTTCCACGATTTGTTCATCGATCAGGACAATGTGACCGACCAAGTTCCCTGCCAACGTATAAGTCGTTGAGACCGGCCCCGACATTTCAATCGTCTTACCCATATCGTGCAGAATCGCGCCGGCGTATAGTAGGGCTCGGTTAACGTGGGAATACTGATCGGCAACCGCCTTGGCTAAGCGCAAAATTGATAACGTGTGATAAGCCAAGCCACCGGCAAACGCGTGGTGATTTTTTTTCGCCGCGGGATAGCTAAAGAACCGGTCATGAAATGTCGTTAACATGTGGCGAACGATCCGATTCCAATTAGGTTCAGTAATTTCAAAGACAAACTGATTGATCTCGTCTGCCATCGTGTCGGTCTTTAGTGGTGCGTGTTCCACAAACTGTTGCACTTCTTGCGGTTCGCCACTATGAGTGAGCCGCATTTGTTGAATCTTGATTTGCGGATTACCCTGATAGTTTTCGCGTTTACCTTTCAGATGAACGACCCGACCAGCCTGAAAGTTTTCGACATCTGTGTCGCTTGCATCCCAAAACTTGCCGGAAATCTCGCCGGAAGTATCCTGAAAATTAATAGCTAAAAACTTCTTGCCGTTCTTGGCGATGCGAACTTCCGAATCTTTCAACAAAAAATACCCATCCACGGTTTCATCCAGTTGATAATCAAATAATTTCTTTGCCATATTATCCCCCCTAGGTTAACTGCTGTACAGTCGCTGTCTTCAGTTGGGTCAGTGCTGCTGTCTCATTTGTAAAATAGAGTACTTGGTGGTGACGTGCAACCTGAGTTAAGACTTGCCAAGTGGCCTGTTTACGTTGATCATCAAAGTTTACTAAACCATCATCAATCATTAATGGTAATTGCGCTTCGGCACCCAAATGATTGATTAACGCCAATCGCAAAGCTAAGTATAATTGTTCCTTAGTTGCCGTGGAAAGCTCAGCAACCATGAACTGCGTGGTCGTCGTCTTCACAACCATTTCATCACCGTCTAAATCAATCTTATTATACCGCTGTGCCGTTAATTGCGCGAAAATCGTGGTTGCCGCGGCTAAAACAGTCGGTAACTGCTGTTGCGTCAATGCCTGCAGCGCCATATCAATCCAGTTCGCACCCAGCTGCCGAGTCACCCACTGGCGCGCCATAACTGTGATTTCCGTTTGCAAATCTGCCTGTTGTTGACGCAAAGTCGCATACTGGCCATCAGCCGTTAATCGTTGAAGCTGCGTTTGCGCCGTGACAATATCCGCCGCTAATTGAGTGAGCCGCTGAGCTGCTTGGCTGCGTTGCTGGCGCAATTCGGCAATCGCTGCTTGCAGTGTTTCCAGCGTTGCATACTGCTTCAACGCCGTCAACTCAGCTGTGCTAAGTTGACGCTGCAACTGTTCCGCACTCGTAGCATTCGCTATTTGTGTTTCAGAATCACTAACAGCCTGTGTTAGCGCCGCCACATCCGCTAAACCATTCGTTGTCGCTAGCGTCTGCAACTGTTCACTTAGGTCCCGAACTTGCGTCGTCAATTGCTGCACTTGGCGCTGAACAAAGGCAAAATCAGGGCCCGCCATAGTTTGCTTTTGCATCACTTGATGAACTTGCTCATAGAATTGGGCAATGCGGGTAACACTCGTCGTCAAATGATCCTGATCAACGGGAATCCACCCCGCCGCAAACTGATAAGCTTGAATCATTTGCCAGAGTTTGGTCGCCTGCGTTGCGAGCGACTGGTCAGCAGTTGTTACCGCTGCTTGTGCTCGTTGTAGCGCCGCCACGAGTTCCAACTGTTGTAGGGCTTCACTGGCGGTTAAATCCGGTGCTAAGCCAGCTGCGACTAGCTGCTCCGATAATTGATTGCTTTCCTGGGCCGGCTTTGCCTGACCGCGTGTCAGACCAAACCAACCGAATAGGGCTGCTCCCACTAAAACTAGGCCCCACTTAAAACCGCCTAACGGTAACAACAGTCCGGCTATGATTCCCACCGCACCACCGACTAGTCGCCAATCAAGCGTTGAACTCATGGATGCTGGTCGTTGGCTGCGCGTGTTTGCCGTCGTTGCCAAGGTTTGTTTTAAAGTGACGATTGCTGCTTGTTTGTGCGGCGATAAGCAACCTAAAAGTTCAGGATGCGCATTACTTTGTGCCTGAAAATCAGCTTTGAGGGTCGTCCCCTGCTGGGCTAACGTTTGATACCGACCTAGGTCCCGCTGTAACGTGGGCAACTGTGCTTCTAATTGGTCAAACTGCTCCTGATGTTGAACGTAAAAACCAACTAGCCCTTGGGACTGTGTATCAACTGGCTGCTGACTGAGTTGCTGGCGGGCGCTAGCCAACGTGTGTTGTAATTCGGTCCGTTTTTGGATTAACTGTCGGTACTGTGTCATGACTGGCACTGTCAACGTGCTGTTTGCAACAGTTGCCTGCAATTGTTGCAACTGCTGATAAACTGGCCACTGATTACGTAAATTAGCCAGCCGCTGTTGTTGTTGATCCAACTTAGTTAAATCACGTTGACTACTCATCTGCTGTGCCTGCAAATCTAGCAATTGATTTTGTAACGCCTCATATTCTGGATAGCGTTGTTTGGCCGTCTTGACTTGTGTCGTCAACAACCGGTAACGTTGCAAGGCTTGATTTAACGTTGGTTTACGTCCCCGCGGTTTATAAAGCGTCTCCGCATCCGCCCGTAACGTTGCCGCCGTTTCTCGCCACGGTGCACTGCCCACTAACCCGACTTGTTGCAACTGTACGTTTAAATCACTGGCTCGTAATGTTTTAAGTTCCGTCAGTTCGGCTTGGTTAAACGTAAATAATCGTAAATACTGATCACGATCATAAGGTGCCAACCACTTATCAAGTAATGTCAGTGGCTGCATCGCCTGCGTTCCCACATTCATCAAGGTAGCGGGTTCATCACCTAAACGGGTCAACCGGTAATTTGTCTCGTCAACAATTAAGTCCATCGTGCCACCATACTGATTAGTGCCTTGTGGCTCACGACGCTCAAGCGGATAGCGACGGGATGGAAAACCAAATAACATCCCAAGAATAAAAGCTCGCAACGTCGATTTGCCACTTTCATTTAACCCATAAATCACTTGTAGGCCGTCACCAAACTCAAATTGGCGTTGTTGAAACTTACCAAAACCCGCAATTTCAAGCCGTTTAATCTGCATCGTCGCTCACCCCCATCGTTAGGTGATACTGATCATTTAAGAGCCGCACCACTTGTTGCTGCCAAGCAGCGGATGACATATCTTCTAGTAAGGCTGTATTCAAAAAGTCTTCGTCCAACAGCTTCCCCGCAAGTTCGGCAACTGCTTGATCAGTCACGACCTTATCGCCAACTTGTTGCCAAGTCGCCGCGTTAATCCCAAACAATGGTGTCACTTCAGTGGTCGTCGCTTGTTCAATCGCCACGGGCCACCAATGTTCGCCCGCTTGTTCCTGTAATTGGGCTAGGATGGCACCTTGATTTAGAGCCAATTCTACCGTCGCATTCAAGCGGAGACTCGCCGGCAAAGTAATCGTTACTAATTTTAAGCCCGTATTCATGGACAATGTTAGCTGATCTGCCAACTGGTGAACTAGATCTGAACGAGTGATGGTTTCCCGACTAGTGATATTCGGCGTCCAGTCTGTCCATTCAATATCAGTTAAAGAATGAAATACCGGTTGTAACGTCTGATCGGCCTGACTATCCACAATCAGGCAACCCTTGGCCCCAGTTTCACCGCGATGGCGGCCTTGTAAGTTGCCGGGATACACGACTGGTGGCTGCGAATTGAGCGTTTGGCGCTGATGAATATGTCCGAGCGCCCAATAATCATAATGCTTCGTTAGTAGTTCACTAACGTTGAACGGGGCGTAGTGGTCGCCAGCCACACCAATCTGACCATGTAAAGTGCCAATTTCATAATCGACGGTAGCCGCCTTATTCGGATAATCAGCGATCGGATCAGTCGTCACCCATCGTTGTGCATAACTAAAACCACTGATAGCCACACGTTCTTGCGCTGCCGTCGTTAATGTGACCGTGGTTACCTGCGAACCAAACACGTGCACGTTAGCTGGGAAGTGCCACCGTCCCAGATCAGCTTGAAAGTCATGATTACCAAACGATAAGATTACGGGAATTGCCACCGTATTTAATCGTTCGAGCGCTGCCATCAGTGCAGCTTGGGCCTGAACACTTTGACCCTGCTGATCAAACAAATCGCCAACCAGCAAAACAAAATCGACCCGCTCAGCTACCGCTAAATCAACTAATCGCGTGAGTACCCTTAATGGTGCCGTCACTAATTGTTCTCTTAACGCTGGCGTTAAACCGCTTAAGCCTTGAAACGGTGTATCTAAATGTAAATCTGCCGCGTGTAGAAATTTCATAACATCCTCCACCCAAAAAGGGGCAATCACGGAACAGATTCCGTCATTGCCCCTCGACTTTTAATTTACTTAGTTCTGGTATAATTCTTGAACTGGTTTAGTGATAATTTGATTTAAATCATTCATCAATTGGTTCAGGTTACGTTCTTTACCCATTAACGACTTAATTTCGTCAACGTTACCAACCTTATCGGCTAAATCATGGGCTTTTTGAACTTCGTCATCCGTCAATTCTTCGCCATTCATTTGCTTTTGTGATAATTGCATCTGCACTTCTTGAAAATCTTTAAACAGTGAAAAGGCACTGTCATTGGTCTTCATCGTGTCATAGGCGACCTTCAATTCCTTGAATTCTTTAGTCTGACGTAATTCTTGTTCTAACTGATTTGCAGTATCGTAAATGTTTACGGCCATCGTGAGTTCCTCCTCGAAGTATGTGTCGTCATTATTTTAGCATTTTTAACTGAACTTGAATAGCATTAGTACGTTCAGAAGCTAGCTTTACTAGTTGCCAAGGAAGCTCTTCGCCTTGGAGAACCAATCTTTAGCCTTGTCTTTGACTGCGTTAGCACCCTTCTCAACGTTATCCCAAACTGATGAGCCACTGTCTGAGCTATCCGAATCGTTACTATCAGATTCAGTTGCCAAAGTGGCGGCATCCTTCGTCCCAAAGCTCGTATTATTCGTATTAGGCAAAATATTTTGTAATTCATTCTTGAATAACGAGGAAAGTTGATTTTCAGATAAACTCTTCAAATAATGAGTACTATTCGTCGTATCAAATCCGATCCAAGTCGTGACCACAATGTCCGGGGTATAAGCAATCATCCACTGATCCTTCGTTCCGGAACCCGTACTGTAATCAGCCTGCGTACTCCCAGTCTTACCAGCAACCGAGTATCCATACGGCTTGGCCGCAGCTCCGGTCCCACTATTGTACGTACCAAGCATCATACTGGTCATTTCTTTAGCAACGCTGGCGGACATGATTTTCTTCGTCTTAGTCTTCGTATTATCGACAACGACATTGCCACTAGCATCGACAATTTTCGTAATAAAGTGGGCCGTCGTTTTCTTACCACCATTCGCAAATGCTGTATAGGCACTGGTCATTTGAGCGGGTGATACCCCCGTCGTCAAACCACCTAAGGCAAGTGCCAGGTTATCATCCGACTTGGTAACGGGTAAGCCAAACTTTTTCACGGATTGATACCCTTTATTAACACCAATTTTGTTCAATAACCAGACCGCTGGAATGTTCATACTTTGAGATAGTGCAGTATACATTGGGACTGATTTACTATAGACATTATCATAGTTTTTGGGCGCATACTTATTAGCCCCAAAGGTTTGCTTCTTATTAGAGAGGTTCGAATCATACGTATACCCATTCTGTAATGCCGGTGTGTATACCGCCAACGGTTTGATAGTCGAACCCGGCTGCCGCTTGATCTGAGTCGCACGGTTAAAGCCCCGAAAGACGTGTTTGCCACGGCCACCGACTACGGCCAAGACCCCACCTGTCGACGGATCAACAGCGATCGAGGCTCCCTGGACCTTCGTACCATCATCCGCATTGGCTGGGAATAGCGTACTATTCTTAAAGGAATCTTGCATTTGTGTCTGATCATCTTGATCGAGTGAAGTATAAATTTTATACCCTCGGTTCATGATGTCAGATTCCGTTAGCCCATACTTATTAATTGCTTCATTGATCACCGCATCGAAATAATATGGATAATTATAACCACTTTCATAATGGTAGTTATTCGTCAGCGTCATCGCCTTTTGCGAATAAAGCTTATATTCGCTTTCGGATAGCTTATTATTAGCGACCATGTTATTCAAGACAACGTTTCGACGAGCCGTAGACGCTTTCGGATGATTGATTGGATCATAACCGCTGGGCGAGCTCAGCATTCCGGCCAAGGTCGCCGCCTGGTCAACGGATAACTCTGACGCGTGTACGCCAAAATACCGTTCAGACGCATCCTCAGCTCCCCAAACCCCGTGGCCGAAATAAGCGTTATTCAAATACATCGCTAAAATTTGGCCCTTAGAATAGACATTTTCAGTTTCAATCGCCAAAAAGATTTCCCGAAACTTACGCGAGAAGGTCTGTTGTTGTGTTAGGTAGGCGTTTTTGACCAATTGTTGCGTCAACGTACTTCCACCGCCACTAATGTAGTCACGACCAAGTATCTTATTGATAACGAGCAGGACAAACGCCCGCCCGATTCCTTTGACTGAGAAACCATGTTCCTTATAGAAATTACGGTCTTCAGTCGAAATTACCGCGTTCTGTAAGTTTTTTGAAATACTACTCAAGTGGACATAGGTTCCCTTTTGTGAATAGAGTGAACCGGCCTTTTTATTGTCCTTATCATAGATTTCAGTTGTCTTTTCTAGCTCCGCCTGTAAATTACCAACTTTAGCCGTCTTGGCTTCATAAGTTAAATAGGCACTCCCAATTAAGATGACGGTCAAGACGAGTACAATTAGCCACCGTGTGATTTGTCGCCGATGCCATTGATAGCCAACTACGGCAGCGAATCGCTGCCAATAGGGTGCTAACCAATTGCCAATGACTCGTAAGCCGTCTTTGATCGTGGCCCAAAAACCATTTTTTTGCATAATCTTCCCCTTGTTCAGCCGACGCACCTGTCACAACGTCCGCGTTACTTGTTAGCTTTTACAATTGTATCATAAATTTTCCGATGCTCAGTAATTGACCGCAACCTTGAAAAAATCTTCAACAATCAAACGCAACTCATTTTGTAGATAACCCGATGTTTGCCAGTTGTTGTCGAAATCACTGATCTAGGCCACGTGTTGTAACCAGATTAATGGTCACTACGATAAAACGGCCATAAACAAAAAAAGCTTCCGAGCCGTCCATATGACATACTTGAAAGCTAGCTCAGCCATTACTTGCGCCGGACACCCCGGCGGTTAGCGTTGAGCTCATTTTGTTGTTGTTTAAATTTATCGAAGGTCGCATCGCGTTGTTTTTGGTTCTTTCGAGGCGCCCGTTTCTTCGTATATTTCATATCTCACACCTCTTTTGATGACAATAATCATACCGTGAACAACGGCCTAGTGCAACCAATTAGACTGCTCACCACAGTCAGTCTTCATTACTAATGTGACTAGCAAAGGATTCGTATAGCTGCTTGGCCACCGTCGTATTCGGACTCACGACAAAGATCGTGTCGTGACCAGCCAAGGTCCCACTCACTTCTGGCAGGTTCAAATCATCAATGATCGCCGCCAATAGATTCCCATTACTCGGTAGCGTATGAATAATATTCATGAATTCAACACGGTCAATGCTCGTCACCACATCGTGTAGCGTTTCAAATAGCCGGTCCTGTTCATTTTTGTTAGCTGTTTTAAAAATCGCGTACCGCGTCTGACCGTGCTCATCCGGCGTCTTAACGATCTGCATCTCTCGGATATCGCGCGAAATCGTCGCTTGCGTCGCAGCAATGCCTTCTGCTTTAAGCTTAGCCATCAATTCTTCCTGGGTAGCGATCGGATATTCACTAATTAATTGTTCGATAACTGCTTGACGCTCTGACTTTTTCATGTCGCGAAACCTCCCCAAATCTTGTAATGAATACATTATAGCAAATATTCACTTGGCAAACTACGCACAGAACTTCAAAAAGCACATTTTCCGCCACTATTAGGAAAATGCGCTTAAACAAATTTGTATAATTATTTACAAGTGATGAGTCAACCACGGTTGCCAGTCCACTAGTAACTAATCAAAGCGGCGTAAATATTGCCCTAATAAATCCAGACCCCGTTGTAACGTCAGCGTATCCGTACAGTAACCTAAGCGGGCGTGCCCCGGAATATCGAAACGTGAACCCGGCACTAATAAAACACCAGTATCCCGCAGTAATTGTTGACAGAACGTCTCATCATCGATCGGTACTATTAGTTTAATACACGACACTGAAATGCCATGTGGCGTAATCAATTCGACCCGCGGTTCCTGTGCGACCCAATCTGTCAGAATTTTGAGGTTGCGACTGACTAACTCCCGATTTCGCGCCAGAACACGTTGGCGGTGCACTAAAATTCTAACGGCCAGTTGGTCATTCAAAACGCCCCCGCAGATCATCGTATAATCACGATACTTCCGAAAAATATCAGCAATGGCTTGACTAGGTGTCGCCGTCCACCCGATCCGGATACCAGGCGCTGAATAGGTCTTGGATAAACTGTTGACCGCAATTCCACGCTCATACAAATCGGCAATTGAGACGAACGGGGTTTCATCCAGTGGCTCGTATACCTCATCGGCCAAAACGTAAGCCCCAACTGAGCGAGCTAATGTGACGACCTGTTCTAACAGTGTCCGATCTAGTAAACTCCCAGTCGGATTGATGGCATTATTGAGTAAAATCATCTTTGTTTCCGGCCGGATCAATCGTTGCAGTTCCATAATATCCGGCAACCAGCCCGCTGACTCATGAATATGCCAATAATCAACCGTAGCGCCCAATGACTTGGGAATATCATACAGCTGCTGATAACTCGGGTACAGTGCAATCACGTGATCGCCGGGTTCCACCAAACTATAGATTGCTAAATGATTAGCACCGGTCGCCCCATTTGTTTGGAGAACATTGGCTGATGGCACTTGCTCGTATAACTGACTAACGAGTTCTTTAAATCGTGGTGAGCCCTCGATCCAGCCATAATCCAGCCGGGCCACCCCTAGTTCTTCGTAAAAATCCTGTGGTGCTTGTTGGTCGTCTAAAGCCGCAATTTCTGCCATCGTTAAGGCTGCGATTGAGCTTTGACTAATATCGGTGGTTGCTTCACGCTCATGTGCGTTTAACCAGGCCTCCACTCCGAAACCAGCAATCTTCATGCGTATCGTCCCTCTCATAAAAAGTCCAATACGACTAGCATACCGATTGTCAGAGGTAACCGCAACTATATTTTCGTGATGAAGGTTGCTAGCAACTTCACGCCGTATAGAATAATGATGCCACCACAGATTCGATTGATCCAGAGTAGGACTCGTGGTTGCATGAGATGTTTAAACTTACTGATCAAGCTGGTCAGACCGATGAACCAAATAATGGATGCTAGGATGACCCCCAACATAAAGAAATGGGTCAGTGCCGCCGGGATTGACACCCGAAACGCCGCCAGCAACACGGAACCATCAATCAGTGCTTGCGGATTCAGCCATGCTACCGAAAAAGCTGTCAGAATCGCTGCTTTATATGAGAAGTCCGCGTCGAGGGTCCCCATTGCCGTGGCCTTTTGCCGCAACAGATTCCAGCCAATGTAAAAGACCAATAAACTCCCAATCAACAACACCCCTAATTCGAGCCAGGGAGTGGTCTGCAACAATCGGCCCACCCCATAAAAGCAAGCCAGGGAGAGCGACGTATCAAACGCAATTACAATTAAAGCCACCCGCAATGCCCGTTGCAATGGTTGTTCAATAGCTGTCGAAACCACAAATAAGTTTTGCATCCCGATTGGTGCAATGTAAACAATTCCAAATAATAATCCTTGTAAAAACACTTGCATGTTTTTGACCTCCTTAATACCAGCCAATTCGATTCTTTTACCAACCAATTATCGTTCAATCAATTGGTCATATCCGACTAGCTTTTAATTCAGAGATGATTATAATAGAGATAATTTCATTTGTAGCCAACCAATTTAACACTTTTCACCCAACCACCTGAATCAATCATCAAATTTCTGGCTAGTAGAATAACAGCTTAATTCGCCCGCATGGGCACTCAGGAGGCGTTTGTCATGGCAATTTTAACGATCAACTGGCAACCAAATAAACAGGTCAGCACACCAATTTACCAACAAATTACTAACTATTTTCAAGAACAAATCGCGAAAGGCAATTGGGCCGTTGGGGCTAAGCTTCCTGCGCAGCGTAAACTGGCCGAACAATTCGGCGTGAATCGTAGCACCCTAATTACGGCACTTGATGAACTAATGGCAGTCGGCTTAATTACGAGCAATCCAGGCTCTGGGATGGTTATTTCCGGTAACCATTGGTCCAGCTTATTGGCGGAACACGTCAACTGGTCGCAATATGTTAAAGCAGGACAATTCAAGCCCAATTCCCACGCGCTCCAAAAAATCAACCAATTTGAAACGGATGCGGTTATTCGTTTAAGCACAGGCGAACCCGCACCAGAACAATTTCCTCGTCCACTTTTTCAACGGGCCTTTGCACATCTAGGCGAACAGTTAACGAGTTTGAACTATACCGAGCCTGCGGGCATTTTGGCTTTGCGACAACAAATTGCACGTCACTTGGAAAAAGTTGGGATTCATACCCATCCGGAAAACATTCTGATTACTTCCGGATCATTACAAGCGCTCCAACTGGTCTCAATGTCACTATTTCCCAAAGATGCCACCATCTACACGGAAGCACCTACTTATGTCAAATCTTTACACGTCTTTCAATCGGCCCACACCCATCTCGCTGGCATCCCAATGGACAGTCAGGGCTTGGCGTACTGGCAGATGAACGCCCCTATTCAGGGACACCATGCCATTCTTTACACGATTCCGACATTCAATAACCCGACTGGAATCGTCATGAGTGCCGAGCGACGTCAACAGGTCTTACAAACCGCACAAGAACACCGCTTACCAATCTTAGAAGACGCTGCTTATCAAGATGTCTGGTTCGATCAGCAGCCGCCACAGCCACTGAAGGCACTCGATAAGACTGGCAACGTTATTTATTTTGGTAGCATCTCAAAGTCCCTTGCACCGGGATTACGCATCGGCTGGACGGTGGCCGCCAAACCGGTCATCGATCGCTTGACTGACGTGCGCATGCAAACCGATTACGGCGCTAGTTCACTGTCACAACTTGTGCTGGCAGAAATCTTAGCTGATCCTGAATATGAAACGTATCAAGCTGATTTCCGGTCCGTACTTGCCAAGAAGGCCGCGGCGGCAGAACAAATTCTGCATCATTACTGGGACGATTTTGCGACTTGGCAGACGCCCACGGGTGGCTTTTATCTGTGGGTCCGCTTAGCCGACAACATTAATATTCCCAAATTATTCGACCTTGCCACTGCGCACAACGTTCTCTTCAACCCTGGTAGTATCTACGATTTCCAGCCGAATCAGTACATTCGTCTGAGCTTTTCTTATGAATCCAGCGACCGCTTTGAACAGGGGATTAAAATTCTAACTGATTTAATTCACGCCAATTTTAACGTTTAATCAAGTAAAGATTTCGTTAATACACCTGATTAACCATCATCGATGATAAAACTATGCTAGAATGAAGACTGAATAATTCACAATAATGATAAGGGGCGTATTTTGATCATGGATGATGTTAAAGCAACGGTACTATCGATCTTGCAAGATTTGACTGGGGAAGATGTTTCAAACAATATGGATGCCAATTTATTTGATGAAGGTATCTTAGATTCCATGGGTTCCGTGCAACTGTTACTAGAACTTCAAAATCGGCTTGGTATTGAAGTGCCCGTTTCCGAATTTGAACGTTCTGAATGGGAAACGCCTGCTAAAATCGTGGCTAAGGTCGCTAGTTTACAATAAATAAAATTCAAATCGCCGTTAAGCACGCTGCTTAATGGCGATTTTTTAATTAGCTGAAAAAATTGTCTAATTAACAGCTGGTTTACTGCAAATAACTTTAATTTGCCGATTTCCGACATTACCCGTGGCACCAGTGATAACGGCTATCCCAACTTATTTTGGAAAATTTCACGAAAATGATATGCAAAGTTTACACAATTTTGATAAACAAACGTTCGCTAACTGAGTAAACTAAAATCACTAAAATCATTTTTGTGAGGGATGGTATTTTGAAAATCAGTGTTCATCAGCTCATCTGGGTCACGATTGGCGCAATTAGCTTAACTATTTTTACCGGATTCGGACACCTATTTGCCCGGCACCACCAGGCCATTGCCAGTAATCGACCAATCACTAAAGTTAGTCATTCAGCAACTAAGGTAACCACGCCAGTCCCGGAGACCGTTGACTGGCATAAGCCCTCCCTGTCACGGCCGTATCCCAAACTGGCTAAATACGATGACATCAACATTCAGGTTTCAATCAAAAAACAGCGAGTCTACTTAAAAAACCACGATCAGACCCTTTATACCATGCTTGCTTCTACGGGCAAACATGGCTCTGATACCCCCAAGGGACACTTTGAAATCCAAGCCGAACGAGGACAACACTTTTTTAACACGCAATCGGGTGAAGGCGCCAATTACTGGGTCTCATTCAAGGATCATGGGATTTACCTTTTTCACTCAGTCCCAGTCGATGCTAACGATCAATACATCGTTAAAGAAGCCCAGCAACTTGGTAAAGTCGCCAATTCACATGGTTGTATTCGCCTGACGATTGCTGATGCCAAATGGCTCTATGAAAACATTTCAAACCATACACCGGTGGTTGTCAGTTAATGAAAAAAGAATTTAGGCCACATCCTAACGACCGCCATAATCTACTCTGCTATCTCAGCAGCATGTTAATTACCTTTTTTGGCTTCTATGGCTTTACTTACCTAGTCACCTGGTTAACGATTGAAAAGACCGGTGATCCCCAGTTACTCGGCAACGTCATGGTGATGACAATGCTGCCGGCAATCGGTCTGAACCTAGTAGCTGGTCGGGTACTTAAATGCTACTCAGCCAAACAAATGATGTTCATTACGGATATTTTGACGGGAATACTCTTCATTGGTGCCTATTACGCACTAAATACGGTTAGTTGGCAAATCACTTGCTTAGTCATCGTCGCCGTTCTTAATAAATCAATTGGGGTCTTTTATAAGCTCAGTAACAAAACGATTTTGCCAGACCTTTTTGCGCCCGTAAATATTCAAATCGTCAACGGCTATCAAACTCAGATTCGCCAGTTGGCCATCGTTAGCGCGACAATGCTCGTCACGATGGCATTACTATGGGTAACGCCGGCTACCCTAATCTTAATAATGGGGATAGCGTTCTTGGTTTCAGCCGGCCTCGATTGGCAATTCCGAACACGTTCCAATCTCTCCTCGGATGCGGTTGTCCCCGTCAAGCTAGACCGCCATCGATCATGGCCGACATGGTCGTTACTGTACGCCGTTCTCGGTTATCTGGTCGACGCGACGATTGCAGTAGCCGTTCCTTGGCTCGTCGTCAGCAAGTTGCATAGTCACTGGCCACTTAGCTGGTTCTTAACAGCTAACGCCACAGGTATCTTATTGGCACCACTATTGCTAAAACGATGGTCAAAGCAATCCCTGCTAACTTTGACAGCCTTCACCGGTGGGTGCTTACTACTTATGTGGCGCCGACCTTTGCCAGTCTTATGATTACCATGTTCTTAATTGGTGCATTACGCGGACAGACCAACATTAGTTTTTTCACCACTATCCAACAAATCCCCACAAACAATCGTAATACTCTAATGACGGGGGTCTTAACCGTCATCGACACCACTACCGTTATTGGTAGTTTGCTAGCACCCCGTTTGATCTTAATGCTCGGTTCTTGGACCCTCCCCTTGCTTGGTGGTAGTATCCTCTTGTTTTGTTTGACGCGGCTAATTATCTTATTGAACAACCAAAAGCAGTCTTCATCCGATATCGATGAAAACTGCTGAGCAACACTCATCTAATTTGAGGCCGAGGGACCCAGATCTTGACCATTGGATGCAATCACTCGCTGGTACCAGTAGAAAGAGTCCTTCGGGATTCGGGCCAGGGACAGATTAACGTTTTAAGCTGCCTATTCTCACCCTACCCGTAAAAAAGCACCCGTTGCTCATCACAGCGCGTGTCGTTTTGATCAATAATTAGCCATAATTACGCCACAAGTTTGGTTAAAATTTGCGTGGCATCCGCCAAAACTTTTTCTGGATGCTGGCGGGCGTCGGTCAACATACCCAATGGCTCTAAATTCATAGCAGCGAATTCTGCGTGCCGAGTTTGAAATTGACGATGGAATGGGAGTAAGTCACTGGCCGTCATCGCTGACCTAACAGCTACTGGTGCTGGATAACGATTCAACACGGTATAGATTTTAGGATTGGTCAGTGTGTATTCCATGCTAAACTGTAAGGCCCCTAAATCTTGATACAACAACGTGTTGACATCCGTTTCAGTCGAATAGGTTAAAATAATTTGTTGCGCTAATGGCAACCAGCACTCGTTGAGTAGCCAAGTATAGTTATCGTGTTTCGGACCCGTAGAATCAAGATCTATCAATAAATAATCCGTCTGGACACCCTGCAACGCTATCCAAAAGTTATTGAGCTCGTTAGCCGTCCGAATATCTGACTGCCACTCATGGCAGTGATGCTTTTGAATGGTCCGCCACGTAACGGTTTGATAATTGCAACTAACGATGGTGACCGTCATTTTCCAATTAGTCAATACGTTCGCTAACGCCAGTGTCAACAGGCTTTTGCCACTAGCAACCTGCGTTCCACCAATGACTAGTGTCTGTGGTTGTTTCCTCAAAACAAAATCCTCCTTAGCTTAATTTACACCAACAGCATACCCGGACAGTCGCTGAATTACTAGTGTTTCGCATGTATAACAGGGGGGACTTTGGGCTTTTTATGAGAAGTCACTGATAAGTTTGTTGGCGAATTAATTCACTCGCTGAATCAGTCAAGGGGACGATGGATTAATTCTGCATAGGGTTGACAAGACACGGTTTTGGCCATAAAAAGTAAGCGCTAACACGTGTGGCGATCAATTTAAACGGATACAATTCAATTTCGCCATTACTACTTATCTCCTCAAAAATTAGTTTTTACTAATAATGTTTAGTTATGTCAATTAACTAACTAGCACACGGTTTGTAAAGAACCATCATCGACGTCTCAAGTACACGCTAACTGTCAAATAGCCATCCCCAGTTACTTACGACCAGAAGATATTAATCAAAATTAGCTCGACTAGTAATCCAGAACCTAGCCGAGCTAATTTATTTTTCTCAATCAGAAGTTTCTGAGTAACCTGGGCGAGCCAATATTAGAACTGGCTTCTGTCTTTAATACCAGACCTAATGAATTAATGACCACCACCCCTGAATAAGACGACTATTTTGAGACATCTCGCACAATTTTTTACCACTCCTTCAACCAAGTTGACTGGTCAACATAACTTTTCCATCATGGCAATTATCCAATCACTTGTTATTCAGCGGCCAAGGCTTTGATCGGATTAGCCCGCGCAGCCCGCCTTGCTGGTAAAATAGCTGCAAGCCAAGCGATAATAATTGCGATTATAAAAATTGCAATTACGTTGCTGAGCTGAATCTGAACTAGCGCATACCCGCCAGTTAGCTTAGCCAGACCATGATTGAGCCCTCGTTCAGCTAAATAGGACAGCCCAGTCGCTAACGTGGCACTGATAATGCCTAACATCAGCGTTTCACTAGTAAATAGCCAGCGAATATCACGCCGGCGCTCCCCCAGCGACCGCAGAATACCAATTTCTCGCATCCGAGCACTGACCGACATGAACATCGTTACAATAATCATTAATGCGGAAACGATTAATGAAATCCCCGCAATCGCCGCCAACACTTTAGTGGCAATATTAACGTAAGTATTGAACGAATCCAAAGTGGCCGCAATACTAGTCGCGGCAAATGGATGCTTGCCATTAATTGATAAGTGGTTAATTTCATTGACCACGACCTGATTCTGCACCCGACTCTTAATTCTAACGCTCACAAACGTTGGTTGTGTTGAGACACGTGCTGCTGAACGCATCGACTGCATCGTGGTGTAGTTAACTGCATTCAAACCGACCTCAGAGGTGCTATCTACTATTCCGGCAACCGTCAACACGCGCGCCACGGTCACGGGTTGCCCTTTTTGATTGAAGGTTTGATAACTCACAGTCACAGCCCGACCCACTAACTGACGCCAACGCGTTGCCGACCATTTCTGCGCGATTGAAGACTTATCTAATACGATTTGATTGTCACCCGCCACGTGGCCTGCTTTCAACTGCCGGGTCGGGTCACTACTCGTCCAGGTCGTCAGTTCAGGTGCGGCATACTTTTGTTGTCCAATCGCAATCGTTGCGTTTGTAGCTGAAATCCCGGGTTCCACGTTGGTCACGTGCTTAAGGTCACGCAACGCTGTGAGTTGTGAGTCGGTGAACACCGGCATCCGGGCTGCGATACCACCGGCTACAGCTGGATCATAGACGGCCGCAGCCTGTTCATCACGATCCTTCGCGTTATCCGCTTGGTGCATGACCATAATTGATTGTGGATCCACCAACGCATTCATTTCGTGGTTAATATACCCTTTTATGCCGGTCCCCAGACCATTGAAAAGCATGACGGCGAATAATCCAATCGCTGTGCCAACGACAATTAGCGTATTCCAGATCCACGTATGCCGCATATGCTTGAAGGCCATCATGACTGATACCCAATACGAAAGTGACCGCGCAGGTAGTGACGCAACTGTTTGCGTGGTGCCGACATTTTGGGTGGTCACTGGTTGTGACTTAATTCGTCCATTCACCAACTCGGCAATCCGGGTCGCCGCACCCGCCACGCGCTGTGAATGGGTCACACAAATCACCAAGCGCCCTTCCCGTGCGATTTTTTGAAGCATGACCATGACATCGGCGGTATTGTCTGCATCCAGCGCACCAGTCGGCTCATCCGCAATCAAAATTTTAGGATCACCGGCTAATGCCCGAGCGATTGCCACCCGTTGTTTTTGACCACCTGATAATTGTTGCGGGTATTTTTTTATTTGTGCCGTCAAGCCAACGTTTGCTAGGAGCTCGTGTGCCCGCCGCAATCGGTCACCATGGCTTAATTTAGTCATATCTAAGGCTAGCAGGACATTCTCAAGCACGGTCAAATGACCGATTAGATTGTAGGTCTGTGATATATAGCCAATGACTTCGCGCCGGTACTGATCCAGCTGGCGCTCATGATGATAATCAAGTGATTGTCCAGCGATACTGACGATTCCCGTGAAATCATGGTCTAGTCCCCCAATAATATTCATCAAGGTTGTCTTACCACCACCTGATTCACCGACAATCGCCACAAACTCACCGAGTTCAAACTGCAAGTTAATGTCCTTCAAGACGTTGAATGTTTGTTTGCCAACCTGATAGTTCTTACAAATATTTGTTAGTTCTAAGTAGCTCATCACCAAGCCCCCAATATGGCATTTTGAATTAGCTTTCAGAATACCACCCCGGACGACTAAACAGGTCATTAAAATTTTAGTACTGGAAGTTGCCTTATTAAGATTTTAATGTTTGCTTCGATCATCACACCAACTTATAATCAGACATAAATCATGCTTGGTTTCACTAACTCGGATGGGCGGTCATTTGTAAGCATCACGGCGCCTTCAATCCAGTTTGATCGTTTATCTGAAGAAAACACAGCCAGGAGGGATAACCATGAAAAAGGCTCTCAGCTTAATCGGTTCCGACTATATTCGTTGCGCGATTTTTTTCGTGATTGCTTTTTATGCCGTCACCGCAGACCCCAGTGGCCGTTTTCACCTACATTGGACGTTAACCAACCTCTATCTGACTTCCGCATACTTCTTCGGCCATCCACTCCTAATGTGCCTATTGCCACGACTTGCCCATAACCCCTTTCGAATGATTTCAGTCGCTTCACGTGCCCTGAATGATGCGACCGGCCAACATCAAACAATCACTCAAATTTATCATAACGCCGTCAATCCCGTCAGTAGCCGTGATATGTTGCTCTCTCAAAATGAATATCGTGACGATATGATATCGATCAGTGTTTCCTTTGTCATTCATGGTTGCCTATTGTTACTATCTTGGCCGTTGATCGGGATCATTTTACTCGGCCGGGGCGGTAAAGCCTTGATTCGTCGACTGATGATCCACTTCACACGATAAGTCTGTTTCCAGTTACAATAGTGGGCCTCCGCTACCTACTTGCGATTTCTGCGATTGGTTCGCAACCTGCGTTCGCCATCGGTTGTATATCGAGTTCCGTGCCTCTACGGCCGCAACAAAAAAACGCCACGCATTCTCGCCCGGCTTTAACGGCCGGTTTAGTATGCGTGGCGTTCAAATTTGAACAGTTGTTAATTAATTCTAATTACATTTCATCGGGAGCCTTAACGCCAAGTAAGCGAAGGGCTTCCTTCAGGACGATGCTGACACTCTTGACCAAAGCCAGACGAGCGTTTAATTCATCATCTTCAACTAAGATTTTGGTGTTAGCATAATACTTGTTGTATGCCTTGGCTAAGTGGATCGCATACTTAGCAATAACGGATGGTTCGTATTCCGTGCTGGCACGTACTACAGTCGCTGGGAATTCACTCAATAACTTCAAGGTATCCCAAGCGGCTGGGTCGCTTAACGTTTGCTCGGTTGCCGCAATTTCTGGACTACCAGCTTTACGTAAGATACTTTCAGCGCGTGCATGGGCGTACTGCACGTATGGCCCAGTCTCACCTTCGAAACGAACCACTTCTTCCAAGTTAAAGTCAAAGCTGTTCATCCGTTCGTTCTTCAAATCATGGAAGACCACAGCGCCAATCCCAACCGCATCCGCAACTTCATCCTTGTTAGGCAAGTCCGGATTCTTGGCTTCGATTTGTTCATGAGCTAACGCAACCGCATCGTCCAAGACCTTATCAAGCAGGATGACCCGGCCACTCCGAGTTGACAACTTCTTACCACCCGAAGTAATCAAACCAAATGGAATGTGGTGGATCTGGTCAGCCCAGTCAAAGCCCATCTCGGTCAACACAGCCTTTAATTGCTTAAAGTGGTTGGTCTGTTCATTCCCAACGACGTAGAGGGACTGCACGAAATCATAAGTCCGTTTCCGGTAAATTGCGGCCGCCAAGTCCCGCGTGATGTATAAGGTCGCGCCATCTGATTTTTTAATCAATGCGGGATTCAAGTCATACTTGCTTAAATCCACCACTTCGGCGCCTTGACTTTCTTGCAAGAGGTGCTTGTCTTCCAAGATGTCGACAACTTCTTGCATCTTATCATTGTAGAAGGCCTCACCTTTGAAGGAATCAAAGTCGATATCCAAACGTTGGTAAATCTTCTTGAACGCTTTCAATGATTCTGAGCGGAACCATGACCACAGATGAGTGGCTTCTTCATCACCATTTTCCAACTTTTTGAACCATTCACGCGCCTCGTCATCCATTTCAGGATGATCAACGTCTTCTTTATGGAAACGCACATAGTATTTTAATAAGTTATTGATTGGATCAGCTTTGACCTCAGCTTCGCTTCCCCACATTTTGTAGGCCGTGATCAACTTACCGAACTGTGTGCCCCAGTCACCTAAGTGGTTGATCTTAACGGGTTGGTAATCCAACTTACTTAAAATATTTGCCAAAGAATTCCCAATCACTGTTGAACGTAAATGACCCATTGAGATTGGTTTGGCAATGTTTGGCGATGACATATCGATGGGAACTTGACCCGCTTCACCGAGCTTAGCATCACCAAAATGACCACCATTCGACAACACTTGATTTAAAATATCGGCTGCAAACGCATCTTTCTTGAAGAAGAAGTTAACGTACGGGCCCATTGCAACAACTTTTTCAAAGTCACTGCCATCGACTTTTTCGACGATGTCGCTGGCAATCATTTGAGGTGCCTTGTGTAACGTTTTGGCTAAGGTGAAGGTTGGAAAAGCCAAGTCCCCCTGCTTAGACGTCTTTGGTTGTTCAATCTTGTCTAGAATTGCTTCCTGCGTTAAATCTGGTAGTGCCGGCGCTAAGGCCGCTGCGACGAGTTGTTTATAATCCATATTGTCCTCCTTGATTGTCTTACGGAACAAAAAAAGTCCCTCACATATTTAAAAACATGTAAGAGACGAGACGTGCCCGCGGTACCACTCTAATTGATATGACATCCACTTATTATCGAATTGTCGTCTTCAAAAGCGCGCTTCCAATGATGCTTAGATTCGGCTCCCATCGTCCCGAACTCGCTGGTCTAAACGTTCATCGTACTATTCTTTCTCATTAGACGTATATATTTTTACCATGCGTTAGTATAACAGAATTCAGCCGTTTTGACTAGCTCAACGTTAAAATCATATCCTGATGCGGAATCCCATCTTCTAAATAAACGCCAGAGACTGGTTGAAAACCAAATCCACGGTAGAAGCGATCCAAGTAATGCTGGGCCTGAATATTGATTTGCGTCGTGGAAGGCCACAACGCTTGAATCTGCTCAATCGCTTGTTGGAGCAACTGCTGTCCGTAGCCGTGCCCCCGCACCGCCGGATTAGTGATCACCCGGCCGATACGGGCCTGCTGGTTGGCTTCACGCATTAATCGCGCATATACTAGCAACTGTCCCGTTGAATCCAGCCCCCGTAAATGCCAAGCCATCAAGTCCGTATCGTCGACTTCTTGATACGGACAGGCCTGTTCGACGACAAAAACCGCCACTCGTAACTTGTAAATCTGTTGTAACTGCCGAACAGTTAACTCATCGAAAGATGTTGTTATAAATTGCATTTGCGCTCCTTAACGATTACTGGTGATCACCTATCTGGTCAACTATTAGTCATCTTGATTTTTACTCAATAAAAAAGAACGGGTCATTGCTGACTAACGTTCTTGATTATCATCATCTATTGACGGTCCGTACGAGACTCGAACTCGTGATCTCCTGCGTGACAGGCAGGCGTCCTAAACCAACTAGACCAACGGACCATGCGCTCAAGGAGCTTGAGAATACAATGACTACTAACCGAAATGATTAATAGCAAAGCGGGTGACGGGAATCGGACCCGCGACGCAAGCTTGGGAAGCTTGAATTTTACCACTAAACTACACCCGCATTTGACAACAGAAATTAGTATAGCATACATTTTTTCTGTTGTCATGGTTATTTATAAATTTTTAGTCTTCTTTTTCTGGGACGACTTTCGGCTTTGGAGCCGCTTTAATGAGCTTAGCATCTTCCTTACGAACAACTGCGCGGTGGTTATACTCGTTAACAATTGGTTCGTCAGCTTTTTGAAATTCCTTAATTAAGATCAAGACTGAATTTTCATACACTTTTTCAATTTCACCCTTGAAATCATGTTCTAACGAAGCAAACTTCTTACCAGCGACGTAATCGCCAATTTTTAATTCTACGGCCATTTGTAAACTCCTTAACGTTTTTCAATTCATGCCCCGTCCACAGGTGTCCGGGAGATTATATGAGTGACTTTAAAATAAAATTGATAACAAATATTATCAAATAATCCACTTGGTTGCAAGCCTTAATTACAATTTTTCAGAATCGTTTAATATTGGTTCGGCCCCTTCTGCGACCGTGTTTGTCATGCGGGCCTGTTGTCGTAAATCGTGGACCGATTTGATATAAGCAGGCAAAAGCACGGCACACGACCCTAACCAAGCTAACGGCTCCGAACTACAAGCACCGGCGTAATCGAAGATCCGAACTAAGATCAGTGCTGCAAACACCCGCATAAAGAGTTCCGCCGCGCCTGCCAAAGTTGGAATCGCGCTGCGTCCAAGCCCTTGCAAGGTATTACGCATAATAAATAACATTGATAATAGAATATACGTACTCCCGATGACGTTAAAATACGTCTGGGATAAGTTCAATACCGCCATGTCCTGATGACCAACGAAGAACCCCACGAGTTGCTTGCCCCAAACAATTTCAATCAAACCGGCAGCCACACTAAAGCTCCCCGACAACCACATGGTCTGTTTGACTCCCGTGATAATCCGTTCATACTGCTGAGCGCCATAATTCTGAGCCGCGAAAGTCGCCATGGTGACCCCAAAAGACATTAATGGCTGAGTCGCGACTTGGTCGATTTTCTGAGCGGCAGTCGTGGCCGCCACTGAGTTAGTGCCAAGACTATTCAGTGCCGCTTGTAACACGATCGTTCCAATCGCGATGATCGACATCTGAAAGGCCATGGGTAACCCAACATTCAGATGGGCCTTCACTTCTGACCAAACCAACTTGAAGTGGCGCCGCCCAATGTGCAAGATGGGCACTTTGACGATGATGTAAACCACACACATGAGCGTTGCAATGGTTTGCGCTAAAATGGTTGCCCAGCTCGCCCCGGCAATGCCCCATTTGAAAGCCAAGATGAATAACAATTCCAAGCCAATATTAATTAACGCGCTGATAATCAAAAACCATAAAGGCGTGCGACTATCACCGAGTGCGCGAATGATGTTTGACAACAGGTTGAACGCAATTGGTGCCAGCATCCCGCCAAGCATAATTTGTAAGAACGTCCGCGCATCCGCAATGATATCCGTTGGCGTTTGCATCAACAACAAGATATGGTCAACAAAAATCAACGACAGAATCGTCAAAATAATCCCAACAATTAAACTAACTACGATACTAATCGCAAAACTGCGCCGCACCGCTTTAAAATCACGTGCCCCAAAATGCTGGGCTGTTAATATGGATAAGCCAGCGGTTAACCCCTGCGCAAAGCCAATGATCAAAAACTGAACACTACCAGTTGATCCAACTGCCGCTAGGGCTTTAACCCCTAACGTCTGACCAACAATCAACGTGTCCGATAAACTATAAAATTGCTGAAAAATGTTACCGATTAGTAACGGAATCGTAAACCAAAAAATTAATTTTAGCGGTTTTCCCTTTGTTAAATCGTTCATTTTCGCACTCCTTTCATTAATTAAGATGACGTGCTTGTAATCGTTTTCTCGGTGCTTTGTCAGACAAGCAAACTTTGCTAGTATATCAACTTTAGATTTATAATACTAGTCCTTTGTTCGCAAATATTAAATATTTTATTTTGATCAGTGAATTGGTCGTCTTGATTTACTTTATAAGGCCATTTCACTGTGCTAAGCTGTCACCGATTTACTAACCAACACAAAAGACTTGTCAGCGGACGCCCACAAGTCTTTTAGATTCGATTAAATCACATTACAGCACCATATAATAGTAATAGGACACAAACACACAAACGACCATACAAATCAAATTTAACGGAATTCCGACTTTAAAGTAGTCCGTGAACTTATAATGTCCAGGGCCGTAAACAATCAAGTTTGTTTGGTACCCGATTGGCGTTGAAAAGTCCGCCGTCGCAGCAATCGTAATCAGCATAACAAGCATCATCACGGGTAGATTTTCCAACTTTGCTGCGGAAACGACCACTGGAAACATCAGTGATAACGCCGCCGCATTGGACAAGATGGCCGTTAAGAAATTGGTCACGAAATAAATCAGGAACATATAGATGATTGGTGACGCATTCCCGGTAATTGCTACCAATGACTTCGCGATAAACTTATCAGCACCCACGTTCGACATCGCAAGCCCAAGTCCATAACTACTAGCCACTAAAAACAACACGTTCATATCGACCGCCTTCACAATATCGCTGATTGAAACGCATTTCGTCAAGAAAAGTACCACGCACGAGGCCGCCAGACCAACGAACAAATCAATCACGCCCATAGTCGACACGATGATTGTTGCAACCAATAAAACAATCGGTAAAACATCCTTATAAGTATGTTTCCGGGACTTCACTGGTTGTGAATTAAAGACGTGTAAATCTTTGAGACTTGCCAGCTCGTCTGGTTCACCAGTGGTAATCATGACCAAGTTGTCCCCGCCTTTTAAGCGAATACTTCCGAGATGCCCTTCGAGGTTGACATCGTTGCGTCGAATTGCGACGACGACACTCCCAAAGACATTGCGGAAACGCGCTGATTTGACCGTTTGGTTCACCAAACTGGACGTATCCGGAATGGAGACTTCGACAAGCCGGACCCGTTCATTGGTGATATCAGTCATATTGATTTTCTGAGTACTTGGTATTAGACCTTTAATATTCATAAGATCATTAATACAATCAAAATTTCCAGTGAAGTAAAGACGGTCACCTAACTGTAGAATCGTCTCATCCGTCACCGGCACGATCGACTGACCACTCCGATTAATCGCCACTAAGAAAGAGCGCGGTAAATTACGAAGTTTGGCGGCGACCACCGTTTGATTGAGGTGTTCAAACTCATCGCCGATCGTCATTTCAATCAAGTAATCATTCGGTTCAGCAACAACATCGTCAACACTACTCCCATAATAGGTCGGTAACATGCGGTACCCGATCGTCAATAAGTAAATCAATCCGATAATCGTGATAGGAATCCCGATGACAGCCAAGTCAAAGGTACCAAATTGTGCTAATTTGTACTTAGATAATAACCCTTGTGCCACTAGATTGGTCGAAGTCCCTAGAACGGTCAACAACCCACTCAGAATCGTGGCGTAGGATAGTGGGATCAAGAACTTTGAGATTGCCATCCCCTTCTGCTTCGTCCAACGCTGGACCATCGGTGTCAAAGTGGACACAATCGGGGTATTGTTCATAAATGGTGAAATCACACTCACACTAGCTAGCAACCGTAATAAGGAACGCTTCTCGCTGTGACCATCGCCGAGAATCCGGTCAAATAAGCGGGTAATAATATTACTTTTGGCAATGGCATAGGCAATAATATACATCAGTGCAATTGTCGCTAATCCGTCGTTAGCAAAACCTGACAGTGCGTCCGTTGGCGACAAGATGCCGACAAACATCAAAAACGCTAAGGCACACAAAATTACGGCGTTCGGGGTCGTAACTTCCATGGCCATTAATATAAATGATACTAATAACGTGATTAAAACAATTGCAATATTTAAGGTCATCGTCATCGCTCCGCTTCAACTAATTTTCATCTCGCTGAGTCTTGCGCCACTGCTCATAATCATCCTATATCCGTCGCGCGTTCAACATAAGAACCATTGTAGACTTGGAATGTGAACATAAATGCGACACGGTATGAAATTATTCTAGCTTTTGCGGATGATTTTGCGACTAAATTGTGTCTTTTTTATTAACATCCAGTCACAACTTTGAAAACGACCTTTTCGGGCTGACGACTGGTTTAAGAACGGACGCGCTTGAAGGCGTGCGGGTGACGAAATATTGATTATCAAGCATTCAAAAGTGACGCCTAGCTAATCAACCGGCAATCATTTTCCGCAGTTATTGATCAACCGATATTATGACTAGTCCGCCATTGAGCCATATTTTTCATAACGGGCCACTAACGACCATCTCGCCATCAGTATCCTGATTGGATCAACACGCAAACAGGCGCCCCGACCAGATGATCCATCTAGTCATGAGCGCCCGTTTTACATTCGATTGTCCTTATTCATTAATACCATACGTGTGCTTCGTTGGATACAACGAGAAGCGTTCGGCCCGGTAGACATAACCACCGCTTGGAAGGCCCGTTAATTCAACGTTAAACACCTGTTGATTGCTCTTCAAATCGTATTCAATAATATTAGCTGATTTACCATTATTCAACCAACCAAAATCAATTAGCCGATTCGAAGCACTCAAGTAACGATTAGAACCAATAATATTGGCAAAATTCTTTTCACCCAACGACTTACCATAACTACCAACTTGAGAAATCGTCTTGGTCTTTTCGTTAATATGGTATTCGACACCTTCTGAGTACTTACCAGATGAAGCTGCCAACGATTTTTTGGTTGTTCCAACCGCAATATTATTGTTAAAGATCATCACATTAAGCGAATTTTTCTTGCCCAACGTGCTTGGATCGACAATTGCTGCATGTTGCCCACCCGGCCAAGCAATCTTACCACTAGCCTTCAGCAAGTACTTGCGGTATGATTTCGGCCATGCGGAAGTCTTTTTACCAGACAAGATCCATTTGATCTTTTCAGTCTTGTAATCGATCTTCATCACTAAGTTCTGATTACGACTGGAAATAATCAGACTCTTATCCGTTTTATCATAGTAGACCGAATTTTGGTGGAACCAATCCTTCTTGCCCATGTATTTACTAGACTTCGTCGCGTTGTACTTCGTGTAGAATTTCGCAGGTAGGATATTCTTCATGTTAATGACCTTGATGATCTTACCCGTCTTATGCGAAATAACAATCATTGTGTCTTCGACATAGGTCCGGCCGCCATCGGAAACGGTCGCAATCAGATCACCGTTTGGCAATTCCGTTACGTCATGGTGGACCTGATTATGGTTCTGCTTCTCAGAACCCTTAGCCTTACCCCAGGCTTTATGATTAAATTTATAAGTCTTATAAACTTTACCCGTATAATCCATTTCAACTAACTCATCAAAATATGAATTCTTAGCATTCGATTTGGTCCAAATCAATAAATGCCCATTGTTAAGTTGTTTGAAAATATGGGAAGTTGGCCGCGTTGTATACCACCGAATATTACCATCCGCATCCATCCCGAACGATAAGTTTTTAGACTGCTTGCTACCAGAGATCGTCGTCCGAACCATAAATGTCAGCTTCGAATTACCAGTCCCTAAGACCATTTTTTGTTTGTTAGCCTTCTTAACGTTGATCTTAAAATCGGTCAACGCCGATGGTAACTTCGCCGTTTTCAGTCGGATCGTCTGGGTCGTCGACGTGCCATCCTTATAAGTCACCTTAATCTTGACCTGATTATTCGTGTTGGCGTATAACCCCAGCACGGTCAAATCATGACTCGTTGTGTACTTATTGACCGTATTAGAAATTGAAGTCTTACTACTCTTGCCGACCACCGTATAACTGACCTTGGCAGCCTTGGTCGTCTGGAAAATCACCTTGGCGGATAACGGAGACACTCCGTATGGGTTAACCTTCGTGTACATGTTATTAACGTTGTAAGTCTTATTGGCGACCGCTTTCTTCAGCGTCGCCGTCTCACTCGACTGGGCCTTAATCTCAGTCTTGACTAGTCGCGTGTTGATGTCCTTCTTCGTCGCACTCGCCGAACGTACCTTACTGGTGGTCGCTGTCGTCGTTGTTGTCTGATGATACTTATAATACCCAAAACTACCGCCAATTGCGACAATCACAACGACAATCAGCGCAATCAACCAATTTCGCTTTTTCATTTACCTTTCACCGACCCTATCTCACTATTTTTTCTGACACTAGTTAATTCCTCACGACCGCTACTCCAACAACATGCCCATTTTGTCAGCCAGAATATTAGACTCACGCCGCTGATATTGGCAGCCTAACCTTCCCGTGGCAACTCACGTGACCGACATAGAATGACTAACAATTGCCATGCCGAAACGAACCAGTTCAGTTTATATTAAATTTATTATACTCAATCTACTGTCGTCGCAGCTAATATTTGCGTCTGCATTTGCTCAATGACTTGTCCAACTGTCACTAGATCCGGGACAAATGCCCCACTTGCTAACGGATGGCCGCCGCCATTAAACGCTTTTGCGACCGCATTGACGTTGATTGCTTTCGAACGGAAATGTACACGATATTGCCCCTGTGGGGTTTCAATGAAGAACAACCAAACTTTGACCGTCGTCAGGTTACCGGGCAACGGGACAATCGCATCCTCATCGCCATATTCCAGACCCAAGTCACTAAATAGCCGTTGCGGTAAGACAACGTGTGCCAGACCACTTGGCTCAATAGTTTGTTCACTCAGGACGTACCCATACAACTTGCTGAGTGCTGGCGTTAAGTCCATTTCGTGGTGACTAATAGTGGCAATATCAATGTCCGTTGCCGCGAGTGCACTAGCAATCTTTAGGGTTCGAGTGGACGTCTCGGGAGTTGAAAAGCGCACCGTATCGCCGATAATTCCGGCATATAGCTTGGTTGCAACGGCCGCCGTCACTATAAAACGACCCGCTTGCGCCAACTCATAAATCATCTCCGAGCAACTGCTATAAGTTTCATCGACCCAGTTCAGTTGCCCATAGGGATCGTGATTCGGGTGATGGTCGATTTTGATCACAAAAGCACCTGTTGGCAACTCCCCAGCTAGGCGCTCATGGTTAGCACAATCTACGGCAATGACTAAGTCCGTTGCTTGTGGGGTCACTAACTGCCCATCGGTTGTATCGATCCACGCCAAATGGCCCGGAACTGGGGCCATCGCCACAACGAGTTTCTCCGGGTAAGCCGCTTTGAGCAAGGCGACTAGTCCAAATTGTGCCCCGATTGCATCGGGATCCGGATTCGTATGACGATAGACCAAGATTCGGTCCATTTTCACAATCGATTTTGTGATGGCAGTAATGATTGCACTAGTTTTCATTTGCAGTAGCCAAACTGACGTAATGGTGTTCCGCCAAGTAATTCAATACTTGTTGGACGGAAGCGGTCAGTGGTTGTTTGGACGTGTCAATCGTAATCTCAGGATCGATAGGTGCTTCGTATGGTGCATCGATGCCTGTAAAGCCCGTGATTTCACCACGACGCGCCTTCGCGTACAATTGTTTCACATCTCGTTGTTCGCAAACTTCAAGCGGCGTGTCGACGAACACTTCAATAAACTCATCGACCTCAAGGTTCGCCCGCACTTTATCACGGTCGGCCCGATATGGTGAAATGAAAGCCGTCAACGTAATCACGCCAGCATCGACAAATAGTTTGGCAACTTCGCCGATTCGGCGAATATTTTCTTCACGGTCTTCAGCTGAGAAGCCTAAATTCTTATTCAAGCCAAAGCGCATATTGTCGCCGTCTAAAACGTAACTACCAACTTGTTGGTCAAATAATGCTTTTTCAACGGCATTCGCAATCGTCGACTTACCGGAGCCGGACAGGCCAGTAAACCATAAAACCACACTTTTATGATGGTTCAGCGCTTGCCGTTCGGCCTTGCTAACTTGCGATTGATGCCAAGTAATATTATCTGATTTCACCATGCTTAGACCTCCTGTTGCTGTTCACGTTTACGCTTCAACCCGTCGATGAGGACCCGGGCAACTTCGGGACGTGAAACTTCCTTTGGTGGTACAACACCATCAGCCAGCATCTTACGCACCTTCGTCCCACTCAATGAGATGTGATCTTCGGCACCGTGTGGGCAAGTCTTCTGCGTTGCCATTGAACCACACTTTTTGCAGTAGAAGGAATTATCGAACTTGAAGAAGTGCATGCCCATCTCATCTTCGACCGAAGTGATTAATTCTTGGGCTTCATAGGTCCCGTAATAGTCACCCACACCAGCATGGTCACGACCGACGATAAAGTCAGTACAACCATAGTTTTTACGAACGATTGCGTGTAAGATGGCTTCCTTAGGACCAGCATACCGCATCGCGGCTGGATAAATGACCAACCGAACACGGTCTTCTGGATAGTAATACTTCAGAATCGTCTTATAACTTTCCATCCGAACATCTGCTGGAATATCATCCGCCTTGGTCTCACCAACCAATGGATTTAAGAATAACCCATCGACGTTTTCCAAAGCTAATTTTTGAATATATTCATGCGCCCGATGAATTGGATTCCGTGTCTGGAACCCAACGATCCGCTTCCAGCCGAGGTCATGGAACATCTTCCGAGTTTCTAATGGTTCCATATAATAATCACTAAAAGCACCATGATCTGGCTTATGCAACAATTTAATTGCACCACCCAAGTAGACGTCACCATTGGCATACAAACGTTTAACACCTGGATGGGCTTCGTCGGTGGTCTTGTAGACGTTTTGGGCTTCCAATTGCTTGTCTGGAACAAACTTATCTTCAACTTGCATCGTGCCATAAATGACGCCGTCAGCGCCCTTCAAAGCAATCTTAGTATTCAATTCAATCTTATCAGCATCCGCTTGGGACACACCCAGCGTAATTGGTACACTCCAGATAACGCCACTCTTCAAGTGCATCGTGTTGACCACTGAATGGTAATCATCACTGACCATGAAGCCAGTCAGGGGGCTAAAACCACCAATCCCAATTAATTCCAAGTCTGAGATATTCCAATTATTGATGGTTAAACTTGGCAGCTGCTCAGCAGCCTGACGCGTTGCTTCACTAAAATCTTCTAAATTAACTAACTTACCACCATGAGCTTTAATTCCGTACACTGTTTGCATATTGATCACCTTTCACGTTTAAAATTTCATCATAATTAAGACTTACAAAATGGTTCAATGCGGCTTGCTGTTGTTCATCCTGACTCGCATGTCGACACAACGCTGTTAAAGTTGCCGCCACCTCATCCATGTCTAGCGGGGTCCGCAGCTTGAACGTTTCGTCCGGCTGTTCGTCTCGTAATGGCGCTGCCTTGGTCGGTTCAGCAGCAATAAAAGCCGTCACCGCACTTTGCGACGCAGGGGTTCCCAGTTCGTCAGCCATCAGGACCAAGTATGGTGGCTGTTCAACCGCGTGCAACGCCCGTACTAAGTGTTGAATCGCTAATCGGCGCTCACGTTCATCAGTGATGGCCGTTAAGTCATCTGCAATCACCACGTTATGCGTATCCGCACCTAACTCGGCACTGACTGTCGTTAACATTTCAACGATTTCATTGTTTTTAGCATCCCCAATCCCCCATAACGTCTCGCGTTTCGCGTTTTTACGGAGATAATTATTCAGGGCTTCCTTTTGCTCGACCACTAAATAATCTAAGGGGTACGTCTGAATGGCAATCGTATTATTATTCAACCGTTCGCTCAAATCTTCAGCAACCTCATGACTGTCAGCTTCTGTGCCGACCATCTTGACTTGACCATTTCGTAAAGTCGTGTTGACCTGATCAACCTGGGCTTGATTTTCGCCGAATACAAAGAACGTTTTACTATTGATCTTGACGTTAAAGTCCCGGTATAAAGCGCCATACTTGGCTAAATACTCGTTAGTCATCTCGTCGATGCGCTGTTGAAATTCAGCCGAGGCGAAGTAATCCGGGTCAGCCGCAGCTTGACGGCCTAGTAAGTAAAGCGCCTTAACATCGGGTTCCACGTCCATTCGAGCTTCAAAATCAGCTAAACTTTCACCGCTATCACTCTTTTGGAGTGCTGGATCGATGAAGTCATCGATTTGCGCTTGGAGGGCCGTCTCGTCGCTCGTCCACGGTAAGTTAAATTGGGTCGCGATTTGTTGCAACGTCGTCAGTGTCTGACCAAACAGATCTTCGTACGTGACTAAAATGCGGTGCTCACGGTCGGTATCACGTAATGAAAGCAACGTCCGGACTTGCCATTGACGCATTGCGAGCGTGGTATCACGGTGCCAGGCGCGCTCATTCGAATTGACCACGTCCATTGGATTACGTAGCAAGACGATCTCGGCCGGTTGAACCTCAACGTCAGCCAAAACATGTTGCCACAATTCGATATAATCATTCATCCGCGGGTCTTTAATCGCCAGATACTGTTCATTCTCAAAAAAATTTCGTAAGTACGTGGTTAACGCTACCCGGTCCTTTTTGATTTTCGAGCTATCATAGTAACCCTTGAAGGCTGGCCGGTACCGAATGCGACTTCCAAGTGACTTGTGAATATTGATGACATCTTTATTCTCAAAATAGCCTTTCGGATTGATCCGCTTACTAGGTGCCAGCAGGTTATCAGTCCCGAGAGAAATACCCATCAAATTAACACACTTAGTCATTACCGATGTCCCGGAACGGCCACTTCCAAGAATTAATACGGCCTGTTTCGTTTGTTGACGGTGATTAAACAATCGTTGCCATAAGCTTTGACTCATTCTTCATCATCCTAATCATTATTATTTATTTGATCTTTGATAATTCGTTAGTGGGCTCAACAAATATACTAGCAAGTTAATTGTGAAAATAAGTACCCTTAACTCGAAAAAAATATGATGATTTCATGAAATTTAGCTCTTTTAACAAGTACGCTCCTGGTAATCTGCTGAGTGTAGATTAGGACATTCACCCACAGTTTTGATGAAATATTCAAATTTTAGGACTGTAAAAATCTCTTTATACCAGTACATTGATCACCCAAGTGCCTGATTTTCCTCAATATCGTCAGCACCCTTAACCAACTTAATCCTTAATTGAATGCTTAGCGCAACGCCCCTGTTATGAAGCCCTACAATGTCAACCCAACCATGTGGGAGCTGTGTTTCAACAATGTTCACCAGCTCTAGCGGTCGGAATCCAACAACGATTGCTGGCAAAGACTAGTGGCTGTTCACACCACGTTTCTTACTTGCCTGGCTTCAAATAGCGAGTGCGTCACATTGTGCCTTGAACATGCGTAAAAGATTAAAAAATGATTTGACTAAATTAGAAATTGGTGGTATTTTCTAATCAATCATAAAACAAGTAAACGTCCTGAAGAGGAAAGTAATCATCGCTACCCGTGCAGTGAGTTTGGAATAGTGCAAACCAAACCGGAAAACGATTGATGAAAAATGGCCTCCAAACGGCACCACTGAGCTTTCGCCAGGTGATGACAGTTAGCTACTGTTAATAAGCTTCCGTATGAAACGTACGGATTGAGGTCAATATCGTGAGGTATTGACAAATTAAGGTGGTACCGCGAACGGCAACTTCGTCCTTTAATCAGGATGAGGTTGCCGTTTTTTCGTTTAAAATAATTTGCTAAATATAAGGAGTGGGTTTTAATGACAATTATTAATAGTAACTTGGGATATCCACGTTTAGGTGAACATCGTGAATGGAAGCACTTATTGGAACACTTTTGGAAAGGACAATTAGACAACGTGACCTTTCACGCCACTGCTAAAAAATTACGCCTAGCTAACTTGAAAAAGCAACGCGACCTGGGAGTGGACTATATTCCGGTCGCTGACAATTCGGATTACGATCACGTTTTAGATACACTAGTCGCATTCAACGCGATTCCAAGTCGCTTTGGTCACTTTGATCACCAGTTGGACTTACCCGACTACTATGCAATTGCCCGTGGGACTGATACCGCCGTGGCGGCCGAAATGACAAAGTGGTTCAATATCAACTATCACTACATTGTTCCTGAATTCGATGACGTGTCCTTTAAGTTATTAGATAATCGCTGGCTACGCTACTACCAAGAAGCTAAGCAAGAACTTGGCATTGATGGTAAACCAGTCATTCTGGGTCCCATCTCTTTCCTTAAATTGGGTAAACGTCACGGACAGTACTTGAATGACGCCGCCGTCAACGAACTATTACCGCGGTTATTACCGCTTTACCAACAAGTGTTTGAAGAATTAGCGACAGCTGGCGCAAAATGGATTCAATTGGATGAACCGACCCTAGTCAAAACATCGACGGTTGCGGAACTCGCACCTTATCAGACTGCACTTGAACATTTGCATGCGGCTGTCCCATCCTTAAAAATCGAACTCCAAACTTATTTCGACAGTCTTGATCAGTACGACCAAATCGTGACCTGGCCAATCCAAGCACTTGGACTAGACCTAGTACACGACCATGGTGAAAACCTGGCGCACTTGGTCGACCACGGCTTCCCAACCGACAAAATTCTCGCAGCTGGCATTATTGATGGCCATAACGTCTGGGCTAGTGATCTACAAGCAAAACTTGCATTAGTTCAACAGTTACGGCAAATCGTGACCGATGATCAGTTATGGCTCCAACCGGCCAACTCATTATTACACGTTCCCATTACCACCAAAAATGAAACCAAGGCTGACCCCGTCTTACTAGGCGGTCTGGCCTTTGCGGACCAGAAATTGGCAGAATTGCATACCTTAACCGTGGCAGCCAATCAGGGGGTTGCCGCTGTTCAAACAGTGTTTGACCATAATCAGGCCAACTTGACCGCCCTCAACCAGTCCAGTCACCGCAACAACCAGTCGGTTCGCGCCGCTGAAGCGCAACTGAGTAATCAAAAATTCGAACGCCAGGCACCATTTGCGACCCGGATTAAGTTACAACACGACCGATTACACCTACCCCTCCTGCCAACAACAACGATTGGGAGCTTTCCGCAAAGTGCGCAAGTCCGAGCAAAACGAGCAGCATGGCGCAAGGGTAATTTAACCGACGCCGACTACCAGGCATTCCTGCATGCTGAAACCAAACGATGGATCAAGCTACAAGAAGACCTCGGCCTCGACGTCCTGGTTCACGGTGAATTTGAACGCACTGACATGGTCGAATACTTTGGTCAAAAACTGACTGGCTTCTATGCGACCCAAAATGGTTGGGTCCAATCATACGGTTCACGAGGCGTCCGGCCACCCGTTATCTTTGGGGATGTCGCCTACACGGAACCAATCACCGTTGCTGAGTCCGTTTACGCACAAAGTCTAACCGACCAGCCGGTTAAAGGCATGTTGACAGCACCGCTGACCATTATCAACTGGAGTTTTGTTCGCGACGATATCCCTAGGGCGCAGGTTCAAAATCAGATTGCTTTGGCCCTCCGGCAAGAAGTTCAAAACTTGGAAAAAGCTGGTATTAAGATTATTCAAGTTGATGAACCAGCACTTAGGGAAGGTTTGCCACTCAAGCAGCGCCATTGGCAAGCCTATTTGGATGAAGCAGTGTACTCATTTAAGATCACCACGACCGGCGTGCAAAACGACACTCAGATTCATACCCATATGTGCTACTCTAACTTTGCCGATATCATCGATACCATCAAAGCTCTGGATGCAGATGTCATTTCGATTGAAACGTCTCGTAGCCATGGTGAAATCATTAGTGCCTTTGAACAAACCGGATATGATCAAGAAATCGGTCTGGGGGTCTATGACATTCACAGTCCACGCGTACCGAGTGTTGCGGAAATTGAAGCCAACATCCAACGCGCACTACGCGTTATCGACGCCCGGCAATTCTGGATCAATCCTGACTGTGGTCTCAAAACCCGCCAAGAATCAGAAACCCTAGCAGCCTTAAAGAACATGATTGCTGCGCGCAACGCGATCCAGGCCCAACTAACCACTAGCATCCACTAAGGAGGTGGCTTGAATGAAGTTTAAACAAGCACTCCAGCAACGGGTCCTCGTTGCCGATGGCGCAATGGGCACCCTTTTATATGGTAACTATGGCATCAATTCGGCTTTTGAAAACCTGAATTTGACGCATCCCGACACGATTTTACGCGTTCACCGATCGTACATTCGGGCTGGTGCCGATATTATTCAAACCAACACCTACGCTGCGAACCGCCTAAAGTTGACCCGGTATGATTTACAAGACCAAGTCACCACCATCAATCAGGCCGCTGTGAAAATTGCAGCGACTGCACGGGAACACGCGGATCACCCCGTTTACATTCTGGGAACGATTGGTGGACTAGCCGGCGATACCGATGCAACTGTTCAACGGGCGACACCAGCAACGATTGCTGCCAGCGTGACTGAACAACTTACCGCTCTTCTAGCCACCAACCAGTTAGATGGCATCTTGCTCGAAACATATTATGATTTGCCAGAACTACTCGCCGCGTTAAAAATCGTGAAGGCCCATACTGACTTGCCCGTCATCACGAATGTTTCAATGTTGGCCCCCGGTGTCTTACGAAACGGTACGAGCTTCACTGATGCCATCGTCCAACTCAACGCTGCCGGCGCCGACGTAATCGGCACAAACTGTCGCCTGGGACCTTACTATTTAGCCCAGTCATTTGAAAACTTGGCAATTCCAGCTAACGTCAAACTAGCTGTTTACCCAAACGCTGGCTTACCTGGCACTGATCAGGACGGTGCGGTGGTCTACGATGGTGAACCAAGCTACTTCGAAGAATACGCTGAACGCTTTCGTCAGCTCAGTTTGAACATTATTGGCGGTTGCTGTGGGACCACACCTTTGCATACCAGCGCAACTGTCCGCGGTCTAAGTAATCGCAGCATCGTTGCTCATGACCAGCCGGCTACAAAACTACAGCCACCAACGCTCGTCACGACAAAGAGTCAGCACCGGTTTCTGCAAAAAGTTGCGACCCAAAAAACGGCGTTAGTCGAACTCGATCCCCCCCGCGATTTTGATACGACTAAATTTTTCCGGGGTGCTGAACGGTTAAAAGCCGCTGGTGTCGATGGCATTACACTGTCTGACAATTCGTTAGCAACGGTCCGGATTGCTAATACGACGATTGCGGCGCAGCTCAAGTTGAACTACGGCATCACGCCAATCGTGCACTTGACGACCCGCGATCATAATTTAATTGGTCTACAATCAGAAATTATGGGCTTGCACAGTCTCGGTATTGAGGACATCTTAGCAATCACGGGTGATCCGGCTAAGCTCGGTGATTTTCCGGGAGCCACTTCGGTCAGCGATGTGCGCTCCGTTGAACTGATGAAGTTGATCAAGCAATTCAATAGCGGCATTGGACCCACAGGTAAATCGCTTAAAGAAGCCAGTGACTTTCGGGTCGCAGGCGCCTTTAATCCTAATGCTTATCGCACTTCAATATCGACCAAGTCGATCAGTCGGAAGTTAAGTTATGGTTGTGACTACATTATCACCCAACCCGTGTATGATCTGGCAAACGTTGACGCTTTGGCAGATGCTCTAGCGGCTAATCACGTGAATGTGCCAGTGTTCGTTGGTGTTATGCCACTCGTCTCACGGCGTAATGCTGAATTCCTGCACCATGAAGTCCATGGCATTCGGATTCCAGAACCTATCTTGGAGCGCATGGCAGAAGCCGAACAGACCGGAACCGAACGGGCAGTGGGCATTGCTATTGCAAAGGAATTGATTGATGGTATCTGTGCGCGCTTCAACGGCGTTCACATCGTCACACCGTTTAACCGCTTTAAAACGGTCATTGAATTAGTCGATTACATCCAACAGAAAAACTTAATTAAAGTACAATAAAAGAAACCGCCGCCAACACCTACTTTCATGCTAAAATTAGACATGAATTGTAAATGTGGAGGCGGTTTTGTCATGTACTTATTAGGACACATTATTGGTTGGCTCTGGCTCATGCTGACGATTACGATTGGTCTCAGTCGTCACTCGGTCAAATCAGCTAACCGCTTTTTGATTCTTAGTCGTTTAGGATACTTACTGATCATCATAACGGGTGTGGCACTAGCTATCAGAACGTTATCTGGCAACTGGTGGTTGACACTTCTCAAAGCAATTCTAGGACTAGGTACCATCGGTTTAATCGAAGTCGCCTTTGCGCGTAAGCAAGAAAGCCACTTGAACCACGGCCTGCTCACCTTACTAATTTGCGGAACTTTATTGACCATCATTTGCGGTATCGGTTTGCACTGGCAACTGACTGGTAGTTGGATCTAAAATTCTTATCGGCCCTGCTGGTATCGAAATTGTTGATTACTGGTGAACGTGATTAACTGCATATTAAAAAGGCAAGCAGCCTTGATAACTGACTACTTGCCGTCCTTACTATCATTAACTATTGTGATCACTCAATCGTTTCATGATTTGTTGGCGCATCCGCATTTTTTGATTACTTTCCATAAAAATTAATCGCGATGTCCCGTAGTTAAATAGGCCCACAAGAACTTGGTCAATGATTTTAACCAGTAGCGGTGCCCAAAATAACAGCGAAATGCCGACGAACATGAGAAAAGTATCGAAAAAATACGATAATCCCCGGGTCAGCATAAAGCTAATGAACTCTCGACACCAGTGCCCAAAGTCTTGGGACTTAGATTGAAAGACCACCGCTTTGTTGGTAAAAAAACTAAACAAAGTTGCTAACACCCAAGCAATTGTATTGGAAAATAAATAGTGTTCCGCCAAAACTGAATGAAGTACCCAGAATACCAAAACATTCACTAACGCGGCCATAAAGCCAAACAGTGCGTATTTCCAAAAATATTGATATTGATGGTAGATTTTAATCAACCACTGCACGCCGTTCGCCACCGTTTCTTCTGACTCGAAAATATTATACAATAGCAATATCATACCTTGTTATCGGCTACCTGACAAGCACAGCCGTTAAATTGGCGCTTAATGAGCTGGTCGCTTATACTTAAACTAATCTGCAATTCTTTTTGGAGTGAATTATTTATGAGAACTTATTTATTTGTTGCCGGGCTAGTCCTAGCCTGTCTAATTTTAATCATCATCTTAATTGCGGTGTTAGTCCATCTCCACCATGTCAACCAGGCGGCGAACGAACAGGCCGCGTTGTTAAAATCGATTCGGCAGCGGCTTGTCCACCAGACATTAACTAATCAGGAACAAGATCGTCAGATTACCAAGTTGCAGACTCAAAATAACGGTTTTCGTAACCGACTTAATCAAGCCGTCCCCCATCCCGTGGCCGTGCCACAAACGCGGCGAATCAATGCCAATTCACGGGCGATTTTCCGTTCTTACGTCATTGGGCTAGATTACTACCAAAAAGAATTTGAAGCTGCTTTGGCCGATGCCAGTGCTCGAGGCTACTTTAAACCATATGGTGGTTATAATGATTCTGGCCTTAAAGCGGATTATCTCTACGCGAAAAAATACCGGGTGGACGCCAATGCCAATATCGGTGAAATTCAGTTGGTCGAAGAGGTCGATGGCCCTCAGCGATCAGTGCGGGTTGAATTAAAAGTTGCTGAGCACGGTTATACAATTGGTTATCTGCCAAAGAAGCAGGTCGACGAAGCCTTCAACGTGATCGACATTTATGCCAATTCAGTTATGACGCTTTCCTCCAAAACGAACTTAACCGGTGGTGAATGGAAGATGGCTATTGATGCCGTTGACGAAATGCAGTATATGAATGATCCAAATGCCCAGAATCGGGCCCTGCCCGACTATGGTGCCATTGATACCCCATTAAAAATAAAAACTGGTCAGAAGTCCTACTTCTTGCAATTTACATTATATGAAATGGAAATCAGCAACGACGAGATCCCACTCTATAGTTTAGTCAATACGGTCGACGGTCAACGAGGCTCGATTGTTGAAGTCGATGCCGGACCGGTCTCATACGTCATTGATATTCAAGCTGGACCACAGACTGGTTCCAAGATTACCGTTATTCCAGAGCAGATTGACCGCGTCATCTGGGTTCCAAATTGGAAATAGGTGTATCAAGATTATCAAGTGAGGTTATTTTAATGAAAAAATTAATCTTAGCGGTATTGTTACTTTTATCAATCGGTGTGATGACCGTCGTCGATTTGAACGTTATTCGGCAGACCCCCTATCCGAGCTTATCCCAAGAACAAACAAAATAAGGAGGCCGAAACGTGAACCGGGCAATTATAATCAGTCTCTGTTCGCTACTATTTTTAGCCGGCTGCACCTCTAACGCTGAACCGAATATCTCAACCAAACAGGCAAATTCAGTCGCAGCAGCTAATCGGGCAGAACAGACCAGTCGTGCCAATCAGGCCGCAGATGCCAGCGCCAAGAAACAGTCGGGTGACCACTATCAGGCAACTGACGATCATATCACCAGCGCAACTAGCGCCGTGGCGGCCGTGGATCAGGTCCTTAACAAGCCTAAACAGCAGACGTTTGGTGTCATTCCAACTGCGAATCAGGATGCATATGGGCATCACTACTATCAAGTCGATACCTATCAGAAAACGACTAACGGTGGTCGCGGTCATTATTTGAATAGTTACTTTGTTTATTTAGATGGTAGCATTACAACCAAACAAGCGAATTAATTAACTGACAAGTTGTCACATACCAATCACTCCCAAAAGTAATGTTACTAAACATACTTTTAGGGGGTGATTTTTTATAAAAAATGTCCCACAACCAATGCCCATTTATATGTAATTCAAAAATAGATAAAACAAAAGAAGTACGACAACCATTAGTTTGCCGTACTTCTAAGTTTCCCGATATATCCCTTATGCCCCAGGCAGGATTCGAACCTGTACATTGTTTCCAATACAGCGACCTGAACGCTGCGCGTCTGCCAGTTCCGCCACTGGGGCAGTTGCGTTTAACAACATTATTAATTATAGCGAAAAGCAACATAAAAATAAACCTTTTTCTATATTTATGCAGTTTTTTTCTCTAAATCAGTAAAAGTCCTATGCAACTCCTGATTTTAGTGTATACTAAATATGTTGACGAAAAGTTAACGTGATGGCGGTAGTGGCGAAGTGGTTAACGCACCGGATTGTGGCTCCGGCACGCGTGGGTTCGATTCCCACCTACCGCCCTTCTAAAAAAGCACGTGCAAATTGCACGTGCTTTTTTATTTATTCACTTTCAGCTGTCCCTTAAGCGTCTAACCAAGTTTTCAGCGCGGCACCGGTTCGAGAAGTCGCGACATTGACAGACTCACGGGGCGTCCCACTATATTGAATTCGGCCGCCATACTGACCAGCATCAGGCCCCACATCAATCAGCCAATCGGCCTGACTAATTACTGCCAGATTATGCTCAATAATAATCAACGAATTACCAGCGGCCACTAAGGCATCAAATAATTTTAACAAACGTTGTGTGTCTTGCAAATGCAGGCCGGCAGTCGGTTCATCTAACAAGTATACCGTTCCCTGCTTACCTAATTCCACAGCTAATTTCAATCGTTGCAGCTCGCCACCCGACAAGGTCGTCAATGGTTGTGCCAATGTCAAGTAACCTAACCCGACCCGATCTAGATTAGTCAGTGGCCGGGCCACTTTATCCACCACGGCAAAGAAGGCTAACGCCGCGGTGACTGACAGCTGGAGGACGTCGGCAATCGTCTTACCTTGATAGGCATAACTGAGCGCCGTTTCATTATACCGCAGCCCATGACACAATTCACATGTCTGCACAACGGGATCCATAAAGGCCATATTCGTGATGGTCACGCCTTTGCCCTTACAACGCGGACATGCGCCCTTACCATTATAGCTGAACCAACTAGTTGCCACGCCATTGGCTTTCGCGAATAGTTGTCGGATTTGGTCTAGCACCCCTAAATAAGTCGCCGGTGTTGAGCGAATATTCAAGCCCACGGGCGTCTGGGCCAGATCAATATAAGCCGTCTTTAATTGTTGTTTTAGCGCAGTAATCAAGGAGCTCTTCCCTGACCCGGCCACACCCGAAACAACTGTCATCACCCCAAGAGGTACGTCCACACTAACATCATGCAGATTATTTTCGTTAATATGTCGCAACGCTAGCACAGTTTTAACAGGTCGCTCCGACCTCCAAACATGCGGCTGACGTAGCCATCGACCTGTTAGTGTATCAGAAGCTAATAGCTCGTCATAAGTACCAGTAAATGTCACCTGACCACCAGTCCGACCAGCCGCGGGGCCCATTTCGACAACGTAATCAGCTAACGTAAACATGGCCGGATTGTGTTCAACAATCAGAATTGTGTTCCCTTTATCCTTCAACTTCGTCAATGCTTGCTTGATCAGCTGAATATCGTGTGGGTGCAATCCAACACTTGGCTCATCTAAAATATAAACCATATCAACCAAGGCGCTGGTTAAATACTTGGCAATCTTAATTCGCTGCGCCTCACCGCCAGATAACGAACTAGTGCCACGGTCCAACGTCAAATAGCCTAGGCCAATATCGACCAATGACTGAATCTTAGTCGTCAGTTCCCGCACGATGTCTTGGGCTAACGGCGCGTTGATTCCTTGCAGAAATGCTAAAACGTGTTTCAAATCCATGGCCGTCACCTGAGCAATATTGACCCCGTTAATATGATTGGTTAGCACCACTGGCTTAAGCCGAGTACCACCGCACGTTGGGCACGGTTTACGTGTCACAATCGCCGCAATCGCATCACGATGATGTTCTGCTTCCTTCTTACCAATGATCGACCGTTGAATCCGCGGAACCACGCCTTCGTACAATGCCGTTCGGGGAAACCCGTCCCCAGGATGTGCTAGCTTCTGTTGTGGCGCGTGCATCAACAGGTCATAGTCGGCGGCCGTATAATCCTTAATAGGTTTATCATTGTCGAACAAACCACTGGTCGCATAACGTCGCCAACGCCACGTATCCGGTGCAAAACTCACAAACGTAATGGCACCTTCATTTAATGACTTCTCTGGGTCGATCAATTGTTGCTCATCAATATCATCAACGTAGCCTAATCCTTGACAAGTTGGGCACATTCCTTGTGGCAAGTTGAACGAGAAAGTATCCGAATACCCAATAAACGGCTGCCCGACCCGTGAAAACAACAGTCGTAACAAGGAGTAGATTCCCGTGTAGGTTGCCAAAGTCGAGCGGGCATTTTTGCCCAGTCGTTGCTGTGCGATCACAATGGCAACTGGTAAGTGTTCAATATGACCGACGTGTGGCTGCCCATACTTCGGTAAATACTGTTGCGTAAAACTGGGAAACGTTTCATTTAGTTCCCGACGTGATGCCGCGGCAATCGTGTCAAAAACCAGTGACGATTTTCCAGAACCAGATAAACCGACAAATACCGTCGTCGCATACTTAGGTACTTGTAAACTAACATGTTTTAAGTTGTTTTGAGTTGCATCGAAAACTTCAATGGCACCCTTAGTAAATGAATGACTTGTCATCCAACCTTCCTTTCTACCCAACGGTTCTATAACGTCAAAAAAAGGACCTGAAAATTCAGATCCTGAGGCCTAAACAGATTCATCAACGAGCTTGACGACGGTCCCATAGCCTGTCACCACTAAAAATCGAGGTGCCACACTCATTTGAGCCACTTCGGTATTAAAGTTCACATAGATCAATCCGTCACCACCTTGGGCTTCCGCCTTTTCCAACAGTAATGGTTTGACTTGTTCAATTAAATCATCGAACCGCTCAAATTGATCGATTCCATCAGATTCAAACATCAAGTGCTTGGTAACGGAGACAACGCCTTTAATCATGTGCGAGCGTTGTAAATCACCGGTTGTCATAAACATTATCCCAACCCCCTATCATTATAATTTTACTTGAAAAGGTCATGACTAGCAAATGTAACCAATTATTTGACCAACAGTTTTTAAAGGACTAAGTTAAGCATGGGGAGTGAGAATTTGAAAACTGCAACACAACTTTTACAAAAATATACTTTTGAGCCCGTCAAACCTAAGCTTCGGGTTGAACAACATAGCTTAGCCGTCCAGCATCAGGACCGTGCCATCCCCTTCGGCCATTTTAAGATTCGGCTGAAGAATATTAATAGTCAACAAAGCTATCTGCTGGAACTCAAGCAGGCTTTACAATTGACGACCACGACTGGTCTACAGCTACGCTCACGATTACACGGCGTGCACGTTCAACACGCACGTCATTTAGTTCCGGGTGGTTATCACGTCTTGGCCTCATTAACCATCAAAACCACACCACAGGCCTCCCACGGCTTTGCTCATAAGAAAGTCCAAGCTACCTACTCGGTGCCGGTCACCGGCCATTACGCTCAGAGTCTACCTACCCAGATTCCGCTCTACGCCTTCACGGACAATCACCAGTTGGCGATCAATCAACGTGCACTGGCCACCTTATTTCTGCAGGCCCTCCAACCACAAGCCCTTAACAAGGTTGGTTAATTAATCATCACTTATAATTAAATTGTTTGAAAATGATGTATTTGCGTAATATTAATTGCATTTGGCGAATTAATTGCGTACAATGTACTAAAATAGATAGTAAAGGAGGCGGTTTGATGGCAACCCCAACAAAAAACATTTTGCTAGACGAACAGCTTTGTTTTGCGCTCTACACCGCCAGCAAACGTTATAATCACTTTTATTCCGAAGCATTAGCACCCTTTAAGCTGACTTATCCCCAATACATTACCTTATTGGCACTGTGGGAAAAGAGTCCGATGACGGTCCGCGAACTTGGATCACACGTCAACCTTGACAGCGGCACCTTAACACCGCTACTCAAACGGATGCAGACGCAAGGCTGGGTCGAACGCAAACGTGATACGGATGATGAACGGCAAGTTAATATTTCATTGTCACAAAAGGCTGTTGATGCCAAGCCAGAGATTTTCGCTCATGTTAATTCTTGCATGGACTTACTTGGCCTCGATGAATCAACGTACAATCAAATTCGTGAAACAGTTAACTTTGCTTCTGAACATATCAAAAACGCCGATCCTAAAAAGATCGACTATTCTGGTGAAGCATTCTAATCAGTTGCGCTTATTGAGGTTAAATAGTCAAAAAGGTCGGCGATTAACGCCGACCTTTTTGCTATTCAAATCGATCATTACCAGTTATTGTCATTAAACCTCTTATAGTTTGGTGTCACCGATCTAATTCAAAAATTATCAGTGTAGTAACAAAATACTCATCGCAAACGCATTGATTATAAAATGAAGAATCATCGCTGCTCGGATCTTGCCAGTCAGCCGGTAAACCATCGCTAATATCAGCCCCATTGTCACATAGATCAGAAAACTAGGTACTGTCGAACTACTGTGTAACCCCCCAAAAACCAGACCACTAAGCAAAATTTTTAGCCAAGTTTGCTTAAAAAACAAATTAGTAAGGACACCGCGGAAAACTAGTTCTTCGGTAATTGGTGTTAAAAAAACTGCGCTGAATGCCATTAGCCACAACGAGAGCGTACTACCGGCCATCAAATCGTGAATGACCATATTATTTTGAGTTTGGCTTTGATGGTAAATAATCTGATTGATCAGTTGAAATATCCCTTCTAAAATCAAAATAGCGGCGTAACTGCCTACAATGATTGCCCAATCACGACGTTTTAAGGGTTGCGACTCATACTCACCAGTGTAATGTCGCATCAAAGCATTAGCTGTCACGGCCAATATTACAAACACAAGAACATAACTAATCACCACTAATACTTGCCATGTCGTTGTGTTAGGACGCTGATTCAATTGATTAATTAATCTAAGTAACATTGGTGGGATGACAACACCAACCACTAAGCCGGTCATCATAAGAATTCTTGCAAGCCATCCCAAGCTACGGTCAAATAACGCCATTGGACTTCACCTCTCGGCATAATTTTACCGCAGTCCCAGTAATCAAACACGTAATTGCAAGTCGTAATTGGCAATATTCATTTGATCTGAATTTAAATATTATTAATAAAAACTGTATTGTTCATTAAAAATTATCGAAAAACAATCATACATTTAAAAAATAAAATATAATTTTGGCTATTTCGAATAAATCTTCACACTTTCTTCACAATTATGTAATAGTATATACTTGTACCTAATAGTTATACACTTGTCCATTTTACTCCCCCAAAGTGGATGGACAAGCAAGTACAATCCCCCATATTGTACTTAAACCTAACTCTTTGGCCCTACTGCTTCTGGCGGTAGAGTCATTTTTTTGTTTAGAATGCTCTAAAAGCGCACCATCAAGCCAGATCATTGCCTGTTTACTGACCATCTATTGGAATTATTAATCTATAATTCCATTAGTTCAGCGCTGAAATAGCCCGTTTAACCTTTGCTTTATATTAATATCCTAATAGTTCCAATGACTACTAAAATAATACGTTCACAAAAAATATCAGCGGTTCATGCCACTGACAACTAGCTCGCTCAATTGCACAAGTGCCGGCGGGCGTCTTTTATCGCTTGTTCAGCTCGTGTAACCACCCATCCAAACCAATAGCACATCAAAAATCAAAAATAGGATATTAAAGTGCAATAACCACCAATTCATCAGCCCTTTTTCGCGAACCATTCCCATGATTGCTAGAACAATGCCAATAATTGGAATTAAGCCCCCTTGTAATAACCGATAAATTGGCAAATATGCTCGCTCTGAGAATAGTACTGGTCCTGTTAATTGCCCCAACAAGATAAACAGTAAAAACACCCCGATATTCAACAATGAACAGGCAAATGCAGTTTCAGTAATCGTCCCCATTGATAATCGAAAATGGTACCGAAACCTCAAGACAAACGTCCCCACAATCCCAATCACTAAAATAATGCCAACCACTAACATACAGCCACTGCTCCTTTTCTTTCTGAATTTTACTGTACGCTAAAATTCAGAAGTCGCCTACTACTTAACATGAAGCTTAACCGTTTTTTAGCAATCCGTACCGCTGACAATTCAAATCAAAAAAGAGCCGGCAATGCCCGCTCATCCCAATCTAACTCTTTGTCCCAGTTGGTACCGTTAACACCTTGGGTTTTAGCCCAACGACTTTGATCGTCACCCGCTTGTTAACTGGCATTTTAACGTAGAATTGACCACTCTGCTTATTTGAAATCACCTGTCGAACATGCTTACCACTTCTTAAGGTCACAATAATACCGTGTTTCGTTCGCCCACTAATCGTTGCGGAGGTGGCATTGTGGTGATAGACGACCTTCGACACGGTCAGATGATTGACGTGTCGATGATAATCCCCCTGAAGACTATATTCCGAACCAAAGATCAAGAGACAACCAGCCAGAATCATTAATACTAATGACCAAAACTGCTTCATTACCCCACCTCCAAACCAGTCCCCATAACTGGTGTTTTTGATAGTCTTAGCATAATCTTAAATTGACAGCAAAAACCAAAAAAGGTGCAAAGCTCTGAATAGCTTGCACCAACGTCATTAAAATCCATATTAGTTTGACGATTTTGTTACATTAGAGTTATCTTGGAACATTAATTAACAGTGACGCTCAATTCCGAACGCTTGATCAATGTCACCAAGTCATGCATTTTGCGAATCGCAATATCAACTGCTTCGCCATTCTCAAAGTACCCCAGCTGTTGTTGTTTATCAATTCGAACTAGCATTTGCGGATTCACTAAAAAACTTTTGTGGACCCGAAATAACTCGGGATGTGCGACCGTCTCGTCACTAATCTTGCCGTTATACTGAACAATCCGATCAATTAAGTGTAGCACCAACTTATTACGACTCGTCCCAGTCTCAATGAACAAGACTTGCTCCAATGGGACGTTAAAGAGTTGGCCCCCCTTAGAATAAGAGAACATTGCCTTACTCGTAACGCCTTGCTTCGTATATCGCTCATAAGCAACTCGAATATCCGTTTCAACTTTAGCCTTAACCGTCTCCTGACCAAGATCCTTAACAATAAAGTCTAATGGTTCGACTCGGCGTTCAAAGGTTAAAAAAGCCATCTCTGAGTGGGTCGATACAAAAACAATTTTGGCGTTCACATCCGTTTCACGAATCCGAGTTGCAAGCGACAAACCGTTCAATTCCTGACCTGGATATTCAATATCTAGGAAGTATAAGCCCTCGACATTAGTATTCGCCTCGACATAATCCAGCAATTCTTGTGCTTGACCAGTTGCCAAAGTTAGTTCCATATCGAAATCATTAATCATAATGTGATTTTTAATAATTTGCTTCAATGTTGCTAATTGCTCAGGATCATCTTCCACAACAAAGGTCTTTAACACGCTGCTCACTCACTTTCAATACTAATAATAAATTCAAATCGTTGCCGTGAACTCACCTCGTAAGTCACATTAGTCAGTGGATCCAACAATTCACGGACAGTGGCCAAGCCTTGACCATGGCCGGCGCCCTTAGAGGTGTGCCCTGCGACCATTAATTCGTCCAACCGCTCAATGGGCTGTGTTAACGAGTTCGCAAAAATCAATTCAACCATTCGAGGATATTTAACGACCGCCACCGTAATCTGACCACCACTCTGACCATTGACGGCTTCAATGGCATTGTCCAATAAAATACCACTGACCCGTGCCAGCGTCACCGGATCAATCGCGATGACTGATATCGGATCATTCGCTTCTAAGCGCACTTGAATACCAGCTTGCCGCGCCGCTGAAAATTTACTCTGAACAATGGCCTTTAACGATTTGTCCTTAATTTGTTCCAAATTATCAAAATGGCCAAAATCACGGCTTAGACTCTGTTTTGATTTTGTTACAACTTGGGCAAAGTAACACTGTAATTCAGGATCATCAGCCGTCTGAATATATTCACCCAATGACAGCAAGATATTTTGATAGTCATGGCGAAACTTGCGTAAATTCTGATAACTATTTTCCAAGTTCTTAACATAAATATCATATTGTTTGCGCTCTAGCGCTTGGCGATTACTTTGAACCCGTAAAGTATAACTATAAAACAGGTAGATAAAGGTACCCGCATTGATCATTAAAATCGCAACTAGAATCAACATCAAAATACCCAAGAAGCCGGAACCAATATTATAATTATCTGCAGCCACCGTAATCGTAAAGAAAGCAACAGCTACCACCGCCAGCGCACTGACAATCACATTCAGTGTCACTGCGTCACTAAATTGACGCGGATAACGTTTTTGCAAAACTTTAAAACTAACCACAACGGCCAACATGCATGCCGTGACGATCGACTCACCAATAACTTCAAACAGCCAGCCACTCCAATCATTCAAGCCAAGATTGAGTAGATGAAAAATGGATTCTGTCGCATAATTACCAAAAAAGCTAAAGAGAATGTATGCTAATGTGGCCGTTAGACTGGTTACGATAAAGTACTTTTTACGGCGAACAAACGCCAACAATCCCATATTCACGATAAACGTAACGATATCCGAATAATCGTCATATAACATGTAGATTGCCGTTAAGAACAGGGTCATCACCGCAATACTGACATACACCCGCTTCTGGCGCAATTCACGATTAATTAATAGCTGTAATAAGAATATCAGCATAACCGAATACCAATGGTCAAAAGCCGCGATATACCAATAAACGTAAACGATAACTGCTCCCCTCCCCCGCATAATGCTCAATATTACTATTGTAGCGAAATAAATGTGATTTGTATATTTGCGCGGTAAAAACTTAACAATCTTTACTGAATCACTGACTTCCTTGCTACGACTCATAAACATCAGAAAAGCCAGCTTTAATGCTATTTTTCGGCTCCTGAAAAATAGCAACACGTCGCAACAGTCACGAATACAAAAAAGCGACCCCCATTCATTATTGGCGTCGCTCAAAGATTGTTATTAGTGAAAGTCACCGGGCATAAAACTCTCGATAACTGCAGTTGTATTAAAGGTTTCGAAACTATGAAAACTGGCCTCATCAATTTCAGCATAGCGAATTGCAATTTGTGGCCGCTTTTCAAGGTCAAACATATCCACGTAATTAAATTCAATATACTTTTTATGTTCACTGTGAATAAAGCCAGCGTAACTATCACCGTGCTTCTTAATTCGTCCAGATAATTGGATGACTTGATCATGATGGAACGCTTGCATTAACAACGTCTTTAACAACGAATGCTTAGTTTTATGTTGCTTCTTCAATAATTTATTCATCAAGCGTTCGGTATTCCAAATATCATAGTAACCACGTTGTTTAGCTAACGTAATAATGGTCGCCATGCTCTTCAAATAATCCGTGTCACTAATCACGCGGGCTAACGATGCCTTACGAAAAACGACTAACCCATCAAGCTCACCATCAACGTTAACGGCCTTAACCAGCACAAACTTTTCATCCTGCTGAATGACGTAACCGACACTGAACTGTTCATTGGTTCCCTTTGAATAAATCTCAACCAGGTGTTTATTTTTAATCGCCTTAGCTAAATCGTCGCGAATCGCACTCATGCGTGTTCCCCCATTCGGTAATTTGTAACCAATAATTGCTCTCATATTATCATATTTTCAATTACCATGATACCACTTGTAAAAGCCGGAATTCAAACCTGGACTTTTGTTTTTATGATAAATATAGTGCTATAAAACAAATTTGTTAATCACTTCCGCCAACGCATCATGATTATTATCGCCAACCGTCACGTACTTTGCCGCTGCTTTGACGGCATCGATACCATTAGCAACACTCACTGGTAGCCCGACCGCGTTCAGCATTGGTAAATCATTACTATTGTCGCCCGCTGCAATAATCTCATCCGCACTAATTCCCAGCAGTTGGCCCAATTGAACCGCGGCGCTCCCCTTATCGACTCCAGCTGGATTGAACTCCACGTACCGATCAGATGAGTAAGTTACGGCCAGTTTACTAGGATCGACGATGGCTTCAACATCCGCCCGCATTTGTTTGCGGTCCGCCATCGTTGGCAATGCCATAATAATCTTCATCACATTCAGGTCCTTGAATTGGTCAAAGTCAGGCGTTGTCATCGTTGTAAACGTAACGCCACGGTTTTGAAGATAATCCGAATCCGTTGAAATCGGATTATAGATATATAACGCGTCTTGCGTATACACATGCGTAGCCGCCTGCTTGTTTGCAATGCCGGCTGCAAAAACCCCCTTCGCAACGTCATGAGGCATCGCATTGACCGCAATCGGTCGGTTATCTTTATTTTCTAAAATCAAGCCACCATTATAAGAAATCGAATATTGGTGCGGTTGATCACGCAAGCCCATCGTCTCTAAATCATTTTGAAACGACGTGTAACTGCGGCCAGAGTTCGGCACGAAGTAAACGCCCTTAGCAGCGGCGGCTTGAATCGCCGCCGTGTTTTTTTCTGACAACGTACCATCGTCATTCATTAAGGTTTCATCTAAGTCACAAACAATCATTTTATACATATTAAGGTTCCCTCTCATCCGCTTGACCTACTAGAACTTGGTCAGTTTAGGTTTACTATTCCACTCTAGCGAAAGATGTTCGGAAATGCAACCGCTTTATTATAAACGTTATTTTCCACGGTTTTGTCTTCACTACCATTATAAAATAATAGGGGCATAGGAGTCCCACTTCGGGTAACTTCTATGCCCCTAAGCATAGTGTTTTTTCAATCTTTAGTTGAACATTAGTTAAAGCGTGGTAGTAACAACATCAATTTATGGTTTAGAAGGTCCAGTTGGTATTTATCATTGACGTATACAATCATGGAAAAGCCGTGTAACAGTTTCATCATGATCGTTGTCCATTTTCTTCACAAGCATTATGCGCCATTAACTACGAGTATTGTAGCGTTGTAATAAAAGCTGACATTATCTTTTATTACTACAGGATATTACTGCCACAACCTGTAACTCAATTATAACTGCAAAAAACTAGCAATTTGCGTTAAGGCAACCTCGGTTTCGGGCATATCGAATAGGACAAATACATGAAACAGGTCTCGCCACGCCTTAAACGTGACCGGAACATGTGCATCTTCACATAACTTATTTAGAATTACCGCGTCATCGTACTTCACTTCCTCAGTTCCACAATTGATCATAATCGGTGGAAAATTCATATAGTCGCCGTAAATTGGAGAAACTAAGGGTGAAGTACTTTCAGGGTGATCAAAATACGGTACCGGTTTCCCCGCTCCTAACAACATTGGATCGCGCTCCTGATTTAAGAATTCGGAAGCCAATAAGTTTAGTTGCGTAATGACTGGTGAAAATACCACTATTCTAGCTGGCAGTTTCTTTTGTTGATCCCGCAACGCCAGTGTTAGCGTTAGCGCTAAGCTTGCACCGGCAGATTCGCCAAACAGGACCACGTTTTGATATCGTTCTTGTAAATATTGATACGCCCGTTCCACATCATGTTGTGCGGCGGGGTGCTTAGCTTCCGGATATTGCCGGTAATCCACTGAAAAAGTATCGTACCCACTCTTCAATCCTAAGTTAATCGCCAGCTCACGCCGAGATTTAACCGTTCCGGTAGCGTACGCACCACCGTGCAAAAACATTAAAACCGTTTCAGGGTGTTGATTTTGATTCAATAAATAAAATTCACCGTTAACTTTATCAGTTTTAACAATCTTTAAAGTTACACTATCCGGTAGCGTGTATGAATTGCCATTATCCGCGCCAATCCGCGCCTGTTTAATGTTTTCTGCCGTTAATGGTGCTGCTTGTTGTAGTTTAATCGTCTGTGCAATGGCGATAGCTGCATGGGCTTCTTTACTTAACATAGTTCATATCTCCTAAATTGCTTTTTGTTTAAATGGTGCGGATTGCGTGTATGCCAGTTTACCGTAGTTTACCCCGATTAAACTAGCCAAGATGGTTAGTACAAGAAAAATAACTGCCCCAACCATGAAAGTAAAGCTAGGCGTTTGATTACCAAATAGCTGACTAATCATCTGAGCAACGTATGGTGAGACCAACGTACCTACGTTAGCACAAGTAATAGCAACTGACGTTGAAAAGGGAACTTGTTGGGCGGAAGTTAAATAACTCACAGAAGTTACCATTGAGGCCATAAAAACAGCCACGGCGATACCAACAAAGATAACCCCGATTCCACTTAAGATTAGTGAATGTGAAACGGTTAAAATAAAAAATGCAATTGTTGCAAACCCTAGTGCAATCGCCATCGAATAGGCTTTCCAGTGTTTCTGAATATACATGAAGATAAATCCACCCGCAGCCATTGCAAAGGACATCATTCCCAACAAGGTACTTGCGTCCATCACTGTTCCGTAATGTCTGGAAACAACTAGAGTCGCAAATTTAATTGTAATAAACGCAAAGGTCACGTTGAACAGAAAAGCAAATGCAGCCAGTCCCCAAATTTTACCATCGACGTGTTTACTGTTAATGTTACTCTGAGTTGTTGCAGCAGGGTTAGATTCGACTTTACCGACACCTTTGGGAATAAACCAAGCAACCATTAAGGCAATTGGTAGCGCAATTAAATAGACCCAGTAAGCCGTTTGCCAATTAAAATTCATTAAAACTCCGGCAAAATAGGTGATTACAAACATCCCTAAGCCTTGAAAAACACTGGAAAGTCCCATCATGTGTTGCTGCTCTTCCCCGTCGTACAAGAAAATAATTAAGGATTGTGCAAACGATGCTAATAGGCCAGTACCGATACCAATTCCAATTCTGGAAGCAAAAATCAAACTAAAGTTCGTAGTTAACGCTGGTGTGATTCCTGAAATCAAAATCACCACTAACCCAGTCAGAATAGTGTTTTTTACGCCAAATCGATCAGCAAAGAAATTACTAAGTGGTGTAAAGATGATGATTCCTAATGATGGTACAGTCATCAAAAGTTCAATTAACGTGGGGTTAATATTTGAAAAACTTCGGATCATCATTGGAATTGTGGCAGCGGTGGCTCCCGCACTTACGGTAAAAATCGATAGTAATAATAATGAAAGTCGCATGAATGTTTTACGCATGATGCTGTTCCTCCTCTTGGACGTGCCGACTAGCGGCATTCGTAAACACTTGGTTAATAGTTTGAATATCTTGCTGATTAAATGGCTTAAACCCGATACCGCGCATTTCTGAGCTTAATTGTAACAATGAATATTTCTCAAATTTCTCCATGTTTCCTGGTAAGGCTAAGAAACTCCAGAATGGCACCAGCTTACTAAGTTGACGTGTTAAGTCAGCATCCTGACAATATTTTTCTAGCTGAGTATGAACGCTAAACTGAGCTAAAAATGGGGTTGCTGGCACGTAGGTAAACACGTACTCGCCCGCTGCGAGTAAATCCCCGTTTCGATATTTTTGACCATTAATTAAATACTCAGTTGCTCGGGGTAACTGTAACCGGGCCTGGATTCCAAACGGGATCGTCGTGTGAATCTCAACCTTACTACCCGCTGAATTTAATAATTGCCAATCAACCTTGACTACACCATTATTAATCTCAGTTTGCCCATTAACATGTCTGAATTCTGGCGTAATTCCCGGATTGATAGTCAATACTCTTCCTGCATCAGACTGTTGAATCCCAACTAAGTATTCATAGGCCCACTGCATAACAGCCCCCGCAGAATAGTGATTGAGTGAGTTCATACCATTATCATTAATTGTGCCATCTGGTTCAACAGAGTCCCAGCGTTCCCAAATCGTAGTAGCACCGTGAGCAACTTCGTATAACCAGCCTGGAAACCCCTGATTTAAGAAAAGTGCCACCGCCACCCCATGCGCCTGATTACTAGAAAGCGCCGGTAATAACTGGGGCGTACCCACGAAACCAGTCGTTAAATGGTTCTGATTTTTTTCAATGGTCTGAATCAACTGGGCCGTCATTTTTTTTGTTTGATTTTCCGGAAATAGCCCTAAATTTAAGCAGAGTGCAAGCGCCGTTTGGGTATCCGTAATAAATCGACCTGTTTTAGTGAAAAATTCATTTAAGAATGCTTGTTTAACGTTGTCGGCCATGTTTTGGTAATAGTCCTGTTCCGGTTGCTTTCCTAGGACTGTCGCTGCTTTAGCCACAATACTAGCCGAATAGTAATAGTAAGCACTTGCTATCAGATCATCAGGAGTACGTCCCTTTAAATGCATGATATCATCTGTATCTAACGCCAACCAATCTCCTAACTGATCATCACCTAGCCATAAGAACGGGTGTCCTTTACTAGTTGCCCGGTCATGGATCCAATCAACCCAAGACGCCATTGCACCAAATCGCTGGGTTAAAATAATGGCATCTCCCGTTCGCTCATACATAGTCCATGGAATAATGGTCGTGGCGTCACTCCAAACGGCCTTACCGCCGTCATCCTGGCCAACGGCGGGTGCGTATAGTGTGACCTTACCCTGGTGAAGACTTTGTTCAACGGCCATGTCAAAACTATACTTTGTAAAAAACTGGTAAGTATCCATGTTGTAACTGGCAGTTTTCGCAAAAATCTGAGCATCACCTGTCCAACCTAACCGTTCGTCACGTTGTGGACAATCAGTTGGCACATCCATAAAGTTGCTCTTTTGTCCCCACTGAACATTTTTGAAAAAGCGATTAACTAACGGTTGATCCGTTTCTATTGCGCCAATCGTTCGCATGTCAGAGTACAGCGCAATTCCTTGAAAGTCATCCGGATCAACTTCACTAAAGTTAACTAATCGTGCATAACGAAATCCAAAGTAAGTAAAATGAGGTCGGACTGTGTTCCCCTTACCGTCACTGACGTACGTAAAGGTTGCCCGGGCAGAACGCAAGTTTTCACGGTAAAACTCACTATTTTGCATGATCTCGCCAAATTCAATTTGAATCTTAGTCCCCTTAACCAACCGATCTTTAAAAATGACCCACCCCGCAAAATTTTGTCCAAAATCTAGCACTGTATCACCATGATTGGTTCGAATTACCTTTTTAACGGCCAACCGTTCATGTGTCGTAATAGGTAAACTCAAGCGGTCAACTACATACTTGCTAGGTTGCTCGAAGGTTGTAACTGGGACCTTGGTATCCGTCTGAGTTACATCGTAATCTTCACCATAATAAAGTCCGGAGTGGGTTACCGGTGATAAGCGTGCTACCCAAGTATGGTCAGTGATGACGCGGTGGGCAATACCGTCAATTCCTTGATAATCCAGTTCGGCATTTGTCATCAATGCATTTCCGTAATTAGCGGCTATACCGCCCCGTTCGTTCAGCCCGAGTTTGCCACGATACCAACCGTCCGCTAACCGGACCACTAATTCGTGCTGTCCCGCCGTCGCCAAACTGGCTGAAACGTCATGGGTTGCCAATTGAGTATAATAACTGTAATTTGTAAACCCTGGCGCTAAGTACTCAGAACCCACCTTCATGCCGTCCAAATACACTTCATATAATCCCAAACCGGTTACATATAGCCGGGCTTGTTGAACACCTTGTGGAACATTGAATTGTTTCACCAATTCAATACCGTGTAAATCTGAGTGGCTGGTACCAATCCATTCGCCGGCAAGTTGTTGGGTCATTAACCCCGTTTCAAACCAGGTCTCAACTTGCCACTGATGATCAGCACCGTCTTTTAACCGCATGGTAACCACGTAACGTGTTTTGGGAGTCAATTTCAAATCAGTTAACTGAAAGCATAAATCTGTGGCGCGCTGCCACCCACTCTGATAGATAATATTAGTAAATTGTTTTATTTCTAAGTCTTTTTGTAAATCGTCATAATTTGAACCGCTTACAAATCCCTGTATTAATAATTCAGGAAATTGATAGCCCATTGGTTCTACCATATGGTTAATTTCAATACGCTCAAATTTCAAAATGGACACCTCGTTTATCAATTCCTTAGTAACCGTTTACAATTAGTATTATGCTATAATCGATTTAAATATTTTAGCTATAAATGCTATTTTTTATTAAATTATGGATTAAGGTGATTTTATGAATATTCCCGTTACCCAGCTATTAACACTTTTCCACCAAGGTACGAATTACGCAACCTACACATTCAACCAACACTATGACTTATTGACTAGTTATACGAGCCCGGTAACACCGACCTTTAATACAAAATGGCTCAATAAATTAGTTACCCCAAATGAATCATCCAAAAATATTAGCTTAGCCTTTTTAAATCAAGTTGGCTTAATTGCAACATTCCCATACCAAAATGATTTAATTGCGATATGGAATCACAACGTTTCGGTTCAAGGCAACGAAAATTATTCTGACGAAATGCCCCTCAGTAGCTTGACTCAGTTTAAAGCTAATCTTCAGTCACTGTTTATTGAGTTGAATCAAGTTCTGCCCAAATTTTCAAGTGCACAACTAGCCGCAGTTGACGAAGCCTTGACCCGCATTACCCACAAGCCCCGTGATTTTATGGCTACCGAACCACATGCTTACTATCAAGGCTACCTTACCGAACAACAGATGCTATTGGGCGTCGAACATGGTAATTTAACGGAATTTAACCGTTACTATGTTCCTTTCATGGCAGCCGGCAACTTTGGCCGTTTAGCCAGTTATGATCTCCGGAGCAAAAAAAATATTACCATCGCCGCGACGACCCTGTTCACCCGAGCCGCAATTCGTGGGGGCGTATTTGCTGAAGTAGCTTATGGGCTCAGTGATCAGTGTATCCAAACGGCTGAACGTCAAACCGATATTACGAACGTTTACGAATACACTCGCGAAATTGGAGAACTGTTCTTAAAAAATGTTGCCCGGGTCAAACGGCAGAATATTCCTTCAATTATCTACTTAGCTCAAGAATACATTTATGATCATGTTCTTACAGTGAAAAATGTTTCCACGGTTTCCGAACACGTTCATGCCAGCGATTCTTACTTGATGCACCTTTTTAAAGAGACTACTGGAACCCCACTAATGCAGTTTATTATCACTCAAAAAATCGAGTATGCAAAGTTGCAATTGATCTTTACCACTAAGTCAATTGGCGAGGTGGCTGATGAATTAAGCTTTGCTAATCAGGGAGAGCTCACCCGAGCGTTTAAAAAGCAAACCGGACAAACTCCACTCAAGTTTCGCCAACAACAACAAATCGTCTAATTAGCCAAATAGAGTTTAAAATAGAACTTAATTATATTTTCATGATCTTTAGATTGATTTTTTTCAGCTATGAGAACAGTACACAAGCTAAAAAGCCGTGATTATTCCAAAAATTAAGAATAATCACGGTCTTTACGTTAGTGCTCTCAGATTGAGCACTTTTCAATCAATTATTATTTACATCATTCACATTATTCAATGGCCTGATCAAGACGTTTGTTCTGGGACAAATTAATCACAATTAGAACGAATAAAATCAGAATTGCGTTGATCAGAAGACTAGCATTGGTACCATTCGTTTTCAGTAAAACGCAGAAAAACGAAGCGCCAAACGAAGCCAAGTTTGAACTAGTCATTAAAACCATCGTAATCGTATTAGCTTTATCCTTAGTCACTAGCGTCGTAGCGGTATTAAAAATTTCAGGCACGTAAAGGCCAAAACTCCCACCAATTAAAAATGATACAAGCATGATCATTAGCTTAGTTTGCCCCCATAATAGTCCCGAAAATCCCACCAACATTGTCAACATGCTAAGCGCTAGTATGAATCGGGGTAACCGAACCTTTAATCGACCAAAACTCACCCCTGCTAAAATTGTTCCCAGGGAAAATAAGCTTAGAGCCACCGCACCTGTGCTTGCAGTCCCGATATGGCGCGTCAAGATCAAACTCGGAATGGTCAAATTTGCTACCATGTATAACGTCATTAATAGAAACAGCGTGATGACGTAGTACCACAAGGCCGGGCGTGATGACGTTCGCTCAAGCTGAGTAGTTCGGAGCATCTTTGGAAACTGTACATTCGGAACGTTCTTAAAATACGACCACGCAATTGGTAAACTAATCAGGTAGATTAAAAAAGCGTAGCGCGAACCCAATAGCAACAATCCGGAAACTGCCAATGAAGCCAGCATCGCACCGAGCCCCTGAGTTGCGTTTTGAAATCCCATCAAACGCCGACGTTGTTCGCCATAATACTGAATACTAATCAAACTAACCGCTAGAGAGTTATAACAACCTAAACCCACACCTAGGAGTAACCGTGCCCCCAGTAATACCGTTAAATTAGGTGCGATAAACGCTAGCACGGACGCGAGACTCGTGATCAGTAATCCTCCTATCACGACACTTTTAGTTCCTAGCCAGGCGACCAACCGGCCACTTAGGATAACCATAATTGTCATTGCAAACAATGGCATGGTCACAATTAAGTTACTCATCGTGGGGTCAACATTACCAATTTGAGCGACGGCACTAGCAACTACCCCCGTTGTCATAGGTAATAGGGAAATTGCTAATAGGGAAAACACACGACGTTTTGCCTTTACCTCACTGTTATTCATAGAACACGCCCGTTTGTTTGAATCACCCGCTGATACCAATAAAAAGAGTCCTTCCGTAATCGTTTTAACGAACCATGACCTGAATCATCCTGGTCAACGTAAATCATGCCGTACCGCTTTGACATCTGCCCAGTTCCAGCTGAAATTAGATCAATACACCCCCATGGCGTATAACCCATAACGTTTACCCCATCAACATCAACTGCCAATTTTAGTTGTTCAACGTGTGCGCGTAAATAACCGATGCGGTAGGTGTCATGAATCTTTCCGTCATTCGTAACCTTGTCTACTGCTCCTAGTCCATTTTCAACAATCATCAGTGGGAGATGATAACGGTCGTTTAACCAGTTTAAGGCATACCGTAAACCCTTCGGATCAATTGTCCAACCCCAATCACTAGCTTTTAGCGTTGGGTTCGCAACAGTTGTTGCTTCACCGATGAACTTGTAAGTTGGATTGTTGGCGCTAGCTTGCACGGTAAAAGAATTGTAATAACTTAACCCAACGTAGTCAACGATGCCTGCACGAAGGGCTGCTAAATCATGGGAAGTAATGTCTAAGTTAAAACCGGAGCGTTCAAAATAGCGCATCACGTAACTTGGATACTGCCCATTAGCTTGAACATCAGTGTACCAATACCTAGTTTGCATCGCTTTCTGGGCCATCAGCATATCATCTGGATCAGCCGTTAAAGGGTAAATTGGGGTCATATTGATCATATTACCGATTTTAAATTTAGGATTAATGGCATGCCCCATTTTTACAGCAAGCGCGCTTGCTACCAATTCATAATGAGCAGCCTGGTACATCAGTTGCTCAGCAGCGGGGTCATCTTTAGTCAACTTCAAACCAGAATTAGTCACCATGAAGAAGGCTTTAGTATAATCGGTTTGGTTATTAATTTCGTTAAAAGTCATCCAATACTTAACCTTTTCACGGTAGCGTTTAAAAACCGTCTCCGCATACTTCAAAAAGAAATCAATTAGCTTACGATTCCGCCATCCCCCATACGCTGTCACTAAATGATAAGGCATTTCAAAATGGGATAGGGTAATCATGGGCTCAATACTGTACCGACGACATTCATCAAATAAATCGTCATAAAACTTCAATCCAGTTTCATTAGCCTGTAATTCATCCCCGTTTGGAAAAATTCGGGTCCAAGCGATGGAGATTCGAAACGTCTTAAACCCCATTTCCGCCATTAACTTAATATCCTCAGGATAACGATGATAAAAATCAATTCCCTGATGATTAGGATAGTACACTTCTGGGATTACCCCGTCAGTAATACGCCGTTCATGACCATTTTGGGCTGTAGTCATAATATCCGCCACGCTCACACCTTTACCATCAACATTCCAAGCACCTTCTAATTGATGAGCAGCAACCGCTCCACCCCACAAGAAATTTTTATCCATTTTTACTCAACTCCGTTTCTTGAATTAACTGGTATAACGCGCCGTAACTATTGGCCAGATTGTGAAACTGACTCGTGACCACTTCCGGCCGTTGCAACGTTGAACTAATCATAGAATTATTGGCTCGCAGCCGGTCAAGTTGTCGGTTAATATTTTCAACAACACTCGCTTGCGCGGAAATGCCACCACCAACCACGTAACGTTCGACATCGATCACACTCTGAATATTTTGAATGAGTGTGGCAATCTGATAACAGTAGTGGTCAAAAATAGTCGTGGCAACCCGGTTACCGGCCTTAATGGCGTCAAAAACTGCAACACCATCGGTTAACGTTGGTAATCCTAGCTTTTGTGAAATCTCTTTAATTATTCGTACTGCAGATCCTTGGGCCCCAAACATTTCTAACGGCGTAAATTTTTGCCCAGCTTTCATGAAACTTAACTCACCCGCTTGATCATGACTGCCGCGAATCAAATGGTGGTTTAAAACAATTCCGCCACCAACCGCGGTACCTAGAACCAGAACGACGCCATTATTAACCGCTCTCAAATTTCCCTGCCATAATTCTGCTAGTGTGGCAGCTTTCCCATCGTTTTCAACCACAATTGGGACTGTCGTATCCAAATAATCACTTAATCGAACGCGATTAAGAATTGGGAGCATGCCGCCAAACTCAATCATTTCATCGGGATGGTGAACCTTGCCTGGAACACTAATGGCAATTCCACTAATTTGACCAGCGTATTGGGTAATAATCACCTGTAATTCCTGAACAAACTGTGACAAAGAATCTTTCTGAGTTGGCTGTTTTGCCTTTAGAATCAATTTACCTGACCGATCAATGATGGCATACTTTAAATCCGTACCACCAATATCAAAAACTAAATATTGTTGCATAGTATCACCTCAAGTTCTGTTAAGACTATTATGCTAAAATTACAATTGATTTTTAATGTAATTACGTTTATTTTTATTAAATCATGCTGTATCTCAATGCTTTTAAAAACATCGGCAGGTTATAAAGAAAAAAGTGTGTCCATTACCTTTTTTGATCGTCAACGCACGCCTTTTCAAAGACAAAATTAAATAGAAATCAGAAACTAGTCGTCTTGTTTAAACTGCTTGAAATAATGGTTATCCTGTTAGCTATGCCGACCAATAATGAGTTAAAATTAAAAATAGCAGCTCTCACTATGTGAATCATGAGAATGCTTGCTTATTCAAAGCTAAATTTTTTGCAATCTTATCCGAACTTGTAAATATAAACGAATTATCTAAATTAAATTACTGAGTCTAAACACAACAAAACCCGCCAAAGGTCAAGTTTGACAGGTCTTGTTGAATAAAAATCAATGACTTTTAATAAACTGGACGCGTTTCACCCCAAGTATCCGCATCTGCAACCTCAACACTATCATTTTTCAGATAATCGGAATCGGCAATAATCTTAACAATCACGTCGGCCATGCTTGGACGCGAACCTGCCCCTAAAAAACGGTTCATCTTTATAAGTAATCGAATACTTAACTTCGTCACGGTCGTTTAGCCATGGAAAACGTAGTGTCGTATAGTCTAAAACAGACTCAGACAATAATTTATCCGTGCTGGTTGAAACTTGTAAATCACTCTTGACCATGCTGTAGTTCCAACGACCACTTATATTAAATTGTCTTTATGACTTTATTCAAAAATGCAGAACTATCATCTTTAGTTTGATGTACTGTTCCAAAATGTAGTCTTGTGATATTTTCTTTCTTCATTCCAATATTAGGTAGTATTTGGTCAATAAACGTCGTTGATAATGAATTGATATTATTCTTTTCAAAATAGTTTTCCGTCTGACCAGCAGTCGTAACAATTGTTGCCTTTTTTTATATCAGTAAGTTTTTCAAACATCATTCCATCACTATCAGTTTCGTAAATAACTTGTGGAATCATTACCTTATCAAAAAAACTGTGAGAATTGCAGGCATACCATCAATTTGGAAAAATCATGATCAAATCATCCGTCTGTTTAAGCATTGATCGGTATTTTTTTATAGATCATCTGCGTTACCGTGAAAATACTTGTATAGCCCATTCGATGTAAGTACTGGGTTGAATTTGTCAGCATGCAAATTAATTAATTGGTATTCAACATTATTATCTGTGAATTTTTTTGTAATGCCTTCCAAAATTGAGTGGTTTAGACTTCCGTCATAAGGATGTGCGTAAATATATAGTTTTCATTTTAATCTCTCCTTGATTTAAACATGAAATAAGTATAGGACTGCTTTGTTTACAAGTTTTACAATAACGCACCTAAAGGAGTCTAATGCAATGATAAAAGACGATTTACTAGAAGAAGTTTTTAATATAGATTTATCCGAGACCGGATTTGGATACACACTCAACAAAATTGGAGGAAAATATAAGATTAGTATTTTAAACGTTATTGCATTAAAAAAGGCTCCAATGAGATATAACGAATTAAAGAGAACTCTTGATTCCATCCCGTCAAAATTCCTTGCTAATTCTCTTAATGATTTCACAATGGACGGATTAATTAATAGAAAACAATATCTGGAGATTCCTCCTCGTGTTGAATATGATTTAACTGTACTAGGTAAAAATTTGGTTCATTTTTAAATTGATGTACTTGTTACTAACAATCCCATATAAAACACAAATTTACAAATACAGTTTAGGAAAATTCAGTTTTTACATTTCAAATAATTATTTTTAATATGCAAAATTGCTAACAAACCATCAATTCACCGATTAACGACCACCAAGCGCACACCCAGTTACATGTTTATCGCGACATTCACCTTATTATCAGGCACGTTTTTATAGGCTTCTTAACCCATCGCACTTACTTCATGGCGTTTTAATCATCAGCCAGTTAACTTTGAGATTATCAAAATCAAATTTCAAATCATAACATTATGTACCCGTGAAACCATCGTGTTAAAATCAAGCTAAATTTGACGGTCTCCTAACGATAGACAACAGCATTCAAAAAGCCAGTTCCAGCTAATCCTAACGTCTCCAAAGTTGTTCAGTGTAACTACGCCTTTGTGAAATATCAAGGCTAGGTCACCTAACAACAATCAACAAGCTAAAGAAAGGAAATATGCAATCGCCATAAATGTAGAAATTAGTCATGACTGACGATATTTCTTCATATTTTGCATCGCAATCCAGATGAAATCAAACAGCGAAGACTTACTACGCGAAATATACAACTTAATTATCAACCCGGCGACGCGGGACTGGGAACGCCACTTATTAGTCCAAGCCAAGGACAATCGGCAGCAACTGTCACCGACTGGCCAATTAAAACAACTGGAAGCTGATTTGCGGCCATTAGCTATCCGCAACAACTTAACTCCGGATGTCATGGACTTTTATCTCGCAATCACCGGCCAGGCGCCCACTCCGATGCAAACAAAAGTGACAACACCCCAACCGACAGTGGAATCACCTCATGAAGAACGGGCTGTCTTTGCTGGCGGGTGTTTTTGGTGCATGGTCGAGCCCTTTGATCAGCGTCCCGGAATTAACGCCGTCATTTCTGGTTACACGGGTGGTTCATGGGAACAACCTACTTATGAGCAAGTTAGCGGACAGTATACTGGGCACGTTGAAGCCGTTGAAATTAAGTATGATGCCCGTGAAATCTCATACCAGGAACTGGTCGATATTTATTGGCAATTGATCGACCCCACTGACCGCTTTGGCCAAATTAACGATCGTGGCAGCCAGTATCGACCAGTTATCTTCTATGCCAATCAAAGTCAATTAGCCATTGCCCAAGCATCCAAACAAGCCATTATTGACGCGCAACGTTATCAAAAACCAATTGTCGTGGCCATTGAACCACTACAGCAATTTTGGCCCGCAGAAAATTACCATCAAGACTTTTACCGTAAGCAACCACGACGCTATCAGCGGCTGAAAAAAGCGCATGACCGCTATCTACATTGGTTGAAGTTTACTAATAGATTTTAAAGTGGCCTCTCGCGATGCGCCCGCCCATCTATTCAGCTAAATCAAACTAACAAACTGTAATTTAAAGATGTATGCCAGTCTAAAGTGACCGCTCTGAGCGAGAATTCCTAAATCAGAACGGTCACTTTAATAATATATTACCTTGCACAGGTGTCCCATTTCTCAAAACATCATCAAACTTATGTTAAAGCATCACGACGTGTTTACCATTAAATCAACCGTTGCTGTGCCACCGCGAATTCACAGAACATCATGCTGCCCCACATTATTTGAAGTTCCATGGCTAGCGAACCATAGACCGTTTGCAACATTTCTAGTAGCGCCCCACCTGTTCCCACGGAATATCAACCTCAATAGGAGTCACATTTACTTCCTTAACCAGCACGTACTTCGTATAACTACCATCGATTGAATGCCCAATTTCGTCATCATTATACCTATTTAAGGTAACCTGTCTATGACTGGACAGTGAACTCAACCAACTGCTATTCCGTAAAAAAACGTCAAGGCAACATCGAGTTGCTCCTTAAGAATCCGTTATCTAACGATCCGTGCGCTTTACTCATTACGCTTCTGACGAACAATCTAATTGCATCGTTGCATAACATTCTTCGTTAACAGCACTTGGTACATTGACCATTATGTGAAGGTCACAGTTGATCCACAGTTGGATAAGTTTCCGGCCAATGTTACCGCCGATTTTCCTAATGTCCTAAAAAGAGGATTTGATATCGATTTGAAAGACGACTCAGTTTATAATTAAATTATGGCTTAATTTTTTGGAGATGGTAACCCATGCAAAGATTTCTCACTAACTCATTGACCGTAAGCTTGCTATTATTAATTGCGTTTAGAATTGTCCTACTGGTTTTCTGGGGTTCCAATCGAGATGGTAATTTTTTAATATTAGTTATACTACCTTTCCTTATATTTCTGATACTTACTTATCTTGGTAAAACGTTGTATAGCAAATTCAAAACGACCCATTAATAACTATTTTTCTTGCCAATTTAATCAACTGCTTCTCTCAAAAAATGAGGCAAAGCGTCGAGTCGTTTATCATCATTAACGTAAAAGCGGTGGTCGTTCTCAAAATTAGAATGGCCACCACTTTTAGTTGAACGAAACAAACAAACTCTTGAAAATCACATCTCATTATTCAGTCCATAACGTCTAAATAAGGTCGTGCTTTCAAATATCAGCGTGATAGTCTTCAATCTTAACGACCAGTTCGTTCAGTCATAGTGACGAGTTCACTAGCAATTCGTTTGCTTTTGACTAAATCACCTTTCCAATAACTAACTTCGGTACAGTCACTAACAACTGTTTTTAGGCATGAAGATATCAACATATCGCACATGTTATCAGTTTTGAAAATTTAGTTTCACAAGATTTAAATTAGTCTGAATCAAGAAGGGCGACCAATTCGTTGGTCGCCCTTCTTGATAATTTCCAATATTAAACTGACACAAGTCTAACTAGTATTAATCCGGCCTATGTTCTAATTCCTGAGCAACTCGCAATTCATCAATCATATACCACATTTCTTGGATGCTTCCCTGATCATTAAATTTAAAACACCAATCTCATCCCATTCAATCCACCTATTAGTTGCTAGCATTTTAGTAAAGATCCACTATGCAGCATATTATAATGAAAATGAGCAATGACTTGATTGCTTTTTTCACGATGGATTTTACTGAGACTTTCCGATCACTCAATGCTACATGCAAAATGTCTTAGCCATCGTGCACCCAGTCTATGAAATTACCATCTTGTGAAATAGCAGCACCAGTCGCCTGGTACGAATTGAAGCAACCTTGGCTCGATGAGCAACCACTATTGGCAGTACGGGACTGCAAGAAGTTAACCACCAGAGTGGCCTTGTTGAATTAAGTATTGCTGCGAATCTGCAGGAAATGCAATTCATCTTAGAAACGGGCTATCCAAGTCAAATATATTCAATGTTTAGAATGGTAACATTTTGTCCCGAAATAATTTATCTGAATTTGTAGAACTTTACGACCACCGACAAATTAAAACGTCTATTCTACAATCATACATTAACGGAAAAATAGGACGATATGTTGCCGTCTTACGGCACGCATTGTTCTATTTTTCCGTAGCTCGGCATAACATTTCCAATTAGCGTGAATCACCGTTGGACGTTTCAATATGGTATATTGTTACTGCCTACATCTAGTGCCATAACCCTATATATTTAATACATTATTGTGTTAACTCAGCACCATCAATTAGAAAGCATATATCATTAAAAATAACGAGGTTCTCACCATGCAACCAATTCAGTTAAGCAACATCTTTAAACAACAAGCACACCAAACGATTTTAAAAGATTTCACGCTCACCATTCCAGCGCAAAGTAACATCGGCATTCAGATGAGCCACGTTGAGGCAACAACCCTATTCAACCTATTACGCCAAACGACGCCCCAAACTAGTGGCGTCATGACTGGCCTCACTCCCGCACGTATCCAAGCCATCTTTCATGATGACGGCTTTTATCCGCAATTAACAGTCTCGACTTATTTGAAGAACTTTCAACGCATCAGCACCTTTGAGACGGATCTGGATGACATTTTGCAGTATTTCGCACTCAAAGACGTCGCCCATACTAAGATCAAGCACTTATCCTTTGATCAACAACAACGTCTGGCCTTACTGCGGGCGTTCATCCTACAACCGGACTTGTTACTAATTGAAAGTCCCCTGACCAACTTGACCAACGCTGGCATTGAGCTGTACTTAGCAGCCTTAACCTATACTCGCGAACACGGCGTCACCGTACTGCTGACCTCCTACTCATTAGAAGAACTTGTCCTAACCAGTACGACTATCTTCCGCTATCGACCAAACCAGGGCCTCGAGTTGACTGATTTGGCGACCGAAAGCAGTTCCGATTCCGCACACACTTCAGAAGATACACCTAGACCAATTTTTAAAATTGCAAGTAAGGTTGAAGATAAAACAGTCTTTTTCAGCCCCAACGAGATCGATTTTATTGAAAGTGTCAACGGGGTCAGTCAACTGAACGTCAGTGGCGAACAATTCACGTCATCGCAAACAATGAGCGAATTAGAACAACAATTGACGACGCTCGGCTTCTTCCGCTGTCATCGTTCTTACTTGGTTAATTTACAACAAATCGTGGAACTAATCAGTTACTCCCGAAATAGTTACACGTTAATCTTGAAAAACAAAAGTAAACTGCCCCTCTCTCGCGGTAAACTCACTGATTTAAAAGCTTTGATCAATTTTTAGGACACCATTTAGCCTAAATAATGCACCATTCGGCCCCAATATGCCCCATTACACCTTGATTTAATCACATTCGACGATTGTTCCAGTAAACTAGATTTTGTAGAAGCCACTACGCTTCCAAATCAAATTTAAAGGAGTCAGCGAGCAACGATGACAGTAAAAAATGCAATTGAAGTGATTAACATTGCCAAATCATTTCAAAATACGACCGCGCTGGACCAAGTTAGTTTTACCGTCCAGCCAGGTGAAATTTTTGGCTTTTTAGGTCCCTCGGGATCGGGAAAAACAACCACCATTAAAATTCTAACCGGACAATTATTACCAACGAACGGTGAAGCCTATGTCCTGGGTCAGTCTGTCCAAGCATACGACGAACACCGCTATGAAAAAATCGGCATCGTCACGCATCAAAGTGGGCTTTACGACAAATTATCGGTATACCAAAACCTACTATTCTTCGCGAAAATGTTTGGTGTCCCGGTTGCACGTGTTGATAAGTTGCTTGAACGAGTTGGTCTCAGTCAACATAAGAAAAAACTCGCTGGTAAGTTATCTCAAGGTATGCGTCAACGGCTAGTTCTGGCCCGAGCAATTCTTCACCAACCGCAAGTCTTGTTCCTCGACGAGCCAACCAGTGGTTTAGATCCCCGCACGACCCAAGCAATTCACGCACTGATTAGGGAATTACGCGACCAGGGTACAGCGATTCTGCTAACGACTCATGATATGCTAGAAGCCACTCGTCTCTGCAATCGTGTCGCCTTACTCAACGCTGGCCGCATCGCAGAATGTGCAGCCCCACAAGCATTGCAATTAAAATATAATCGCGACCAGCAGTATCGCGTCCACATTGCATCGGCAGCGCAAGATTTGTTACTCCCAGCATCTCCTGAGACGACCTATCAGATTAATCAGTGGATGCTTTCTGGGCAGCTTGAGACGATTCACTCGTGCGAGCCGACCCTTGAAGATGTCTTTTTAACCGTAACTGGAAGGAGCCTAAAATGAGTTTATCAGTAACCAAAATAAAAGCCTTATTCGGTCTTAAATTAAGACTGATCATTTCAAATATGAGTCTAATGACTGCCCCAATCATGGCCATATTGTATGTTATTTTCATGAAGAGTATTATGCAAAGTAAAGCACCATCCCACGTCGCCCTGATTTCCCTGTTGTTGGGGATGGGCTTAAGCTTCAATATCGTTATGGGTGGCATCATGATGACGAGCTACCCCTTAGCCGAGGAAAAAGAGCACCATACGTTACGTGTCCTAATGACCTCCTCCATTACCGGACCCGAATTTTTCATCGGTAGTTTATTGCCACCACTAGCTATTATGACCGTAACCAATTTGATACTGGTCCCCCTAAGCGGCGCCAGTTGGTCGCAAATTCACTTAGGAAACTTTTTACTGATTACCATTATCACTAGTTTAACGAGTCTCGTGCTCGGATACATTATTGGTCTGATCGCTAATAGTCAAACTCAAGCAGGCGTCTACAGTATTCCAATGATGTTGATTTTAAGCCTGACACCGAATTTCGAACAGTTCAATACCACCCTTAAATCCTTTAGCAGTTATCTGTATAGTAGCACGCTTAATCACTATATTACCGCCTCGTATACCACTGGTGGCTTTTCATGGACACTTCACGAAGCCCTCACGCAACTCGGATGGCTCGTGATTGCCTGTGGCATCTTCTTCTATGCCTACCGTCGTCACGGTCTTGATAATGATTAAGTTTTAAGGGGACAATCATCATGCAAACTTTAAAAATTGGCACAACCGTTAAATTACCCCATCCCTATCTTGGTATCGCCGGGACCGTCATTGCTTTTTATCCAGCCAAACATCAATATTTAGTTCGCCTTGGTACTAACCAGCAATTGTATTTCAGTCCGGATGACCTTGTCATTTGGCAATCATAATTACATTAAGCCTTGCACTTAAAAAGTCTCGCACATTGACAATTGTCAATGTGCGGGACTTTTTAAGTTGTTCGATCAAATCAACAATCAGTACGAGTATTCAATATCGCTTATTTAACCCTTTGAAGCACCAAATTCAACTACTAGTACCTTTAAAAATTACAAAACTAACCAATTAAATCGCATAAAATTGCCTGCGCTATAAGTCAATCATCATACGCCACTGCCATTTTTAATGATCATCATTTAGATTTTTAAACCCCACTTGTTCCCTATCTGTGGATTAAACCCCACATTGTCCTAAGTTGATGTGGCACGTTTTTTTAAACCTGTTATTCTCATTAATACACATATGGGGATTTACTTTTGTACCAATTCAAATCAACATTAAAACAAAGGGGCAAACATTATGATGATTAAAGCAGAATGGGCGTATATGCGAAAGCACAAACTGATGATTATCGTGATGGCTATCATCATGTTTATACCATCAATCTATGCCGTCACGTTTCTTCGCTCCATGTGGGATCCATATGGGCGTTTAAATAACCTGCCAGTTGCCGTCGTCAATCACGATCAAACAGTCACTTATCAAGGCAAACGGCTCAGCGTTGGACGGAATTTGACGACTACCTTAAAAAAATCCGACGCCTTAAAGTTCAAGCAAGTCAGCGCTGACCAAGCTGCAGTTGGCTTAAAGAACGGCCATTATTACATGGTCCTAACGATTCCAAAAAGCTTCTCACGCCATGCAACCACCTTGCTTGACCAGCATCCGCAAGCCATGGTCTTACACTATGACACGAGTGCCGGCCATAACTTCGTTGCCAGTAAGATGGCGGACTCCGCGGTAACTTCTATCCGCACATCTGTGTCTCAGACTATCACGACCAGTTATGCTAAGACGATGTTTGCGGCCATCAAACAACTTGACAGCGGCCTTAAAACAGCAGCTACTAATAATCAGAAGCTAGCAACGGGCGGCAAGCAACTACAAACCGCCAATCAAAAAATTGCAACTAACCTAGACACCTTAGCCGCCAGCTCACTGAAATTAAAGCAGGGTAGTCAAACAATGACCGTTGGGTTAACCAAATATATCAACGGGGTCTCACAACTCCAAGCTGGCAATCAAAAAGTTGTCGCTGGTCTAACGCAGCTACTCGTTAAGAGCAACCAACTAGTTGCCGGAATAGCACAACTTAGTAATGGTGCTCAAACTTTGAATCAGGGCGTTGGCCAATACGTCACCGGCGTTCAACAAGTCAACACTGGGACAACTAGGGTCAACAGCGGTACTCACCAAGTTGCTAGTGGTACTCAGCAATTCAGCAGTGGGACGACGCAACTGGCGACTGGCACCCAACAATTCAGTACTGGCCTGAACACCTATGTCACTGGTGTCAATAAGGTCAACACTGGGGCTAACAGTCTTAGCCAAGGCGCTGATCAATTACAGTCACGAACGCAACGTCTAACTGGTGCAACTACCGCCCTAACCAACGGAGCAAGTCAGCTAAGCACCGGTATTCAGACGCTAGGGCAAGCTAGCACGACACTCACAACGGGCTTACAAAAACTGCAATCACAACTCAAACAACCTGAAGACAACCAAGCAGCAATCAATGCAACCGTGACAGCCATGAAAAAGCAAGCTGCCGGGACCAACCTAACAGCGGTCAAAACTGCCCTGAACACATTAACGACAGCCATTAAAACTAGCAACACCCTCCACGCAAGCGTGGCGGCAACGGCAGATAGTCAAAAATTAACGGCGGCCCAAAAATCGGCCATCTTGGCAACGGTCGACCAGTCAGCCAATAGCGATGCCATCAACGCGGCCCTAACTAGTTTGTCGACGGCCTTAACACAAGTCGATCAACCAACCGTAGACACCACCGCCCTGACTAAGGCGCTCAGTGCGTCCAATCAACAACAAACCGCCCTCGCCTCAACAGTGTCTCGGCTGACCGCTGGTGCACAATCACTAACGACGGGCCTTCAGACGACGGGCACGGCAGCTAACATGCTAAGTTCTAATTTAGCCCAGTTCAATGCCACGTTACCACAACTGACAACTGGAATTACCACGATTGCCACTGGTGCAACCAACTTAGCTAGTGGGACCAACACGCTCACCACCAACAGTCAGCAACTAACCCAGGGCTTCCAGACGCTCAACGCTAATACTAGTCTGCTCAATCAGAAGAGCCAACAGCTCGCAACCGGTGCTAACCAAGTCGCCGCTGGTACTCAGCAATTGGCCACCGGAACGAGTCAACTCAGTACTAAGGGCAACCAGTTAACCCAAGGTACTAGTCAAGTGGCAACGGGACTTCAAAATATCCAGTCCAACTTGCCAAGTTTAACCAATGGCGTTTCTCAACTAACAACGGGCAGTCAACGCGTTGCGACAGGTCTAACTCAACTCACCACTAGCGGCAGTGCCTTAACAGCTGGGAGCGCCCAACTCGCTAACGGTAACAATCAATTAGCATCAGGCGCACAACAACTAGCCAGTGGGGCTAACCAAGTCACGAGCGCTGGTAGCAAACTTCAAACTGGTAATCAAACTTTAGCAACCAAACTGGAAGCAACTGCCGACAAAGGTAAAATCAAACCATCCAAGCTGACGTATCAACAAGTTGCTAAACCAGTCACAACAACTCACACAGACCGTGATGACGTGCCAAATAATGGGACTGGTATGGCGCCTTATATGTTAAGTGTTTCGTTATTTGTTGGTGCCCTGGCTCTCAACATGATGTTTGATATGTATACCCCACGCAAGCATCCGAAGTCCGCACTCGACTGGTGGAGCAGTAAAGCCAGCATCATGCTTGTCTTCTCAATTATGGAAAGCAGTATCATGCTTGGTCTGATGATGCTGATCAATGGTCTCAGCCCGATTCACCCCTGGGCCACGTGGTTGCTACTCACACTGACGGCGCTACTCTTTATGACGATCGTCGCCTGGCTTAACTTAGTTCTCGGTAAGGCCGGGGCCTTCTTCAGCATGGTACTCTTGGTCCTACAACTCGGAGGCTCAGCCGGAACGTATCCAATTCAATTATCCGGCCACTTTTTCCAAGTTATTCATCCGTGGTTACCGATGAGCTATAGTGTGAATGGCTTACGGCAAACATTGATGACCGGTAATACCGCCCTACCTGAAATGGGTGTCTTAGGGCTGTTTCTGATCCTGTGCATTGCCTTAACGTGGTTATTCTTTATCCGTCGTTACCCCCGCCTCGCTCAGATCGACTTTGAAGACTCCGCAGCAGTCAAAGCAACGCAGAGTAAACTAGCAGCCCTTGTTCAGCGAAAAGCGCGGGCAAAATCAGCTGATCAGAATAAAAATTAGTCACACAAGTAACTAGTAACTTGCACCTCCTTAGTTATTTAGAATGGCACTTCCAAGCGACTTTCTCAACATCGAAGAAAGTCGCTTTTCTTGATCGTATCATCTAGACGACGTTCCATGCCAGGATAGCTTCTGACTAGCTTGATCACGTCAGACCTAGCAACAGCTAAACCACCAAGTGTATAGTGGCCATTGAAAATGGGCTTTATCGTGATTTGCACTGATGATCCCAGTGCAATCCAAGACTAAGTGACCACCAGCGACAATGTGGGCATCGGCGTCAGATGACGCTCAGAATTAATTCTGCGCCGTACTCGGTCGCGTTTGCTTCATATATCACTGATCACTGAAGACGCGTCTCACGCAATCTTCGCGCGCTGTTTGCTTGCAAAATTAAGTCAATATCCAAACAAAATTAATCATTATGATTCAGTAAATCGACACGGGTATGCTTTGATTAGACATAAACTTACGGTTAAATTAGATTGGTATATTGATTGAGTCAGCGTTTAATTTTGGCTATACTGAAAACAGTCAATTAATAAAGGAGTGCTAGTCGCATGATTAAAGAATTCAAAGAATTTATTGCCCGCGGTAACGTGATTGATTTGGCCGTTGGGGTTATTATTGGGTCCGCATTTACTGCCATCGTTAAATCGTTGACGGATAACTTAATTAATCCATTAATTGGGATTTTCTTAGGTAAAGTTGATTTATCGAACTTGAAAATCAGTATCGGTGATGCCACCTTCAAATACGGCTCATTTTTAAATGCCATCATTAATTTCTTCATTGTGGCGATTGTCGTTTTCATTCTGGTGAAAATTATTAATAAAGTCGTTAAAAATGAACCAGAAGAACCAGAGGAAGAAGAAGTCGATGTTTCCGCGCAATACTTGGAAGAAATTCGCGATTTATTAAAAGAACAGGCTAAAAAATAAGTGAAAATGGCCCCTAAGCAAATTTTTCATTAAAAGTCTATATGGTATTAAAACTTTTTTTGAGATACAATATATTGTGCAATTTTTTATAAAGAGGGGCTATCATGGTGATAATAACAGCAGGAATGATTGGGGTCGGCAAAACCACGTTAACGGGGTTAATTGCTGACCACCTTGGAACTAAGGCATTTTACGAACCGGTTGGCGACAACCCCGTATTGCCACTTTATTATTCGGATCCTAAGAATTACGGGTTCCTATTACAAATCTATTTCCTCAACAAACGTTTTGCAATGATCAAGAAGGCATTGGCCGACGATAACAACGTCCTCGACCGCTCCATCTATGAAGATGCCCTCTTCACCAAAGAAAACAACGCTGAAGGAAATATCTCTGATACTGAATTGAATGTTTACTTGCAACTACTAGATAATATGATGACCGAATTGACTGAACTACCTAAGAAGGCGCCAGACTTAATGGTCTACTCTGAAACTGACTTCGATACGATTCTTTACCGGATCAAGAAGCGCGGTCGGGACTACGAACAGTTCGATCACAATCCTGAACTGGAATCTTATTACTATAAGATGTGGACCGCTTATCGGAAATGGTACGATGAATACGATGCTAGTCCTAAAATGAAGATTGATTTACAGCATTTTGACTTAGAAAAGCCTGCTAACCAACAGGCCGTTCTTGCCCAAATTGATTCTGAATTAGGTAAGATTCGTAATCCAACCACCGTCTAATAGCCAGATTAAAAGAACGTGGGTCAAAAGGTTGCTGGCCAGCAACCCTTTTGACCCACGTTTCGATAATATTGATATAAAAATGGTGCCCAGTTTCTTAAGAACTCAAGAAACTGGGCACCATTAGTTTTTGTTCTAGACTGGTTTAATCAGCACTGGTTCACCCCACACTACTAGTCCACCCTATTAGGTTGCTGGCTCACCACCATAGTAGCAATTCTGGAGCTCATAACTGTAGCTAACCATTAGCCAAGCTTTGGCTAACTGTCAACCACATCCATATGATATTACATTGCCGCTCGCACTTGTTGTGCTAATTCAAAATTATTAGTAATCACGGCATTGACTGACGCCGCAAATAATTGTTGCATCACAGCTGGTTCATCAACCGTCCACACCCGTTCAGCAACGTGTTGGACCGGCTGGTAATGCTCAAGGTGGACACCTTCTAAGTGTTCATGGATTGCAAACTCATCTGGATTACCTAACCGTGCTGAAGTCAAAAAAGCATATTTTTGGCGCGCATCAATCGCATAGGCACGCTGCAAACTCTTCAAGTTAAATGATGAAAACACGACTGGATATACTAAGTCGGTTTGTTGAATCATCCGCAACACAATCCGTTCAATACCAACATAATAATGTCGGTCCGTCTTAAACTCCAAATTCAGGTGGACTGGCTCACCACTGACCAAATTCAAAAATTCTTGCAATGAGGGGACCGGTTCACCATTCGCCAAGGCATATCGGCGTAACTGCTTGAAAGTCAGATTGGCAATCGCCCCCTGACCATTAGTCGTTCGATCAAGCCACTCATCATGCATAATCACTGGCACTTGATCTTTAGTGAGGTGTACGTCAAACTCTAAACCATCGATATGATGACTGATAGCATAGGCAAACCCGGCCAATGAATTCTCAGGAAACTTTACTGGTACGCCCCGATGACCATAAATCAACGACATATTTGGCACAATTCTTCAACTCTTTCCAATTAATGACGACCGTTCGCACGGTTATTTGATTCTAACACTTTATTGTAGGTGTTTTCAGCTGTTTGCAACGCTTGCTGAATATCTTGCCCCGCAAAAATTTGTTGCATTGCATTTTGAATTGCCGTTCGTGCTGGCACCCAACCATCAACAAAGACACCAGAATTCGTATAATTAGGCCGTGTTCGTAACATTTGATTGCCAGACACTTCTAGTACTGGTGACTGCTTAAATAACTTTTTTAAAATTGGTTGTTCTTTGGCGCCCTTGTTAACCGCTAAATAACCTGTTTTGGCTTGCCAGTCCGCTTGCGTCCGAGCGCTAGCCAAAAACTTAGTAAATTCCCAAGCCCCGTCTTGAACCGCACTTGGTTTATCGTTGGCAATCCAGAGGGCCGCGCCACCGACCGCAATTCCATTAGCTTTCTGACCATTTGGCCGTGGAAAGTAGGTGACGCCCAGGTCATTTTTGAGCACCTGATATAATTGGCCAGTTTTGGCGGACGATTGCATGAAGATGCCTAAATGCCCAGCTAAAAAGGACGCTGCCTCATTGGCCGCAGCGTTACCACCAGAGCCAAAATTCATAAAGTCACCATAATCAATATTTTCTTTGACCCATTTCATAGCATTAATCGCGGCTGGACTCGTAAAATCGACCTTAGTAGCGTTGCCAGTATGACCATTATTATGATTGGCAACCGGAACGCCAGCGTTAGCCACTAATTGCTCAAACAGCCAAGAATAGGCCTCCATTGTCATCCCCTTCACCTTACCATGAGATTTGTCGTGAATTGCCTTGGCAACGCGTGTAATATCATCGTAAGTTGGATCCACTGGTGGTGGGGTAATCCCGTACTGCCGCAAGACGGCTTTATTATAGTAAAGGGCCGTTTGTGACGCGTTGAATGGCATAGCTAACAACTGACTATTACGCATGACAATCGCCTTAGCTCCCGGAATGATCTGATCAACATCATAGTGATCGCGATCCACAAATTTCTGCATGGGGGTCGTAAAACCACTATGATACATCTGACTAGTAGAAATATCCATTGATTGAAATAAGGCTGGTGACGCAGCGGTACCGTGTGTATTCAAAATCTTTTGAATGACGCCATTGTAACCACCCTCAAATTCAGCAACAACTTGATACTTAGATTGCTGTTGATTAAACGCTTTAACATACGCGTCAATGGCTTGTTGGCCAGGACCCTTCATTTCATGCCAGAAAACAACTTTGATGCGTCCACTATCAGCATTTACTTGCGTTCGATTATAAACGACCGCCCCCAATGCCAAAATAACAACCAGAATCCCTGCTAACCATTGCCATTTCCACTTAATTTTCATCATTTCACCGAACCTTCATTCAATCCAGACTTAAAATAATGTTGGCCCCAGAACAACACAATCAACGTAGGAATCACCACAATGGCGGCACTCGCCTGAACAAGTCCCCAATTAGTAGCCGTCTCTTCTGAATGAAGTTGCCGTAAGCCATCTTGCACTGGTCGTAGCCGATTTGAAAAAGTAGTCAGCATTGGCCATAGGTATTGATTCCAACTGCCTAAAAAGCTGTAGGCCGCTAATGTCAATAGACTGATACGTGAATATGGCATGGCAACACGACGATAAAATTGCCAGTGTGATAAACCGGCAACATCAGCAGCCTCCTTTAAATCCCACGGAATTTGCCGGAAGGCCTGCCGTAACATGAAAATGCCAAATGCCGAAGTTAGGAACGGAACGACCATCACCGCATAGTGGTCTAATAAGTGCATGGCCCGCACTGTGTGAAAATTCGGAATCACTTCTGCTTCAAATGGCAACATCATCGTTGCTAAGACTAGGTAAAACAACGCATCCCGGTATTTGAATTCTAAAAATACAAAGGTATACGCCGCAATTGATGCGAAAAACAAGTGGGCGACCATCTGGATCAAAGAAATCACCAAACTATTAAACAAATACCGTAAAATAGGCGTTTTAGTAAATGCATCTTGATAGTTCTGCCAAGAAAGCGTCCCGCTCAACGCCCCCTTCGCGATGGTCGTTGTCGGTAAAAAGCTCGTCCATAACCCTAAAATGAACGGTAGAATAATGATCAATCCGAGTACCGTCAATAAAATATATCTGAAGATGATCCCAAAACGACGCCGAATTAGTGCCTGAGTGGCAAGCGTATTTTCCATCAGTAGTTCACCCGCTTTGCTAAAAGTTTGAATTGGACCACTGTAATGGCTGCAATTATGACCGCTAGTATGATTGATTCAGTACTGGCAAGCGCATAGTTACCATCAACAAATGCATCTTGATAGATTCGATAAACTAATAAATTAGTCGCATCCGTTGGTCCACCAGCAGTCATCAGATCAATTAGTCCGAAACTCTTAAAGGCCGAAATCAGCGTAATCACCGCCACGAAAAAGAGGGTCGGTGAAATCATCGGTAACGTAATGTGAACGAATTGGTAACGCCGACTGGCCCCCGCAACGTCCGCTGCATCGTATAAGGTTTTTGGCACTGACTGTAAAGCACCGAAGAAGATCAAAAAAGTAAATCCCAAGTGCATCCAGACACTAGTCATAATAACGGCGACCATGGCCCAATGTGGCGACGTTAACCAGTTGACGGCCGGCAAGTGCAGCCAGACGGCAACTTTATTTAATAGTCCAATTGACGGGTTAAACATAAACAGCCAGAAAATCGCAGATACTGAGACCGAAACCCCCATCGTTGATGTAAAGATCGTCCGAAATAGTTCAATGCCCCGGATCTTTTGGTTAGCCGCCGCTGCCAATAATAAACCGACTACTAGCGTGAATCCGGTCACAGCCACAACATAGATGCCAGTAGCTTGTAAACTAGCTAAATAACTTTTCGTTGTTAACAAATCGAGGTAATTCTGCAGTCCAACAAAAACGGTTGGTTCACCAAAACTATTCGTCAAGAAGAAACTAAGGTACAGCGTGCGTAACATCGGATAAAAAACAAAGATACTGAGTACTAACAAAGATGGTCCTAGAAATAACCAAGTATAATATTTATCATTGCGTCTTAATTCAAAACCGATGACCTGATCAGTTGCTTGATCATTAGCATCCGGTTCTTTTGGGGGCCGTCGTTTAATTGACGGAAACGAATTGATCATTAGTCGCGCCCTCCTCTTCAGCAATTAGTTGTTCATGCTCATCAAAGATAAGAATTTTGCCCTGAGCACTTACTTGCACCCGTTGTTCAAGGGGGAATTGCACCTGACCAGATTGAACGATTCGTAAGGCTGTTCCGTTATCCGTCAGTACCTCAATAATCGTCAGCTCGCCCAATGTTTCAACGTTAGTTACTACTCCATTGCCGGCACCTGCAGCAACTGGTAGTGCCAGCAACTGATTGGGCCGAATACCAAGCGTGTAAGTACCAGCTGTGAGTGGCCGTTGCAAAGTCAGCTGAAAACCTGACGTAACTTGTAATTCCCGGGTTGTTTCAGTCGTTACTGGCAACAAATTAATCTGCGGGGTTCCAAAGAATTCAGCAACAAAATGGTTCGCAGGATGGTTATAAATATCCAGTGGCGTATCGATCTGCTGCACATGCTGTTCATGCAGCACCATCACGTGATCAGCCATTGTCATCGCTTCCGTCTGGTCATGAGTGACATAAATCAGTGTCAGGCCTAATTTACGTTGCAGCTCGCGGATTTCAGTGCGCATCCGGACTCGTAACTGCGCATCCAAGTTAGACAATGGCTCATCCATCAGACAGATTTTGGCATCACTAGCAATCGCCCGGGCGAGGGCAACTCGCTGTCGTTGACCACCAGATAACTCACGCGGCTTACGATTCCGGTAAGCCGTCAAGTCAACCAGCTTTAGAGCCTCGTTGACGCGCTGTTCGACTTCTACGACCGGCATCTTACGCGCTTGTAAACCAAAAGCAACGTTGGCCGCCACATCTAAAAATGGATACAAGGCGTAGCTCTGAAAAACCATCGCTAACTTACGATCTTTAGGCGGGACCGCGTTCATGATCTGACCGTCAATGGCCAGCTTACCACTCGTAATTGGAATGATACCGGCAATCATCCGTAGTAACGTACTTTTACCACAACCAGACGGTCCAACAATCACGAATAATTCCCCATCTTGAATTTCAGCGTTCACATCATGCAAAACTGGCTGCTCAGCCTTACCATACGTCTTTGTGATGCCCTGCAACTCAATTCCCATATCCATATCCCCTCGACCTTTTATTTGTAATTAATTGGATTACACTTAAATCATGCCAGATGAACGTATCGGAAACGTTGGCATAATGTAAAAATAACGTATGGGTTATGTATTTTTTTCATAAACAATTACAAAATGCCCGAAATAAAAAATAGTCGCATCAAGAATTTCGTGAATTCTTGACGCAACTATTTTGTTACTGGCCTAAAAGGGGCATCGGTCAGTTAATGGCACTAAATCTGAAAACAATCGGCGTTTTCAAATCCATACCAACGGCACGTTAAGGCCGGTTCAACTGTTACTGGTCTCGCACTATTTATGCCAATCACAGTCGCCGCGTTGAACGTTTCGGCAACGTCACTGGTCGCTGATTAGCATCCGTCCGTACGACCAGCGTATCACACGTGGCATTTCGAATCACATAAGCCGCGTTGGAGCCGATCAGCACCCGGGCCACGTTATTCAACCCCGTCGCACCCACAACGATCAGATCAGTACCATAGCGTTCTGGTAGCGTCGTCGCTAATAACAACTTAGAATTGCCCGAGTGTAGATGTACGCGCACATCGTTAACGCCCGCGGCTACTGCTTGTTGGCGCGCCTTGGCAAGATTCGCCTTAAGTCCTGACGTCAATTCATTCAATGATTGGGGGGTCGTCGCACCAAACCCCATTGGCCCCTGCGTAACACCAATAAACTTTTCAGTATTAATAACCGTCACAATATCCAGGGTAGCATTTTGTTCGACCGCGATCGTGATTGCCTTTGTTAACGCCAGTTGGGACTGGGGACTTGTATCGATGCCGACTAAAATTCGTTGAACCATCGTCATAACCATCACCCTCCATCATACAATCCTTATTTATCGGTTGCTAATACGGCAATTGACTCGGCATAGATGGCCATTGCAGCCATCAATTCGTCAATTGGTTGGAATTCATTGGCTTGGTGCATGGTGTCTTCGGTGTCTGGGAAGAGCGCTCCGAAGGCTACCCCCCGAGCCATCATCCGGCCATAAGTCCCACCACCAACAATTTGTGGTTGTGAGGCCGTGTCACCAGTTTGACGCCGGTAAACGTCCATCAAATCCTTGACGATTGGGTCTTCAGGGTCAACGTAATGTGGCACCATGAAGTCACCCTGCGTGACAGTGGCCCCAGCAGGTAACTGTGCTTGGACTTTTGCCGTCAAGTCTGCCGGTTCGATCCCCTTAGGATAACGGAAATTCAATGTTAGGTCGCCACCCTTTTGGTGGTCAAAGCTGAGTAACCCGACATTCATCGTCAAATCACCCATGACGTCATCCTTGTAAGCTAAGCCTAAGTGGTTGGCCCGTGAATCATCGTGGAGCTTGTTAGCCACGAAGTCCAAGAAAGCAGCGGCATCATCGGCAAATGCATAGTTGGTCAAAAACGTTGCGAGGTAGGTTCCGGCGTTGATCCCATTACGGGGTTCCATCCCATGAGCCGCCTTACCCACAACCTCCAGCTTAACGCCTTCAGGAACGACCGTTAATTCACCAGTAACGGGTTGTTGGTCCAAGAACGCTGTGAAGTCGGCCGCAAACTGCTCGTTGTCATCCGTTGCGACCACGGCTTCGGCATCACGCGGCACCATATTTTCACGCAAGCCAGAATCAAAGGAAACAAGGTTAAAGTCGCCATTATCTTCATGACCGAAGTGTAATTGCAGACTCACATTTCCCTTTTCACCATTGATCAACGGGAACATGGCGTCTGGCGAGAAGCCCAAGGTTGGCGCTGGTTCAACTTCAAAGTAACGTTTCATTCCAGTCCAATTACTTTCCTCATCAGTCCCAACGATAAAGCGAATCTTCTTATTGAGCTTCAAACCAAGTTCTTTAACGATCTTTAAGCCATAGTAAGCCGCCATTCCAGGGCCTTTGTCGTCGGAAACGCCGCGGGCATACATCTTACCATCTTTGATAGTTGGTTCAAAGGGGTCCGTATCCCAGCCATTACCAGCAGGCATCTCATCCACATGGGCTAAAATTGCTAAGGTTTCATCCCCCTCACCAATTTCAGCATAGCCGACCAAGTTATCGATATTCTTAGTCTTAAATCCATCACGTTCCGCAATCGCTAAAAACGTGGTTAACGCTTGCTTAGGACCTGGTCCTAACGGTGCGTCGTCCGTCGCCTGGCTATCGTCACGAAAGCTCGGCACGCGGAGCATGGTGGTTAAATCTGCTAGATAATCATCTTGATGCTTAGTTGCTTCATTTTTCCAATCAACTGACATGTTAAATTCCTCCCAGATATTGTTACCCTAATTTTAGCATAGCTGTCGTCAACTTAATAATCGTAAGTAACCGCTTTGGGAAAATGGTATACTCAAAGTAAATTAACTTAGAAAGCTGGTCATTTTATGCAACCTATTACAACCGAAATTGTTAGCCGGACAATTATCAAACGACCGGCTGATTCTCACAAGGGGAATTACGGGCGAGTCATGTTGATTGGAGGCAATCAGAATTTTGGCGGCGCTATCATCATGGCCGCCACTGCTGCGACATATAGTGGCGCTGGACTGGTGACCGTCGCCACCGATCCATCTAACTTCACGAGTCTGCATGCTCGACTACCCGAAACGATGGTCATCGACTATCACCAGACTGACACCTTACTGAACATGCTGACAGGAATGGACGTCATCATCGTTGGACCGGGTCTTGGAACGGATACAATCGCTGATCAGTTATTGACCGCCGTCATCGCCGCGACTCACGCTCCACAACGGTTAGTCATCGATGGTTCGGCCTTGACATTACTTGCTCAGCAGCCACGGTCCCTTCCCGCAACGGACATCGTCGTCACGCCACACCAGATGGAATGGCAACGACTCAGCGGTATCGCTATCAAGGATCAAACGCAAACGGCCAACCATGACGCACAAAAACGGCTAGGCGTTACGGCCGTTGTCAAGGCGCATCGCACAACCGTCTATACTGACGAACGGGTTTGGTTCAACCCCGGCGGCACCCCAGCCATGGCAACGGGCGGTATGGGTGACACGTTGGCTGGTATGATTGGTGGCTTCGTAGGACAATTTGATGACTTCACCGCAGCGATTCTCAGCGCGGTCTACTTACACAGTGCCATTGCCGATGATCTCGCCGCGACCCGGTACGTCGTCTTACCACATCAAATCAGTACCCGCATTCCGACTTACATGCACCGCTTTAGTCAGATTGAACGCCCTAGCTAGCTGGACGTTCACGACTAAAATCGCCCCAAAAAATAATTGTGCCCAGTTTCTTAAGAAAAGACTTCTCAAGAAACTGGGCACAATTTTTCTATCACTATTATCGAAATGTCCGCCAAAAGATTGCTTGTCGCGCGCTCTTTTACGCATTTAATCTTGTAATCGCTACAGTAGCCAACCAACTTTAGCTCACTATTCGCCCACTGGCTGGTTAGCATCCGTCTTCAAGGCGACCAGTTCATCGTCAGTCAGCGCACGATAGTTTCCTGCCAACAAGCCAACGGGTAACGTTAACGAACCAAATTTGATTCGGCGTAAACCAACAACCCGTTCACCTAACGTCCCGACCATCCGTTTCACTTGGTGATACTTGCCTTCATGGATCATGATTCGAATCGTGGTAAAGTTCTCGATTTCATGGAATTGAACAATCTCAGCCTGAGCCGGTTGCAATTCAGTCCCGTCCTTTAACGTGATCCCATCATTAAAATTAGCCAATTGAGCTGCAGTGATTTCCCCCGTTACTTCAGCCTCATAGACCTTCGTAACATGGTGGTTCGGCGACAATAGGTCGTGTGATAGGGCCCCATCGTTCGTAATGACCAAGATTCCCTCGGTATCTTTATCGAGACGACCCACGGGAAATAGATCGTCACGAAAATCCGTCGTATTGAACAGGTCCATCACCGTTTTCGCAGCGGAATCCGTCGTTGCCGTGATGACCCCGACTGGCTTATTCATCACATAATAGAAGTATTGTTGGTAACGGACCTGCACGTCATCTAAAAAGACGGTGTCACTGCCAGGGTTGATCTGTTGTTTGCCAGAGATTACTGGCTCACCATTGGCAGTGATATGACCATCTTTAATCAGACGACGTACTTGAGTCCGCGTGCCAATTCGCATCGCATGTAAAAATTTATCTACTCGCATAATTCACCTATTTAATCCGTAATTTCCGTCGTAACCCAGCAGCTTTCGTTCCAATCATCAAATCAGCCATCCGTGAACGGAGTGCTAAGTAAACGTAAACCGCACCACCAGCGATAACTGCTAGGGCCACGATCAAGAACGATTGCGTCTTACTGTGCTCATTCAACACAAAGTTCAGCCCATAAACAACTAATCGTGCCGTGACGTACGTTAAAATCGAATAAACTAAAATTCGATTGATTTTTGGTAATAACTTCACGTACCGAATTCCAAAGTTGACTTCCAAATCATACATCGCCATCAGACTCGCAACCATCATCCCAATCGCAGTCGCAACCAGGGGCCCCGCCGTTGATAGGAAATAGATACATGGTAACTGAATCACGATTTTGACCAGTAAGCCGATCAAGTAATAGCGAATAATATCGCGGTTGCGTGATAGGCCTTGCATCAGCGCCGAAATCACCGTAAAAAAGCCTAAAGCAATCGCGGTAAATGCTGAGATCTGCAGAATCAACGTCCCAATTTGATCATAACTATAAAAGAGCGTGTTAAGTGGTTGTGCCACTGCGGCCATCCCCAACGCTCCGGGAATCATGATAAATAGGAATAAAATAATCGAATCTTCCAATTGTTTACGAATATTACGCATATTATGACTGGCCAATGATTCAGATAAAATCGGCACGACCGTCACGGCAATCGCAGACGCCAATGACACAATGATCATCACCAATTTATTCGCATTAAATGCAAAGTAAGCATACAACGTATCGATCTGCTTAGTACCCAAATGGTAAACCAGCCGCATCATCGGTTGGAACGTTGCTTGATCCAACAGGTTGAAGACTGTCGTTGCGGTATCGATCACAATAAATGGAATCGCCTGAATAATAATATCGCGGAACAATTGCCAGACTGGAATAACTAGTTTGTTCTCACTCTGAGCAGCTAAGGCATTTAGCTCGGGCCGTTTGCGGAAATAATACCACCCGAGTAATAAGAAACTGGCAGCCGCCCCGACGAATGCTGCAAACGTCGATTGGGTCACGGCATTCACCCAATCGCCGTGAGCGACGCGCATGATGAAGTACGTCGCACCCAACATGTAAATGACCCGAAAGACTTGTTCCACGAACTGTGAGATTGCAGACGGCGCCATCTGTTGATACCCTTGGAAGAATCCCCGGGTCAAAGACATCGATGGCAGAATCACCAAGGCAATGGCTAACGCATGCAAGACGGGAATCAGATTGGCATCATAGCCCCCAAAAGCTGTTGAAATCAAGCCGGCACCAAACCATAAAATAATGGCACCAACAATCCCAAAGGCTGACGTCAACAACAAGCCCCGCTTGAATAAGCGCTGTCCAACGGCATATTCATTCATCGCATTATATTCGGAAAGTTGTTTAGAAATTGCGGACGGAATTCCCCCGATCGCAATTAGCAGGAAAAAACTATAAATATTATATCCCTTGGCATAAAGCGCGTTACCTTGCGTAAAATCAGCGCCCATCCAGATAACCCACGGGATAATATAAATCGCCCCGAGCACCCGTGAAAAGAGACTCCCAGCCGTCATCCAAGCCGAACCCCGAACCATTTTCTGGTGTGCTTCGGCTTCAGAATTCACGTGTATGTTCTGGGGCTGATTAGCTTTTGATTCCTCAGACATGTTCGTAACCCACTTTCTTAATTCAATCCTAATCATTTTAGATGAAAAACAAACAAGTTGCAATTCAATTCCGGCCTTATGCGTGAGTTTAACCGAACTTTAATGATAAGGTCTTGACAACTGCACCAGCTATTGGCGAACCGTACCGCCGTCCGATACCCTATGGCTGATACAGAAAAAAGAACAATCCGTACGCTTTACCAGCGGGCATGATGCAGTCCCAAATTCGATTACAGCAGAGTGCCGCCATGATAACCATTTCCGATGATTAAACCACGCTACTGCTAGTTTTAAGTTAAGCATAGGCGGTTGCACACACTCTGCCCACCAAAAACACGTGTGATTTGTCTCCCAAACCGAACCAGAACGTCCTCAGAATCTTTATTCACTTAACCAAATCAATCGTAACCGCACTAATTAGTTCTGTGAGTAGTTAAAAAATCGTGATAGCAACCAACAATTGTCAGTCACCATCACGATTAATTTAAGCGATATTCATTTAAGTTGCTACTGGTCGTGGTACTTAGTTGGCAACCACGTTAACCAGTTTACCAGGAATGGCAATCACTTTACGAACCGTCTTGCCGGCCGTAAACTCCTGGATTTTTTCATCCGCCAGAGCTAGTTTTTCAAGTTCATCCTTGCCCATATCCTTAGCGACTTCGGCGTGCGAGCGAACCTTACCATTAACTTGAAGCACGATTTGGACCGTGTCTTCTACTAACTTAGATTCGTCATACGTTGGCCAAGTGGCGTAGGTGATCGTGTCATCATGGCCTAATAATGACCATAGTTCTTCCGACAAATGTGGTGCGATCGGTGCCAGTAACTTTACAAAGCCTTCGATATAAATGATTGGTAAATCGTCGACCTTGTATGCTTCGTTTACGAAGACCATCATTTGTGAAATCGCAATGTTAAAGCGCATAGCTTCATAGTCTTCCGTAACTTTCTTAACGGTTTCGTTGTAGATTTTCGTCAACTTACCATCATTGATGGTCGTGATTCGGTCGCGAACACGATTGTTTTCATCGATCATTAAGCGCCAAACCCGTTCGATCCACTTATTAGCGCCATGTAACCCATCGGTACTCCACGGAATCGAAGCTTCCAATGGTCCCATGAACATTTCGTATAACCGCAACGTATCGGCACCATATTGGTCAACAATGTCATCGGGGTTAACCACGTTTCCCCGCGACTTAGACATCTTTTCGTGATTATCACCCAAAATCATCCCTTGGTTAACTAACTTCTGGAATGGTTCCTTGGTTGGCACAACGCCTAAGTCATATAAGAACTTGTGCCAGAAACGTGCGTAAAGCAGATGTAAGACCGCGTGTTCGGCACCGCCAACGTATAAGTCAACGGGTGACCAGTACTTCAACTTGTCATAATCGGCCAAAGCTTCACGGTTGTGCGGATCAACATAACGCAAGAAGTACCATGAACTCCCGGCCCATTGTGGCATCGTGTTGGTTTCACGCTTCCCCTTACGACCGTTTTCATCCACGACATTTACCCAGTCGTCGATATTCGCTAACGGGCTTTCACCAGTTCCTGATGGTTCCAGGTTCTTAGTTGCTGGTAACCGCAATGGTAATTCGTCTTCAGGAACCAACGTCGTTTCACCGTCTTCCCAGTGAATAACCGGAATCGGTTCACCCCAGTACCGTTGCCGTGAAAAGATCCAATCACGTAACCGATAGTTGACCTTCTTTTCACCGGCATGGTGTTCACCTAACCAGTCAATCATCTTATCAATCGCTGGTTGCTTAGCTAAACCATCAACAAAACCTGAGTTGATGTGTTCCCCGTCGCCAGTGTAAGCTTGTTGGTCATAATCATTATCACCCGCAATGACAGGTTTGATTGGCAAATCAAATTTTTGTGCAAATTCAAAGTCCCGATCATCATGAGCAGGCACTGCCATGATGGCCCCAGTTCCATATGAAGCCAGAACGTAATCGGCAATCCAGATTGGCAGTTTTTCACCATTAACCGGGTTGATACCGTAGCTCCCAGTGAAGACCCCGGTCTTGTCCTTATTCAAATCAGTCCGTTCGAGGTCTGACTTGCTGGCGATTTTAGCTTTATATGCTTTGATAGCGTCCGCTTGTTCGGGTGTCGTCAATTGTTCAACTAAGTCGTGTTCAGGTGCCAAGACCATGTAACTTGCGCCAAACAGCGTGTCTGGCCGCGTTGAGAACACTTCAATCTCGGTATCGTCAGGTTGACCAGCAACCTTGAAACGAATGGATGCGCCGACTGAGCGGCCAATCCAGTTACGTTGTTGTTCCTTGATGTTTTCTGGCCAATCAATATCGTCCAGGTCATCAATCAACCGGTCCGCATAGGCCGTAATTTTGAGGCTCCATTGCTTCATTGGCACCCGGTAAACATCATAGCCACCGCGTTCCGTCTTACCATCAACCACTTCTTCGTTAGAAACAACCGTTCCGCCCATCATATCGGGAGCCCAGTTGACCAACGTTTCAGATTCGTAAGCCAAGCCCTTCTTATAGAGCTGTTCAAAGATCCACTGCGTCCACTTGTAGTAACTTGGATCAGTCGTATTCACTTCACGGTCCCAGTCATATGAGAAACCTAATGACCGAATCTGACGCTTGAAGTTTTTGATGTTCTTGGCCGTAAAGTCCTTCGGGTTATGCCCCGTCTTGAGCGCATATTGTTCAGCGGGTAAACCGAATGCGTCCCAACCCATTGGATGTAAGACATTGTACCCTTGCATCCGCTTGAACCGTGACATAATATCCGTGGCTGTATACCCTTCAGGATGTCCAACGTGTAATCCTTGACCAGATGGGTATGGGAACATGTCTAAGGCGTAATACTTCTTCTTATCCGTCGTGTCTAATGTTTTGAAGGTTTTATTTTCCTTCCAATAATGCTGCCATTTGCGTTCAATGACTTTATGGTTGTATGCCATAGTAGTGCCCCTTTCTTGCTGCCTTGTATGTAAAAGCTAGCATTGCGACTTTCCAACTGACTATTCAAGACGGCCATTTTCATGCTTCAACTCAGTAAAAGCGGTTAAAAAACAAAAAAATCCTATAAGCCAATTAAGCTTATAGGACGAAAACGGATTCCGCGGTACCACCTATGATTCCACGTTATCGTGGCCTCTTGGGAATCTTAACGCGAAACCACGTCCGTACCTACAATCTTGTTCAGCCGGAAGACTCGAAGGTGAGTTCATGGTTAATGAATCCCCGTTTGCAACCACCACGGAGTTTCTGTAAAACACCAACCACTACTATTCCTTCTCAGAGTCGTAAAGTTATTGTTTTCATAGTAGCAAACCACCACACTTTTTTCAAGAGGCCACGCCCTGTCGGCGACAAATTTTATCATTAGTCGACAAACGGCGACATCATAAAAAATGCTATAATGGTTGCAATAAATTATTTATCGGAGGAATCTGTATTGAAGCAACGAACTTGGCAACGTTCGGACAGTCTCATCTTACTTATTTTTATTGTGTGGCTAGGCTGGACGGCCGCGGTGTGGCAACGAGCACCTTGGTTGACGCACTTTGACACCACGGTTGCTAATTTTTGGCATCACAGTCCCCAGTGGTTTCAACACGCGATGGTCACGTATACGCAGCTTGGTAATCCTCACATTATCACCATTATAACGTTGACTATTGGTCTGGCACTCTGGCTGGGTCATAACCCACGCGGCGCAGTCTTCTTTTGGGTCAACACCTGGCTGATTGCTGGCTACGGTAATTATCTCATCAAACAGGTCATCATGCGGCCACGGCCAACCGCTTGGCGACTTGTCCAAATTGGAGGATATAGTTACCCCAGCGGGCACTCGACAACAACGACCGTCCTTATCGGTAGTCTGCTCGTGTTGGCCTTTGACTACTGGCATCGCAATGCCCTGACTGGCTGGCTCACTGTCCTCGGCGTAACGGCCATCTTGTTAATGATGATCAGCCGGGTCATCGTGGGCGTCCACTATCCCAGCGATACAATCGGTGGCCTTTTACTTGGAAGTGTTTTACTATATATAAGTGTGCGTTTCAGTACGCGTTATCGGCACGGACCGCTTCGACTGCGGCCTTAATTCATGAATTCAACAAGGGGGTAACACTCATTCAACTCAGTTCGGCATTAGCTTATAGCCACACACTGATGAACCAAGTCGTCAATCCCGGTGATCACGTGATTGACGCGACGGTTGGCAATGGCCATGATACCGTCTACCTCGCCAAGCTGGTCGGCACTACCGGTCACGTCGACGGGTTCGACATTCAATCAGCGGCCATTGAAGCGACGACGACTGCCTTAGATAAAGCAGCGCTTAACCATCAAGTCACTCTGTGGCAAACGGGCCATGAACACATCGCAGATAAGATTGCCGCTGATCAACCTATCAAGTGTGCCGTCTTTAACCTGGGCTATTTACCAGGTGGCGATAAACAAATCATTACGAAACCAACGACAACGTTAACGGCCGTAAAAGCCATTCAAGAACGCCTCGTCACCAACGGACTCATTATCCTGCTAGTCTATGCTGGTCATCCCGGTGGTGCGACAGAAGCACAAGCCGTTTTGGATTACGTAACGAATTTAGACCAGCATCAATTCCAAGTCCTACAATATCAGTTTATTAATCAAGTCCATGTGCCGCCATATTTGTTGGCCATTCAGAAACGTTAATTTAACGATAAATTAGCCGAAAAGACCTGTCAGACGATTAGCTTCGTCTGACAGGTCTTTTCAATTAGATATTTAACTTAAAAACCAATGGTACCTTACTTCTCCCACGGATACTTACCGTTCTCATCCTTAGGGGTATTGCGCATAATCCGCTTAGTTCCTTCATCCATCTCGTTACGCCGCTTCTTACGATTATGGTGACGAACAATTAGGACAAGACCACCGATGCCACAGTACACGATCATTCGGGTAAACATCTTAACGGTCCCATAGATGGTCATAATCATTAACATTTTGCGTCCTCCCCTGCCGTCAAATCTACTTAAGCCGTGACCTTAGCAGGCTTAAAGTAATCTAACAATGCCTGCCACTGTTTGAAAACGGCTTCTTCTGAATAACGCTTGGCATTTTCATAGGCCTGAGCACTGTATTGCGCCAGCTGCGCTTGATTCTTCAACAATTCTAAAATCGTTTTGGTCAATTGTTGCACATCGCCGTCTGTCGTTAGGGCCCCACTCTTATGATCCTGAATAATATCACTCGGGCCGTACTTTACGTCATTGGCAACCATTGGTAACCCATGGGCTTGAGCTTCTAGCAACATCAATGAGAACCCTTCAGCTCGACTTGGCAAAAGTCCTAATTGGGCCCGGTTGTAAACGGCATTGACATCCGTGGTATACCCCTTGAACAACACCACCTCTTCCAAGTGTGCTGCAGCAACTTGTGCATGTAGCTGCTTTTCAATATCCCCGTTCGCATAACCCCATAATTCCAACTTGGCATCAGGAAACTGCTTGTGAACTTCGACAAAGGCTTCAATTGAGTGATTCTGTTGCTTTTCAGGTGCCAGCCGCGCAACTTGCACGACGAGGTCTTTTTGTCGTTGGTCAAACTTCACCGGCGCGGCTTTTAACGTGGCATTATCAACATAGCCAACCGGAATAGTGAACGCTGGAATATTCTTACCAAAGCGGGCTTCCACGTCCTTAGTTTGTTCCGGTGTCGCAGAAATGACCGCGTCCCAAGCCGCCCAATTATTCAGCGCATTAGCATAGTTATTGTTCAAGGTAGAATGCATAATATCCTTAGCATCACTCACATGGTTATTATGTAGATGCAAGACTTTCTTAGCTGGTGTGGTCATATTGAATAAGCCCCAGGCACATTCGACGGTCCGATCACAAATGAAGACATTTTGTTCATCATTCAACTGGTTAAGTTCATCATAGAAGTAACGGGTCAGTTCATTCATCCCATTAAAAGTATGGCTCTGCTCGTTGTAGTTCAAGACGCGCCACGTGATTCGCTCCTGACCAGCGTGATTTAACAAGTGTAACTTCTCCACGTGAATCAATCCATCCGGGCCAAAGTACGCTTCTTGGGCAATCTTACCGTCCCAATCAAATAATTGTTCAAGACACTTAAAACCCCGTGTATCCCACCAACTCATCTTGAGCGTACGACCATTAACGTCAAAGTATTGCACATTGCTAACGGCTTCCGTACCGGCCCGAAGGTAAATAATCATGATTAACTTACCACGTTCCATGACTTGAATCTGATTATCCTTCCGGGTTTTGATAGCATCGGCTGGCACTTCAAAGTCGGCCAAATCAAACCTTTGACGCTTGACCGACTGACTACCACAAAAGAAGTCAAAAAGATTAACAAAATCAGCATCGGCAATGTTGGCCCCTTCAAGCACATCGTGCAAGTTCATTGCGAATACGCGGGTCACGATTTTAGCAGCCACATGGTGCTTCTTGAATAAAGTCAGTCGGTTGATTTCCGCCTGTTCGATTCCTGATTTTGAAAATTGCATGTTATCGTTTAAGAAATAATACATATGCGCCCTCCTACTTAATACCCAGTAATTGTTGCCAACGGTGCCAAACTTTTAAGTCAGTTTGTGACGTATGAAGCTTCTTAAAAGCGGCTTCACTGAATGCCGTTAACTTTTTATTATCCATCATTAATTCGATGATCCGGTCACGCAGCGCCAATTGATTGCCAGGATCGACAATGAAACCGTCATGACCGTCATCAATCCAATCTTTAGGGCCATAATTAAAACGATAACTAATCACTGGTATTCCGTGACTCATGGCTTCCGGCATACTCATTGGGCCACCATCAACAATATCGGTATTGAGTAATAGCTGATAATCATCATAACGTGTTTCTAAATCAGGATGATAATCTAATAAATGCACATTATTCGTCAGTTTTAATTCTTCAACCAGCTTATTCAGCGTCTTAAGATACTCTGGATCGCCGTAGCCATAAAAATCACACTGAATTTCTTTGACCTGTTGCTTAACTAACGCAATGGTCCGAATTAACTGATCCAGTTGCCGATCCGGCGCCAGCCGCCCAACGTATAGCAATTGCTTGGGGCGAGCCGTGATTGGCCGTAGTTCACTCTGCGCCAACGGACTCGTAGTTACAGTTGGTAACACTGTCACCTTAGCTTTTGGGAACCGCGCCTGCAGATGCTGAGCCTGACTTTCAGTAGCTGTAATGAAGCCATCAAAGTGTTGCAGGTTATCGAAAGCCGGTGTTAAGAACCCGTCCAACGGGGAATGAATTGGGTCATTAATATCCTTCGCCTGATAAATTGGGACCGTCACATACTTATGAGAATCATCCTGCAGTTCCAATAATGGCTTTACACTGGTACCTGGACGATCACTAATGAAGGTCGTCGTTCGCTTGTCCAAATGACTGAGTTCGGCCAAGAAGAAATGAAATAAATGGTTCGCGTTCTGGAAGAAGCGCTCCGCCTGATCGCGATAATTCTTTAAAATCAAACGTGACGCTAGCGGATTACCATTGGTATCAGGCACATAGTACTGCTCGATAACGGTCTCACCTTGTAGATTATAAAACCGTTCCAAAACCAGTTTACCGTTCTGACCAAAATATTGCGTACTGGACTTGAAGCCTCGCCAATCCCACAGGTCAGTTGAAGATAAGTTGCCTTGATTGTCAAAGAATTCTTGGTAAAAGACGCGCCCAATCGTTCCAGGAATAAAGCCGACGTTACTAACGTGTTCATCACCATTAAAAATTTTACTAAAGTTGGCACCCACTTCTACCGCATATTCCACTGGCAGATGCATGTCATCAGTATGCAGAACTTTAGTTGGCACATCCGTAGTTTGTTGAAAGTAATCAAACATATTCAGCACTTGCTGGTTTGCTAACTGAAAAGTCCCCATGGTCTGATGTAGTAAACGATCATACATCTTAGTCACAATCTGGGCTGGCGCTTTATAGTGGTTAAATAATTTCACCCGGTTGATTGCCGCGTGCTCAACACTCGAATTCTTGCCTAAAATATATTCATTAATGAAGTAAAACATACAGTCACCCTTTCAGAAATTCATCACTACGCTTGCCGATATGCGTAGTTGTAATAGTTCACTAAACCGGATAAGAAATGCTCACAATCGTCAATTCGTGTCCGGAAGCTGTCATCACGTGCATAGAATCCGCCAATAAACTTCTGCGGATGATATAAATACATTGCTATTTCAGCATACCATGCGCCAGCTTGAATTTCATAGCTAGCCCGTTGCTCAGCCAATTGACTTAGTTTTAAAACATCATACGGTGCAAGCAGGTCATCATTTCCTGACTTGTTAACTTTATCCACCATTTTTTGGGACGCATCAATTAGTTCTAGTAACGTTGGCGATGCATGCTTTCGCTTTTGAATGTAGTTTAAATGCGTAAAGACATTCTTTGCACCTAAGGCCATATACGCACGGGCTTCTGGAAATAGGTCAAGCGCACCATTCACAGCGTACGCAAGCCAATGATCATGGTATTGCCCATAATCTAACTTAACCATATAATCCAACATCTCACTAATCGTTGCTTTAATCTGTATACTTGGATCAAGCTCATACATTCGTGTCAGCGCGAAAACAATCTCACCATCGTAGTAAATCGTGCGGAACTTACCTTTAGGCGCTAAATTGACATCCAGCACATGTACAAATCCCGTTGATGAGTTCCAAAATGATCGAACCCCTTTAAACAGCTGTTTTAATATCGGCAAGAATGTTTGATCACGAGTCACTTCCTGATATTTACAAATTGCCAAAACGAGCATTGCTTGGGCACCCAGCTTTAGTTCCCCATGATCGTTGACATACGCTGCATTATCAATCACAACTAGTGAAGCATCAATTCCCCACTGAATTGCAAGCTTAGCTTTCCGGTAACTTTCTGAGTGTTGCGAAAACTGACTAGCTTCCAGCAATGCATAAATCGTGGAGAAATGTCTTAAAATATTGTAACTTGAGAGCACACGTTGTCGTGCAGGAAAATAACCATATATAAACTTGCCATCCTTGTCTAACTGATTGATTAAATACGCTTCACCGTCTTCTATCACTTTCTTAATTTCTTTACGCTTATTCGTAATTGTCCGAATTCCAGCTGTAAGGAAACCATCAACCGCTAAAGGTTGAATTTTTTGTCCATCGGAGAATATGGCGGCAGTTGTAAAGATCCAAACATTCTGTGCGCCGCTAATATCAATTGCAGGATTAGACTCACGCTCTCTTAAATAGTTCTCAATTTGATGATAGTCAGCCCAAGATTTTGCAGGCGGCTCACCGACCACAAAATCTTTGTCGGGTTTAAAGAAATTCTGTCCATTTATTTCCATTTCCAGTAATGCATGCTCGAAATCAGCATCAAAACTTACACCATATCGCCAATAATTCATTTTCGTAACGTTAGCGAGCTTCGTTTCGAAGACACTTCGGCTTAACTTTTGCGCTGCCTGAACAAGATCAATTCGCACCCAACTGTTCTTAGGTGCTGTATTAAGATTATTAGCAACTGCGGTCCACAAGGTGTTAAAAGACTTGTCCCGGTAAAACTTGACATTCGCACGATGCCGCCGATCAGAGACCGAAACCGCCAAAACGACCATATCATTTTCATGACTTTCTAAATTTCCATTATCGATAAGCGCTTGCTTTAATTTCTGAATAACTGATTTTTGCATACTTTAACCTCATTCATAATTTCTATTATGTATACCAAAACGGGCTTATTCAGCCCGTCTTGGTCAATAGTTTAATTTTACATCGAGCTTCGTTGATAGTGCCAACAAAAATCACTTTAAATTCTAACTATTTGCGCTGGTCTTCATCTTCATCTTCGTCTTCGTCTTTACGACGACGACCGAACAAGAAGAACCACCAGCCGAGTCCAGCAGCTGCAGCCGCGGTCAACAAGCTACCGAAAATTGTTCCAGCATTATTACTTGTATCAGATGCAGTCTTACCATTCTCGTCGGTATTACTTGAGCCGACCTTATCATCAGCACTATCAGTATCAGCTGACTTCTTATCCTTATCAGAATCATTACTACTCTTCGAATCTGAATCAGTCTGATCAGAAGCCGCATCAACGTCTTGAGCACTAGCAGCGGCATAAACCACCGATGTAGCAGCAGTTGCTGACGTTGTTGCAGCACCGTCACTAGATGGTGTCGTAACCGCCAATGTTGCGGCTGTAGCCGAGACGTCACTCGTTGCTGCGGCAGCACTCAAACTAGTCGTACTTGTTGAAACAGCACCGTTGCTAGAAACAGTCGATGAAGTTGTCGTACCAGTACCGATACCTGAGTTGTTTCCAGTAGATCCCGTCGTATTGCCCGAACCTGATCCAGTATTTGAACTAGAGCTTCCATCCGAGCCAGAATTACTACCAGTGCCAGAATTGGTTCCATCATTTGAATCTGAATCTGTGATTGTATCGGAGTCACTGTCGGAATCTGAGTCGCTGTCTGAGTCCGAGTCGCTATCCGAGTCCGAATCACTGTCTGAGTCCGAATCACTATCCGAATCGGAATCGCTGTCCGAGTCCGAGTCACTGTCGCTATCCGAATCACTGTCGGAATCTGAGTCACTGTCGCTATCCGAATCACTGTCCGAGTCTGAGTCGCTGTCGGAATCGGAATCACTATCGGAGTCGGAATCGCTGTCCGAGTCCGAATCACTATCCGAATCGGAATCGCTGTCGGAGTCCGAATCACTGTCCGAGTCTGAGTCGCTGTCGGAATCCGAATCGCTGTCTGAGTCCGAGTCCGAATCACTGTCGCTGTCGGAATCTGAGTCGCTGTCTGAGTCACTGTCGCTATCCGAATCACTGTCCGAGTCTGAGTCGCTGTCGGAATCCGAATCACTATCGGAGTCGGAATCACTGTCGGAATCGGAGTCACTGTCCGAGTCCGAATCACTGTCTGAGTCGGAATCACTATCCGAATCCGAATCCGAATCGCTGTCTGAGTCCGAGTCGCTGTCGGAATCTGAATCGCTGTCCGAGTCCGAATCACTGTCGGAATCGGAGTCACTGTCGCTATCCGAATCGCTGTCCGAGTCCGAATCACTATCCGAATCTGAATCGCTGTCGGAGTCCGAGTCACTGTCGGAATCTGAGTCACTATCCGAGTCCGAGTCGCTGTCGGAATCCGAATCACTGTCAGAATCTGAGTCGCTGTCGGAATCTGAGTCACTATCCGAGTCCGAGTCGCTGTCGGAATCACTATCCGAATCGCTGTCCGAGTCCGAATCACTGTCGCTATCCGAATCACTATCAGAGTCCGAGTCGCTGTCGGAATCCGAATCACTGTCAGAATCTGAGTCGCTATCCGAATCTGAGTCACTATCCGAGTCTGAGTCGCTGTCGGAATCCGAATCACTATCGGAATCGGAATCGCTGTCTGAGTCCGAATCACTGTCGGAATCCGAATCACTGTCGCTATCCGAATCGCTGTCCGAATCTGAGTCGCTATCGGAGTCGGAATCGCTGTCTGAGTCCGAATCACTATCCGAATCGGAATCACTATCGGAATCTGAGTCACTGTCGGAATCTGAGTCACTATCGGAGTCGGAATCGCTGTCGGAGTCGGAATCACTGTCCGAGTCTGAGTCGCTGTCGGAATCCGAATCACTATCGGAATCGGAATCGCTTTCTGAGTCCGAATCACTGTCGGAATCCGAATCACTGTCGCTATCCGAATCGCTGTCCGAATCTGAGTCGCTATCGGAGTCGGAATCGCTGTCCGAGTCGGAATCACTATCGGAATCTGAGTCGCTGTCAGAGTCTGAATCACTGTCGGAATCTGAGTCACTATCCGAGTCCGAATCGCTGTCCGAGTCGGAGTCACTGTCGCTATCCGAATCACTATCAGAGTCTGAGTCGCTGTCGGAATCCGAATCACTGTCAGAATCTGAGTCGCTGTCCGAGTCCGAATCACTGTCGCTATCCGAATCGGAGTCGCTATCCGAATCCGAATCACTATCCGAATCGGAATCGCTGTCTGAGTCCGAGTCGCTATCCGAGTCAGAATCACTGTCTGAGTCCGAATCACTGTCGGAATCTGAGTCGCTATCGGAGTCTGAATCACTATCGGAATCTGAGTCACTATCGGAGTCGGAATCGCTGTCTGAGTCCGAGTCGCTATCCGAGTCAGAATCACTGTCTGAGTCCGAGTCGGAGTCACTGTCTGAGTCCGAGTCGCTGTCCGAATCCGAATCGCTGTCGCTATCCGAATCACTGTCAGAATCTGAGTCACTGTCGGAATCTGAGTCACTGTCGCTGTCGGAATCACTGTCAGAATCCGAGTCGCTGTCCGAATCCGAATCACTGTCCGAGTCCGAATCACTGTCGGAATCTGAGTCACTGTCGCTATCCGAATCGCTATCGGAATCCGAATCGCTGTCAGAATCGGAATCACTATCGGAATCGGAGTCGCTGTCCGAATCCGAGTCACTGTCTGAGTCCGAGTCGCTGTCCGAATCACTGTCGGAATCTGAATCACTATCCGAGTCGGAGTCACTGTCGGAGTCTGAGTCGCTATCCGAATCGGAATCGCTGTCTGAGTCGGAATCGCTGTCCGAATCCGAATCGCTGTCTGAGTCCGAGTCGCTATCCGAATCGGAGTCGCTGTCTGAGTCCGAGTCGCTGTCCGAATCACTGTCGCTGTCCGAATCGGAGTCACTGTCGCTGTCGGAATCTGAGTCACTATCCGAGTCGCTGTCCGAGTCCGAATCACTATCGGAATCTGAGTCGCTGTCCGAATCGGAGTCACTGTCGCTATCCGAATCACTGTCGGAATCTGAATCACTATCCGAGTCTGAATCACTGTCGGAATCTGAGTCGCTGTCCGAGTCGGAATCACTATCGGAATCTGAGTCACTGTCGCTATCCGAATCACTGTCGGAATCTGAGTCACTGTCGCTATCCGAATCACTGTCGGAATCTGAGTCACTGTCGCTATCCGAATCACTATCAGAGTCCGAGTCGCTGTCGGAATCCGAATCACTATCGGAGTCGCTGTCTGAGTCCGAGTCGCTGTCAGAATCCGAATCACTGTCGGAATCTGAGTCACTGTCGCTATCAGAATCACTGTCGGAATCTGAGTCACTATCCGAATCTGAGTCACTGTCGCTGTCGGAATCACTGTCAGAATCCGAGTCGCTGTCCGAATCGGAATCACTATCGGAATCTGAGTCACTGTCGCTATCCGAATCTGAATCGCTGTCGGAGTCTGAGTCGCTGTCAGAGTCGGAATCACTATCGGAATCTGAGTCACTGTCGGAGTCTGAGTCGCTGTCAGAGTCTGAATCACTATCGGAATCTGAGTCACTGTCAGAGTCTGAATCGCTGTCGGAATCCGAATCGGAATCTGAGTCACTGTCGCTATCCGAATCACTATCCGAATCTGAATCACTATCTGAGTCATCTTCACTAACATTAGCAGCTAAATCAGCATAGTAGCCTGCATCATCAGCGGCACTTGAAGCTTTCTTTTTAGCTTCAGACGCTTCGGACGCTTTCTTTTTAGCTTCCTCTGCATAACTGGAAGCAGCCGAGTTTTCGCCGGCAGCTTCCGCAGAATCTGCATTTGATTGGGCGGCTGCCGCATTAGAGGCTGCAGTTGAAGCAGCTGTTGCGGCTGACTGTGCATCAGAAGCTGCTGCCGTTGCTTGTTCTGCGTAGGAGCTTGCTTCTGAGTTTTTACTTGCATATTCGCCCGCAACGTTCGCATAAGAACTAGCAACTGAACCATATTCCGTCGCTTGATTTGCGTAGTTAGCTGCTTCGCTAGCCGCAGAATCTGCCGCTTCAGTTGAAGCAGCATTAACTGTCAAGTAAGCCCGTCCTAAAGTTACAGTTGTTGTGGTAGTACTCCCGTTAGTCGTATTAGATCCAGTAATAACCAGATAATAATAACCAGATTGCCCTACTTTCAGATCTGACAGATTAAGTGTCGTACCATCCTGACCACTTATTGCTATTCCAGTACCGTCAATCGTTGAGGAATAATACCATTGATAAGTAACATTAGTCCCAGTGCCCGTAGTCGAACCATCTGGAACCCAAGTCAAATCACTTCCAGCATCAACGGTTTTATCCTCAAGACCACTCCCAATTGTGATTGTCTTTGAAGATGAATAGCTAGTTCCATCAGCATTTGTAATTGTTACTGTGATTGTCACTGTTCCATTAGACACAACGGTCAAAAGGCCAGAATTATCGATTGTCGCAATGCTTGAATCACTCGTCGTCCAGGTAATCGTTCCAGTAGCATTATCGGGGTTAGTCGTTGATGTAAATTGGCTAGTAACCTTATCGTTTGAGCCACTCGAACTGTTTGTTGGATTAATGACATAATCATCACCAGTTATGGAAATATTTGTTGCTGGAATATTGCTGCTATAAACATCCACTTCAGCTAAATTACTTGCAAACGTATAAACTGTGAGCAAGTTTATCAAGTCCCAAGAAAAACCTTGCACAGCTTGGAATAGCAATGACCCAGTATAACTGCTATTTATAGTAATTGTTAATGAACTACTGGTTGATAATAAACCAGCACTGTTATTTGCAGTATATGAGGCAATATAGTTGCCATTTTTGGCATCATCTAACGACATCCATGTTCCATTGACCTGAACATACCAAGTCGTTTTTGAAGATAGTGCAACTCCACCTAGTCCCAAGGCTGACGAAGCTGACAAGGTAAAGGTCCCACCAGAAACGGTCGACGTCACTGCTGCGGGTTGTGAAGTCATCCCACCAGAAATAACAATCCCTAGAATTGTTAGCGCATCGCCCGTATTAGTGTTTTTATAAGAATTAGTATTATTCGAGTAATTCGTCGCATTGCTAGCCGCAGTAATACCTAAAGTCGCATTAGATGTTGCTAATGCGGCATATGAGGTCGCCTCGCTGGCTGCCGCTGAAGCATTGATGACATACGAACTAGCCTTTGCATAATCACCCGCAGCTACCGCTGACGAGGCTTGGCCTGTGTACTGAGCCGCCATTTCTGCAGCAGAGGTTGCCGCAGCAGCCGCACCTAACGTTGTCACCGCATAATTATTGGTTTGGTTAACGTATGAACTGCCTAACGTGGTATTCGATGCATACTTTGCACTTAGCGAATTAGCCACACTCAAAGCATTTCCGGCAGCTGATTCTGCTGCTAACGCCGCGCTAGAAGCAGAAATCGCAATCGAATTGTAATAACTTGATTGTGCTTCCACTACCGTTTGAGTAATCGCACTTGCTGCACTTGAAGCAGCATTTAGTTGATCCGTTGCATAGGTCAAACGCAAAGCCGCATAACTTTGTTGTAAGGCAGCCGAATTATAATTTCCGGTCGCTGCATATGAGGCAGCAAGACTTGCGGCTTCGCTAGCTGCTACAGCATATGAGCTAGCCGCTATTGCTGCAGAACTGGCCGCTGCATTATAACTGCTAGTTGCAGTGGTATTAAATGAAGAACCCGCAACGTTATATGCATTAGCAGCGTTGGCCGCATAGGACGCAGCTAATGAAGCTTGTTTGCCAGCCACATTAGCCGATGACGAAGCAAGATTAGCATAACTTGATGCTAAATAATCTGCAGCAGTATCACCACCATCTTCATTAACCGCATTTCTCAAAGCAGTATCTAGACTAGCCAATGCCTCAGATGCCGAACTACTTGCAGAACTAGCATATGCGGTTGCAACGCCCGCATAACTAGATGCCATTCCTGCCCAAATATTGGCACTGGTGTATGCACCTTCGGCTTCATAAGAAGCAGCCGAAGAACTGGCCATTCCTGCAATACTTGCTGCTTCAGAAGCAACGCTTGCATATGAGCTTGCTGCATTATAGGAGGAGTTAGCCTGTGACGTATAGTAACTAGCTAATGAGCCCGTCAAGTTAGCTGAAGAACTAGCCAAACTGATTGCACTACTTGCAGCGGCGGCTTGAGAAGCTGCTACTGAGGCTGCGCTGTTGGCTTGACTGGCATAACTACTAGCAATTTCAGTGTAGGTTCCTTCTGGATTAGTGACAACAATGGTAATAACATTACCAGCTGCTTTATAAGTCGAAAGAACATTATACGACCCTGAAGCAACCACCTGATAGTAGTACGTCCCAGAAATATTTGGTTTTGTAGAATATGTTGCTGAAGTTGCACCCAAAATTGTAGTCCAAGTGGTACCATCTGTTGAAACATACCAAGTGTACGTAGCTGATCCATAAACGAGACTATCGACACTTAATGAGTTATTAATACTGATCGTACTACCCACAGAAACGCTAGCCGTGGTCGTGGAAGTCGTTAACGTTGCATTCTTACTGTCAGTTTGTACATTAGAAACGTTCGTCGAGAACTTAGCCGCTAAAGTCGCGTTAGATTCGGCAGTTGCAGCGTAACTAGCAGCCAACGAAGATGCTGATTGAGCCACCCGAGCGTATGAGTCCGCGGTGGCAGGATCACTAACACTGACAGCGGACTTTGCTGCCGTACTTGCGACGGCATAGGCTGACGAAGCATAGCTAGCGGCCGTTGCAGCACTTGAAGCATAAGCTGACGCTTGAGTACCAGTTTGCGTTGCTGCCACACTGGCCGCACTTGAAGCCGTACTCTTTGACGTATTCGCCACGTTTGCACTTGAAGAAGCCGCACTCGCCAAATCACTAATTGCAGTACTATTGGCAAAACTGGCTGCCGAACTAGCGGTGCTAGTAGCTGAGCTCCCGGCGGCGTATTGACCAAGCGCCTCCGTTGCGGCGGAGGAAGTAACTGCATAGGCAGTACTAGTGGCTTCATAGTCATTATTTGCCGCATCACTACTTACAGCGGCGTAGGCTGAGGAAGCTGCCACCGCAGCAGTCGTTGCATTAACCGCGGCCGTTGAAGCCGCAGCTGCCGTGCTAGAAGCAACGGCGTAAGCTGAGGTAACAGCCGTATTATTTTTATCGTATTGCATGGCTAAGTATGCACTGTTGGCTGCTTCAGCTGCCGAGCTGGCTGCTACCGTGGCTGCAGATGCCGCACTGGATGCGGCGGAATAATTGCTACTTGCTAAATTAATTAAGCCTTGGGTAGCAGCACTGCTGGCCGTTGAAGTGGCCGTTGAAGCGAGGGCTGCGTATGAACTAGCCACACTGGCCGCACTAAATGCTAAAGAGTTGGCATTAGTGTATGCCAATGTATTATCTACATTGGACCCCACACTATTGTCCTGTGCGTCTAAGTACATGTTGGCAATACTATTGTAGTGCCGTGCCAAATCAGCCGCGTTAAGCGCTTCTTGATAAGCACTTTGGGCCGCACTTACAGCAGCTTGCGTCGTTAGGTTATTGACCAAACTAGCATAGCTGCTGGCAAGTGTGGCGTATGAACCAGCTAATGAAGCTGATGATGAAGCCGCCTTAGCTGCCGTACTATCGGTATGTGAGCTGGCAGCCGATACCGACGAGTAAGCTGCAATGGCTGCCGTCGAAGCCGCCGTACTTGCAGACTTAGTCGTGCTGGCAACACTGCTTGCTGTCGAGACAGCACTTGCCGCTACGCTAGCACTGCTTGACAAACTCGTCGTACTTGAGCTAGCTGCGGAAGAACTGCTGCTATCAGTTAAACTTGATGAAGTTGCGCTGGACGAGCTCGAACTACTACTTGAACTTGCACTTGACGAGTTCGAACTAGCCGTCGCAACACTGCTACTACTAGTACTTGATGTACTCGTCGCATTAGTCGTACTTGTTTGGCTCGCAGAACTTACGTCTGAAGAACTGCTATCGCTACTCAAGCTATCCGATAAAGATTCGGAATTGCTGTTCAAGACAGTTTCGCTAGAAGAAGATGCCGTAGACGAGTCACTGGTAGTACTACTTGCCGTTGCAGCAGCCAGTGCCGCCGCACTCGCTGCTGCAGAAGACGTATCCGCCCCTGAGCTAGCACTACTAGTGGCACTACTTGCCGTATCACTACTAGTATCCGCCGAAACCGTATCTGCATGAGATACTAACTGAGGTGCAGCAGTCAATACAAATGATGCCATCGCCGTAAATACCCAAGTACGGCCGACTTTAAACATCTTGTAGTGAACTTGCGGATCTCCCCTAAAAGATTTATGTCTCAGAAATTTCATGGTTTTGCCTTCCTTCTCTAACCTAATCAAACCCGTTTACATATGATGTAAAAAACACATATACAGTATTATTGGTATACATCATCAATCGTTAGGCTATGCACTCATAATACTATGATTATGTTTTGTTGGCAATAGTTGATACCATCAATCTTGTTGCACATTTTTCTTTAGTGCTCCTAAAATAGTTACCAAATAAATAATATTAATGAAAACGAGTACAACAGGTCTCATAAAGCCCGTCGTACTCGTCCAATAACTTAAATTTTATTTATATTACTTTTAGAAATTTTATTGAAAAATTTTTCGGATTTTTTTACGCCGATATTAAATAAACGACAAATTATGAGTCACTTCAACCATTAATTTATCGATAGCTGGCCGACTAATCCTCATTTTGGTTTAAATCGGCCGCGTGTTGGGCAGCCGTTTTTTGTAATCCGCGATCCAAACTATTCACAATAAAGGCTAGAATAACTAAGCCAAGACCAATCAAGTAGACCCAATGCAAGCCCGTGTATAGGATACGATGTAGCGTCGGCAACAAATAATGAGGTAATTGCGTTGCTGTCTGTGGATTAATCAGCTTGTTCATCATCGCCATATTCGTTCCTGCATGGTGTTGAATGCCTTGGTTCATCCCAACATTTAACGCAATCCCAAAGATTGAGATCATCAACGTTTGACCAATTGTTCGACTCAACGTATTGAAGGATGTCGCGACGCCCACATTTTCGGCTGGCACGAGGTGCTGCGACGTGACGGTCGTTGCTGTGATTGTAATTCCGAAGCCCACGCCACCAATCGCTGTGATCAGGAAGAACCATGGGAAAGCAGTATTAACCGGTAACCACGCTAAGCAAATGCTTGTCACGAGGATGAAAGCCAAACTCAGATACAAAATCCGTCGCGGTGCCCACTTTGCCAATAACCGCCCCGTCACGAATGACCCGACGATCCACATTAACGAGCTTGGTGTCACTGCGAATCCCGCCAAAGAAGCCGGTACACCCAGTATCCCCTGAGTCCAAGTTGGAATATAAACTTCAACGGCCATTAGGAAGCCACTGACTAAGGCCGCCACAGCATTTTGAATAATAAACGTGTGATTTTTGAATAAATCCATCGAAATCACTGGTTCATCCGTGCGACTTTCACGACGAATAAATAGCCACAAACTGAGCGCACTAATGATCCAAGCAGTCCCAACGGCCACCCAACTGATAGTGGCGTTTCCCAATAATTGGAAGCTTAGCATCAAGCACAGCAAGAAGAGCATCAGCCAAAAGCTGCCCAAGTAGTCGATTTTCACGTTATTATGACGTTTAGGTTCTCGTAAATAAAATTGAAATAGGAAAAGGGTGATCAACCCAACTGGCACATTAATGAAGAAAATCCAATGCCAGCTCAGCTTATCGACAATTAGTCCACCAATCAGCGGTGCCAGCACTGAAGCAATGCCCCACGCTGAACTATTGAAGCCCAGCACTTTGGCCCGGCGTTCGAATGAATAAATATCTGCGATAATTGTCATTGAGACTGGCATTAGCGCCCCGGCACCGATCCCCTGAATGGCCCGCCAAAAAATTAGCACCGGCATCGAATTAGACAAACCGCTCATCATAGACCCGATAATAAAAATAATTAGTCCGGCTTGCATCACTGGTTTGCGGCCGACCAAGTCAGTCAGTTTCCCATAAATTGGCGTCATCATCGCATTAGTCAATAAATAAATTGAGAAAACCCAATTCATCAATGAAACCCCATGTAAATCACCAACAATCGTTGGCAAGGCGGTCGACACGATTGTCCCTTCAATCGCACTCATAAATGTCGCGACGTAAATGGCAACCGTAACCGCCATTACGTTAGTTTTACGCTGTTGCATCTTAGTAATTCTCCTTCTCTATCAATCATTTTGAAACCCCGTGCATCTAAAATAGCCCGCAAAAAAAGCGACCTTGAAAAAAGGTCGCTTTTAGCGTCGAGTACCTACAGACCGTAACGAATCAACGTTACCGCATTATTTAAATGCTGCTTTTAAAGCATCCACTTTATCAGTATGTTCCCATGGCAAATCAATATCGGTCCGACCAAAGTGGCCGTATGCCGCAGTTTGCCGATAAATCGGCCGCTGCAAATCGAGCATTTTGATAATCCCAGCTGGGCGTAAATCAAAGTTTTCGCGAATGGCGTTAATCAACGCTTCATCACTAACCTTCCCCGTCCCGGCAGTATCGACTGCAATCGAAACCGGTTCGGCAACCCCGATGGCATATGCCAATTGCACTTCGACCTGATCAGCTAAACCGGCAGCCACAACGTTTTTGGCAATGTAACGAGCAGCGTAACTTGCAGAACGGTCCACCTTGGTCGCATCTTTACCAGAAAAGGCGCCACCACCATGATGGGCAAAACCACCGTACGTATCCACGATGACTTTCCGACCAGTCAAACCGGCATCCCCTTGAGGGCCACCAATAACAAAACGACCAGTTGGGTTCACAAGATACTTAGTTTGGTCATCTAACAAATCAGCTGGTAACACGGCCTTGATAACTTGATCAATGACCGTTTGCCGAATCGTGTCCAAATCAACATCAGGATCATGCTGAGTGGATAAGACCACCGTGTCGATCCGCTTAGGTTGATTGTCTTCGTCATATTCGACCGTGACTTGGGCCTTAGCATCTGGACGTAACCACTTAATGGTATCATCTTTACGTAGCGCTGCAATTTTACGCATCAACCGATGGCTCAATGCGATTGGCAGTGGCATTAATTCAGGGGTTTCGTTGATGGCATAACCAAACATCATCCCTTGATCACCAGCACCAATTTGATCTAATGGGTCAGCATCGCCAGAACGCGTCTCCAAGGAATCATCGACCCCTTGCGCGATATCTGGTGATTGTTCATCCAATGAGACAAGGACGGCACAGTTGTCACCGTCAAAGCCGTATTGACCATCAACATAGCCAATCGACTTGATCGTGTCACGCACGACCTTTTGAATATCAACGTAGGCCTTGGTCGAGACTTCACCAAAGACCAGCACTAATCCAGTCGTCACTGAAGTTTCAACAGCGACCCGTGCTTGTGGATCCTGGGCTAACATTGCGTCCAGGATAGCGTCACTGATTTGGTCAGCAATCTTATCAGGATGACCTTCAGAGACAGATTCAGATGTAAATAAGTGTCTTTCACTCACAATAAATTCCCCCTTGATAATTTCGGTTACAAGGCATCTAAGTATCACTTATTCTTCGTCGAACAAGCTAAACTTATCCTTTCGGGAACGGCTCATAACTATATAAGGTTATCACAATCACCATTTTTTTTAAAGATTTCTGTCAAATTATTGACGGGAACTGCCCCGACCGGTACGATTAACTCATTATCCTAATTAGAGAGTGTTGACAATATGATTCGAATCGGAAAATTACATATTAAACGCGATTACATCGCCTTGGCGATCTTTACCATCGTTCAAAGCATCATTAGTTGGTGGGCCGCCCTCGATTACGGGCGTTCATTTCAAACGGCCACATTTTCGGCCGCGCAGTTACCACTGATTGGTTACACCTTAGCCGTGGCCGCTGCGGTCTTCATTATCTTAGATCGGCGGATTGCTCCCCAGTGGAGTCTCATTGCGATTGGAATTACCGTGGCCTTTGCATTTACCAACATTATTGCCAAGGAATCCGAACTACTGTACCTGCTATTAACGTGCAGTGCGTGGTTGCTCGTGATGGCCGTTCCACGCTTCGGCATGCAAAACTACTTCGGGTTAGTCGTTTTCAGCGTCATCATGACGTTCACGATTCCGGTGGCCGTCTTCGACTTACAAAACAACTATTTATCAACTACTTTTCTCTGGAAGCTGACCCCCATGCTGGCTAGTTATGTCTTCCTATACGTTCCGAGCTTCAGCCGTCAACGCCAAATCAATCAACTGATTTCGGCCATCACCGGCCTGCTGCTCGTTATCACCATCTTCTTACAGCCACTGACCTGGCAAACGATCGTTGCAATTCTCATCACGATTGCCGTCTGGTTCAGTCAACAGTCCTTTGACCGTACTCGGTTGCATCTCATGATCAACGTAGCCGTTCAGTTGGTACTGATTTTATTACTTTATTAATATCCAGATAACAACAAGGCGCCTAACTAGTTGTAAGAAACTAGTTAGGCGCCTTGTTTGCTCATAACACCGACTTTAGAGCGCTGCTATGAATTGACACCACTTTTCAACAATCGTCTGCTTGCTGTAACGAGTTGCTGAATTGTAGGCATTCGTAATCAGTTGTGCTTGTCGTTCAGGATGCTGTAAATACTGACGAACTTTCATTGTCAACTCATCAACATCATTGGGTGTCACTAAATACCCGTTAACACCATCTTCGATAATATCTTCCGGCCCGTACGCAATTCGATAGCCAATAACCGGTACGCCATAGCTTTCAGCTTCCATTGTGGCTAGCGAAAAGCCCTCTTCCACACTCGTCATTAAGGCTAGGCTTGCCCGCTGGTACGCTTCTGCCAGATTGGGCAAGAAACCCCGAATAACGATATTTTTTTCTAGATGATTGGCCTGAATAAATTGACGCATTTGCATTTCAATTTTTTGCCCATGCCCAAACAACTGCAAAGTCAGGTCGGGAAATTCGCCGACTAACCGACGGACCACCTCTAGTTGATGTAGTAATTGCTTTTCCGGTGAATAGCGAGCCACACTAATAATCTGGTGGGAATCACGACCATCAACTTTAACCGGATGGGCTGTCGTATAGCCAACTGGAATCACGACAACTGGTGGTAAATTATCATAGCGTGCCAATAAATCACGCTTTTGATGCTCGGTCGACACAATAATTCGGTGAAATTGATCTGGATGGGCTAGGACATACCGATAGACCGATTTCAAATGCCCACTTACCACGTCCTCACCAATCCGTAGATGCGTGCTATGTAAGACTGAACACACGCGAATTGCGGGGCGCGTATGACCTAAGGCCGCCGCCGTTTGTCGGTTACGATCACAGAAATAGACGTCATCAGCAGTGGCCAACTCATTGAAGAAGAATGTCTGAAAAGCCTGTTCGGTATTGAAGAAAAAGTCTCTTTGCTGATAGTTCTTCAACGTAATCAGCCGTAATTGTGGCTCTGGTCCGGTAATGTCATACTGTTTGATAATTTTAACTTGCCCTTGTAAATCATAATAAACTTCTGTGTGCACTTCTTGATGTTTCACTAAAAAGCTTGTCCGGCTCAGGAAGCCCCGGTTATCATAAAATTCACGTCGGACTTTAACACCCTGATTATCAAAATAATTGACATAATCCAATTGTTGTCGCTCGGCGTCCACAAAATGAGCGTACATCAAATATTGACCATCAGTATCCAGGATGCGAAAATCTGTCGTATTTGGAACCTGAATCACCTTAAAGTGACAAACAGCTTGCCAATAGTGCATCCAATCATGATTGATTTTAGTCACTGCTTCAGGCAGCGTCCCCTGAAAGAAATCATACAAACTAAAGCATTTTCCTTCCGCACCAAAGCGGGCCGCATGCTCATGTAAACGCGGATTATAAGTGACATAGACGCATCGAGCCTGATAACCAGCGGCGTCAAATAGCGCCAGTCGGTTCAACTGTGCCTTTTCAATTCCCGTCAATTTCAATCCTAAACCGGTACCCACAAAATAATACATCACCTAGCCGTTCCCTTCTCAATCTGAAAAATCAACTCATCCTGTCGCCGAGTTCAAAAACTTCGAGTACGCACGGACGATTGACCACTTCATCTGTTATATCTATACACTATCTTTACCCTACCATATTTTACGTTATTCGACCAAGATATGAACAGTTTTATTGACATACAAAAATCGCTAGTCGTGAACAACTACCGTATCAGCAGTGCCCGACTAGTGATTTTTCACCAGTTCCAATTAAATTGCTAGCCATGCCTGATGGCACTCATCACGCTAGTTATTGGTTTACTCCAATATCATTAAATCAATAATTAGTGTGCGACTAACCACCCCAAACAACCCAGACTTCTGAGACCCACCATACAACTAAAATGCCGCCATTTCTTAACATTTTCTCTTAAAACTGGGCGTTGTCCGAAACATTAAGCATCCGTGCCACCGTCGCAATATCCTTCTGCGTTGTGCGACAACAGCCGCCGATAATGCGGGCCCCGGCGGCTAACCACTGGGGGACAAAAGACGCAAATTGATGACTCAAATGAGTTGCTTGCCAAGTCTTCGTCACGGGATCATATTGATCACCAGAATTAGGATAAACGATCAACGGTACCGCTACAGCCGCCTTCAAAGTGGTTATCGCTGGTGCAATGTTTTCCAGCGTAGTGCAATTGACCCCCACAGCGACCACGTTCGGCTGGGCCGCCACCCACTTTGCGGCCGCAGCTAATGACGTCCCATCACATAATGTCTGTGGATCCTTGATACTAAAGCTTACCCAGTATGGTTGTTGCGGCCAAGTGGTTGTGATTAGTTGTACCAAAGCCTGTACTTCGTCTAAACGTGGCATCGTTTCTAATGCAAGCACGTCCACCCCGGCGGCCATGATCAACGCCAGGCGTTCGCGGTGAAAGTCTTGATAGGCACTCGGCGTTAACTGATATGCACCCGTGTACTCACTACCATCCGCTAAGTAAGCACCGTACGGGCCAATACTACCAGCAATCACAGCATCCGTGACATGACTAGCATCACGCGCCGTATGAGCAATTGTCACCGCCTGTTGTATCAATTGACGCGCTTGTGCGGCAGCAATTCCAGCCTGCTCAAATGCAGGGACGTTGGCCTGGTATGTATTAGTTGTCATGATTTTTGCGCCCGCATCCAGATAGCTCTGATGGACCGCTTGAATCGCATCCGGGTGATCCAACATTGCCGTGGCTGACCACAGTGCGCTATTGGTTGCCACGCCCCGCTTTTCTAATTCCGTAGCCATCGCACCGTCCGAGACGACTGGGCCCCGGTTCAATTGTTCAGTTAATGAAAGCATTGCAATAATTGCCTTCCTTTCTACTTATAAATTATGTTATTCTAATAGCATTGTTGATTTTCTAATCATAGTCTAATCATATTAATTCTGCAAGTAAGGAAGGCCGGTACATTATGTCAAAACAAACCCACCTCAGTCGCCAGATGGAATCACGGCACGTGCTGATGATTTCGCTCGGTGGCGTGATTGGGACCGGATTATTTTTAAGTTCCGGTTACACGATTCATCAAGCGGGGCCAATTGGGACACTGCTCGCCTATACCATTGGGGCCATCCTCGTCTATCTCGTCATGCTCTGTCTAGGTGAGCTGTCAGTTGCAATGCCCTACACCGGGGCGTTTCACGTTTATGCGAAAAAATATATTGGTCCTGGCACAGGCTTTACGGTTGCCATCCTATATTGGTTGACTTGGACGATTGCCCTCGGTTCAGAATTTACAGCAGCGGGGCTCATCATGCAAACGTGGTTTCCGCACATTGCGACCTGGATCTGGAGCCTCGTCTTTATGGTGGTCATCTTCACCGTTAACGCCCTCTCCGTACGCTGGTTTGCGGAAGCGGAATTCTGGTTTGCCAGTATCAAAGTCATCGCGATCATTGCCTTTATTCTCTTAGGTGGACTGGCAATGGTCGGTATCCTGCCACTTCACGGTCATACCAGTGCCCCGTTTCTGAGCAACTATACGCGTAACGGTTGGTTTCCCAATGGTTTTGGCGGCGTCTTTACGACTATGCTAACGGTCAACTTTGCCTTTTCCGGGACTGAGCTAATTGGAATTACAGCTGGTGAGACTAAAGATCCGGCCCACACCATTCCGACCGCAATCAAAACGACCCTCTGGCGCCTGATCATTTTCTTCATCGGTAGCATGTTCGTCATGGCAGCGCTGATTCCTTACAAACAAGCGGGTGTAACGCAAAGTCCATTTGTGCTTGTCTTCAAAGCGATTGGGATTCCCTATGCCGCTGACTTAATGAATTTCGTCGTATTGACCGCCATTATGTCGGCCGCTAATTCTGGTCTCTACGCGTCAACCCGTATGCTGTGGTCACTTGCGAACGAGGGAACCATTCCAAAGGTTTTCAAACGAACCACGAAGCGCGATGTGCCCTTAATCGCCTTAATTACCAGCATGCTGGGGGGCATTTTGGCGCTACTATCGAGTGTCTATGCCGCCGGTTCAGTGTACCTAGTCCTAGTATCCATTTCGGGACTCGCCGTCGTCATTGTTTGGATGGCAATTGCCCTTTCAGAGATCAACTTCCGCAAAGCCTACCTCAAAAGTGGGCAGTCGCTTGATCAATTGACCTTTAAAACACCCGGCTATCCGGTCGTTCCGTGGCTGGCCTTTATCTTAAGTGGGCTCTCCTGTATCTTGATTTGGTTTGACCCTAACCAGCGGATTGCCTTGTATTACACCATTCCCTTCGTGGCGATTTGCTATCTAGGCTACTATCTCAATCAACGTTATCGACGGACCCACGCCGCAAAACAGCCCCGTTAGTCAGCTCAACTTATCAAGAATCGTCTTTTGATTCTGATGACCTGAAAACGAACATGGTCATGTTCTGCTGGCATTTCTGAATCTACTTTTAAAGTGCAATCCAGCCGACGACACCGTTTTTTTGACTGCAACAAAACCAAATATCAACTTATTTCAGATCTCTTGTTAGCCGTCCAACTACTAGCAAGAGATTTTATTTATTTCAGCAGTAAATTGATTATCACTGGATAATCGAATAAATAAACCATTAACCCCGTATACAAGCTGACGATTATGCTATGATTAATTTATCAAGAGCATTGGAGGGGTTTCTATGCACCCAGGATTATTACTCGTCAATTTAGGCTCCCCAGCATCCCCACGGACTAAGGATGTCAAAGCATACTTACAAGAATTCTTAAGTGATCCAAGCGTCATCGAGATGCCGGCCGCACTCTGGCAACCGCTGTTGCGCGGTATTATCTTGCCGACCCGTTCTTGGCGTTCGGCCACCTTTTATCAGGATAGTTGGCTCCCACAAGGCTCACCATTAATCGTCTACAGTCAAGCCATCTGCCAACAAGTACAAGCAGCATTACCCGATTGGGACGTCCGACTAGCAATGACGTACGGTCAACCCGATATCGGTGCGACCTTAAAAGCCATGGTTGCTGATGGGTGTGAAAAGCCAATTATTTTACCACTTTTTCCACAATACACCCAGAGCACACACGGCGGCATCCATCGTCAAGTTGAAACGACCGGATTACCGCACACCTTTATCGACAGTTTCTACGACCAACCGACTTACATTCACTTACTATCAACCAAAGTCTGGCAAAGTTATCAGGCGCATCATTACGATGCGGTCATCTTCAGCTACCACAGCATTCCCACTGCCATGGTTCGCCATGGTGATCCCTATCAACGGGAATGCGAGGCAACGACCAAAGCTGTGTTGGCGGATCGACCAGAATTACCAGCTGATAAGGTCATTACGGCGTATCAGTCCAAGTTCGGGCCAATGCCGTGGTTAAAGCCCTACTTAAAAAATGAGCTCATGCAGTTGGTCGAACTTGGCAAACGCAACGTATTAGTAGTTACCCCATCCTTTGTCGTGGACTGCTTGGAAACCCTCGAGGAAGACTACGTTCAAAATTATCAAACCTTTCGGGCGAGCGGTGGTGATCGGTTTGACTTAGTACCACCGATGAATAAGGATACCGGCTTCAGCCAATTTCTGGCTGACCTCGCTATCCAAAAGCAGGAGGCGTCGACCCATGCAATCACATCGTCATCAAAGTCTTGAAGAAATCAATCAGAGCGTCGCGGTTCCCGACGTTCATCAGACGGCCTTTTGGCGCAAATTTTTAGCCTATAGCGGTCCCGGTGCACTAGTGGCAGTCGGCTATATGGACCCCGGCAACTGGTTGACATCCCTAGCCGGTGGCGGTCAATTTCAGTACCGGCTTTTAGCCGTGCTCGCATTAGCCATCATTGTCGCCATGTTCATGCAAGGCCTGGCAATCAAGCTAGGCGTTGTAGCCCGGCAAGACTTAGCACAAGCCATCGCTAGCAAGCTGCCCCGGCCCGTACGTTATGCCGCGTGGATTTTAAACGAAGTCGCGATGATGGCGACCGACATGACGGGCGTAATTGGAACCGCAATCGCCTTAAAAATGTTATTCGGCTTACCACTACTTGCAGGAATTTTACTGACGATTGCGGACGTCTTAGTTGTCTTGTTGTTTTTGAGATTTGGCATTCGGCGTGTCGAAGTAATCGTCCTCGTCGCTATTTTGACCGTCGGCATTATTTTTGGCATCGAGGTGGGACGGGCCCACGTTCAATTTGGCAACGTGTTGCTCGGCTTAGTTCCAACACCATTGATCGTCAAAAATCATACCGCACTAGTCCTCAGTCTTGGAATCTTGGGCGCAACCATCATGCCACATAACTTATACTTACACTCATCGCTTGCACAAAGCCGGCGTTATGATTATCATAATCCAGCTCAAGTCACAGAAGCACTGCGCTTCGCCAATTGGGACTCAACAGTGCACTTGATTGCGGCCTTTCTCATCAACGCACTTTTGCTCGTCCTTGGTGGGACGCTTTTCTTCGGTCACACCAACGCGTTAGCGAGTCTGCAGGCCGTCTTCGATGGGTTAAAAAGTACCACCGTGGTTGGCGCCCTTGCTAGCCCGGTCATGAGCTGGTTATTTGCATTAGCCCTACTAATTACCGGCCTAATTTCATCCATCACTAGCACCTTAGCTGGTCAGATTGTCATGGAAGGTTATTTACACATCCGCTTACCGCTATGGCAACGCCGGCTGCTTACTCGCGCTGTCACGCTAATTCCAATTCTGATTATCGGTATGTTAGTCGGCTTTAGTGACGCCGCCTTTGAAAACTTGATCATCTACGCGCAAGTCGCACTCAGTATCGCCCTCCCCTTTACCTTGTTGCCACTAGTTGCACTGACAAATAACGCCGGCCTGATGAAGACCCATGTTAATCGTGCGGCGGTAACGTGGTTGGGTTATGGACTGGCCGGAATTATTACGGTGTTAAATATTTATTTGGTGTATAGCTTGTTTTAATATTAGATTCATTTACATTGCTACTTTGACTTCAACACTAAGTTAAAAGCCGTCAACCTGCGTATATGCTTCGCAGTTGACGGCTTTCTGATGCTCAATCCCACTTATTGTGGGTACTAATTTTTAGTGATAATTAGTCATTCCCTGCAATGTATCTTCTATCAGACAGCGTCGCGGTGTAATTACTAGTTACCATGCTGAGTAAAAGCCCTCAGCACAACCAAACCTTTGGATCGTGGCAGCACCACTTTTTTACAAAACAATTGTTCCGGTTCTTATGTATAAAGATAATATATTTACTACTATATTCAGTTTACACATTGTCATACTTATATAAGCCACCTTGAACTGTAAGTCGTCTCAGTATCTGGTTGATACCCCTGTCCATATTCCCAAGCATTGATACAATTAAATGACACCAACCAAACTTATCATAAGGCACTATGGTAAAATAAAAACCGTGATTATCGCAAGGATAACCACGGCACGAAACGAATTGGCTTGAATATACGTGCTATATATTACTTCGTTTCATACCCATTATAACAGATAAAAGTTACGATGGCTTTTCATAGTGGTTACATTCATAAATTTTTAAAACCCACGTTTACCAGAATAAAACATCCCACCAAAGTTTAGATTACATAGTAGAAAGGAAGCATCTCAACATGGTAAAAATTGCAGTCCTATCTGACGTTCACGGTAACGCTACTGCTCTCGAAGCAGTCTTAGCAGACGCCCAGAAACAACACGTTGACGAATACTGGACGGTGGGCGACATGACCGTCCGCGGGCCAGAATCGGAGCGCTGTCTCACCTTACTAGACCACGTTCACCCCACCGCCTACGTTCTCGGAAATCACGAGGAAAACTACCAAAAAGTAATGGCAGCCAATCCCGACACGTTTAACAAACCCAAACAAATTATGGCAACGGTTCTCACCGCTTTTGATCGGCGCCAGCTGAGTTCAACACACTTTGAACGGTTACTGAACTTACCAATGACAGTCATCAAACACGTCGGCCCGTTAACCATCCGTCTCCAACACGTTTTACCGACCGTCGCTAGTGGACACGCGCTCGCACCAACTGCCAGTCAGGCCAACTTTGACCAAGCCGCTGAAGGCGATGTCGATATCGTCATCTATGCGCACACGCACCAGCCTATTATGCGCTATGCAACCACGGGCCAGTTGATTCTAAACGCCGGGACAGTTGGCCTTCCGACTGCCATTAATCCCCACCTACGCCAACCACGAGCAAACTACTTGCTTCTGACGATTGATAAGACTGGCCTCCAGCATGTTGATTACCGTGCCGTGGATTTCGATTGGCGGCGTGCTATCACAATCGCCAAAAATGCGCACTTGCCCTACTTCGAATTCTATGAACAGACTTTGCGGACTAATATTTACCAGTACGCACCGAGTGCGGTCGCTGCTTACAATACCCAACATGATATGGCCCAAGAAGCGCGCAAGATTTTACTTGAAAATCGTCACTGAAAATCTTCTAAGAATCGGGAGAAAATAGTTTCATTTTTCTAAAAATTCTGTATACTTTTAAAAGTCGATTGCTGCTCCGGCGGTCAATCGCTGTTCAAGAGAGGAGCTAGAATTATGTACTTTAAGAAAGCGACCCTCGATGATCTCGATACGATCATCGACATTCTAAGTGACGGTCGTAATCAACTTGCTGAAGCTGGGGTCAACCAGTGGCAAGGCGACTACCCATCCCGTAAACAAATCACGGCCGACATCATGCAAGGATCAGCATACTTATTCAATGCCGACGACAACGCAACGGTCGGCGCTGTCGCTGTCGTGCCTTCACCAGACGAAACTTACGATACTGCGAAGGCCGAATGGTTAAATACCACGGCACCTTACGTCGTGATTCACCGAGTCGCGATTCATTCTAGCCATGCTGGTCATGGTTATGCCACTCAATTATTCGAAAAAATCATCGCTCATATTGCTGCGGATCATCCTGAAATCAAGAGCATCCGTATCGATACTCATGCCGACAATCAAGCGATGCAACATCTGATTGCAAAGATGAACTTCAAGCGAGTTGGCGAAATGGTCGGTGTATACCATGTCGATGACGTTTGCTACGTCTATGAAAAAATGCTCTAATTAATCTGAGAACCTGCCACAAATGGTCAGGTTCTTTTTTTACGCTCAAATCCAATCAGTCATGCTAGATGACTACTCGTTTGCGGCAGTTGTCACAGCTAAGTCCTTTTGCTCAGCAAATGCACAACGAGTGGCTGTTTGATTCTTATAACCGGCGCACTAGTGCAGCCCCGATTAGCACAAGTTTGACTTCATTTTTGTAACAAAGTTGCCAGTGCGGCATACCGTTTGCGCCAGTCCAAAATGGTTAGCGATTCACAAGGTTGCGTTAATAGCCAATCCAACTGTGCTTGCCGTTCAGGCTGATCTAAGAAGACGTAACTCCGCGGCGTAACAAAGTTTTCAAACTGACGACGTAACTGTGCCAACGGAATGTTAGGTAAGGTTGTAAAAGCCGTAATCGGTACCGCCAATCCGGCTTTAGCTCCTTCAAAATAAGCCGTGGTGGTTGTGGGCACCTCATGCTGTAACAATGCGCCGACTAGCGCTAATTGTTCAGGCGCGAGTTGCAGGCCCTGATCACAACGCAAAAAGAGTTGAATTCCCCCATTAGCCCCCGTCGTATAGACAAATGCTTGAAACGGACGTGCAAAAAAACGTCGACGATATTCCAGAATCTTCGTCCCATTGATAATCGCTTGTGTTGGTTCTGGATGCAACGAAAATAATAATGTTGGCCGCTTTGCCAAGTAATAATCTTTAATCGTTGGCATGGTGCCATCCCCCTTCACTAATTAGCACTAAGTATACCTCACTTGCTAGCATGCGCCAACTAATCGCCATTCAAACAAACACGAACTATAAAAAGTTGATAAACACAATCGTTCCGACTTATTACCGAATTCACTGGATTTAAACCTTAATCAGTCGTATATTATTCGTATAAATAAAAAAGGCGGTATTAGTATGCATTGGTTGGCGGATCTATTGGCAGCAATCGGGGTTGTTTTGAATGAAATCCCACAAGGAATTATGGCGGATGAGTCTCGGTTTTGCGGTCTTTCCGACTGCATTTTCATTCGGATTAGTTGGTTTAATCAACGGAGTGGCTAGTTCAGTTGCGCCAGTTTCATTTCAAGCGGAGTCCCTTGCACTAGTCGGGCACCTAGGACACAATTTACGCGAACGGTTGTCAATCAGCTTTTTAGGTGCGAGTCTGATGTTCGTGATTGGCTTGACCGGTACTCTGCCGCTCATTGTTCGCAGTCTAGGCAATCAGCTTATGGCAGCGATGATGGCGGGAGTTGGCGGGATGTTGGCTAAAATCGCGTTGCAAATGGCGCATGAACAACCCCAATTTGGGTGGCTGTCAATCGGCTTGGCGGGTGCGACTTATTTGATTAGTAAAGATTTAGTATGGACAATTGCCGTATCAGTGATTGGGACCAGCTGTTACGCAGCGATGACACATTATCGCGTCACACTACCGGAGCACGTGACGACTCGCAAATTACAATTTACCAAACCACAGTTCAGTCTTAAAATTCTGCGAGGCGCACTTCTAACCTGTCTTAATATCGGCGCTAACCTCTCGTACGGCTTAATTACTGGCCAAATGACGGGGCAACACCCCAACCCAGTCAATCTAAATCTATTGACTAGCAGACCTATGAACTAGCCTTCTGGGAGGTGCGCCAGTAGAAACGATTATTTCCGCGACAGCCAGCGCGCTTGAACCAGTAGTTGCGGGTATCCTAATGATGCTGATCATGATGCTGATTCTATTACTGGGATGGCTGCCGAAGCTAGGAAAAATCGTGCCTAGTACTGCAATTGCCGTTTTTTTGTTTATCTTAGGAACCATTGTCATTTTCCCGGAAAATGCAGCCACCGCCCTGTACGGCTCGCTAAGCACGGTTGCAGGCGTGACCCTCGTCGTGACCGCCTTTGTTGATCCATTCGCGGGACTAATGACCGGGACACTCCTAAAATTTGGACTACCACTAATTGGATTGGGGTTATAAATATGCAAACTTATCAGTTAACATTAGGGCCACTAACACGTCAGTTACCATTGATTCGATTAAACGCCACGACTAGCATCGCCTCTTTCGTCCTATTAGGCGATGCGGAGCTGACCGATTATGCTGCCCGTCAGCTCAGTCGGCGGCTAGCCACAACTAAATTTGATTATCTAGTCACGATGGAAAGTAAGGGCATTCCGCTGGCCCAGGCCCTAAGCCAAGCCACTAACCACCCCCGCTTTATCGTTTTACGCAAGAACCGTAAGGACTACATGCGTCATCCGCTTAGCGAACCGGTAACGGCCATTACGACCAGCACGCCACAACAGCTAGTTTTAGACGGTACTGACGCCGCACTAATCAACCATAAACGTGTTATCATTATCGACGACGTCATTAGCAGTGGGGGCTCGTTGACAACCGCCAACGCCCTCCTACATCAAGCTGGCGCTCAAGTGGTCAAACAGATGGCAATTCTAGCAGAAGGCGCCGCCAGACAGCGAACAGATATCGATTTTTTGGCACCGTTACCATTATTTGGCTAGTGGTGGTTAATGCGTTAGGCTTTCGATGTGCTTGACAATAACCCATCGCCAGTGCATCAATAATTTACAGAATTGTGAGGAATCACCACTTATGGCAAGTATCAGTAAGCGCGGTTCATCTTGGATCGTGAGGATAACTTATTACGATCAAAATGGCAAAAGATATCAAAAAAAGTGCAACGTTCAAGACTAAGCTAGAGGCTCAACATTTTGTCGCTCAAAATGAGCTCAAAAAAAGCAGGATTGCCCCCTCAGCACCGCCAGCGTCATTTGTTCAATACTTTACCGCTTGATATACGGTCTACCAAGCGCCCAAAATCACCGATGCTACTAAACTCAATTACAGGTTTACCTTAACAACACCCCAATGGGCATCCACTCTCACAATGCCGGATACACCTACATTACCCCCCGTTCACTTTACGAATTACGCACCTGTTTCTGACATCTAATTTATTTGATAAGGTAATCATAATCCATATGGTGGCTATTGGAAATCCGGTCGATTATTTACTGCTTACCCTTATTTTTCTTGTAATTGCACTCAATTGGGCACCAATCAATTACGAATTATGCAAAAAAAAACAACCATACACGAAGTATAGTTGCTTTTGGGCATCGAATACCACAATATATGTGGTTAGATACCGGCGATCGGGGTCGAACCGATACTCCCTCAACGGGAACTGGATTTTGAGTCCAGCGCGTCTGCCAATTCCGCCACGCCGGCAAAAGAATAACTAGATGGAACATAAATCTGATCAGGATTATAACCCTTTCAGGAAAGGCGGTAACCGGATTTGAACCGGTGATGAAGGTTTTGCAGACCTCTGCCTTACCACTTGGCTATACCGCCATCATTTATTACCCAAACCCAACTGGGTTAGCTGGATTCGAACCAGCGCATGATGGAGTCAAAGTCCATTGCCTTACCACTTGGCTATAACCCAATCAAAGGGCGGTAGGTGGGAATCGAACCCACGCGTGCCGGAGCCACAATCCGGTGCGTTAACCACTTCGCCACTACCGCCATCATGGCAGGGATAGTAGGAGTTGAACCCACACCGACGGTTTTGGAGACCGTTGTTCTACCATTAAACTATATCCCTATAAAGAATGGAGGGGAGTGGATTCGAACCACCGAACCCGAAGGAGCGGATTTACAGTCCGCCGCGTTTAGCCAGACTTCGCTACCCCTCCATAAATGGCGCGGGACGGAATCGAACCGCCGACACATGGAGCTTCAATCCATTGCTCTACCGACTGAGCTACCGAGCCATATCATTCTTCATGATGGAGTCTATTAAATTATTGATGAATAAATTCTCATCAGATGGAGGATACAGGGCTCGAACCTGTGACCCTCTGCTTGTAAGGCAGACGCTCTCCCAACTGAGCTAATCCTCCATAATGACCCCTACGGGATTCGAACCCATGTTACTGCCGTGAAAGGGCAGTGTCTTAAACCACTTGACCAAGGGGTCATATTTATATATATCTAACTAACGGAGAGTAAGGGATTCGAACCCTTGAAACAGGTATAACCCGTTTACAGCATTTCCAATGCTGCTCCTTCAGCCACTCGGACAACTCTCCATGGCTTACCGTAGATAACTCCGACAGGCGGGCTCGAACCGTCGACATCTTGATTAACAGTCAAGCGCTCTACCAACTGAGCTATGTCGGAATAATCGCATGGCAACGTCCTACCCTCGCAGGGAGCGATCCCCCAACTACTCTCGGCGCTAAGAAGCTTAACTTCTGTGTTCG
>NZ_JAWHTQ010000003.1:0-433628 GCF_032681335.1 Lactiplantibacillus sp. DA1 | reverse complement strand
CGAACACAGAAGTTAAGCTTCTTAGCGCCGAGAGTAGTTGGGGGATCGCTCCCTGCGAGGGTAGGACGTTGCCATGCAACCTAAGGAATCGTTAATTCGATTCCTTTTTTTGTTGCAAAAAACATTGTAAGCACTTAATAAGATGATGCCTATTTTCGCCTCCGCTTTTTTGGTATGCTTAGCATATCAATTAACGGAGGTTTTCCAATGCATAACCAAATTGTTCCGTAAGCACTTAATAAGATGATGTATTGAAAGTAAGCTGTAAATATTATTTTTAATATCCATTTAGCTCATTGAAAAACCTATAAGCTGTATTCAGCCTATAGGTTTTTTCATTTGCTTATTTCGTCGGCAGATTGCTTGGGTAGCTTGAGGTCAAACCAGTTAACATTAAGATAATCATTAGGGAAAGTTTCAATATAGGTTGTTGAGAACCAATCCAGTAAATGGATACCAGCCTCTGTTACATATAATTTGAAGGTGTTATCTGTGGAATGACTAGCAATTAGTGCTTGTGCGTATAGTCGGCGGAGGACTCGGTTATAATCTTCTTCAAAAGCGTGTAACACGACTTGTTTTCCCCGCGGACGACCCAATAGCTGATAAAAGACCATTCCCTGGCTTGCTTCTGAAAAAATCGTATAGGAATCGTCAATTTGAAATTCTGTTCCATGTTGTTTAGCGAAAACAATCATTGAAAGTGCAAGATAATCATGGTAATTAAATTGAAGCCAGCTTGCTCGGCGGAGAAAGTCACTGAGCTTTTCTGTTAATTGGACCTTGTCGGTATAGTCAAACATGGGAATTGACATAAAAACACTAAATGCTTTATGTGTACTAAGACGGATTGCTAGAAATTCGCCCTGATTATTACCTAACAGAACATAGGCCGATTCACTTTTTTTGGTAGTGTGAAAGCTAATTATTCGTTGGTCGTTTGTTAAAACTGATGCAAGTACCACTCTGATTTGGATTTCTTGATGATCCTTCATACTGGAAGTTCCTTCGTGTTAATAAAAATATTTATTTAGTCTAACAGCCAAACCGATGTTTTTATAGTGCTCATAGGCATTATTAAGGGCATATTGATTGATTTTACATTCAACTATAGAGCTAACCAACAATTTGTTTATAGATCAGGTTTAATGTTATTTAATTTGGACGGTATCCGTCGCAACCATGTAAAAATCCTGTAAATTCGGGGGCAATAATTGTTATTCTAGCGGTTACGTGCTATGTTATTAGCATATTTTATGAAGTGGAGTGATAGTTATGGCTCAGATTATTGTGGGGGATCGGGTTAAATGTCAGAAGAATGGCAATACCGATTATGATTTTTATGCTAAAGTTGAAAAAGTTTATGAGAACTCCGCCTTCGTCACAATTACCCATTATGATTTACGGGATGATATCAACGTGGCTGAACTTCAATATCGAGCGGTAATTGCCTTGAAGAAGATGAAACTCGCTAAGCCAACAGCTAGTGAAGCGAAACAGTTACAGGCCGTTAGTGCTGCCATGCTCGCTGAATAATTAATAATGCTCAACGCCGTATAATTCCAGTACGGCGTTTTTTATTGGCTAGTAATCCATACTTGGTAAGCGGCATTAATTAATTGCGTACATAGCTTTGTTTGGACTGGCAAACTTTTTTGTTGGTAATTTCGCACTTACCCTGTACATCACTAATTGGAATGGTACAATAGATATTAGCAGTTAATAACTGTTCTAAAGTGAGGAGGAGTTTTTAATGCAGACAGCTGATCAAGATATAACGTTAACGGGGCATCGTCGTTTTTGGTTTATTTTTACCCTGTTGCTTGGAACCTGGACAATGTCAATCAGCCAGTCTTCCTTGTCGACGGTATACCCAACGTTTATGCGGGACTTTGGTATCTCCGCATCGACAGTTCAATGGCTAACAACAGGTTTTATGTTAACCATGGTCGTGATGATGCCAATTAGCCCATGGTTGCTGAATAATATTGGTTTTAAGCAATTATTTTTAGCCGTCCTGGTTCTGTTCGACGTCGGCTCGATTATTATTTATTTTGCGCCCAGTTTTGGTGTGATGATGGTTGGTCGCTTAATCAAAGCAGCAGCCGTGGGGATCTTATTTCCTTCATACCAATCCATTCTATTAACGATAACACCTGAAGAAAAGCGGGGCAGTACGATGGGCGTAGCCGGTTTGGTAATGGGATCAGCTTTAGCTTCTGGTCCGATTATTTCTGGTGTTGTCTTGAAATTCACGGATTGGCATGGTCTATTCGCCGTATTCATTACCGTAGCAACTTTATTAATTTTAATCAGTTTTGTGACAATTAAGGATGTGATGGTTAACAAGCCATCTAAGTTAGACTTGCTCTCAATTGTGACATTACTGGGCTTTGCTGGAATTTTATACGTCGTTAATGAGATTGGCAAACCGAACGTTAATTGGACGTTAGGCTGGTTACTGTTAGTGATTTCAATATTCGCCGTGGCTTACTTTGCCTATCGCCAATTTCACTTGGAAACACCGTTACTGGAATTACGCGTATTAAAGACATTTAATTATGACTTAGCCATTTTCCTAACAGCTATTTCATACGTAGCTTTGATTGTTGTAACGATTATTTTCCCGTTGTACTATCAAGGTATCTTGAAGGTCTCACCGTTCGTTTCTGGTATGTCATTAGTTCCCGGTGCGGTGTTGCTAAGCATCTTGAATCCACTAACTGGTAAACTGGCTGAGAAGATTGGCTACAAACAAATTATGCTTCTAGGAATGAGTATGATTGTTGTTGGCTGGCTGATCTTAGCGTTGATCAACACGGAATTGAGCCTCTTAACGATGATTTTACTCGCCGCTTTAATTGAAGGCGGAAATGCCTTCGTCATGATGCCGGCCGTGACACTGGGCGCTAATTCGTTGCCTGACGAGTTAATTTCCCATGGGACGGCTGTAATTACGACGGTTCGCCAGATTCTTGGTTCGGCTGGTGTGGCGGTGACAACCTTGGTCTTGTCTAATGTGACGCTTGCGCAGAAACAGGCGGGCGTATCAACCATGGTTGCCAATTTGCGTGGCTACCACACAGTTTTCTGGATGATGTTAGGTATTGAAGTAATTGGACTGATCTTAGCGTTACTCTTACATGATGGTCGTAAGCAGACTCATTAGGATAAGCTAATTTAGGTGTCAAAGCGTGCCATATTGGCAACATCAGTCATTCAACTTTAATAAAGCAATGCTAAAACTCGTTATTAGATATCGGTTAGTTGCAATAGTGAAGACCACCATTCTAGATTTAAGAATGATGGTCTTTTTTACCTAAGTGATGCTATCGTAATTTTTGTCTTGATAAGAAATGGTGGTGCGCGTCAATTAAGACTTGCTTTATTTAGCTGTTGTTTTTTGAATTTTTGCCAATTGGCGATACTGACTTAACATCCAACTTTGATAAGTCTGGTTGGCGGGTAACGTTTCAGTGACTTTAAGCACTGGAACGTGGTACTGTTTAGCGAGTTTGACCATATTGGTTACTAAGTTACTATCGGTCTGAGTATTTTCAACAAACAAGGCAATCCGATGGTGCTTAATGTCTTGTTGCATCTGCTGAATATCCTTAGGTGATGGGTCCGAGCCCTCTTCAATTGCATGTGCGAAATGGGTATTACTGATGCGGTACCCAATGGCCTTCAGCGAATAATCAAAGACTGGTTCACTGACTGCGACCCGCTGATTATTTGCTCGCTGTTTTAGCTGGTTAATAGTGGTTGTTATGGCCTTAGCATTTGCTTGATATTTCTTAGCTTGTTGGTAAAAATAATGCTTGTGTTGGGGTTGAATCTTGCTGAGATCAGCTGCAATTTTAGTCGCCAACTTTGGCATGATCGCTGGGTCATACCAAACGTGTTCATTAGCGCCATCAGTTTTATTAGCGACATCCGTGCCAACCGCGATCACTCGTGCACCCTTGGCTTTATTGACAGTGAGTTTTTCCATCCAGTCGTCATAGCCGAGACCATTGTAAATAATCAGTTGCGCATTACTAGCTTGTTTGGCTGTATTGACGGTTGGCTCGTAATCGTGCGGATCAACACTTGGTCGATCAATAATTGATGTCACTTGACCATATTTTCCCGCCACTGCTTTAGCCGTCTGACCGTAAAAGTCGAGGCTGGCCATGATATTAATTTTGTTGTTAGTTGTTTTACTAGGTGCTGACGTACTTTGACAGCCGGCCAATAGTCCACCGATTCCTAGTAGTAATGCCAAATAAATCCATATCCGTCGGTTAACCATGTTTTGTAACCCCATTTTCTTTAAATCGTAACCATTACTGTTAACTTTACCGAAAGAAGTCGCGGCCGTCAAGTCTTTAAGATATGGTTTAGACTAGGTTAAAACTAACCGCTTGTGGTAAAAAGCTGGTAGAATAAGCGTACCTGAAAAACGGAAGGCGGGGAACGCAGATGATATTTACGATTGTGATTTTAATTTTACTAGCAAGCGCAATTTTTCGCGGGTTTCATCGTGGATTTGTGATTGAAATGCTGCATTTGATTGGTACTGTGGTAGTATTATTATTTGCGCGACTACTTTATCAGCCTTTTGGAACGATGATTAGTAATTTTTTGGCAAATTTACATTTAATTGACGCTTCAGTTGTTAGTACCCTGATTATTAACTTGGTGGCCTTCTTTGTGTTAATTTCGATAGGCTGGTCGGTCATTCGTTTACTTGGTCGGGTTTCACGGAGTATTACATGGCTGCCAGTCATCAAGCAAGTCAATAGTGTCGCGGGTGGCGTCGTGTCGTTTGTTGTGACCTATTTAGTTATTTTTGTGGCGTTATCGTTGGCTAATTTAGTTAATACTAACTTTATTCAGACGCAAATGGCGCAGTCACCACTAGCCACATATATTGTTAAGCAGACTCCTGGTTTGACTAGTCATTATCTCAGTAATTTGATTAAATTTAATGATGGAACGACCGCGGATTCTTAAAGGAAAGCACGGGTTTAATTCAAATGTAAATCAAGATGGAGGCGTAACTGGCTTTTAGTCCAGAAACGTCTTTTTTGATGGCTTGAATACTTGATGTCGCACTTTTTTCGGTTCCCGAACGATTACTAGTTTTTATGGCGTTATTTGGCTGATTACTATCATATTGATCGTCCTTCATGCTATGATTGTAAGTAAAAATGAGCAAGAAAGAGGCTGGGAGACTTATGGGCATGATTCGAATTAATAACTTACGATTTCACACGTTTAACGGGGTACTCCCGGAAGAACGGCGTAACGGTCAACAACTAGGGCTAGATATTGCCATTAAATATCCCATCGAAACGAAGGTTCAACATGATGACGTCCATGAGACGATTAATTATGCAGCCGTGCGCAACGTGGTCGATGACTTTGTAACGACTCATTCATACAAGTTGATTGAATCGCTAGCAAATCACTTATTACAAGCATTACTGACGAGTTTTCCAACGGTGGATGCGATCAATATTAAGATTCGTAAATACAGTGTTCCCATGCCCGGAATCTTTGATAATGTGGAAATTGAGGTGGAGGGGACGCCGGATGGTAAGTAGTGAAGAACGAGTTTATTTGAGTGTTGGGTCCAATATTCATCCCCGCGTCCAAAATATTCAGCAGGCCCTTAGTCGATTACGGGTGGTCAATGGCGTCAACGTGATTGCTGAATCTCATTGGTATGAGACACAGCCATGGGGTAATCGTGATCAAGCGAACTTTTACAATGTCTCGGTGGCCTTGACAACTAGCTTAACCCCGGACGAACTATTGGATGAATTACATACAATTGAGCAAGCTGGTCACCGCCAGCGCTTGATTCATTGGGGACCACGCACAATTGATTTAGATATTATTTTCTGGGGCAATCAGCAAATCAACACACCAGTGCTGACGATTCCGCATGCGCAGGCGGCTAAGCGTAACTTTGTGTTATTGCCAACCGCTGAAATTGCGAGAGCTGATCCGTTGGTAGGGCCCCAAGTGGCCCAATTGATTGCGGCCAATCAGGATCAGAGTTGGATTAAAAAAGTAAGAAATGTGAGTGAGTTAGATGATTGATGAGAAGAACCAAGCAAAGATTGAACACGCGGTACGCGAAATTTTAAGTGCGGTCGGTGAAGATCCTGACCGACCAGGATTGGTCGAAACACCAGCACGAGTTGCACGGATGTATGCGGAAGTCTTTGCGACTAAGACCGCCGCACCATTTGACAATTATAAGTTGTTCAAGGTTGAGAATCCGACCGAAATGGTGTTACTTAAAGATATTCCGTTCTATTCAATGTGTGAGCATCATCTGTTGCCGTTCTTTGGAACGGTTCAAGTTGCTTATGTGCCACAACATGAACAGGTCATTGGGTTAAGCAAAATTCCCAGGTTGATCGATTATTGCAGTCAACAGCCCAATGTTCAGGAACGCTTGACAGTTTCGATTGCGACGGAATTACAACGGATTCTTGATCCGGCTGGAATTGCGGTCTCAATCACGGCCCGGCACATGTGCATGGAGATGCGGGGCGTCAGCAAGCCGGGGGTGCATACTGAAAGTAGCTACTACAATGGCCAATTTAAGACGGATTTAGACTTGAAACGAGAATTTTTACAACGAATTGCAAAGTAGGTGATTGAGTGGACGCATCGGCAATTGAACAGCGATATCAAGACTTATTGTCTCAGCTGAACCAGGCAATGCTTGCTAATAATCATCAGCGCGTTCCGTTACTACGGCGAATCATGGCCCATCTTGGTCACCCCGACCATTACTATCACGTCATTCATATTGCGGGAACTAATGGAAAAGGGTCTACGGGAGCCATGTTGGCCAGTATTTTGCGGGCGCAAGGGTACCAAGTTGGGCGTTTTAGTAGCCCTGCAATCAATGATGCACGTGAACAACTGCAATGTAATGGAACCTGGATTGGTCCGGCAGAATTTATTGATACGTATGATGAGATTTTACCAGTATTACAAAATATGGGACTGGATGCTAGTGACGTGTCTATTTTTGAATGGTTCTTTCTCATTAGTGTCGTTTGGTTTCGTAATCAGGGCGTGCAGTGGGCGGTCATTGAAGCCGGCTTGGGTGGCTTGTATGATGCGACTAACGCCTTAGCCAGTCCCCAACTAACGGTGTTTACTAAGATTGCCCTCGATCACACCGCCATTCTTGGGCCCACGATTACTGCGATTGCGCAGAACAAGGCTAAGATTATTAAGCCTCACACCACGGTTGTCACGTTGAATGACCAGCATCCAGATGCCCTGGCCGTCTTACAGACCGAAGCGCTCAATCAAGGTGTCCGGCTAGTGACCGCTAAACACGCGCAACTGACGGTGACTGAGCAAACACTCACGCAAACGGTCGTTGATGTGCATAGTCAGCTATTTAATTGGACTCAGTTAACGGTCGGACTGAGCGGTACTTATCAGTTACAAAATTTGCGACTGGTTCTGACAGTGGTTACGGTGTTGCAACAGCAACAAGTTAACTTGACAAACGGCGCGATTCGTCGTGGGCTGCAACATGTCAACTTACCGGGCCGACTGACCGTGTTGCAGGAACAGCCATTAATTATTGCCGATGGTGCGCATAATCCGGATGGTATAACAGCGCTAGTCGCCAGTATTAAACAATTGCTAGCTGATCGCCAGCTGATTTGGGTCGTAGGGGTCTTGCAAGATAAAGCCTATCCTAAAATGCTTGCTAAAATATTGCCAGCAGCTGAGATTCTTATTACGAATACCCCGGCGAATCCCGAGCGAGCGTTATCTGCTACTAAGCTGGCGCAAACGGCCACAAACTTATTGACACCAGCATTTATGGCGGCGACCAATTTGACGCAACTGCCAACTATTCTGACGGCCACAACGATTACGGATGCACTGGCCCAAGCAAAACAACAAGCGACAGCTAATAGCGTAATTATTGTGACAGGGTCATTTTACGTTATTCGTGAGTTACAACAGGCTGGCTGGCCGGGGTTGGGCCAATGATGAATACTTGGTTGATTGCATCTAATAATGAGGGGAAAAGTCGCGATTTGATTGCCTGTTTAGATTATTATGGCTTAACCGCTCACCAGTACTTGTCCAGGTATCCCCGACTAACCTTTCCGACTGAAACGACGACTAGTTACAGTGACAACGCCGTGGCTAAGGCCCGTTTTGGCGCGCAACAACTAGGTGTGCCGGTTATTGCGGATGACAGTGGCTTAGAAATCCCGGCGTTACCAGATTTATTAGGGGTAACAACGGCACGGGACTTAGGCGTGGCAGTCGGCGGTTCTGATCGTAATCAAGCGATTTTAGCGGCGCTACGCGATGTTCCTAGTGCTCAGCGACATGCCGTGATGCGCGCAACGTTAGCGGCTGCTTGGCCAGATGGTCGGACCGTGGTCGTACAAGCGGCCGTCGCTGGTTATATCGCGCAATCCCAAGTTGGCCGCTATTCTGGCGGATTCGATCGGATCTTCTGGTTACCCTGCTATGGCAAGACTTTGGCCGAATTACCAACAACGTGGCGCATCCCACTGACGCACCGGGGACAAGCCGCCTTAAAATTAATCACAAAACTTTAAAAATTGGAAGGATCGGTGGAGTAGATGTTAGTACAAGATATCACCAGTTCATTAGCACAAGCAACGGATTTTGCGAGTCAGGCGTTGAATACCCAAGTTCAACGACAACAACAATTAGTTTTGCGTTTTAGTGATTATAATCGGGAGCAGCAGCAAGGCTTAACCCAACTTTGTCAGCAATTAGATGGAGTTGTTCAGGCTAGTCCTGAACAGTTAACAGTTTTATTGAATCAGGCGGCTGGCCGCCAGCTGGCTCACCAGTGGTCGCTGGTCTTTACGGATCAAGCAATCGTTCAAATCCAATTGACTCAAATTATGAAACAATATGATGTTTTCTGGCAGGCCGGTGAGCATCGTTTTAACCTCACGAAAAAGCCGATGATTTATGGCATCATGAATATCACACCCGACTCCTTTTTTGATGGTGGTCAGTACAAGACTAAGGATGATGTGCTCAACCACGTGGATGAGATGTTACAGGCGGGTGCCGATGTGATTGAGGTGAACGGACAAACGACGCGACCTGGTTTCACTGAAGTCACACCAGAAGTCGAATTAGAGCGGACATTGCCATATATTCGGGCAATCAAGGAACGATTCCCAGAAGCAGTGTTAGCAGTCGACACTTATAAGTACGATGTCATGCAAGCCGTCTTGGAAGCGGGTGTCAGCATTATTAATGATGTGAATGCCTTTACGGATGATCCCCGGAAGCTCAAATTGATGGCTGACAGTCGCGTCGGCTTACTGACGATGCACAGTAGTCGTGAGCAGGAGTATACTGATTTGACGAGCAGTATGCGGGACTTTTTTGAGCAGAATCTAGCAACGCTCACAAGTCATGGAATTGATATTGAACGGATTGCTTTGGATCAAGGAATTGGCTATTCACAAGTCGCACATGGTGAGCAGGATTACGTGATGATGCGAAATATTGACGAATTTAATTATTTGCGACGCCCAATGATGGTAGCTATTTCGCGGAAAGGCTACTTAGGTTTGTTGCTAGGATTGAAGAAGGAAGATCGGTTACCGATGACGTTGGTGACCGAAGCAGCGATGATGCTTAAGGGTGGCCGGATCATCCGGGTCCACGATGTGGCTGAAACCAAACAATTGATCACGCTGTTAGGCCGGATTGAGAATGGCTATTGGTTATCGAATAATGATTAGTCCGGATGATTTTGACGATATTACGGCGAATGGGGTTAAGGACTACGATGCTTACTTCGGTACTCCCACGTACGATGATCACGTTTTATTTGAATTGTTAGTGGTTGGAATCTTACAAGTGGGTTTAGGCTGGCGGGTCGCGGCTAGTCAGTTACCAGTATTGCGGCAACATATGGCGGGGCTGCGGGCAGACGCCGTAGCCGCCCTGGACGAACCGGATTTTGAACGGTTGATGATTACGCCCAATGTGATGCACAATGGGCGTAAGTTACGTGCAATTATTCAGGATGCGCGTGCCATTCAACAGTTACAGGCCGAGTATGGTAGCTTTAGTAACTACCTGTGGGCGTTTGTCGATGCGACGCCGGTCATTATGCCGGCGCCCGATGATGAATTACCGACGCGCTCACCCCTGGGCGCCCGCGTTGCGAAGGATTTACACCGGCATGGTTTGACCTTCGTTGGACCAGTCGTCACCCACATGTTTTTGTTGGCGGCGGGATTGATTAAATTGAATTAGGTAGAATTAGGCTGGCGGATGCTGGCCTTTTTTATTTGCTTATGCCTGCGTATTTTTGTGAGTATCAATGTGTGAATGTAAGCAAGGTGGGTGCTTTAATCCGGAGTGGTTATGGGCAGTGTGATTATTAGTCCCATCGCAATATGAAGCGCAAGTTCACAATGAGGGTAAGCGGCAAAAACATATTTGAATGGTCGGTGATACTGGCGTGTAGAACCAGTCTAACCGTTTTCTAAGCAATAGTGAAGTTAGCAAAAAAACGTCGCAAGAGCAAGTTGTAATGGTCTTGTGACGTGTTTTAGAATGAGTTGATTTTGTATCCCTCTGACACGACTAGCGGTTAGCGGTCGTCGAGTCTGGCAACAGCCACATCGTTACCAAGCCAATCAGCCAGGCCACTAAGAAGAACGCCATGGCAGCTGGTAATTGATAGCCAAGCAACCATTGGCATAACAAGATAAGCGTGATAATGATACCGATAACGCGATTGATGATGCTCATGTAAGTGCCTCCTAGGTGGTTAGCTAAGAATGAAGTGAACCAGATTATCTGAATTAATAAATATTACTTAAATTATATAATGAATGACGTTATGTGTGCTGCAATGTGCGTTAATGTCTTAATTTAACGTACGAACGTTGAAAAATGCTGAATATTTGAAAAAACGATACCGCTGAGGTTGCGGTATCGTTGAACCTGTGACTGGTAATTAGCATCGTAGTGTGACTAACTCGGATACTGGTTAGTGATAACTACTTCTAGTACCATAACGTTTCAGCAAACGGTATAGCGTTTGGCGCATAGATTTTGAATGAATAAGCGTTATCCACAAAAATCATGCTCACTGCATCAGACTGATGGTTATACTGTGCTAAATGCCCAGCATGAGCGGGTTAATTGCATGTCTGGAAAATACAGACTAGTTTTTTTACTTAAGAAGGTTGTATTTATCTGATAAGACACCTATTATAAATTGCAAATATAAGTAAGACATTTAGGAGTGATTGGTTATGATTAATCTTGTTTTCTACAAATACTACAGATTCTGGGCTGCAATCGTTTTACTATTGCTAAGCGCTAACGTTTATCCAGCAATTGTTAACGGTAATGTCTTAGGTCGCGAATTTTGGCGAAATGGCACAAATCTGATTAATCTTGTTTTTGTAATTGTTGCTATTGGCTTTTTAATTCAAGTGTTGTTTTTTAAGAAAGGTGAGCCGCGTGCGAATGAACGTGCATTTTGATCAGGTCATGGTAAAAAAGCATGATTTTTAATCGCGTTATGGCAACCAAAGTATGAGGGAGTAGTCGAAAGTCTGATATGAAATTCTCTGAAAAACTAAAAGTGTGTAGGAAGCACGCACAATTGACACAATCGCAAGTGGCCGAACAATTACATGTATCGCGCAAAACAATCTCAGGCTGGGAAAATGACCACAGTTTTCCCGATGTTGGCAGTTTAGTTCAATTGAGTGATATTTATGACGTTCGGCTAGACGATTTAATGCGGGATGATCACTTACTGGCTTATTATAAGGAAGCAGAACGACTTCATCAGAAGAGCCGAAAATGGGTGGTCGTCTCGTATCGATGCAATTTCTTGTTACTGGTACTTGGCTACATTGACTATTTGCGGCCGTTTGGAATACGAACGTTTTTGGTACCGTTTTTAGTACTGGTGAACGCCATGGTATTATTGTCGTATTTTTCAGATTGGCAGCGGTTCAAGTCAGGTAAATTGCGTGTCGGTATCGTCATCACGGTGTTTATTGCATTTATTGCTGAGATTCTGATCAATACAATAGTACCGAGTTATCTGAACGAGTTAGCACATGCCGTTGATGATGGCCCCGCTGCGATAATTGGTGAAGTGGCCGGTCGCTTGCTGGTCACATCAATACTGATATTAAGTTTGGTATTAGCTATCTTTTTGAAGCCAAAACAACGAGAACGGTCGTAGTTTACCGAGCTAGTCAATATTGATGAGTTTGGAAGTGAGCCGTGGCGTCTCAAACTAACGAAAATGTGTAAGACAAAAAACGACCGCATGCTATTAAGCATGCGGTCGTTTAAGGCGGAAGAGATAGTTTATACAGAAACAGATTCGATTTGGATGCTGTGTATCATAACTTAACTCACGATGAACTAAATCGAACTATCCGTTGTTTCATAATCCACCTTGCCAAGTTCAATCTGAATCGTGATATGAGTTAGTGGAAACTGGGCGCTTAGGTCCTTGTTCAGTTGTTCCAAAAAGGCATTATTGTCAGCTAATGTTGAACGACAGAGATGGACGGTCATGGCTGTTTCAGTAGTACTCATGCCCCAAATGTGTAAATCGTGAATCTGGTTGACGGTGGGCTGGCTGGTTAAATAATCAGCGATTGCTTGGCGGTCAACATTGTTTGGTACAGCTTCTAGTGAATAATTCATCGCATCTCGTAAGAGTCCCCAAGTACCAATCAAAATCACGACGGCAATTAGCAGGGAAACGACAGGATCAAGCCAGAACCAGCCAGTCTTCAAAATAACGAAGCCGGCAATCACCACACCGACTGAAACCCCGGCGTCGGCGGCCATGTGAAGAAAAGCGCCCTTAATATTGAGATCGTGCTTTTGACCCTTCATAAAGAGCAATGCGGTAAAGCCATTAATGACGACCCCAACAGCGGCGACGATGATGACGTCCCATTCGGCGACGGGGCCGGGATTACTGAGGCGTTGAATGGCTTCGACTGAAATGGCCCCGATAGCGACTAGTAAAAAGACGGCGTTGAAGAGGGCAGCCAAGATTGACGAGCTTTTGTATCCATATGTGTACTTATCGTTGGCGCTTTTTTGTCCAAGCCAGATTGCCAGCCAGGAGATCAGTAAACCGAGGACGTCACTGAGATTATGTCCCGCATCGGCGACCAAGGCCAGTGAGCCGCTCGCAAAACCGTAGCCAGCTTCCAAGACAATGAATGCAGTATTTAGGGCGACCCCAATCTTGAAGGCACTTGTCTGTTGTTGTATTTGATGGCTGTGTGCCATATGAATCACCTACTTCTTAGTTGAATTTATCCTTGTTATGGCTATAATTTAAATATGAACGAGCAAACATATGAATGTCCGTTCATGTGTATTGTAACACGCTTACATGACAATCTCAATTAGAAATTGGAGTTTATGATGGAAAATGAAATGGACCATGAAATGATCGTCAAACGGCTGGCTGAACTGATGCCACCGACTACTGAGCTCAATCGGATTACCGCAATTTTTAAGGCGCTGGGTGATCCAACCCGCGCCCGAATCATCTACGCGTTGGCAGTATCTAAGCTGAGTGTGGGTGAACTGGCGACGGGATTAGCCCTGACACAGTCGAATGTGTCTCATCAGTTAACGGTCCTCAAACAATTAAAATTAGTGGTGGGGACGCGTAGTGGGCGTAACGTGCACTACCAGTTGGCCGATAAACATATCATTAGTATTTTTCAGCAAGTTGCGGCTCATGCCGAAGAAGCCGGCGATTAGCTCGAATATGAGCTATTACCGATTAGTTATGATGAGTAGGGTAGCTCCGTGGATTCTCGTTGGGTTTGGTCTAGGTTAAACGGTGTCAATGATTTTAAAGAACGGTACGATTACATTCAGTATAGAATTGTGTTTAATATAACACTGCGAAATGACTAATTTTGCAGTGTTATTTTTTAATCAGTTACGCTTTTGTTAATTACCTAGTTTTATAAACTAGATGTATTGATATTTACACCATGTGATGGTATGCTGGTGTCAACAATAAATATGAGGTGATTAACATGGCACAGTCGGCACGACAATATCAAATAACAAATGAAGTCCTTAACTCAGTAACTCATGGGATTGGGATTGTTTTAAGTATCGTTGCATTTGTCTTTTTGATGCTCAAGGCATATGCGGATGGGCAGACCCTAGAATGGGTGGCGTTTATTATTTATGGTTGTTCGTTGTTTGTACTGTATACTTGTTCAACGTTATTTCACGGCTTATATTTTACACGCGCCCGCGAAGTATTCCGTATCTTTGATCACAGTGGCGTGTATGTGCTGATTGCTGGAACTTACACGCCTTACAGTTTACTGGCGATCAAAGGTTGGTTGGGCTGGACGATCTTGTTAACGATTTGGACTTTGGCGATTGCTGGGATTACGGTTAATGCCGTATGGCCCGGACGTCTGAAAAAGGTCGAAACGGTCATTTATGTGTTGATGGGGTGGATGTGTCTTGCCGGTGGTCGGCAGTTATGGAACCATTTAGGCGTCACGGGCTTCTGGTTATTAGTTGCCGGGGGCGTTGCGTTTACCTTGGGTGCCTTACTATATAGTTTCCCACGGATTAAATATTTACACGTCATTTGGCATCTATTCGTGATGGTGGGAACGACGTTGATGTTTTTCTCAATTTATTTCTATATTTAAGGATGACTGTGGGGACTGGCTGACGAGCTGGTCCTTTTTTGCTATAGATGTGGGGGAGAGAACCGTATTTGGTTCACAGGTAACGGTTTAAATAATTTCATGTGGTACTGGCACAATGTCTTCTAAATTAGGTTGGTATCCGAGCAGCAGTTAGTGCGTACGACCGTTGTCTGAATTAGTCACCGTCACTCAGCTAACAATAGTTTTGAAATCAACTGGCTAGCTCGCAATAGCCTAGTACAGAACAGGCTTTATTTTTGTCATCAAACTGTAATCAGCCAGGCGTATCTTTTGATTGCCTTTTTAAATAAACTTCCGTAGAATAGTAGGACAACGAAATTTTTAGTGAGGTGATTAAGATGGCATACGGGTTATTATTTGGTGGCATTTTCATGGAAGTTTTAGGGAGCTTTTTCTTAAAGCGTGCAAACGGTTTTCGGAACTTAATACCAACGATAATGGTGTTGGTTGGATATTTTAGTTCGTTAGTCCTTGTAACGCTTGCAATGCAACGCCTGCCGTTAGGGGTGACGTATGCCATGTGGGCTGGACTGGGCACGTTTGCAACCGTTATTTTAGCGGTCGTCGTTTACCGTGAACGGCTCAGTCTTTCACGTCTGAGTGGCTTAATTGCAATTGTAGTCGGGGCGATTTTACTGAACATTTAAATCAAGGGGGAATGATGATGCGTGCATGGATTCAATTAGTTATTGCGATTGGCGTTGAAATTGCGGGGACCAGCTTGTTGAAGTTATCGGCTGGATTTAAGTACCCCTTGGTTGGAATTGTGGGCATGTTACTATACGGCCTAGCGATTTTTAGTTTCTCACGGGCATTGAACAAAATCCCACTGAGTGTTGGTTATGCAATCTGGGCCGGAGTCGGCACAGCTGCGACCGGCCTGATTGGAATTTGGGCGTTTGGCGAAATCTTGACGGGATTGAAAACGTTGGGATTCATGGCTATTATTACGGGTGTGATTCTATTGAACATGCCTGCTAAGGCGACTAAACCGGCTACTGCGACGCCGCGCTTGGCACGGTGGCGGACCCGGTTTAACCGGTAATTAAAAAGATCGCGAATCTGGATGACTTTTAAAGCAACTAGGCTTGAAAATCATCGTTTGATTCGCGATCTTTTTGGTTATTCAGCTAGGCTTCTGGCCAGATTTCCTTAGCCGTACCAATGACTAACGCCAACTTGGCCCACTGTTGAGCCTCAGTTAACTGGTTACCTTCTTCAGTTGAAGCAAAGCCACATTGGGTCGATAGTGCTAGATTACGCAATGGCACCTTAGTGGTCGCAGCTTGAACTCGTTCTTTGATCACAGTGGTCTTTTCCAATTCTGGAAACTTAGAGGTAACCAGACCTAATACGATGCGTTTGTGATCATCGTGATTCCAAATCTGGTCTAAGACTTCGAAGCCACCTGCCCGTTCGTTATCATATTCCAAGAACAGCCCATCATAGTTAAGCTGGCCAAGGTAGGGTGCGACCACGTCGTAACTGCCCGAGAAGAGGTACGTGGACTTAAAGTTACCCCGACAGATGTGGGTCGTGACGGTCAAGTCGTCCGGTAGGTCAGCTAAGGCTGCGTTGATCACTTTGACGGCATCGGTCGCCCACTTAGTATAGGTCGCGTGGTCAGCTTCAGGGTCATTAAGTTTGCTGATCAAGAAGGCCCACGTCGTATCATCTAACTGAATGTAGCGACATCCAAGGTCGTAAAAATGTTGAATCGTGTCGTGGTATGCTTGGGCGAGATCATCTAAATAAGCGTCCCAGCTATCATAGAATTTGGTCCAATTGTCACTCCGATTATCGCGGAATAACATGGTTGGTGATGGGATTGTTTGTTTAGCGAGTACACCAGCGGGCACGATTGATTGTAAGTATTCAAAGGCAGCAAAGAACGGATGGTCGGGATTATACGCGACTTTGCCAATCAGTTCAGCGTTATCCGTTCGAGTATGGTCCCCCTTGAACTTATAGCTTTGATGGTAGTCGTACTTGCCAACACCAGTTAAGCCCCACAGGAAATCTAAGTGCCACCAGCTGCGTGAAAATTCGCCATCGGTCACGGCTTTAAGCCCGAGCTTAACTTGTTCAGCGACCACTCGTTTGATTTCGGTGTGTTGGATTTCAAGTTCTTGATCACGCGTAATGGTACCGGCGGCTAATTGTTCATGAGCCTTTTTCAAACTAGCGGGGCGCAGTAGGCTACCGACGACATCAAAGCGGAATGGGGCGGTTAAAGTTGTGGTTGTCATTAAATATCAAACTCCTTAAATTTTATTAGGAACGAAAAAAGCGTCGTCCTGAATAATGTTAATCATTATTCAGGACGACGTTGGGCCGTGGTACCACCTGAGTTCTAGGCTAGTGAACTAGTCTACTCGATACAGCTGCCATAAGCTTTTGGCAATTGCTAACGCGGGTAACGGTTGTTAAACCGGCTTTAGTTAATGCTGGTTACCTTAGTGCTCACCAGACACTCACCAAAACGAACTAGGGAGAAGACCATCTTCATTGGTTGTGCCGGTACCGTTTCACCAACCCGATACTCGCTGAACAGCGACACCAATTACTCATCTTTTAATCGTTCTTTAATTATTGACACTTATCATACTGGTAATTATTTTAAATGTCAAATTTAATTTAAGGCCGGAATCGGTGGGCGGGATTAATCCATAGTCATGCTATAATGCAAGTAACATGCGATTGGGGGCAAATTATGGATAGAATCATTCGTTTTTTTAAGCGGGATGACGTTGACTTGTACTTAACGTTGGCGTTATTAATCATCATTATTTATTTAATGCGGGGATTTGCGACGGTTGTTTTATTAACGACGATTTTTGCGTATTTGGGCATTAAGCTTAGTCGGTGGTTAAACCTCCGAACGCACTTACCTTATTGGATTGCCGTCATTGTGGTCTACGTCGGCGTGATTGCGTTGTTTATCGGTGCGTTATCGTACGCGGCACCTACCCTGGTCGATCAGTTGAAGGTCATTCCGGATATGCTGGCTAAAGCAATCACCAATCACCCGGTATTGAATAAGAATATTGATAAATGGGTCAACCAAGCTATTCATAGTAGTGAATTGATTCAAAACGGGAAGGCGTTACTCGTCACCGGTATTAAAGGACTGAGTGAGGTTGGAACTGGCTTTACGCACGTCTTAATGGCAATCTTTTTGAGTTTTATCTTTGCAGTTTCGCGGGGACGAATGATGGTCTTTGGCCGCCAGTTCTTGCAGTCGAAGTTTAAAAAGTTCTTCACGAACGTTTACTATTTAACGCATAAATTCGTTATGATTCTGGGGCGGATTATTGAAACGCAACTGGTGATTTGTACGATCAATACGATTTTGATGACGATTGGATTCATGATTATTGGGATGCCAAGTATCATGGTGTTGTCGATCATTGTCTTTATCCTAGGCTTAGTGCCGGTGGCTGGCGTGTTGATTTCAATGATTCCGCTAACCTTACTGGGGTTTGCGTCGGGTGGCTTGATTCGGGTTGTCTGGATCATCGTGTTGGTTATTTTGATTCACGCCTTCGAGTCTTATTTCCTTCATCCACGGCTAATGGCGGACCGGACTGATTTACCAGTCTTTGTCACTTTTATTACGTTGATTATTATGGAAAGTCTATTAGGGGCCTGGGGCTTGATCATTGGGATTCCAATTGTTTCATTCTTCCTAGACATTTTGGGTGTGCAGAATTCTGAGCCGCGACGCGTGACGTCTCAAATAGAGAAACGTGAACCTTAGTGTGATTGTAACTGGACTTTACCGGTAGCAGGCTTTGTATGGGGTCGGGTGATTTATATGAACAGTAGCTTGTGACTGCGCGTAAAGGTTATCAAGGATAATTGTAAGCTGGTATCTTCGAAGTGGATTACTTTCGAAGGTGCCAGCTTTAATTAATTACTGCTTAAAGATGCTGATAGTGACAATTACAAGTCAGACTGTTAGTGTTAAGCTATCAGCGTTCTAGGTGGTATAAGGTTGACTTATTACGACTAAGTGTTAGAGTGAGCGGTTGGAATCTGTTTAAGAGGAGACGATTACGATTAATCAATCAAATAATCAACATCCCGTGTTAGATGGCTGGCAAGAAATTGAAGCTGACCAAATTAAGCGAATGCAAGGTGCGTTGTGGCATCTGTTGGGCAATGCGATAGCATATTTAAGTCTATTTGTAATCGAACTAGTGCTTGCAACGATTGGTCATTCGCAATCTTTGCACGCGGATGCGTTTAATAATTTTGCGGGTATTGTTTCATCGGGGTTGTTATCGCTTGGTATCTGGGGTGGCATTCATAATCATCAATCACATCAAAGTAAAGTGACCGCTTTGGACGGCTGGGAGGCCGAACGTCGTAATCGATTGATGCGATTTCGTTTACAAGACTTATTCACGTTAATGAGTGGGGTCGTTATGTTAGTTATGGCGGTACAAGTTATTGTGAGTGGTGTTAGTAATTTGTTTAAGTCACACACCGTTCAAGCAGTGAGCGGTGTAACTGTTTGGGGAGCTGCAATCGCGAGCATCGTTATGTTAGTCGTCTGGTACTTTAATCGTCGCGGAGGGCAACAATTAGATAATTCGACGCTATTGGCTGCGGCAAAGGATAGTCTTAGTGATGCGTTAACGAGCATTGGCACTTTAATCTCATTAAGTGGGGTCTTACTATTCAAATTTGCTTGGTTAGATAGTGTTGCGAGTATCGTGATTGGATTCTTTATTTTTGCCGCTGGGTTACAAATTTTTCGGGACAGTGGGTTGCAGCTAATTAATTACAGTGATCCACAAGTTGAAAAAAATTATATTAATACGATTCAACAAATTGATGGTGTGAATCAGGTCAATGCAATTGATGTCCAGTATTCTGGGAGCTTAGTGGCCTTGTCGCTGGTTATAGCAGTGTCACCACGAATGACAGTGGCAGCCAGCTTTCAGCTCAGTGAAAGGATCGAGCAAGTGATGCGAAATCAGTATGGCATTATTGACACTAAGGTAATGTTTATGCCGCAAACATAAGTGTGTTGACTGATAGATTTTAATAAATAAAAGACTAGTTTCAAGGTTGAATTCCTTGAAACTAGTCTTTTATTTATGGTTGGTGCGAATTCCGTTGTGGGGTGCGGGCATGGTGGACCGTCAAATTCGTTAGTGTGGCGTCCGTTGCTGGTTTCGTGAATAATGGAATCGTCTCTTCCAAGACATCGCTAAACGCTAAGCCGTACCAGATAGCAGGAGATGGGGTGATGTTTTGTAGTAGGACGCGGCCACCAATTAGTAGTCGATCGAACTGGCCCATCGTTGGGTTGCTAGCAAGGTCCATGATCTGCTGATTCTGAACGACAAATTTAAAATCGCCAACTTGACGGGGTTGCGTGATTCCGTAACGGGAATATTGAGGATCGATGCTGTGATCGGCAATTAAGTTCGTGACAATTTGGCGCAAGTATAAATTAATGTGTTGTGATTTACGGAAGCCTAAGTTGAGTCGAACCTCCACGATATTTCGAGTGCCTAGCATGTCAACACTGTAACTACAATCATAAGGTCGGTTGGTTTCATTAATGGTAATAAACCAGTAAACCTTAGCGCGTTTAGGTCGCTTATCTAAAATCGAGTACAGAATTGACCGTTTAACCCGGTGCTGGTGGTCAACTTTAGCCAAGTAGACTAAGTTCGTTGCAAATACTGGCAGGTGATCATCATGGCTTAACTGGATCAGTTGATTACGGTAATCTAGCAGACTAATCTGTTCATTTGCTTGGTTGTAACGCAAACGCCGGCGATTACCAAAGAACCAAACGACCATAATCAAGAAAATGACGAGGGTCAGCCCCAAGGTCAAATAGCCACCGTGGATAAACTTGGTCAGACTGGCGGTTAAAAAGACGGTCTCCAGGGCGCCGAAGCCGAATAATAAAGCTAGCGATAATGTTCGGTGGCCCTTCATCTGAATCCACTGGCTGAGCAAGATGGTCGTCATCAACATCGTTAAGGTGATGGCTAACCCATACGCCGCTTCCATGTGGGCGGAAGTTTGAAAGAGCCAAACGATTCCTAAGGTGACCAGACAGAGCAACCAGTTAATCGCGCCAATGTAAATCTGGCTGCGAACATTACTAGGATGTTTGATAATCATACGGGGTAAGAACTTTAAACCGACTGCTTCGTCAACTAAGGTATAAGAACCCGTAATCAAGGCCTGTGACGCAATGATGGCTGCGGCCGTGGCTAAGATAATCATTGCAATTTGACCGCCCGCAGGAACCATGGCATAGAATGGATTGACGTTAGTGGCGTCGCGCCAAGCGGCATCTTGATAATGGTTTAACATCCAAGCCCCTTGACCAAGATAATTAAGAATCAGGGTCGTGTATACAAATGGCCAAGTGGCGTCGATGTTGGCTTTGCCAACGTGGCCCATATCGGAATACAAGGCCTCGGCTCCAGTGGTTGCTAGGAAGACGCTACCAAGAATGAAAATCCCCATTTTATTAGCCGGATTGAATAAGACTTGCACGGCGTAAACTGGTGAGAAGGCTTTGAGAATGACGGGTGCCTGACTGATGTTGATCAGACCGAAGATGCCAATGATGGTGAACCAGAGTAGCATCATGGGACCGAATGACCGACCAACGACGGCAGTACCAAACCCTTGAATCATAAAGAGAACTAGTAAAATAACCGTAACGGTTAGAGGCACGAGCCACGGGTACTGGGAAAAAGCCCCCAGTTTGGGTAATCCTTTTAAGCCTTCAACTGCTGATGTGACTGTCACAGCAGGTGTTAGGGTGCCATCTGCTAACAAAGCGGCGCCGCCAATCAACGCGACGAAAATTAACCATTTGGCCCGGTGACGAACCAGCGCATACAGGGCGAAAATGCCACCTTCATGATGATTATCAGCGCGTAAAGCAATCAGGACGTACTTTACCGTTGTAATGAGCATCAACGTCCAAAAGATTAATGAAACACTGCCGATAACATAATCAGGAGTTGCATTCTTAAGTTGCCCCGCGTCATTGATCAGAGCGTTCATGACGTATAGCGGTGACGTTCCGATGTCCCCATACACGACGCCTAATGTGATTAACATGCCAATCAATGAACGTTCCTGAATCCGTTGCTTACGCATGAGTTATTGACCCCCACTTCAATTAGAACTGTGACTCATACTATACTAGTTTTTTTCAAAAGGAGTTAACCAGACAAACTAGAAATTTGCTCATGTTAACAAGTTTCAACTTACGTTTCGTTAGGTGAACTTTACTTCAAGTTGAGTACAGTAAGTGATTCGGTTGTTTGTACTTTGGGGATAAAAAATGGGCCGTTTCATTCCAGTTGATAACGCTGAAATGAAGCGACCTATTAGTTTTGAAATTATTAGTCTAGTCAATTATTTCTCATCAGTGGCTGTATCCGTCTTCAACTGGGAGTGTTTAACGGAATAACCAAAGTAAACGATCATGCCGATGGCTAACCATACCACGAAGCGGATCCAAGTGACAGGCTTCAGGTTGATTAGTAGGAAGACACAACAGATGATTGACATGATTGGTACAAACGGGACCAACGGCGTTTTGAAGGGACGCCGAAGATCTGGTTGTGTTTTACGTAGCCGTAAGATGGAGAAGGAAACTAGGGTAAAGGCAGTCAAAGTACCGATATTCACCAGTTCAGCTAAGTCAGCTAATGGAATAAAGCCACCCATGATTGCGGCAATCGACCCAAACAAGACGGTTGATTTAAGTGGTGCACCGGTTTTGGCGCTAATATCGCTAAAGACATGGGGGAGTAATCCATCCCGCGACATGGAGAAGGAAATCCGAGTTTGACCGTAGAGACAGACTAACATTACAGTGGTCATGCCAAGAATCGCGCCAAGGTCAATGATTCCGGCCATCCAATTTTGACCGGAGTAAATAAGAACGGCCGAGATCGGATGATCAATGTACTTGGCAAACGTTTCAAATGGAACCACGCCAGTCATGATGGCTGATACAGCCACGTAGAGAATGGTACAGATACCAAGAGACAGTAACATGGAACGTGGGAGTGTTTTGGACGGTTCCAATGTTTCTTCAACGCTAGATGAAATGGCGTCAAAACCGATGAAGGCGAAGAAAACGCTAGAAGCTGCGCCGAAGACCCCTTTGAAGCCAAACGGTAATAACGGACTCCAGTTTGCTGGCTTGATGAAGCGCACCGCGGTAAAGATGAATAAAAGAACAACGGCTAATTTAATCACTACCATGATGTTATTGACGCGTTTAGTTTCTTTGACCCCGAGAGACAATAAAGTGGTAATCAGGATAATAATGGTGAAGGCCGGCAGATTAAAATAGCTGGTCACACCAGGGACGGAACCTGCGGCGGCGGAAAGAACTGTGGGTAGTTTTAACCCGAAGCCTGCTAGAAATGATTGAAAATAGCCTGACCAACCAGCGGACACGGTCGAAACTGCGAAGAGGTATTCCAACATTAAATCCCAGCCAATAATAAAGGCAACGATTTCGCCCAGCGTTGTGTAAGCGTACGTATAGGCCGAGCCACTTTCAGGAACCATGGCTGCAAATTCAGCGTAGCAGAGTGAAGCAAATAGGCAAGCAATTGCCGCTAATACGAATGAAATCATGAGCCCGGGACCGGCTGTTAAGGCTCCGGTCCCGGTTAAAACGAAAATCCCAGTCCCGATGATGGCCCCAATTCCCAACATCGTTAAGTCAAATGTTTTAAGTTCTTTTTTGAGCGGACTGTGATAAGTGGCTAACATGGCATTGATATCTTTTTTGCGGAGTAACCGCGTGTGTGATAAATCCATAATCATCGCCCCATTTCGATGTGATGAATTAAGTTTAACCGGTTTTAGGAAAGCCACGATGGTTAATAGTGCTAAAGTCGTAAATTGAGTTGGCTATAATAGCTAAATCAAGGCCATTGAGGTCCAATGATGATTAATATTAGTCGTTGTTGTTAGTTGTTTGACTAATTGTGATTAATTATCAAATCTGGGTGAGAGCCGTGATTGGTGCGTCGGATGACGATAAGTTGGAGCAGATTTTCGGAAGGTTAACTTATCTTGAAAATGAAATTAATAATAAAGGCTGGGGTGGCTGAACACCAAAAAAGGACTGCCAACTGAGTGTCAGTCCCGGATGGTTGTATATTCATTAACGATGCCGCCGATAATAACGGTAAACAACGGCTAATAAAATAATAATTAGTAAAATTCCAACGGCGGCCCGGGGACCCGCAAAGTGTTCGGTTAAGTGAAACATGCGAATTGGTCCGAGACCGTGAATTCCAAGCATTGCAAGCATTGAACGTGCCCTCCTTACGCATAATTATTAGCTATTTAATGGTTAAATGCAAAAATTATCTTCGCAAAAGATTATTATCTCACTACTATCTGCGGTAAAATAAAACCATCATTAAAAATTAGGTGGGTGCCTCCATTGCAATATATTGAGCCAATTGTCTACACAATTATCATTTTAAACGCGGCCGCGGCGTTCATTACCGTGTTCCGGGATCGTAATCGGGATATCGCAGCAACTTGGGCGTGGTTACTCGTGTTGATTTTACTGCCAATCGTTGGCTTCATTGCGTATGCTTTTGTTGGCCGGAAATTACCGAAGAATCGGTTGTTCCGGTTGCGTAAGGAGACGCAAATTCGGTTGGAACAGATGATTCAGCGGCAACGTGAAGCATTAGGTACTGAATTGATGCCAGCTGATGCGGTGACTAGTTCGGTTCGTGGGATGGTCAGTTTGTTCTTGAATTCGGATGGCGCGCTACTGAGCCGAAAAAACCGCGTCAAGATTTATACGGATGGTCACGAGAAGTTTCATGCGATGTTTCAAGATATTGAAGCGGCTAAGAATCATATTCATATCGAATATTATACTTTTTATAATGACCAAATCGGTAATGACTTATTACACTTATTAGAGCGTAAAGCCGCTCAAGGTGTTGATGTTCGTGTGCTCTATGATCCGTGGGGGTCGATGGGCACGTTTCGCAGTTTCTTCAAGCACTTGGAAGAGCTCGGTGGGCATGCCCGACCATTCTTGGGGGCCCATTCGGCGATTTTGGACTTCCGACTAAACTTCCGTGATCACCGTAAGATCGTAGTGACGGATGGTCGGGTTGGTTACGTCGGTGGTTTTAACGTTGGTGACCAGTACCTTGGGCGTAGTAAGAAGTTCGGCTACTGGCGCGATACGCACTTACGAATCGTTGGTTCAGGGGTTTTCGAATTACAGGAACGTTTCATTCGGGACTGGAACGCCACTGATGCGGAACACCGCATCGTACCAGACGTTAACATGTTCCCAGTTATTCGCGTTAAAGGGAATACGTCGTTACAAATCGTCTCGAGCGGCCCTGACAGTGATGCGCAACAGATTAAGTTGGGCTATATTAAAATGATTATGACGGCCCAACACCGCTTATGGATTCAGTCGCCATATTTAATCCCGGATGATTCCGTACTCGACGCAATTAAAATTGCAGCGATGTCAGGAGTCGATGTCCGCATCATGGTGCCGGATAAACCCGACCATGCCTTTGTTTACCGGGCAACCCAGTACTATGCTCGGGAACTGGCAGATGCTGGTGTAAAAATCTATTATTATAATAATGGTTTTATTCATGCCAAGACCATCGTGATTGATGGTCAGGTGGCTTCGGTTGGTTCCGCTAACTTGGATTTCCGGAGCTTTAAGTTGAACTTCGAAGTGAACGCCTTTTTATACGATGCTGATTTAGCACAAGAATTGGAACGGATTTTCTTAGAAGATCAAAAAATCAGTAGTTTGATTACCGTTCAAGACTTTAAGAATCAGTCATTCTGGCTGAAGTTCAAGCAGACATTTTCACGGCTGTTATCACCAATTTTATAATCAAACAATTGAATAGATGAGGCTAAAAAACTGATTTTGAAAAGTTATTGACTTTCAAAATCAGTTTTTTTAGTGTTCCCTAGTCGTTCAAGTACAATTGGCGCAAATTATTAATATCCGCTACGGATAACCCAAGCACTTCTCGTAAATAACCAATACCATTGCCGTAGAGGTCGTCGAAAACCCGAAAGACCATCTTCATATTGTCGGCTTCAACAGCCATGGCAACGTTGAATTGGCTAGCTAGGTCACCAGCATTGGCCTTTGTAATGATCGTAGCGGTATCCATACTGTCTGCGGCCATGAAGACGGCGTTAGTGAGTAGGTAGTCCTGCATAATTGTCTCGCGGGGGACGTCCAAGGCGGTCATGATAAGGGCTCCTGCCACGCCCGTACGATCTTTACCAGCAGCACAATGAAAGAGCACCGACTGGTCAGACTGGTCGTTAGCGAGGAGGGTCGCAAATAAATTTTGCCAGACTTTCACGGCATGACTATCCGTGATCATTTGTGCATATGTTTGTGCGTTGAAGGAATCATCGACGACCATTCGCTTGATGAGCCGTTTTAAACGGCGATCAAAGCGACGATTGTCAGTGAACGGATAGACGGACGTGTTAATATACTTAGTATTCTTGGGATAACGGTCTGGAGACATCTCAGCTTCATTGGCTTGGCGCAGATCAATATCATAACGGAGCCCGTAGTCATCCAAGTAGGTGAGATCGCGGTTAGTAAGTAGTGACATACCGCCGCAACGCAGCAGCTTTTGCCACTTGATTGTCTGACCAGCGGTGTTCTCATAACCACCCAGTTCTCGAAAGTTAATGCCGTGCTCTAGTCGTAAGACCCGATTGTGTTCCATAGTCTGATTACCTCGATTAGTGATTTAGCTTTATTATAACCGCTTTCATTGCTGATGTCAGGGTAAAGTGAGTGGAAAGATTAGAATTGCACACCTTAAAAAACCTTGTCAGAGTAGAATTGGCTGACAAGGTTTTTGAGGTGTTGGTGGACCTTAATTAGTCCCCATTATAAATCGAGTTCTTAACTACCACGTAGTCGCACTTGGTGATGGCCTTCAAATCCCGGCCACCTGAATACGAGATGGATGATTGTAAGTCTTCTTGCATTTCATTCAAGGTATCGACTAAGCGACCACGGTAAGGGACGAGCATCTGCTTGCCCTCCACGTTTTTATGTTCGCCTTTTTGGGTTTCACTGGCAGAACCGTAGTATTGTTTATAAGTTTTGCCATCAATCTTCAAAATGTTACCGGGTGATTCTTGGTGTCCGGCTAACATTGAACCAATCATGACCATTGTAGCACCGAAGCGGATCGACTTGGCGATGTCACCATTGGTCCGGACACCACCGTCTGCGATGATTGGTTTGCGAGCGGCCTTAGCACACCACCGGACAGCAGCTAATTGCCAGCCGCCAGTACCAAAGCCCGTTTTGACTTTAGTAATGCAGGCCTTACCCGGGCCAACGCCAACCTTAGTTGCATCGGCACCAGCATTTTCAAGGTCGCGAACGGCGGCTGGTGTGGCCACATTTCCAGCAATTACAAAACTATCCGGAAGGACGTCTTTGATGTGCTTGATCATCGCAATGACACTGTCAGCATGACCATGTGCGATATCAATCGTGATATATTCTGGCACGATTTGATTAGCAGCTAGGTCGTCGATAAAGTCATACTCGCTGGACTTAACACCGACCGAAATAGATGCATACAATTGAGCCGCATGCATCGTTTCAATAAAAGCACGGCGGGTCTCGGGGGCAAAGCGGTGCATAATGTAGAAGTAGTCGTTAGTGGCGAGCCACTTGGCAATCTCGTCGTTGATGACGGTTGCCATATTGGCAGGCACCACTGGAATCTTAAAACGACGGCCACCCAATTCTACGGTCGTATCGGCTTCCGAACGACTATTAATGACACACTTGTTCGGAATTAGTTGAATATCTTCGTAATCAAAAATCTCCATGCCCATGATGCAAAACTCCTTTAAGTTAATTCACGGTGTCGCGTTCAATTAGCCCCAAATGTTGTGATCGATAACGTTAGTTTGTTCGCGATCGGGACCAACAGAGAAGGTGGCAATTTTAACGCCGACGAGTTCTTCTAATTTACGCAAGTAGTTCTGTGCATTAGTTGGCAGTTCCTCAAAGGTTTTAACGCCAGTAATGTCCTCGTCCCAGCCAGGAAGTTCTTCATAGATAGGTTTGCAAGCTTCTAATTCCTTCAGACTAGCAGGGTAGTGATAGATGGTTTCGCCGTTTAAGTCGTAAGTGGTACATACCTTGATGGTCTTTAAACCCGTCAAGACGTCTAAGCAGTTCAAACTGAGATGAGTAAACCCAGAAACTCGTTTAGCATGCCGTAATACAACGCTATCGAACCAACCAATCCGTCGAGGACGTTTAGTAACGGTCCCATATTCATGGGCCGTTTCACGAATGAAATCACCGACTTCGTCAAAGAGTTCAGTTGGGAATGGGCCATCACCGACGCGGGAAGTGTAGGCTTTTAAGACCCCAACACAGTTATCGATCTTAGATGGGCCAACACCGCTCCCAATAGTAACACCACCGGCAACTGGGTTAGATGAAGTAACGTAAGGGTAAGTCCCTTGGTCAATATCCAACATGACTCCCTGAGCACCCTCAAATAGGACGCGTTGACCGTTATCTAACGCATCATTAATGACAACGGAAGTATCGGTGACGAATGGTTTCAAAGTCTGACCGTATGCGTAATAGTCATCAAAAATATCTTCAAATTTCAGTGGTTCTAAGTCATAAAGCTTGGTAATAATTTGGTTCTTTTCAGCTAAGTTGCGTTTGAGTAAGGCCGCAAAGGTGTCCTTATCAAGCAGGTCGGCTACGCGAATCCCAATTCGTTCAGCCTTATCCATGTAGGCTGGGCCGATTCCCTTATTAGTCGTCCCAATCTTGCCACCGGCTTTAGCTTTTTCTTGAGCGCCATCTAATGTGATGTGGTAAGGCAAGATGACGTGTGCCCGGTTAGAGATTCTAAGGTTGTCAGGATTAACGCCCTTGTCCCGCAAGTATTGTAATTCTTCAACTAATGACTTGGGATTTAAGACCACGCCGTTCCCAATGACAGCTAACTTATCATGGAAGAAAATCCCTGATGGAATCAGCCGTAATTTGAAAGTTTGCCCATTAAATACGATGGTGTGGCCGGCGTTATCGCCGCCTTGGTAACGTGATACCACATCTGCTTCCTGACTCAAAAAGTCCGTGATCTTTCCTTTACCTTCATCGCCCCACTGGCTACCTACTACTACGACTGATGCCATATTCTTCCACCTCATTAAATAGTTTAATTATGAATAATTAATCCTAAAGAGTAGTTAAACGTTCACCACTCCAACAGGAAAGAGTATAGCAACTTTAACGTCAAAACGCAACCCAAAAACCGAATGTTCTTGTTTTAGTAACAAATAATCGTTCACAATTAAGACGAATTGGTTCGAAAACAAGTCCTTAATATGGAAACGAAGTGAAAAACAACAGTATTTTTTCATTGTTCGTCTCTATTAATTACTCGAGGGGTGTGCTATAATAATGTTCGTGTTTTGTTGGTGAATACCTATATAGAAATGAGGATTAGCAATGATTGATCGTTATACGCGTCCCGAGATGGGCAAAGTATGGTCGCTAGAAAATCAGTATCAAGCATGGTTAGAAGTGGAAATTGCTGCAGATGAGGCTTGGGCTGAATTGGGAAAGATTCCGGCAAGTGATGTTGCTAAAATTCGAGAGAATGCCAAGTTTGATGTTGATCGGATTGCGGAGATCGAAGCCGTGACGCATCATGATGTAGTTGCCTTTACGCGCGACGTGTCTGAATCATTAGGCGCAGAACGTAAGTGGGTCCACTATGGGCTGACCAGTACTGACGTTGTTGACACGGCGCAAGGTTACCGGTTGAAGCAGGCCAATGCGATTATTCGCCAAGACTTACAAGATTTACGGGCGACACTAGCACAACAAGCGAAAAAATATAAATATACGGTTGAAATGGGGCGGACACACGGCGTCCACGCTGAACCAACCACGTTTGGATTGAAGATTGCCCGGTGGTATTCTGAAATTAATCGTGATATCGAGCGTTTTGAACACGCGGCCGCGGGCGTTGAAGCGGGTAAAATCAGTGGGGCCGTTGGGACTTTTGCGAACATTCCACCATTTGTTGAAGAATTTGTCTGCAAACAACTTGGATTGCGCGCACAAGAAATTTCGACGCAAGTTTTACCACGGGACTTACATGCCGAATACATTGCTAGTTTGGCCTTGATTGCAACAAGCGTTGAGGTGTTTGCAACCGAAATTCGTGGTTTGCAAAAATCCGAGACTCATGAAGTTGAAGAATTCTTCAATAAGGGGCAGAAGGGTTCGTCAGCAATGCCGCATAAACGAAATCCCATCGGTTCTGAAAATGTCACGGGACTAGCGCGGGTCATCCGGGGTCACATGATGACGGCTTATGAGGATGTGCCATTGTGGCATGAACGGGACATCTCCCATTCTTCTGCGGAACGAATCATCTTACCAGACACTACGATTTTAGTGGATTACATCTTAACTCGAATCAATAAGATTATTAAGACGCTGACGGTGTTCCCAGAACGGATGAAGCAAAACATGGATGCGACTTACGGGTTGATCTATAGCCAGCGTGTCTTACTTAAATTGATTGATACGGGGATGTCACGCGAAAGTGCTTATGACCTCGTTCAGCCGCTGACAGCTAAGTCGTGGGATGAACAGTTACAATTCAAGCCACTTGTTGAAGGTAACGCCGAGATTCGTGAACATTTGGATCAGGCTGCGATTGATGATGCGTTTGACTATCATTACCATCTTCGCCACGTTGATGATATTTTCAAACGATTAGGATTAGACGATTAATTTAGAAATGATGAAGCCCAAGCGATGAGTAATCGCTTGGGCTTTTATTATGATTAAAATGTGCTAAAAAGATGGGCTGTTTATTCGTCAGCCGATGCGCGTCCTATTCCGACCTCCGGGGCTGGGGACGATTACTGGCTACTTTTGAGCTTGATAATGGCACGGTTTAATCATGCTTCATATTCGACAATAACTAGCGCAATGCGTGTAAGTAACTTAATTTTAGTTCAAGGGACCAAATGTTAGGTGCGTCGCAATCAGACCATAACCAAGTGCCATATTGCGCTGTTCTGTGCGTGTGAAGCGCTGTAATTGGGTATGCACGTATTGGTAGAGGTCACGGTGCTGGCGTGATAGGGTCATTGGTACCATATAGTTACGATAATAGGCTTGATATAGCTTGATGGTTACTTGCTGTGGCGAAACGTTGTTATTCAGGTCGATGGCAGCTGCCAGTAGCGCTTGGCGGTAGGAATCGGATGGTTGATTGGTAATCGGCTGATTATAAGCAGCATCTACTAAGGCAAATAATTTTTGAGCTTCCATATCCATTGTCAGGGCCAACCTTTCAATTGTTAAGCTAAGCGCAATTATAGCACGGTCAGTGTGCTTGACGCGCACTCTCGAGTTGGTTTTTAAAGTAACGAAACGGACATAAATAGAGCCGCCAATGAATCTTGCTCATTGGCGGCTCTATTTATTAGTAAGGGTTAATCAAGCGTCGGGCACAGTGGTATTTTATAGTTTAAGCCCGGTGCCAAGCTGCGTAGCCGATAGTTGGGAAAATGCCAATTAGGCGTTCGATTTGTTCACGGTCTAATTGATATTCGATTGCTGGCAGTAGTGCGTTGACGGCATCTTCAGCTTGATCACTGATTTCAGTCACGCCAACGAGATGGCCGTCTTGGTCATGAACCTGTTTACTAGCGGCAATCGGTTCTTTGGAGACTTGATAATACCAGTAATCAGCTAAGTCGTTATCACTGACGGTTAAACCAGCCTTTTCAGCAGCTGGTATTTTCATGCCAGCTTGCGCAATTCGTGGCGAAGTGAAGACGACCGATGGAATTACTGGATAATCAATCGGGTCGTTGGTTTGACCGGAGAATAAGCGCATCAAGTATTTGGATTCAAAGTAGGCTGCTGGCGTGACCTTTGGCAAGTCATTGGCAAGAACATCGCCGGCCGCATAGATATTAGAAACGTTGGTTTGTAAGTGGTCATTGACGTAAACGCCGTGGTGGTCATACTTGACGCCAATGCGATCTAAACCTAAACCATCTAAGTTTGGAATCCGACCAGTCGCGTCTAAGATCCAATCGGTGGTCAATTGCTGGTGGTCACCATAGCTAACTTGGAGCTGGTCGTCCTGTTTGGTAAATGCTTGCACATTTGCGTTTTTGATGAAGGTTACCCCACGTTCAGTTAAGTCGCCAACCACTTGTGCAACGAATGGTTGGTAAAAATCACGAAGGGCCTGGTCGCTGTGTAACATGACCGTCACCTCGGCACCAGCCGCGTTGGCGATGGTGGCAAATTCCATACCAATATAGCCTGCGCCAATAATCACGATATTTTGTGGCAACTGTTTAAGGTTCATAAAATCACTACTATCGTGGGCGAGTTTGGTACCTGGAATATCCAAACGATGGGGCTTTAAACCAGTCGCAATGACGATTTTTTCGGCGGTGATGGTTTGCTGGTCATCAATGACAACGGTGTGAGCGTCCTTGAACGTGGCGTGACCATGGATGATCGTTGCGCCACCATCTTCCAAGCGGGCTGTCAGGCCTGCTGGTAGGGGATCAATAATCTCTTGTTTGTGGGCCACGTTGGCCGTCCAATTAATGGTCGGAGCACTACTCAAAATATCATTGAGGCGTGCTGCTTCCCGCGTTAATTTAACGGGTTCATCAAGGGTGATTTTGGCGTTACACCCGCGGTTGGGGCAGGTGCCACCAATTAAGCCACTCTCAATAACACCGACCCGGACACCGGTTTTAGCGAGTGGTGCAGCCCCATCAAACGTGGCATGCCCCGCACCAATGTATAATACATCGTAATCATACTTGTCTGTCATGATTTATCAGCCTCCATTAAAGTTTTGATAACTTAAGCTTAACGAGTTTTATGAAGTCTGACAACTGATATGAATTGCTGGCACGACCTGTAATGACTATACTAAAAGTAATTATGTCGATAAGGAGACGTTAACATGCACGCTTTAATCGCGATTGATTCATTTAAAAATTCCATCACTAGCATCCAAGCGAACCAGCTAGTGGCCAAACAGTTCGCGGCTCATGGGATCACAACGACCCAAGTAGCCATCGCGGATGGTGGTGAAGGGACAGTGGCAGCGTGGTTAGCCAATCATGCTGGTGGTCAAGCTATCACAGCGTCAACGGTGGATTTGGCACAACGACCATTAACTGCCGTGTACGGCTACTTTGCCGCCGAAAAGATGGCTGTGATCGAAGTTGCGGCCGCTTCAGGAATTCAGTTCGTAACGCCGACTTTAACCCCGTTGGTAACGAATACTTATGGAACGGGGGTGCTGATCAAAGATGCGATTGAGCGCGGGGCACGTAAAATCATTCTGGGATTAGGTGGTAGTGGTACAGTCGATGGTGGTGCTGGGATGTTACGAGCCCTCGGGTATCGTTTTATGGCTGACAATGGTCAGGAGTTAGACATGACTGGTGCTGACTTAAGTCGCGTCGCTCGGATTGATGACCGGTATATCCTGTCACAATTAGCGAACGTGACGTTTGTTAGTGCGGCAGACGTCACTAATCCGTTAACAGGACCAAATGGCGCAGCGAAGATTTTTGGCCCACAAAAAGGCTTGCCAGTGGATCAAGTTCGGACTCACGACAGCGCCCTGGCCCATTATATGACAGTCGCAAGTGGTACGGTGAGTGCCCATGAAGGCGATGGTGCCGCTGGTGGGATTGGTTTTGCTTTGCGCTACTTTTTACACGCCCAAGTTCAGTCCGGATTTCAACTATTGGCTACAATGAGCCAGCTTAAGACGAAGGTGGCCCAAGCGGACCTGGTTATTTCTGGTGAAGGGCAAGTGGATGATCAGAGCTTTATGGGGAAAGTACCGATACAGCTCAGTCAATTAGCGCAGACGGCCGGTAAACCGTGTTATTTATTGGTTGGGCGGCAAAAAGGAGCTAACGAAACGTTTGCTAAGCAAGGTGTCACGGCCGTGTTACCGATTGTCGATCAGGTCATGACCTTAGACCAGGCAATGGCGCAGGGCCCCGCTAACCTTGAACGGATGGCGGATCGGTTGGCGCGAATTATTAGTTATTCACAAGGTTAGTTACTAGATTAATTGTTAAAATAACCAAACAACCTCATGACTGGTGATTAATTGAGCCGTCATGAGGTTGTTTGGTATAAGCTTAATTGTGTGGAACGTAGTGATCTAAAAATGTTGTAATATGGTTTTGATATTCAGCGGGATCGATCCAAAAACTTTCAGCGTGAGTGGCGTTTGGGACTTGCCACATTTGTTTAGGCTCATTGGCCGCTTGGTAGTTCTTTTTTAGCATCCAACTAGGGACGTAGATATCCTTTTCACCGTGAATGAACAAGATCGGCCGGTGATTAAGTCTGAGTTGCTCAACTGAGCTAACATCACTTAAATAATACCCCATGCGATGACGGTTAATGAAACTGACCATCGGCACGAAAGGATACTTTGGTAGGTGAAATTGGCGCTTTAACAAGTAAGCGAGCTCTTCTTCAACACTGCTGTAGCCACAGTCGGCAATAATTGCCTTAACTTGGTGTGGTAACTGTTCGCCGCTGACCATTTCAACGGTGGCACCACCCATGCTAACACCAAATAAGATGATTTCAGTGTGGGCACCGTTAATACGGATGACTTTGTCGATCCAGTTGAGATAATCACGACGATCTTGCCAGCCAAAACTAATATACTTACCTGCGCTTTGACCGTGACCACGGTCATCAGGGAGCAAGACGTTGTAACCCATCTGATGAAACATGTAAGCATAATTAGCCATAGTTTCGCCATCACCCTTGTAGCCGTGGGAAATAATGACGGTCCGGTCACTAGCTGTTTTTGCTGGTACATACTGGGCGACAAGGTGGTTATTGACATCATTGACGTTCAATTGCCATTGTTGTATAGGCTGCCGATGTAGCCAATCGACATAAGCATAATAGGCATCAGCGTATTTTTGTTTGTCCGCGGAAGTTTCGGGAACGTAATCAACGCGTTTGAAAGCGAAATCGTAGAGTCTTTCACTTGCTAATAAGGCAGTTGAAAAGATGGCCACTGGGGTGCCAATCCCGGCCAGCATGCGTGTTTTATTCATTCAATATCACTCCTAGTCTCTCATAAATATGATACGCCGATTGAAAGTAATATGAAAATATTTATCACGACAACATAAAAGGCCATCGCGGCGGGCGATGACCTATGAATTGCACTGGTCGCTAGGTGGCATCCCCAGCGAGCTTGTTTTTCATTAACTTTGGAGGAGTAAATGAAAAAGGTTCAAGTGGCTGAAGGAGATGTCCAGTCACTATATGTTTAGTATAGTAGTTTGACCGTTAAAAGGTAACTAAATCGCCTGCTTGATCCGGAAAAAGGCAGAAAATTGCTTGTGGGTGGTCAATATTGCGATACGATTATTTGCCATGTAATTGTCATTTTAGTGGCAACTGAAGTTCATCAGTGGATCGTTAATGCTTGAATGGTGGTAGCAACTTGTTGAAGCACCTGCGTTTTTCGGTTGGTTGTTAGGAATACTCGTTGTGTTAATACCGGGTATTGTTGTTCACGAGCAACTATCAATAACTCACGGTAAAGGGCCGTTGCTGCCAGCAGTGATGGCCGAGCGACGGGATCAATTGTCGGCAACATGGTTAAGGCTGATTCATAGTTAGACATTGCAATCTGTGCTTCATGTTCCCAAAGCTTAATGAACTGTTCAGAAGGAGTATGTGCTCCTAAATCTATCGATTGGAGCTGATAATGATGCAGACATTCAGTTGGCAGATAAATGCGGCCATGTTGATAATCTTCACCAACATCTCGCAATATATTTGTTAACTGCATGGCGATTCCTAATTGGATAGCTGGTTGGGCAATGGTTTGATGATTGGTAGCCAGCATTGGTAGGATCATTAGGCCAACTGAGCCAGCAACGTAATAACAATAGCGTTCTAATTCTCGTTGCGTTGCCGGTTGTGTAAAGTTAGCGTCTTGTTCTTGACCGCTAAGCATGTCGAAAAAGGCATCAATGTTCATATCGTAAGCCTCAAATACGACTGCTAGGGCGCGCCACATTGGGTGATTAGGAATGTGACCAGCAGCAAAGTCAGTTAGAGATCGCCGTAGTGCTACCAGACCTGCGATATCGTGGTGAACATCAACGAGATCATCCGCTGTTCGGCAAAAAGCATAGACGGCGTAAATACTCCATGCGCGAGTCTGTGGTAATTTTGAAAAAGCAGTATAAAATGCATTTGAGGACTGTTTTGTGATTGATTGACAATAATCAAAATCGGCACGGTGTTGTTCGAATTTAAGGTTGGTCTGGGTCATCTTTAATCAACTCCTCAACGGCTAATTTAGCGCTTTGCATGACGATTGGAACACCAGCGCCGGGGTGTGTACTGCTGCCACAGAAATAGAGGTGGTCGGCATAATCAAATTTATTATGGGGCCGGTAATAGTTACTTTGCTTTAAGGTTGGTCTTAATCCAAAGGTGGCACCGTTATATGCGCCGAACTGTTCTTTGAAATCAACAGGTGTGAAATGCTTTTCAAGAACAATATGTTGTTCAAGATCATGAAACGGTATGGTCTGTTTCAGTTTGTCGATAATGAGTTGTCGGTAGTGCTGTATTGTTGCTGGTGACCAATCGTCAAATTTTGAGAGTTCCGGGACGGGCACAAGAATATATAGGGACTCGCAATTCTCCGGTGCTAGTTTAGGATCCATCTTTGACGGTAGGTAGACATAATAAGAAGGGTCAGCTGGTAAAGTGCCTTGTTCAAATAAGGCCGACACGTTCTGATTAAAATCTTTAGCAAAGTGAATGGTGTGTAATGCTTCAGTTGGATACTTTTTGTTCAGTCCAAGGTACAGAACGAAACAGGAACAAGAGTAAGCCATTTGGTCAATTTTTTTATCGGTGTACTTGCCACGAGCCTGTTCATTAGGAATTAACGTGGTCATGGCCGTTGGAAAATCAGCATCGCACACAACGTAGTCACTTAGAACGGTTTGATGGGCTAGCCGAATTCCGGTGGTGACTTGATCTTTGATGATAATTTCTTTAACTGGCGTGGCTAGTTTTAAAGTTCCCCCTTGTTCTTTAAATAACTTGACCAGACTTTTAACGACGGTATACATACCGCCCTTCAAAAAATGTACACCGTAGAATAATTCGATCATCGGAATAATGTTGTATAGTGACGGTCCTTGGTAGGGTGAAATGCCAATATATAATGTTTGAAATGCTAATGAATTTCGTAAGTTTTCATTTTTTATGAACTTAGAGATGTTTTGATAAGCGTTATTAAATGTCCGTAATTGCAAACCAGCGTATAAAGATGGAAGATTATAAAAATCTCGCCAACTGCGAAAGGAACGCTCTAAAAAGTTGGGCTTAGCAATTGCATAGCGATGATAAATATCTGCCAGAAAGGCCAATATGCCATCAACATCGTCGGGAGCTATTCGTGTGATTTCGGTAATCAGTGTCGGCAAATCACGGGATAGGTCCAGACTGGACTGATCCCCGAAGACGAGGTGCATCAATGGTTCGACTTCTTCAAATGGAAGGTAAGCATGTGGATCAACCTCACAAAATCGAAAAATTTCTTCGTAAATATCTTTCATCATGACAATGGTTGGCCCAACGTCGAATGTAAATCCTTGACTGATAATTTGATTCATTTTCCCACCGGGTTGGGCGTCTTGTTCATAAATTGTTACGTTATAACCTAACTTTTGGAGACGCACAGCCGCGGCTAAGCCCCCAATGCCAGCGCCAATAATAGATACTGTTTTCATCAGTAAATCCCCCTTTTGAATAAATGATAATTAAATAACATAGTTAGTTATTAGTTTTATTTTGGATGATGATTGTTAAAAGCACAACAATTATGATTATGACAGACTAATTACTAGCATTAGAAGTGTCGAAAACGATGGTTCAAAATTGATTTGATCGTGGTAATTGGGGCGAAACGCAATAAAAAACCACCGCATCGGGGAATGCGGTGGAAAAAGGAGTAGGGTAAACATGTGACGGGGAATCACATGTTACTATGAATTTCATTACTTTGGAGGAGTAAATGAAAAATTTTAGGTTGTGTTATAGCTGATTGAGTTAACCTCAATTGCTATGATGTAATCATACCGAGGTTGTGTGAAGAATCTGTGACTGAACATGTGTAATGTCGTGAAAAAAAGGGAAAGGCTTTATTAAGAGGTATGGAGAATCTTATGGATTTGGCCTGATTGATCCTAAACAGCGATTTAACGATGTTAAACTAAGAAACGCGGGCTGACTTTTCGTTATTAGCATGCGTTTTTGGATTGCGGACCACTAATTATCGTCGCGGTTACCACCGAATAAAATAATCAGTCGGAGCAATTGCAAGAATGTTGATAATGCGGCTGCAACATAAGTTAAGGCCGCTGCAACAAGAACTTTGCGGACCATTGGTACTTCGTCACGGGTTAAGACTTGACCATCGGATAGAATCTGTAAAGCACGTCGTGACGCGTTAAATTCAACTGGTAGCGTGACGAGTTGGAAGAGTAACGCTAGTGAGAATAGTAGAATCCCGATGTGAATCAATGTTTGATTATAGCTGAGTAATACCCCGACAATAATTAAAGGCAACGACAAGGTCGAGCCGAGATTAGCAGCAGGAACTAAAGCCGTCCGTAAGCGCATGGGCCAATAATTAACGTTGTCTTGGACGGCATGACCACATTCATGGGCGGCCACACCAATGGCGGCAACGGAGGTCGAGTCAGCGGTCGCTTCTGATAAGCTTAGAATCTTAGTCTGACCGTTATAGTTATCAGTCAGATCACCGCTGATTTTTTGCACACCAACGTTATTAATGCCCGATTGACTCAAGATGAAACGGGCGGCATCAGTTCCAGTTGTTCCAGATTGACTACGATAGGTATCGTAATGCCGGAAAGTCCGGTTAACATAGCCAGAAGCAGCCATTGAGATAATCAGACCGATGATGACTAACAGATAAGTTGGATCAAAAAACGAATAAAACAAGGGCAAGACCTCCTAATATAATTTGATATTAATCCGATTTTACCAAATTTGGTGGGACATTCCTACTGAAGAAAATCATTGAAAAGTGTCTTTACTATCGGAAAATATCCGCTGATTATATAATTAACCCAGTTAATTGTAATTGGCAAAGTGTGAAGGAGTTTTCTGATGAAAAAGACGTATCGGACCAAAACGTATGGGGAAATGCCGTTAAAGTTAGATACTGGAAAAGGCTGGATTTTTCCGAAAGGGGTCGAAGTTAAGGCCCGTGTTGATTTAGAGACGGGCCAAGTCAGTTTTTTTGTTGCACCGGAGGATCTTGAGAAGATGAAATAAAGTTAAAGGACTAAGCGTACTCCGAATGGGGAATCTAGCCGGCTCTGAATGAGGGGTGTTTTTTATGATGGTAGGATTGGGTGAAGGCATGTCAGGTGATTAACTGCACCCCAAGACATACATTAAGCAAAACAAAGATAGGTATAACGAAAGGGCTCGGTCAGTGACCATACTTTGCAAACGTCTTAGCAATTTAGTACCCAATAAAAAAACCTCCGTATCGGGGAAATACAGAGGAAAAGGGAAGTAAATCGGTAAAATGTAATTAAGTACACACACATCATTACTTGGGGAAGTAATCATTAAAGTTAGGGGGTCGTTAAGGCTTGGGATTTCCTTAATGACTATAAACATAGTATAACGGCGACGCATGAAGAAAGTATGACGGGAAAAGTTTAAAAGCGTGATTTCCTGGCGAAAAAGTAGCGATGCTAGTTGTGTAATTATGATGATTTTTACAAAGTTTATAATGAATTGACGGTATTCAGAAACGTTAATTAATCAAAAAACGCCGGTGTATCAGTACTTATGGCAGCTTCAAGATCATTAGATGCTATAATTGGGCACAAATTGATTGAAAGGTGTTTTCTAAATATGACAATTAAAATCGTCACCGATTCTTCGGTCCAATTAACGGCGGCCGAAATGACACAGTATAATATTCAAGTTGTTCCGTTACTCGTGGGGTTCGGTGGTGACTTAATTGCAGATACGGCGGTTAGTGCGGCTGAATTTGATCAACAAATGGCGGTCAGTCCAATCTTGCCAACCACCAGCCAGCCTCCAATTGGCGATTTTGTTAGTTGTTATGATAAGTTGACTGCCGATGGTAGCCAAGTCTTGTCACTGCACCTGACGGAGACGTTGAGTGGGACTGTTAACGCCGCCCGGCAGGCAGCTAAGCTAGCGAGTGGTGACGTTACTGTGATTGATACACAGGCCGCCGATCGTGGCATGGCTTTTCAAGTATTAACGGCGGCTCGGATGGCCCATGCTGGTGCTGATATGGCAGCAATTCTAGCTAAAATCGCCGTAATTCGACAACACACTAAGACTTATTTGTTTGTTGATACACTCGATAATTTGGTCAAGGGTGGTCGAGTTCCAAAGTTAGCCGGGGTGGTCACAAATTTAATTAAATTAAAATTTGTCTTTGAATTAGTGGATGGCAAATTAAAACTTTACACGCGGGGCCGTGGGAAGAAAGCATTGATTAAAGCGCAAGCCCAAATCTTAGACCAATTAGCGGATGCCACCCGGGTTGAAGCGGCTGGAATTTCGTATGTTGGTGAGCCAAACGTTGCAGATGCTCCAGAAGCGCTACTTCATAAAGTCGTTCCGCAGGCAGATCTACTGGTCGCCCGAACTAGTCCAATTATTGCAACGCATACTGGTGTTGGCGCCTATGCCCTGATGTTCTATACGATTGATTAAATTTGACAAGTGGACTTACTATTAAAAATTACTTTGATGTGTTATAATTAATTAATAATAAATGAGAACCGTGTTGGTGCACTGTTCTGAGCCTAACCACCATTTTAATGATGACTAGACCCGGATGGGTGCACCTTTTTTGTCACTCTTTTTCAACAAAAGAAAGTAGGAATTTATGTGAGTTATCTTCTCAATAATCCGTTTTTCGGGATCGGGTTGACGGTCTTGGTTTATGGGATTGGCGAGTATTTGTATCACAAAACAAATCGCTTTGTGCTATTCCAACCGCTGTTCTTTGGAATGTTGCTCGGGATTGGTTTATTGGTATTGATTGCGTCGATTCTCAAGGCACCCGTGCAAAAAGTATATGAAGCGTACCAAGTTGGTGGTGATTGGTTGTTCTGGTTTGTTGCACCGGCCACCGTCTCGTTTGCAGTACCGCTATATAAGCGAAATGACATCTTCAAGAAGCATTGGGATGTGATCGTGATTGCGTTAGCCATTGGATTAGGACTATCATTATTTGGCATTTACGGTGTTTCACGCTTACTCGGACTGACGGATGCTGCATTAGGCGCCATGTTGGTGCAAGCCGCCACGACGGCGATCGCCTTACCGGTGGCCGAATCAGTAGGCGGGGATCAAGCCATTGCGGCGTTTGCGGTGATTTTAAATTCGGTATTGATTTATGCTTTAGGTGATCACTTTATTCGTTGGTTTAAATTACACAAGAATCCACTAGGCGCCGGATTGGGTTTTGGAATCGCTGGTAATGCGGTGGGAGCGACTAAGGCGATTGAGGTCAGCGAAGCGGCTGGCGCTACTGGTGCGATTGCTTTTGTAATTGCCGGTATCTTAGTTAATTTCATGGTGCCAGGCTTTGCACAGTTGATTGGTTTAGGTTAGATGGTCCGGGAGGGATTCGATGAAAAAAGGCGCATTCATTAAGCAAATTGTTATTTACGGTCTGATTTTGTTAGCAAGTAGTTTAATTGCTAATTTAGCTAACAAGCTTTGGCCAGCGTTTCCAATGCCAACGCCATTAATTGGCATGATTATGTTGTATCTATTGCTAACGTTCAAAGTGGTTAAGCTAGAACAGGTAGCGGGTGTTAGTAATTTCTTCGTCCAGTTTATCAGTTTGATCTTCATTCCTTCAGGGATCGCGTTGGTTACTAAGTTGGACGTGTTAAAGGCCGAAGGAGTTCAGATTGTCATCGTGATCATTATTTCAACGCTAATGTTACTGCTCTTTACAGCTGGTATCGCGTGGATTTTGATTCAAGTTAAAGAGTGGTTTATTGCTCGACGGACCAATGCTAATATGGAAGTTGAGGAAGATTAAATCTTGGTGGCACATAATTTACTTGCGAGTAGATTGGGTACCAGTTGGATCTAATTGAAATGGGTGGTTTGTTTGCAGGCTGGCCTATTTTAGCTATTATGGTGTGTAGTGATAGTGAGCCGTGGTGGGACGTCCCCATCACGGCTTTTTAGGTCAGTAAGCTGGCCTGATGTGTTAAATAAAAAAGCCACCACATCAGCAGATGTAGTGGTCAAGGAGTAGGAAACATCAAAGTGGGGGCTTTGATGAACCCCATTCATAAGACTTGGGGGAGTCTATGAATGAAAGTGATTATTAGTAAGCGTTATGGCAGCAACGCCCTAACAATCTATAAAACTAAAGAATATTAAGAATTGATAGTTAGTTGGTCACTTTCTATCAATCTGCGACTATTATAATTGCAAAAGTTATCGGCTGCAACTAATTGAGCTGATTAATTAGTTTAAAGTGATGCGTGGTTGGAAATCAGCTGCAAATAATCCCATGTGGTAAAGGTCAATCCGTTGTCCGTCACGCTTGATAGCTCGCTTATTGGTACCTTCAAATTCAAAGCCGCTATTTTGATAAACGGCAATCGCAGCAGGGTTTGTTGCGATGACGTCCAAACAGACTTTGTAGAGGTTTAATTCGTTAAAAGCATAGTTCAATATCAAGTTAAGCGCTTCGGTACCGTAGCCATGACCACGTTCTTCAGGATCACCAATTGCAATTGCTAATTGGGCGACCTGATTATTCCATTCAATATTAAAAAGAGTGACGAACCCGAGTAAGTGGTCGTCTTCTAAGCTATGAATGTGAAAGTAGTATTCCGTGTGACGATCAAGGTTGCGATAAGTTTGTTCAAGGTCTTCACCAGTAAGTGGCCGGGCGGTTGCGGTATCCATTTTACGAACAAAATCAGCATCGGTGTACCAGTCACTGATCTCGTCGAAATCTTCTGGCTGGGGAACGGCTAAGCCCACGTGGGGGCCAACAAATATGTTTTTCAAAATAATCCCTCGCTTGTATTGTTAAATCTTATCTTTATGGTGGCGACTAAACGAGAACTTGTCAACCAAAAATTATGATATGACGTAATTGCCCAGTTCGCTTAGTATGATACGAGGTGCTGATTAGTTGGAAAATGTTTGCCAGTATGTACGTGTCCATAGGATGAATCTGAGCATTGATCCGTAAGTGTTGCTTAGGTAAGTCGCTCGAGTGGTTGATGGAGTGTCCACTCAACTTGGCACGGTTGGTCATTGAATACTTTAATATCGGAACTTTGATTGAGCATTAAGTTGACTTTGAATGTTTTTTGAGATGGTTGCTTGTAAGGGTGCTAATGAGTAGTTGCTTTTTAGTGCACGTAAAGGATGTTAGCATAAATTTTACAGTTACTTTATATGAAGGTTAGTAAAACTTTACGTTAGCTCGCTATATTATAAATAACCGATAACCAGTTGGTGATTAAGGTATGGGAGTTGATTGTATGCGTAGCTTACAAGTCATTCAGATTTCTGATTTACATCTAACCCCCCGAGGGCAAGTACCAGTTCATGGTCAGCAGTACGATCCTTGGGCCAAACTAGCGAACATTATTGATGATATTCGTCAATTGTCAATAATGCCAGATCTGATTGTCTTTACAGGCGATTTGATTCATGATGGCAGTGCTGATGATTATCAGCGATTACACGCGATTGTCCATACTATGGAAGCGGAATTTGGTTGCCATGTCCGAGTCATTCTTGGTAATCATGATCGGCGGGCAGCTTTTTATGCGGGGTATTTGCCAGCTAATCCGGGACCGTATTATGCAAGTCGTATGCGAATTGGAAATAATGACTTTTATTTTTTGGATTCCAAGGTAAGCGGGTATGAAGCGGGATGGTTAGCGTTAAAACAATTGCAATGGCTGGGCAAGCACTTACGGCAAGCTCCGACTAAGCGTGCCTTTTTATTTCTTCATCATCCCTTAGACGGCCCAACTATGATGAACATGCATTATACAATTTTACAAAATACGCCGGCGCTGTTGTCGGTGTTACGAGGCCATAATTTAGGTGGAGTGTTTACTGGACATGTTCATTTTTCATCGAGCTATTTAATTGGGGATAATATTTTGAATGTGGTAGCAGGTTCTGTAGCCTATGCAATTGATTGCCGTAACCCGCATCACCATTATATTCATGAGGGGAGTAGTTACCAAATCATTACAATTGATCGTGGGCAAGTCGGTGTGACAACGCGGCAGTTGCTACATAATAAGCCGGTCATTGATGAATTGACGATTTCAAATACTAAGTTTGTGGACCATGTACCCAAAGGTTATGAATCTAAATAGCGCTTTCTCAATTAACAAGGTATAATTATAATTAAAGGAGGCGTCAACAATGGGGTTATTTTGTTTTCATAAGCAGGAACGACGACCACTACCACCACGGATTAAGCATAAATTGCAACAACGATTATTACCAATTGTGGCGATGGAAATTACAGCAACCACAATTGTTGTAGCGGATATTTTACGAGCAAAGTCTTTTCGCCGAGGGCATCGATTAGGTTGGTTGTTGTTGGCGTTCGTCCAACCGATTGGACCGTGGTTGTACTTTACATTTGGGCAGGAACGTTAAGGTAATAAGTGAATTAGAGTTAGCAACAAAAGTTCGAGTGAAAAACTCGGACTTTTTTTTACGATTATAGCCGAATTCTGTACGTTTAGGCAATTTCTTTGAGGCTAATATGTGTAGGTGTAAAATAAAAAGTGTTAATAAAACTAATTATAATCTGGAACTGGTATGGTGTTCTGAATTATATTGAGGGGGAATTTTAGTAATGCAACGAGAAACTGAATTACGACAACAAGCGCAACAAGATATTCGGGGATTAATTGTACGGTTAAGTGATTGGTCTAACCAATCTGGGGATCTATTAGATATTATTGACGTGCTCACGCAAGTTGGTAAGAAAATGACAACAGTGAAAAACCCTGAGGCGTTGGTCAACCGTTTGGTGAACTATATCCGTAGTGTGGCCATTAAGGGGCGGTTACACTTTCCAGACGAAGAAGAAAGGCTGATGATTGATTTAGGGTTCATCGGTCAAAAGGCGGGGCTAAATGGCACTTATATGGCTGACTATTCCGATAAGTCCCAGTTTTATGGCATGCTGGAGAAAATTCCGCGCCATTAGTTCATTAGAATGAAGTGTTTTTTACGTGATAAACAACAAAAAATTTTCTTTTTTCAAAACAAGGGGAAACTGTATTCCGCTCAGGTTCAAGTGCTCTGAACAGCAAAGGTCGAAACCAAAGTCAAGTTAGATTCAAGTGTTTTGATAGGTTATGTTGGGATTAGGGGGAGTTACTTTTGAGTAAATTTGCAATTAAAGAACATTGGATAGAAATAATTTTGGTAGCTTTACTGGTTTGGATAACAATTTTAAGTGTTGGGTGGCATATTTATCGGTATGGTGGCGATTATTACTATATGAGAGTTAATGGTAGTAGTGGGGCATATCCTGTGACAGTTCCAGTGGGGATTACGCAGAATGGCTATGTTTATCATGGCACTGCTAAAGATAAGTACGGAAATCGCAAACAGCTAGAGTTTCGTACAGTTGCTGACGATTTGGGCCCATTTCATAAAGGTCAGATTATTAGAATTACGTATAATCCAAAATTTGGTGTGACTAAGTTAAGAAAAATAATAATGTTGGTAAATTAGATTTTGGCTTGATGGTTGATGATGCCCTGTTTTGGTGTCACAAGAATTTTAAATCTAATAATAATCGGCCAACATGACTAGCATCTATGCTTATCTGGACAGTGTTTTGGAAACACTTAGCTTGTTGGGGTTTATCTTGAATGAAATACCATAATACAGAATTTAAATCTTAATAGAGGCTGTGACATAACTAGCCTCTGTATAAGCAAATGGGACGAGAAACCGAATTTTGGTTTCTCGTCCCATTCGCTTACGCCTTTAATTTTTAAAGTTGGTCCCTACCGTGACCAGTTTCATAATATTTAACGCCAGTATTACGATTCCGGCTTCCTTGGTGACCTTGTCGAAACCTCGCACCGAGAATCGATTGAAATGTAAAGAAGCCTTCATCTTGCCAAAAACTGGCTCAACATCGATCTTACGTTGAGCGTAAATCTGACCAGTTTCTGGAGATGAAAGTAATTCTCGTTGTTTCGATTTGAAATATTCCCAATTTTCGTTCACGGAAATCCTTTTAAAATATCCTTTTGGTGTTAGTGCAGCGGGAATTAGTTGATGATTTTCATCATACTTTTCGGCAATGTATTCTTTAAAGTCACGGGTAAAACCATACTTATCAGTCCGTTGACGATAAGCATTAAAATTAAACCGGACGTTTTGCGGATTGATAAAATAATCATCTTTTTCATGATAGTCCCAGTTCATAACCTTACGGTCATCACTTTGCCATTTTCGACTATTCTCTTTAAGCATTGTGCCGTATGGAATTAAAACGGTATGCTGACCGAATTCATCTTCCAAGTACCGATAATTACTTTCGGAACCGTAGCCGGCATCGGCAACGATGGTGTGACCTAACACATTGTTGGCCTTTAAATGTTCAATAAACGGTTGTAAGGTTCGTGTGTCGGTTGGATTTTGGAAAAGCCGATATCCCGTAATGAACTGATTACTCGTGGCGATTTGAACGTTGTAGGCAGGTTTTAATTGACCGTTTTGCATCGGATCTTCCTTGACCCGCATAAAGGTGGCATCATAGTCCGTCTTAGAGTAACTGTTACGCTGACCATAGATTGCTTGCTGTGCTTGGTGTTCACGCATTTTATCACGTCGTTTGTCCAACTTACGTTTTTGTGATTTAACAGTCCGGCGTTGCTGTTTGGCTGGGTTCGGGGAAACCTGCTTAGTTGCTTCCACGGGCAAACCGTTCAATTTTACGACTGCTGAAAATGCCATAGCTGTACGCTAAAAGGACCAGTTTTAACATGGTACCGAGGTTATATTCCCGCGGACGGCCAAACTGGTAATCATATTTTAGTTTTAAACTCTCAACAAGCTGGTTGATGTAACGAGCAGGATGATGCTCTTCTGGTTGGTAATCCAAGGCGATACTCAAAGTGGTTTGATTCATGTTATAATAATCTTGCATATTAGGAATGTCCTTTCGAGGATAATTTCGTAGAGTATCGGGTGCGACCGATGCTCTTTTTTTATTTTTTATTATATCAAAAGTAGGTCTGGAAAAATTCGAAGATTTTTCCAGACCTACTTTTTTTCTAGAGACTTATGTCACAGCCTCTTTTAAGATTAAGTTTTATTATTACGATTAAACTTTATTCATTATGCGTTAATTTTAGTCGTTTCAAATCAGCTATTTTAGTAACATTGAGTAATTTTTGACAATCTGAACATAATCCGTAGACTTCCATATTGTGCCCGGTGACTAGGTAACCAGAAAGTTCCGCCGCCTTGGCTTCAACACTGCGGAGGTCGGGCTCAAAAACATCAGTGATTTTACCACAATTTTCGCAGACCACGTGGTAATGGGGCCGACCGAAAAAGTCATAGTGGGTCCCGGCATCGCCATTTTGTAATTCAATCACGATTCCGAGGTCGACAAAGAGTTTTAACGTATTGTAGACCGTTGCTAAACTCAGGTTAGGTAACTGAGTCGCTAATTCCTGATAGATGGTTTCAACAGATGGATGATTATGATGAGTGATTAAGTAGTTAAGAATAATTTGCCGTTGCGGTGTTACGCGGATCTTGTGGTCCTTTAATTGTTGCAAGGCTTGAGTTAACATATCTTCTGCCACGACGCGGTTCCTCCTTTTATCATATTCACCCTTATTAAACCACACTTTTTAGAAGGATTCCAATTTAGAAACGTCACTAAATAAAACTTTTGACAAAATTAATTAACGAAATGGCTGAAAGGGCTTTACTAGGGGGGCTAATCTGAGTAGACTAACGATAATTAAGTTGATCGTCATGGAGGTGGCTGAGATGCATCAATTAATTGTTCCCGCGTTGCCTCTGGAACGTAGCCGCTATGAACGCGCCTATGTTTTAGGACTAGAAGCAATGATGGCTATTATCCAGCAACTCGTGGCTAGTAAAAGTGATCAGCAAGCACTGACCGACCAGTTTCCAGTGTTTGAGGTAAGTTACGATGTTCCGCACGCAAATAAGCAAGTAGCAACGATCAAAGCCGCTGTCGCTAATTCAAAAGTCCAACCAATTAGAATAAGTGTGACACGGCGGCAAGTTACGTTACAGTTCATGATACAAATTCCAAATAGTAAGCCGGTGTGGGCACCGTCAGCAGGTGCGTTATGGCGGCTGTATGATGGCTTTTTGAGTAATTTAACGGGCGTAGACTTGCCTGACATAGTCGCCGTTCACATTAGCTTGGAAAGTGTAATTAGCTCGTTGACAGTAACTGTGCCAGTTCGGCCTAGTTTTCAAAATTATGGTATTCAAGCGCCAACAAAATTACAAGTGAGCTGTCTGGAACCGGGCCAAATTTTGCCGCCGGTACCAGCCCAGCGAGCGATAATTTATCAATTAGGCCAGTACTTGAGTGCGACTCACTCCAATGACTAGTAAGTATTACGATAAAGCGGAGTGTCATTAGGAATGTAATCGATGACCACAATCCTGACTGAATCAGATCAGGACACTAAAAAACTTTCCCAGCGTAAGTAGCCGAGAAAGTTTTTTAGTGTGTATATTTTAACGTGATGAATTGTGGCAATTAAGCTTGGTGTCGCAAGGATGGCTGTTCAGGTGTGGCAGTCTGCGGTGTGGCAGTCTGCGATTCAGCTTGCGCCCAAACAAGTAGTTGAGCTTGAATATTTTCCAATATTTTCATGGATAACTGGTAGTCACGCTCTGAGCCAGTACTATTAAAACTTAATGTACAAGTTCCGGCAAACGTGCTAGCAGCAATTTCCATAGTGGGTGATCGATGAAAAGTTCCAGAAAAGACGCAGTTAACAATCGTTAAATCGTGGAAATTCAGACGTTGTTGATCGACAACGCCGAAATTTGTGTAGCGTAATGCTGGTTGCGGTAACCAACGATTTGTCATTTTACGCATAACGGTAATGGGCATTGTATGGTTCATCTTTTGTAAGTTGCTGAGTCGATATAGGAAAGCGACCCGGTTACGTTCAGCTGTTAATAAAGTGTGTACTTGATTGACGAGTTCACTAAAAGGAGCATCGATATCAACTTTAATCGTTAAGAAAACGTTAACTGTTAAATTAGCAACTTGAGTAATGTTAGCATCTTCAGACATAAAACGACGTAAGTCAATCGGGCAAGGCAATGTGACGGTGGTGTGTCCAGTTAGAACTTGGAGAGCTTTAGCATAGGCAGCTAGGATCGCCTCACTAATGCCAACATCCTGAGCCTTGGCGACCCGACGGACCCGCATGAATTGCGTGCTGCTGAGCATGACATGACCGCCGTGACGTAGGTTGATTCCCGGATAATGGGGAAGTTTGATCATCCCGGAGACGATGGGAGTGTGACCACGCGGACGAGCGAATTGGCGCTGTAGTTTGGCAATGACTGGCCGGAGCCGCCGTTCGTTATGCAAGTTCGTGAGGTCAGCGTAATTATATGCTTGTGCAAGTAAATAAAGATATTCTTTAAAGCCCCGATTGTCAGTTAGTAGTCGACTCATAAAGGCTTGTAGAACGTCATAGTCACCGTGATGAATGACGAACAATCGTAGTTGTGGACTATTAGTAAAATCAAAATCGGTGTTTTCAGGACTGTACGGACTCTGGACTTCCTGAATGACTTGGTTGATTGGTTGATCAGTAACAACAAAACGATTGCGGTCAACTTGGTAATGACCAAAAATCTCGGGTACGATTTGTGCAGAGGCAAGAACGGCTGCTTTTAAGCGTTCGACATCAATCTGGCTGGAGAAAACAATCCGTGAACGCATTAATGGCGCGGCGCCAGTGGTATGTAACATATTCAAAAAGTCAAGTGCTTCACCACGATAATACACGATTAACCCCCCAATCAATTTCTCTATTATTAGTATAGCAGACTCTACTGATAGCGATGGTAGTGGACGTTTGGTTTTGAAAAAAGTTAAGAAACATTTGTGAAAGTTTATTAATTTTCACCGGCAATCGGTGAGCGTTATTCTGGGCAATAATATGTGGATATGTCAACTGAGATTAAGCTTTGATTGGACTAAGATACGTATTGTGTGGATGAAAAATGTTGACGTATGACCACTTGTTAGCTCGTTGTTTGGGGGTGATTGTGAATGTTCATATTCGCTAGCTATTCCCATCTAAAGAAGCATTTAAGACAATTCTTAACGTCCCAATAATGTACGGTACGATGAGTTAGCAGATTTAGACTGATCGCTTTGATCTTAAGGCTTTATGCTGCCCAAGCAACGTGCATAAACGACTAGACTCTGATAAGAGATATAAAATGGTCTTAGCATGCCGCCATGATTAATTAAAGCTAAACTTTTGATGAAAGAAGGATATTTTTTGTAACCGGTTCCGAATATTTGCAAAAAAAGGGGTATACTAAAAGTAATTACAACTTAAAGGAGTTTTTCACACGATGAAGATTATCGCACTTGTCGGCAGTATTCGACGTTCATCATATAATCGTAAGTTAGCGGCATTTGTTCAAAAACGCTATGCTGAGAAATTGGATGTTACAATTCCGGACTTGGGCGCCCTACCTTTTTATGATCAGGACATTGAGCTGGAAGCCCCTGAGGATGTGCAAGTCTTTAAACAGGCGGTTATGGATGCTGACGGTGTCATTTTTGTGACACCAGAGTATAACCATAGTGTTCCTGGTGTTTTGGAGAATGCGATTGATTGGCTGTCGCGCGTTGAACGACCACTGATTGGTAAACCAGCCATGATCTTAGGCGCCACGATGGGTCCCTTAGGAACGGTGCGCGCCCAGAGTCATTTACGGCAAGTACTAGATTCACCGGGGGTTGGTATGCGGATTTTGCCTGGTAATGAGTTCTTATTGAGTGCCGTGCAAGATAAGATGAATGCCGCTGGTGATATTACGGATAGTAAAGTTGTTGAGTGGTTAGATCATTGTGTGGCTGATTACCTTAAGTTTGCTAACCAGTTAGCCGTTAGCGACTAATTCGGATAAAATAATTGATAAGGAGAAGTTTCGAATGAATAAAGAACGTAAACTAATTTATGTTATTTTAAATGACGAAGATGTGGAATATGATCTCGAAGAGTTACCAGATCAATATGTGGTATATATTCGCCAACAAGCTGGAGATTCACGCGACTTGTCATTAGTTAATACTGAGATTCAAAACCTGTTTAAAGATGCCGAATTGGACTTTCAAGAAAAGGTCAAGCCTGAAAATCGGCAGGCTGACATTGTGTTAGCTGTTAAGCGCAGTACGGTAGCAGATGACTAAGTGTTAATTTTATGAAATAGTCGTAACGGAGTAAATTGTTTCCGTTATGACTATTTTTTTAGTATCTGATAAGTGAAATGGACCAATCGAAAATGAGGAGAATTATGATGACGATTGAAATGTTGTATCAACAAATGCTAACAGCTATGGGACCGCGACACTGGCTAGAAGCTGGAGTGGCACCTGCTGAGACACCATGGGAGATCCTCTGGGGTGGCATTCTAGTACAAAATACCAACTGGCGTAATGTGGATTACGCGTTAGCAAATCTAAAAACGGCAACTGCTTTTGAACCCGAACGATTATTAGCCTTAAGTGATGCTGACTTAACAACTTTGGTTAGACCCGCGGGCTTCTATACGCGTAAAGTTCCGACATTAAAAGCTTTAGCTGGCTGGTGTGAGCAATACAATTTCGACCTAACAGTGATGCGCGCGTTACCGGCCGAACGATTGCGGCATGAATTAAAGCTGTTACGGGGTATTGGCGATGAAACGGCTGACTATTTTAGCATGTATGTTTTTCATCAGCCGACAATTATTATTGATACGTATTTACGGCGACTATTTGGCTGGCTTAACCAACCATTACCGAGCAATTACTTGCAAGCACAACAACTTGTCATGCGAGCGTAGCATTATGATTTAACGACGGCTTGGGAGTGGCATGCATTGGTTGTTGATTTTGGTAAGCAAGTTAAAACAACGGCTGACTTTGAACAATCATTTCTAGCAACGCAACGATTAACACTTGGTTCACAAGGTTCGGCAAACTAATTAAACAAGCCCGTGATTTGAAGTGAATGGGGCTAAATTAAACGGGTTTAATTGACCGCCCTAATCAGGACGGCTATTATTATATTTATAAAAGAAAGTGCTTTTATCGTTAAGGACATTGCTTAATGAGTTGGGTTAACTTATTGGCCAGTCACTGGGTACTTAAATCAATTATTATATAATTTTATAAAAATCAGTGACCAAGATTAGTTTGTTAACAACGCGATTATTGATTCAGTCAAAGGGGGAGAATCGCTATGAAGCAAGTGCATTTATTAACGCCGGTTGCAGGGCAGTTAGTGCCGTTAGCGTCGGTTCACGATCCGGTGTTTTCACAAGGGATGATGGGGCAAGGATTCGGCATCGAGCCGACAGATGGCCAGGTCGTCGCACCAATCAGTGGCAAAGTAACGATGGTGGCAGCGAGTTTACACGCGATTGGTTTTACGGGGAATAACGGACTGGAGGTGTTGGTTCATCTTGGTATTGATACGGTTGAATTAGCAGACCATCCACCGTTTAAAGTTAATGTGCAAGTTGGTGAGACAGTTACGGCTGGTGACAAAATCGCCATGATGAATTTAGCAGCGATTGCCAGTGCCAACAAAGCGACAACGGTGATTATGGCTGTGACTAATTCTACGGATATGGTCACTAAATTGACACCAGAAGTGGGAGAAGTTCGTGCGGGCGTTGTGGGTGCCGTAGTTGAATTGAAGGAGCACGTTGATGCGCCACCGATTGTTAAAGGCAAAGGTGGTAAATACGCCGAATTAGCAACTCAAATTATTGCTCAAGTTGGTGGCCCAGTAAATATTAAAAGCGTAATTCACTGCATTACGCGGGTTCGGTTTTATTTGAAAGATGAAAGTCAGGCTAACGATGAGGGGATTCGAAACCTTAAAGGTGTGATTGACGTTGCTAAGGCGGGTGGTCAATACCAAGTCGTGATTGGGCCAGCGGTAACTGACGTCTATGATGCAATCGTTGCTCAGTTAGGACCTGGCTTTGGAGATGCGGATGCATCGGCCATTGCCACAGAAAAAGAAGCTAACCGCTTAGCTTGGCAGAAGATGACACCGTGGCAGAAAGTTAAACATGGCTTTAGCAGTCTGATTGGTGTGATTACCGGTTCAATGATTCCAGTAATTGGATTGTTAGCGGCTTCTGGGATTTTAAAAGGGATTCTGTCGTTACTGACGAACTTTAAGCTGGTATCTGCGACGACACCAACCTATGTCATTATTAATGCGATGGGCGATTCGGTCTTCTACTTCTTACCGATTTTTGTTGGTTTTACCGCGGCTAAGAAGTTAGGATCTGATCCGGTCATCATGGGGATTATTGGTGGGGTCCTAACGTATCCAGCAATTGTCGGTATGGCAACAACTGGGAAAGTGACTGGGCATCTGTTAGGGATGGCGATCAATGCCAACTTCTTTGGAATTCCAGTCCACGTTGCCTCCTACACGTATTCGATTTTCCCAATGATTGCGGGTGCGTGGTTAGCAAGTAAGTTGGAGCCGTGGCTCAAACGGGTAATTCCAACAGTCTTACGGATGATTTTCGTACCATTGTTTGAAGTCGTAATTATTTCTGGCGTCATCATCATTGTTTTGGGACCGATTATCACTGCTTTATCAGGTGCATTAGCAGCTGGAATTGTCGCCATTTACAAACTCAGCCCCGCAATCTCTGGTTTAATTATTGGTGGCTTCTATCAAGTCTTGGTTATCTTTGGGTTACACTGGGCGATCATTCCAATTGTCGTCAACGATATTACGACAACGGGGCACAGTTATTTGAACGCCATTGTTTCCGCAACGATGGTTGCCCAAGGTGGTGCGGTCTTAGCGATTGCATTGAAGTCTAAAGTTGCTAATATTAAAGAGCTCGCTTGGCCAGCAACAATTTCGGCCTTTTGTGGGGTCACCGAACCCGCAATGTACGGGATTAACTTGAAATACGGCCGGGCATTTATTACCGCTAGTATTGGTGGGGCCGTCGGTGGTTTCTTGACCGGGCTCTTCAACGTTAATATGTGGGGCTTTGCCGGCTCATTGATTGGAGCAACGTCCTTCGTTAATCCTAAGGGGCTCGACTTTAGCTTCTATGGTTTCTTGATTGCCTCAGCGGCGGATTTAATTGTCGCCTTCGCATTGACTTGGATGTTTGGGTTCTCTGATCATGATGCTAAAAGTGTTAAAACGGCGCCTGAAAAGAAGCATCTTGGTCAGCAAGTTGCAAACTAAATAAGTGCTGATGTATTTACTAAATACACCCTGATTTGGACGATCCGAGCGATTTTTAATCACTTGAATCGTCCATTTTGCTAGTGAAAATGGTCTCTAAAGATGGAATAATCAGCCGCTGGTAAGGTAAATTAAGTCGGTTAGGGAGATGCTTTAATTGACAAGTGGATCTAAATTAGGTTTAATGTAACTAATAAAGTTACATGAAGGAGCGGATTAAATTGAAATATGCGATTACGGGTGCTACTGGTCATTTAGGGCGACAAATTGTTGCAGCTATGAAGCCGTTGATCAAAACGTCGGAACTTTACTTAGGTGTTCATACGCCTAGTAAAGCGCAGGCTTACCAGCAACAAGGTATGCATGTTGCAGCGATTGATTATCAACAGCCGGAACAATTACGAGCTTTTTTTCAAGACAGCGATGTGTTGATCTATATTCCCAGCAAGAGCCATGACAGTTATTCACGAGTACAAGAATTTGAAAATGTGTTGGCAGCGGTTCAGCAAGCTAATGTCCAGCATTTTTTGGTGATGGGCTTTATTGCGGATCAAGTCAACAACCCGTTTGCACTATCAGCCTTTTATGGTTATGTGCCACGGCGATTGGCCGGAACCACTATTAATTATACAATTGTGCGTAATGCGTTGTATGCTGATCCACTGATTCCTTATTTACCAGAATTGATTGAGCGTCATAATGTGATCTATCCGGTAGGTGATCAAGCACTGAGCTTTATTAGTCAGATCGATAGCGCTGCGGCTTTTGCGAAGGTTGCAACAACTCCCGCGTTATTACAAGCGAGGCGGATTTATACGCTGACACAGAGTAAGGCTTACACTATGCCTGAGTTGGCAGCAGTATTGAGTCAGGTCAGTGGTCAATCGATCGGTTATCAACCAGTGACATTGCAAGCGTTCAGCGATTTATATGATCAAAATGGTGAAGGGCAGATGCTGGCGTCGATGTATGCAGGTGGGGCTTTAGGGTTGTTAGCAACGGTTAGTGATGATTATCAAACGATTATGGGTCATCCTGCACAATCATTGGCGGCATTCTTACAGGCAAATTATCACGAAGTTAATTAATCACGGAAAATTCCATGCGAGTTAATGGTGGTGACCAAATTCCATGCTATAATTTACATTAAATAGCACTTTTGGAAAGGAGGCGCCAGCATGGCAAACGGGACGCGTGCAGATTTACGCGAGCTTTTTCATCGGGGACAATTAACAATTGGTATTAGTGAACTAAGTAAAATGACTGGTGTCTCACCACGACAGTTACGGTACTGGCAAAAAAAGGGGTATATTATTCCTAAGAATGAGGATGAACCGGGGCAGGCGCGCATTTATACCATGAAGATGGTTATTAAGGCCGCCGCAATGAGTAACTTGCTACAAACCGGTTATACGTTAAAAGCGGCTGCGGCTCAGGTGGATGAGCGGATGCGACCGGCGCAAACGATGTACCACGTGCTAGTAGACCGGTATCAAGGATATGAAGTGGCGGACGATGGTCAGATTTTAGTTGATTTGGGGCCTTTTGACCCGCAACCTGATCAGGAGTTATACGCTAAGCTCGTGGGGGACCGGGTAACGTTTGAGTTAAAAGACAATTTTAAGATAGATGATTAGCCGTCGGTAACAAGGGCAGCTAATATTAAGTTGTTTTAAATGATATTGTTAAAGTAATTGGATAATCTTAGCAGCGTGATTTCGCGATAATGAAATTACGCTGTTTTTTTGGGTGTTTAATATAAATAGTTAATTAATCCAGTAAATGATTTGTCTTCCTGTAAGGTTGCGTGCAGAATCGAAGTAACATTGGTAATTGTTATCGATATTCTGGGGGGAATGTCGTTCATAATACGATCAAAGGATGAAACTTTAAAACAATCTTGAAGTGCACGACTAGCCAAGCAAATTATTTGTTATTAACTAAAAGGTACACTAGCTCCAAGTGTACTTTTATGAGCTTAAATAATGTATACGGTTACATTACTATATTAATTGTAAAAGTTAGGGAGTGATAAATTTGGCGCCGAATAGTTCACCAGCGACTCTTACACGAATGATTATTGAGTTGATATTGTCAAAAAAGATAGTTCACTATCAAGATATTATGGAGTATACGGGCACATCGCGTAAGACGATTGCTAAGTATCTGAATGAGGTGGAAAAGGTAGTCAACCAGCAAGGTGTACAGCTTGTTAGGAAAAGAGGACAGGGTATTCGTTTTAGTGGTAATACGAAGGGACTGTTGGCTGAGTTTCCGACACTGAAGGACAATAGTCAAAGTGAGCAAGAACGCAGAATTAGCATTATGACATTCTTGACACAGCAATCTAAACCAGTGTTATTAGATGATATTGCTGACCGCTTCTTTATTAGTCGTAGTACGTTGGAACGTGATTTAAATGTTTTAAAAATGGATTATGGGTTGAAGCTGACGGCCACCACAGAAGGCGTTAAATTCAACAGTTCGGAGAGTGATGTTCGTCGAGTGATTGGTCAGCTATTACAGTCATATTGGGGACAAGAGATTAAGCAAAATCAACAGACTGGCAAAATGACACGCACATTTAAAGTGCCAGAGTCCCTGAAACGATATGTCAATAAACAAACTTTAAATCAGATGCAAAAAGTCCTGAATAAATTTGTGAAGATTTTAAAAGTTGATGTAAATGAATATCAATATGAGTCTTTACTGATCCATACAACTATTGCGATTCAGCGAATTAAGAATGGCGAGTTTATTACTCAAACGACGACACAGAATTTTGACACCATGGCAATATCTCCGAGTACCAACAAATTAGTTAAAATGCTTATCGTGGCCTTCAAGTGTGAAGTTCCCGATGAAGAAGTTGCTTATTTAAATATGCATGTCGCGGCCATTGAGGATGGGTACATTGATCTGGATAGAAGTGGCTTAGTTGAACGAGCGATAGTCGACTGGCTACGCAGCGTGCTAACAGATTATGATAATCAATTATTGCGTAATCTAACGTTGCATTTACGTCCGGCGCTGGTTCGCATTAAAAATGGCATTAGTATTACGAATCCGTATTGTAATCAAGTTAAAACGTATTTTCCCGTCGCTTTTGATCAAGCACTAGCATTAGCGATGGCGATTGAAAAGCAATATCATTTACAGCTAACTGAGGATGAAATTGCATACTTAGCACTGCACTTTGAATCGTTCATTGAACGCCGAAAGGTCTTAAAACCAGATGTTGAGCTTGCGATTGTATGCAGTACTGGTTATGGTACGGCAGAGTTACTAAAGCAACGTGTCATGGACAAACTACCGGATGTTCAGATTGTTGGCACTTTGTCTGTGAATGAATTGATGGCTTCAACGGTGACTGCAGACATTATTATTTCGACTATTCCGTTAAAGATGAGCGATACGAGAGTTATTCAAGTCAGTCCGTTTTTGAATGACCAGGAACTCAGCTTATTGGAAAAGTTGAGTCAAGATATTCGTCAAGAAAAGTATGCGCGGAACGCATTTGTTAAATTATTAAGTCCAAACGGTATTATTACAAATTCAAAGGCAACTGAAAAAAAGACGGCGATTATTCAACTAACTGATCGGCTAGAAAAGTATGGGTATGTTGATGATCAAATGCAAAATTCAGCGTTAGCACGTGAACAAGTTGCATCCACCATTATCGATAAATTTGCAATTCCCCATGGTGATATCGACCATGTTTTGCAACCAACGATTGGAATCATGACGTCAAAAAAGGGGATTAAATGGGATCACGAAAATGTCCATGTTGTGTTTTTCGTAGCCCTGAATCGCACGGTTGAGACACAAATGGATGATATTTACAGTTATTTCTATAATTTGATTCAAGATAGACAGCGAATGGCGGCCTTAATAAAGGCTCAAAATGCTCAAGGAATTATTGATACATTAGCACAGCAGTGAAGGGGAAATGCAAATATGACAGAAATTTTTAAACAGAAGTATATTTTTTTAAAAGAACATTTTAGAACACGTGAGGATGTTTTTAGCTTTATTGCACATAAAGCAATTGAACTTGGCTTTGCAGATAGCGAAGACGTAGTTTTGAAAGCGCTGCATCAAAGAGAAAAAGAAGCTTCAACAGGAATGCAGGACGGTATAGCGATTCCTCATGCAATCTCAGAATATCTGCGGCAACCCGCTGTACTATTCATTCGCTCTACAACAAGCATTCAAGATTGGCCGACATTTGATGACCAACCAGTTAATCAGGTAATTGCTATGCTAGTTCCAAAAAATAGTGAGCAGGCACACTTACAGATTCTAGCTAACTTTGCGAGTGCATTAGTGGATGACCGTGAGCGTCAAGCATTGCTTGAAAGTCAAACAGTTCAGGATGTTTACACTGTATTAACGAATAGTTCGGAAAAAATTTTATAAAAAGAGGATGACTGATATGGATTTTGTTGCAATTACATCATGCCCAGCAGGGTTAGCACATACACCAATGGCGGCGAAAGCGCTAGAAAAAGCAGCGCAAGAACTAGGTTTACAAGCTAAAGTAGAACAACAGGGTGCAATGGGACTTAAAAATGAAATTACAGTTGAGGAGGCGAAAAGCGCAAAGTTTTTATTGATTGGTTCGGATCAAAAAATTGAAAAGATGGATCGATTTGAAGGGATTCCAGCAGTTCGAGTTGATATTAATATGTGTATTAAAAAGCCGAAAGCTGTTATTGATAAGGTCAGCAAAGCGGTTGCTGCTCGTGTTAAATAAAATGAACTTAATGAAGAATGGAGGAGTGAGTTATGAAGAAAATATTGGCTGAGTGGAAGGGCTACTTAATGTCTGGTATTTCATATATGTTACCGGTTGTTATTGGTGGGTCCCTCGTAGTTGCAGTTCCTAAGTTGATAGGTCTATGTTTTGGAATTACAAGTTTTGATGCGTATAAAACTGGCTTTTGGTTTTATATGGGACAAATTGAAGCCGTTGGCTGGATTGGTGTTGGCTTAGTTAATTTAGTTTTGGCCGGTTACATTGCGTATGCTATTGGCGATAAGCCAGCTTTGGCCGCCGGGTTTATTGGGGGCTCATTAGCATCTAGTTCTAATATGGGATTTTTAGGAGCCTTGGTTGCTGGGTTTGCAGCTGGTTATACTGCACGTTGGTGTCACAATAAGTTACATGTTGGTGAAAAGTTCGAATCTATTATGCCATTAGTTGTTGTACCGCTACTATCTACAATGGTTGTGGCAATATTGATGGGAGTCATTTTGAAGCAACCGCTGACTTGGATTAATGTATCACTTGTCGCTTGGATTAAACAAATGAGTACAAGCGGTGTAAGTGCTATTACCTTAGCAGTTATCATGGGCGCTATGATTGGTTCTGACTTAGGCGGCCCTGTTAATAAGGCTGCATGGATGGCAGGTAACGTTTTATTAGCTGAAAAGATTTACACCCCTGCAATGATCGTTAATGTGGCTATTGCTGGTATTCCCTTAGGATATGCATTTGCGACGACTTTCTTTAAACATCGTTTTTCTGATGAATTACTTGATGCTGGACGAAGCGACTGGTTCATGGGATTTATTGGAATAACCGAAGGTGCTATTCCGTTTACATTAGTTAACCCGTTGAAATTAATTCCAATTAATATGATTGCTGGTGCTGCTGGTTCGGCGACTACGATTTTACTTGGGGCTCAGGCTAAGATTCCTCCTGTTGGTGGGGTTTATGGATTTGTCACCATTACGAATGGTTGGGCCTATTTAATCGGTCTAATTGTTTGCGCTGCGATTATCGGTGTACTGGCACCATTGGCTGTGGACTTTAACCAAACACAGAGCGAAGAACAAGTCACTGATGATAATGAGGACGACATTAACATTAATTTTGAAGCTTAGATTGACTAAAACGAGCCGCATAATGGTTAAAGAGCCGTAGTGCGGCTTTTGTTACCTAAAATAACAGGGAGCGATACATTTATGACAAAAGCACATTTTGTAAATCATACTCATTGGGATCGAGAATGGTATTTTACAACTGAGGACGCACAGGTGCTAAGTGATCAGCTGTTCTCAAATGTTTTGAAGGAGTTAGAAACGCATCCTGAAGCTAATTTTACTTTAGACGGACAGACATCAATACTAGATGAGTATGTTGAAATGCATCCCGAAGATGTTATCCGGATAAAGAAATTAATTAACCGTAATCAATTATTTGTTGGACCATGGTATACACAGACTGATGCGATGATACCTGATGCAGAATCAATTATTCGTAACTTAGTTATTGGCATCAACGATACCAAACAAAAGTATGGGCAACCAATGATGATTGGCTATTTGCCAGATACTTTTGGATTTAATTCGCAATTGCCAATGCTCTTAAATCAAGTTGGCATTAATGACTTTATTTTTTGGCGGGGCACTAATTTTAAGCGACAAATGGACTCTGTTTATTTTAAATGGCACAGTCTAGGTCATAGTCAAGTCTATGCTGCTAATTTTCCGTTAGGTTACTATACTGGTCAAATCGCATTGGATTCGAAGAAAAACTTACAAGAGTTCGTTGCAAACCGTCTAGATCCAGGAATTGATTTTGAAAGTCAACAGGGTCAAAATAATTCAGTCCTAGTGCCTTCGGGAATCGATCAAATGAATATTATTCATAACGTATCTGAGACTATTAGTAAGATAAATAAATATAGTCATAATCAGATTGTGATCAGCAATTATCCGAAGTTTATGCGAACATTACGACAACGCAACGATTTACCGGATTATCAAGGCGAGTTGCGGTATCCAACTTATGCTAGAGTTCATCGGACAATTGGTTCAGTACGTTCGCGCATTAAACGGCAGAATTTCAAACTCGAACAGCAAATATTACGACGTGTTGAGCCACTGATGGTCATCGCCAAAAGATGTGGTATCGATGTGTCTAAGGGTCTTATTTTGAAACTTTGGAAAAAGTTGCTAGAATGTCAACCGCATGACAGTTTGGGTGGCAGTGTTTCTGATAATGTTGCTATTGATATTGACCATCGATTCAAACAAGGTTTTGAAATTGCAGACGGTATCGAAAACTATATCAAGAAAAGAATCGCACAACGGTTGAAACTGGATGCCAATCAGGTGCTAGTATTCAATACTGATCCACGCCCATTCAATGGATATAAGAAAATCCGTTTCTTAACATCATCGAAAAACATTATGTTTGATGAAAAATATCAAGCAACTATTTTAAGTGCAAATTATGTGGCTAAGCGAGAAAATATCATGCAACAAACGGCTAAAGGCTTTGAATTTAAAGACGAGCCTGGTTACTATGAATTACAAGTACAAGTTGCAGTCCAGTTTGATGGGTTGGGCTACCAAGTAATTGACTTTAAGGATGGTGCAGAAGCTTTGCCAGAATTACAGTCTGAGCAACAAACGGCTATCCAAAATGAAAGTTGGAAAGTGAATTATGTCGATGGTAACTTTCAGGCAACTACTAATGGGAAAACTTACAAAAACATCATTAGTATTGTAGATTCGGGTAATGATGGTGATACGTACGATTATTCACCGCTTCGAGGCGACAAAGAGGTTGACTTGCCTTTAGCCGGTGTTGTAGCCATTTATGTTGGAGCTGGAAGGCAAGAACTGCGATTAAGTGGCAAGTGGCAGTTACCAGAAGGATTGGCTGATAGGATTAGTCACGAACCAAAGCTGCGCGATGTCGCATTTGAATTAACGTTGACTTTAACTGATGGTGACAATGTATTGGCAGGTCGTTTAACTGTCGATAATCAGGTTCTAGATCATCGATTACGGTTAAAAATTAATACAGCAATTGAAAGTGACACTGCAGTTGCGCAAGTTCAAGGCGGCTTTCAAAGAACACGTAATTTACCAATTGCGGAAAATTGGGAAGACGAATTTGTTGAAAAACCGGTTAACCTTTATAACTTTGATAAAATTGTCGGGATGCAAGGGGCTAGCGATGGCCTGTATTTAATTGCTAAAGGAATGAAGGAATACGAGTTAGGAAAGAAAGCATTTTATGTCACATTAATGGCAACCACTGGTCAACTTGGTAAGCCTAATTTACTGTGGCGACCAGGCCGTGCTTCAGGCGATACAACTAGTATTGGGCATCAGATGACACCAACGCCGTTGGCAGAAGAATTAGGAGCAAATACATTTCAGTTTGGGTTAGTTTCTACATCTCAATTGAATGAAAATAAATTGGCAATAATTGCTGAAAAGTGGTTAGCACCCGATGTTAGTTATCAATTACAAAAATTGAATTTATTTGTAAATCGCTTAGACAATAAAATTTGGGATGTTGAATTTGATGATTCATTACCAACTATCTCAGAGTGCGAGTCATTTTTGAAACTCGATCCACATGTCACAATTAGCGCGTTGTATCCGGCTTATACTGTGCCAAATAGTTTTGTTATCCGTTTGGCAAATGAATCTGGTGTGGCTGCTGATTTGACTCCCTTATTAAAACAATATTTCATTCAGGTAAATGCTCTGGAAGAGGCTCAACCATGTTCGGAACAATTAGTGATTCAGCCTTATGATATGGTTACCTTGCTCATACACAATCAGGGGGCATAGCTCATGCGTTTGGGAAGTATTGAAGCTGGAGGAACTAAGTTTATTTTAGCAATTACTGATGAGCACTACCGTATCTTGAAGCGAGAACGAGTAGCGACCACAAAGCCAAATGAAACGCTAGCAGCCTGTGTTTCATTTTTTAAGAAAAATCCAGTCGATGCGTTGGGAATCGGGAGCTTCGGTCCAGCTGATATTAAGGTGGATTCACCGACATATGGTCAGATTTTAAATACACCAAAAGCTGGTTGGTCTCACACGGATGTTGTACAGATGTTGAGGGCAGCTTTGAAAATTCCAATTACTTTTACAACGGACGTAAATGCTTCGGCTTATGGTGAATATATGATTGGACAAGGACAAACAGTGCGTTCACTAGTATACTTTACTATTGGGACAGGCATTGGTGGTGGTGTTATCCAAGATAATCATTTCATAGGTGGTGTGTCTCATCTCGAGATGGGACATACAATGGTTATACCTATGTTAGGCGATAACTTCAAAGGTGTCTGTCCATATCATCAAAATCGGTGCTTTGAAGGCATGGCTTCAGGGCCCGCAATTGAGGCTCGAACCGGCAAACCGGGGGAACAATTGAAGCGAACCAATGAAGTATTTAAGTTGATCAGTTATTATATTGCACAGCTGGTCTTTGATGCATATCTTAATTTCATGCCTGAAAGAATTGTTATTGGTGGCTCAGTAGTAAGTGAAACTGAACTTCCAGTGATTAGAAGAGACGTTGAGCAGCTTAATAACAATTATGTTGAATTACCGAACTTAGATCATTTGATTGTTTTAACGGGAATTGCTAATAATGGTTCTGCAACGATTGGTAATGTTGCCCTAGCTAAAAATTTGATAATGTAAGCAAAGTGAGTCGATAACAAAAAAGTTATCGGCCTTTTCTTTATTGTCAATTAAAAAATAGCCGGAAGTACTTATTTATGACTTGTTTCATGATACAGTAGAGTCGGTAAGATACATGATTTTATCTTGTAAGAGTTTAACGTTTAACTGAAATTGTTGTGTTAAAACCGACTTAGCATACGTTGATTTCAAATGGATTGTTAACGTTACACAATAATTTAGTCTGTGTTAAATATACTTAGAATTAACCTAACGGAGGAAAAGCAATGCTCAAATTAATCGTAAGCGACATCGACGGGACCTTAGTCGACGATCAGGGCCAGTTACTACCGGCTACTATTAAAGGTGTTCAAGCAGCCGTTGCACAGGGCGCCCAGATGGTCCTAGCATCTGCCCGTTCACCAAAAGGTATGTTTGGTATTGCACAACAACTCGGCATTAATTCTACGATGATTGCGTACAACGGCGCCTTAACAGCGACCACTGATGTTAACGACCAACTAACGGTTTATGAGCAATGTGCTGTTCAACCGCCGTTGGCCCAGGCCGTTCAAAGTTTGATTGCGCAAAAATGGCCGGCCGCTTCAATCAATATTTATACGAATAATGACTGGTTAGTGGCTGCTAATGGCCCATGGGAACAACAAGAGGCAGCCGGAATTGGGTATCAACCGCGAGTCACAGATTTGGCTACATGGTTAAAGCGGATGCCAACGCCGGTGCATAAAATCATGATCATGGCGGATCCGGATGTGATTCAAGCAATTGAGCAGCGACTGATGTCAGATGAATTCGAGCAATTAGCTGTTTACCGTTCAAAAGACACGTATTTAGAAATTGTTGCGGCCGGCGTGACGAAGGCCGCTGCGCTGATTAAATTATTACAAGACGATCAAGTCACGCCTGCCGAAGCGATTGCGTTTGGTGATAATTTTAATGATGTGGCTATGTTACAGACGGTGGGTGTGGGAATTGCGATGGCAAATGCGCCGCAAGCGGTCAAGAATGCAGCTAATACTGTGACGACTGACAATAATCATGATGGGATTCAAGCGACGTTGGCTCGATATTTTAGTTGAGAAATCGAGTTAATTGCGGATGAAATAAGCGATTGTGATAAAACGCAAAACAGTGAAAGTTCAACGCCATGTTCGTTGGACTTTCACTGTTTTTTATATTGTAGAAGACAGCTAAGATTATCATTGGTTGTTTAAGTAACCAATCGCTTAGCGTGTCAAAATCTCTTTAATGGCGGCACTGGCAGTCAGTGGCTCGTGTCCCAGGGCGTGGGCCAAGTCCGTAGTGTCTTCAGCCAGAGCACCGTCATTAATTGGTGTTTGAAATGAAGCAAACAAGGCTGCGGTATCATGATTTAGGCCCGTAGCTTCAAGTGATTGCGTGTATGCCGCCTGATTCACTTGAGTCACTGTAAATTGGTTATCCGTGGCTTGTTGTAACGCTTTTCCAAGATTAGCATAGCTGCGTGGTGCTCCTGCCAATTCATAGATTTCTTTAGGATTAGATAGTATAAGAATCTTGGCGGCAGCTTCAGCATATTCACGTTCTAGCGCCCAACCAGCGGTATTGTTGGCCCAATATAATGTTTCTTGATTATGAGCACCGCTTTGTAAGAAGCCCATTTCATTTTCAAGATACCAGTTGTTGCGCAAGAAACTGTGGGCGATATGGGCTGCGGTGATAGCATTTTCTGTATCACGATGGTCGCTGGCAAGCACACTGATTGAAGTTTGAGCTTTAGGAAAGCTAGTGTAAGCGACAAAATCAACGTGCGCGGTCTGAAGTGCAGCAACAACGTTTTGATGGGCCGTAGCACGAGCAACGGGGCCACCAGGTTGTGAGGAAACGAAGAGGACGCGGTCTATACCCTCAAAAGCGGCAGTCATTGAGGCACGATCATCGTAGTCGCCAACTCGAAATTGATTATTGGGAAAAAGCTGTGCGGCTTTTTCTTGATTACGTGCGATAACAATGACATTTTCAGCACCAACCAGGTTGTTAAGGGTATTGACGGCGGATTGACCAAACTTACCAGTAGCGGCAGTGATTGCGTATTGCATAGTTAAGACTTCCTTTCGAATTGCTGTATCAATAAGAATTACAGTGATCAGCTTAACACATGTAACTTGAAAGTCAACAACTATGCTTTGACGAATGTCAATTCTATTTTGATTAACAGTTGATAAATAGCTTTTTAAAATAATTATTATTAACGCTATGACGATAATATAAAGGATTAAATGTTACTAATAAAGTTTCATCTAATGATGATTCCAATTATTAAAGTAGGACGGTTTAAATATAATCAAAAAAGATTAGTCGACATATAGAAAGTGTCCGACTAATCTTTTAGATTAAATCATTTAAGTATGGCTATTTGTTTTTCAATGCTGTTAAGATTCGTTGCGCCGCCTGCCCATTAAAGTCATTGGTTTGTAATCGCTCGAAAACGTCCCTCATAATGTGCATCAGTTGTTGATCGGATAATCCTTGGGCGGCCAAAGTATTGAGCATGACCTGTAAGAGATCCATTGGGAGAACGGGCCGCTGATCAGGATGGGCACTAAAGAATTCCTGCACTGCCTGGTCGTGGAGTCGCCAGTAGACCGGATTTTGAACATCATCAAAAATCGCTTTGAGTTGTTCTAGTGCCGGTGATAATGGTATGTTTTTGGCAATAATGGTGGTTAACATGCCATCGCGTGCTGGGATACGCACATCTGCAATGTAGTCTTTTAGAAGTAAAAAATGGGTCTTAAATGGTGGCCGTAAAGTAAAGGTCATTGTTAATGTAATTTGACTATCAGTAGCTGCCATGATGATTCCCCCTCAAAGTTAATTGGCAGTGATGATGGATAATTAATGACGTTTGGTAAAGCGGACCACTGCTTCACAACGCGCCGTCTGCGGAAACATATCGATTGACTGGATATAATCCACTTGATAACCGCGCGTCAACGATTGTAAATCCTGCGCTAGTGTCGATGGATTACATGAGATGTAGACTAGCTTTTCAGGTGCGCTTTGCAAGATAGCGTCAATCAAGACGTTATCTAGGCCAGTCCGTGGTGGGTCAACAACCATTGCGTCCGGTGCAAAACCACTAGCTAACCATTGTGGTAACAAAACTTCAGCTTCGCCAACTTCATAGTGGGCATTGTTGATCTGATTACGCTGTGCGTTGGCATTAGCATCCGCAACGGCCGCCGGGATCGTGTCCATGCCCCGGACTTCTTTGGCAACATCGGCTAGCGACAAGCCAATCGTCCCAACGCCGGAATAGGCATCAACGAGTGTCTCGTTGGGAGCCAAGTTTAGTGCTTCTCGCGCCAATCGGTAAAGTTGCTTAGTTTGTTGCGGGTTTAATTGGAAGAAAGCACGAGCGGATAAGTCAAAGACGAGCCCGTCGAGTTCCTCTGTAATCGTTGGCTTGCCAGCTAGTAAGGTCGTTTGATCGCCCCAAATCAGTGACGTTTTACCTGCGTTGACGTTTTGCATGACTGAGACGACCATTGGTAATTTTTCAGCAATCTTCATTAATAATTGATGCTTCTTTGGCAATTTGGGTGTATTGGTGATAAAGACAAGTTGGACTTCACCAGTCGCTGCCGCAGCTCGCACAACAATTGTTTTAACAATACCAGAATTATGTGCTTCATCATAAATGGGCACTTGGAGTTCTTCTAGCCAAGCAACGACCTGGCGCATGACTGTCATGGTCACCGGCATTTGAACGGAACAAGTTGGTAAATCAACTAGGTTATGGCTATTTTCTTGATATAGGCCAGCAGCAACGTGCCCATCGATCATCCGAACCTGAAATTGGGCTTTATTCCGATATTCATATGGATCAGCCATACCAATAGTTGGGCGGACATCGTAGTGGCGGTAGCCAGCGGGTCGATACTTTTCAAGTGCTTGTCTGATCAAGTCTTGTTTGAAAGCTAACTGGGCCGGATAGTCGAGGTGTTCGAGTTCAAAACCACCGACTTCCCCAGCGTAAGTATCACGGGGATCAACCCGGTCGGGGCTAGGTTTACGAATGCTACGAATATTAGCTTCGAGGTAACGTGGGTGAACTGCGGTAACTTCAGCAACTACAACTTCATCGGGTAGCGCACCCTTGACAAATGTAATGACGTGTTTGTAATAGCCAATGCCTTCACCGTTAATGCCTAGGCGCCGAATAGTCAGTGGGAAGCGTTGGCCAATGGTGACCGTCGCTTGTACTTTTTCGGTCGGTGGTTGCCGACGACGATCATTGTGTGATCGTGATTGGTGCGAATAATGATTAGATTGTGGCATAAGTTTAATTTTGACCTCGTTTTTCTGTGAACTGTGTTAACCCCCATTATAGCATGCGGTCGTTGATAGGATAACCGGAGAGGATTAGTTGAACCCCTTCTTGTTATTAGGTTATAATGATTCTAAATTAGCAGTGGGGGGTGGATCGTGTGGATTCATTGATTAGACTCAAAAAGGTTAATTATCAAGTTGCGGATCAACATATCTTATATGATATTGATTGGAAGATTCCAACTGGCGCACATATTACGTTGACTGGCCCATCGGGTGGTGGTAAAAGCACGTTATTACGAATTATTGCGGCAATGATTTCCAAAACAAGTGGCGATTTAATTTTCGATGGCCAGCCCATTGAAAGCTATGATCCGATTATGTATCGGCGGCAAGTTTCCTATTGTTTTCAACAACCGACATTATTTGGCGAAACTGTGGCGGATAATTTAGCTTTTCCGTACCAAATTCGCAAACAAACAATGGATGCGAAACGGGTAGTGGCGGCTTTGAATAACGTTGGATTGTCAGAGCGGACACTCCATCAGCCAATCACTGAGCTTTCTGGTGGTGAACGTCAACGGGTCGCCCTGATTCGTAATATCTTATTTTTACCGAAAGTGTTGTTATTGGACGAGGTAACCGCTGGTCTGGATGAAGATAACAAACAAATTGTGCACAGGTGGTTACGTCAGTTAAATACCCAAGCTCACGTAACAACTATTATGATTACCCATGATGCTACGGAGATCGCCGCAGCCGATCAATTAGCGAAAGTCGTCGCAGGCAGATTGGAGGTACACGCATGAATTTAGCGGTTAACAATACGTCGCTATTCTTAGCAGCAATGTTAGTTTTGGTAGCATTAGGAATTAGCTTGTGGCAAAAGCTCGGATTAGACAAGGACATCGTGATTGGGGTTATTCGGGCCGTAGTTCAGCTATTTATTGTGGGCTACTTATTAAAATATATTTTCCGTGTTAATAATTTGTGGCTGACATTAGCGATGATTGGCTTCATTATTTTTAATGCCGCTTGGAATGCAAAAAAACGTGGGCCAGGAATTGACCACGCTTTGTCAATTTCACTACTAGCTATTTTAGTTAGTACGGGAGTGACGTTAGGCGTACTAGTTTTATCGGGAGCGATTAAGTTTGTGCCATCGCAAATGATTCCAATCTCTGGGATGATTGCTTCCAACTCAATGGTAGCTATTGGATTGGCTTATCGAAGTCTCAATAGTCAGTTTCATGATCAGCGCCAGGGTGTGCTAGAACGACTGGCATTAGGTGCTGGGTTGCTAGATGCTTCAATTGCGATTGTACGTGAGGCAATCCGGACTGGCATGTCGCCAACGATTGATTCGGCTAAAACGGTGGGCCTAGTTAGTCTTCCCGGGATGATGTCCGGGTTGATCTTTGCGGGGGTCGATCCGGTGCGGGCCATTAAGTATCAAATCATGGTTACGTTCATGCTCTTGTCAGCGACTAGTTTAGGTTCCATCATTGCGTGTTATTTAGCCTATCGCAATTTCTATAATGAACAAAAACAGTTGAAGTAATGGCTCCTGATTGCAGTCCAGTCGGCACTCCTTTATGATGGAGTCTGGAATAAAACTTAATGCGGGGGTGTTGATGTGAATAACTCAGCGGTTTGGGTGCCAATTCCAGCAATTGTATACTGGGGCTGGGTGGTGCCAATCACGTTTGGAGTCATTTTTGGTTGGCGTTATCATCGTGATAAGGTTCGGCTTGGTAACGGTATTTGGTTTTCGCTATTTTTCTATTCTTTTTTAACAATGTTAGCGATAACGATTTTAGGTAGTAATATCCACTGGTTGATATTGGTAAGTGGGACATTGTTCGTTTTGCTAATACTATTAATTGGCTTGATCTTTATGTTGCAAGCGTTCTTATTACTATGGAACGCGTGGATTATGTGGCGTCATGAAAGTCACACGTTAGCGAATATGTTAACGCTATATTTAGGATTAGCAATTCTGATATTACCGTTTTTAGGTAATTTGTTAAATAATCACGTCCCGCAACCGGTTAGTTATTTTCTGACGGTCTTTCCGAACCTCGTGATTTTTTATCTTGGTTTTTGGTTTTATAACTACCTGACGATGTTGACGATTTATCAATTCAATTGGCCACGTCTGCGCCAAGATTACATTATCGTGCTGGGTGCCGGTTTGTTGGATGGCAAGCGTGTCTCACCATTACTAGGTCAACGTATCATGCGTGGATTGCGCTTTTATCAGAAGCAGCAGCGCAAGACTCACCATCGAGCCGTGATGATTTTTTCTGGTGGTCAGGGTGGTGACGAAACGGTTCCGGAAGGGCAAGCCATGTTGGAATATGCGATTGCACATGGTTTACCGGTTAAGGATGGCTGGGCGGAAACGCAGTCGAAAACGACCTTACAAAACATGCAGTTTAGTAAACAGTTGATTGATCAAGGGCCGGTTAAAAACCCCCGGACGATTTTTGTCACGAATAATTATCATACCTTTCGGGCTGGCATGTTTGCCAAACAAGCGGGACTCAAAGCAGATGGTATTGGTGCGCGAACAGCCAGGTTCTTTCTGCCGGATGCTATTATTCGTGAGTATATTGCGATATTCGTTCGTAATAAGTGGTGGCACGCGGTAGCGATGGTCGGCATCTTGATTGTATCGTTATTGTTGACCTGGTTTGATATTTATCAAGCATCGTTATAATCAATATTGTTGATTAGAGATATTCTGAGCTAGCTAGATGGTGGCTTGGGATATCTTTTTATTACTATGGCCAATGTTATATCAGTCGATTGAAGAGAAATAATAAGTAAATGTTAACGACTTAATGGCGCTAATGAAAATATACAACTGAACCGATTAATTAGCACAACGCGTAACTAGTTTGGATATCGTTCCCGCAAGTATCTTTGTAACTCATCAGGTAGTTGAACTGTTACGACGTCTTGTCCAAGAAATTGCATCCAATCACCAAAAAAGGCGATTTCGTCGCCGCTTAGTGGTAAATGGTGCCGCAAAATACCACGCATTTGATAAGGGTCAGTGTACGATAGTGACAACGAAAAAGGATGGTATCGTTTGAAACGACTAACCGCTGTAGGACCTAGTTGCAGTTCAACATTTGGCGCTGGTGTTGCTGCTTGTAGTTTGGCTTCGATGGCCTGGGAATTCAAATTAACGTTAGCGCTTTCTACATGAGTAATCTTAGTTAAGGGCCATTGCACTAAAACGTTCGTCGCTAAGTTAATAAATTCCAGCCACCATTGACTTTGTTCATGGTAGAGATGCGTAACAGCCACGGTGTAAGTATGCTCATGGCTATCTGTCAATTGCATACACTGGTTAATGATCAATTGCTGAATGAGTGCTTCCAATAATGGATCCGGTAAGTCTGCCCGATCAAGTAAATTTGGATTTTGCGGATGAGTGCCATCAAAAATGATTCGTTGATTTAGGATGAGCAGATCATCTTGTTGAGTCAGTGGAATGAGACCGAGTAATTTTTCGGTCACTGTTCGGCGGCTAGTAAGGTAGGGTAGCTGCTGGTTGCGAGTAGCCATAAATGCGACGAACATCATTTTGATTTCGTCAGTTGTAAAATGAATGGCAGGAAGTACCTGATTACGCATAACGGCGTAGCCACCGTTGCGGCCATTTTCTGCAACTAATGGTAGTCCTAAGTCTTCGATCGTCCGCACGTAACGAATAGCGGTTGATCGTGAGATGTTGAATTCTTGCATCAATTCTTTAAGTGTAAATTGGGAGCGATTGTTGATATAGCGCATAATCATGTTGATTCTAGTTGTTTTATTCATCAGATAGCCTTCTTTTTTACAAAAGGTGTCACTTTTTGAAACCTTTTATCGTTATTATAAAAGCAATCAAACGGAATACCAAGATAATTCCAAGAAAGTAGGCATAATAATGACAGCTTATCAAATCGAAACTAAGAAACAATTTACCGTTGCAGGATTGGAAATGACGATTAATAGTCAATTTAATGATTTTGCAGGTATCAATCGTGAGAAGACCGATTTTTGGACACGAATTAACACGGATGGTTCGTTAGCTAAGTTAGTGTCACAAGCAAAGGATAGTAGTTTGTATGCAGTTAACGAAGTTGTTAATAATAAGATGATGCATTATGCGGCCGTTTTACCTAAGAATGAGCATGTTGTTGCTGACCGACTCATCGAATTTCCAAGTGGCACATATTTGGTCGTGACGGGGAGGGCGGCTTCACAAGAAGAACTAGCGACACAGTTAACTGGTGCAGTATTTGGCGAGATTCTGCCTCAGTTGACAACCTACAGTTATGTTGGTGGACCCAATGCAGTTCAGATGCAAGCAGTTGATGATAACTTTCAAGGAATGGCTTTAGTACCCGTTGTTATGAACTAGAGTAATTGTGAAGCAGCTCAAAATGGGGCTAGTAAATTATTTCGTTGCCTGTTGATAATCGAGATCAAAGAAGCCCTTTAAGAACTTATTGTGAGTTCTTAAAGGGCTTCTTTTTTCTTGAACGATTGAAGTTAACCGATTTTTGGATGTTTGCTAGATTAGTTGCTAGTGACAGTAATATCACCATCGGCAGTCGTTAGGCGGTATTGAATCAATGCTGATTGATTAACTTGGTAATCACTGCCGTCAGATTGGGTATGATCAAAGATGTGTAAATCACCATCGCTGGTACTTGCACGAACACCGATTGTCCGTGATGCAGTGCCGCGAATATCGCCATCGCTAGTTGCGGCAGCTAAGTTTTCGGTAATATGATTATTATTGAGCGTAATATCACCATCACTAGTCGTTATTCCAATCGCTTTGAACCGATTATTAGTCAGGTGAATGTCACCTTCATCAGTAGCAATTTTAGAAGCATTTGCAGTAAAACGACTATCAGTAATATTGACGTCTGGATCACCATTGATTTGTAGACTGGGCGCTGATGTCCGTGTTAAATGCAAATTATCACCGGTCAGCGTCATTGACCGATTAATTTTGACATCAGTCAAGTTGACGTTACTATTGGTACTCAGGTTTTGTAGATGGTTAGTGGTGATACTTTGTAGCGTAATGTTGCCGCTTTGACTTGCTTTGGCAGTGATTCGATTGATGGTTGTCCCCTTAGGTACCGTAATCGTTGTTGTATCAGCAAATTGCCCAACATTGTCGAACATGAAGCCCATGGTTTTAGTATTGTGCGACGTTGATGTAACGGTCACGTGACCATTGTCGGTCGTAATGGTTGGTAAGGCGCGTGCGGCCGTGACGGTAACGTTAGCGGTCGTGCCTTGCTTGATAATAACATTATTAGCAGTCGCTATCGTGATATCTTTTATTTGGCTAACGTGATAATGCTTGGTTTTATGGTGAACGACATGGAAGCCTTGATCCCAATAGACACTCTGAATACCGTTATTTGCAATGCCAAACATGGTCAGAATAAGTCCAAGAACTAATAAGATAACGCCAACTCTAATTGTCTTTCGCATGGTGCCGACCTCCTCGCTCCGCACGATTCTTCTTAACAAATCGGTGGTATAAATTTTGTACGATTTTTGCAATTCCTTGTAGAATAATACTGATCATCCAGATAAATAGTGGTAATACTAATAGTTCAGCGCCGATAATAGCGAGGCCACTGCCAAGGTAGAACAGGGCCACCCATAGTGATTGACTGAAGATCCCAATGCCGGCTGTCAACATGACAAATGCGAGAATGGTAACTCCCACTAAGATGGCGCCTGCCGCGATGACAAATGCAAAGGCGGTAACAGCTAAGGCAAAGAAAACGGCTAAAATAGCAATTAGTGCGGGAATCGTGATTGGTGTTGAGAGTAGTGCTAGCACAATTAGCCAAATAGTACGCACATTGGCCTGTGACTTTTGCCGCTTGGAAAGATTTGCATTAAGATTTTCATTAAAGCGAATCGAATAGTCAGCTAATACTTTACGCGCCAACTGTTTAGGTGTTCCAAGTTCGGCGACACAGTCATCATAACTATCGATTGCCGCATCAAGTAAATATTCGCGATAAAATTCAACGACCTCATCGCGTTCATCATTGTTGAGTTGAACGAGTAACGCGTCAAATTTGGATAAGTAGTCGTTCATGATTCATCCTCCCCCTGAAGTAATTGGTTAATGGCCAAGTAATAAGTCTGCCACTCTTGCTGAATCGTATTTAGTTGAGTCAAACCACTAGCTGTAATTTGATAATAGCGGCGGTTACGCCCTTGATAAGCTTGATCATAGGTAGTGACCCAGTCATTTTTCTTGAGTCGCCGAAGTACTGGATAAAGCGTTGATTCGGATACTGAGATGGCGGCTTGTAGACGTTGAGTCAGCGCATAACCATAGTAGTCTTGATGCTTAAGACAAGCTAAAACACAACCGTCAAGCAATTCGGAACTAATTTGAATGGCCATAGCTATTCCTCCTGTTATATTATATGACGTATAGTATTGTTCAATGAGTAGTATACATTGAAGAAGAATTGGCTGTCAAATATAAATATAGGCTAGCTTGCATTGATAGTAGTGTTGGGCTAATGGTTATTGGCTGCGTTTAAACATTGCATAATTGCTGATGGCAGAAATATTCCGTAGTGATGAGAATAAAACGTACTTGTGTTGGTATGGGAGACTATGAAAGGCTTTTTGGCGCAAAAAAGCCTCCCAAAGTTAAGAGAAATCTTTGGGAGACACAGATATCGTAATGGGTTATGGATTCAATGATCGTAGGTAGTTCTTTTATAAAACTTGGTGAGCAAGCTATTTTTTGTAACATGATGAAGCATCGATTATTTATTAGTGACATTACCACCGAAGTATTTATTAGACAGTTTCTTTAGTGTGCCATCTTGGCGTAATTCTTGAATGGCCTTAGAAAGTTGTTTTTGAAGTTTGGCGTGTTTTTTGGTGACAATGGCGCCTATTTTTTGGGTCTTGATTTCTGAACCACCGCTAATGAATTTTAAGCTCGCCTTGGGGTTCTGCTTGAGGTAGGCGTAGAAAGCTTCCCGCGAGTTAATTGTGCCAGCAACGCGGCCTTGATTCACTAGATCAATTGATTGTTGAAAGCCATCAGTGGGGGTGACAGTAGCCCCTAAGCGCTTAGCATCGTTAGCGTTATTGCTAGTCGTTGTTTGAGCAACTTTTTGTCCCTTGATATCGGTGATTTTCTTAATTGATGATGATTTTTTAACGGCCAGTTGTGATTTAGAGTAAATATAAGGAGTCGAGAATAAATATTTCTGTTTGCGTTGTGCCGTCTCAGCAATATCGTTGATCACGACGTCATACTTGTTAACATCGAGGCCAGCAATCAGTGAATCGAATTTAGTTGGTACGAACTGGGCTTTTAGACCGAGCTTCTTGGCGACGGCCTTGCCAAGATCGACCTCAAAGCCAGTCAACTTACCGTCTTTGCGATAACTGTAAGGCTGAAAAGTGCCCTCTAGGCCAATGGTCAACGTGCCACTCTTTTGTAAGCCAAGCTGACTACTAGCGCTAGAAGGACTACTTTGTGATGAGTTAGAGTTACCACATGCTGTCAATGTAACTGTCAGTGCGAGACCTAAAATTGCTAAACTTAATGTTTTAATCCATTTCTTCATAATTGATTACCCCCGTAGATGTGTTTAGTGACAAAAAAAGTCGTCCCTTAATATAAAAGGACGACTGCTGACCGTGGTACCACCTTAGTTTCCAAGCGTTGTGCACAACACTTGGCTCAATGAGTTATTCACTCGGTACGCTAACGGGTACGACGCGTCACTGGTTTGCTAGTGCTTGCCAAGTACCATTTAGAGACCATCTTCGTGTCACTGTCCGACCGTTTTGCACCAACCAACGGCTCGCTATGCGTGGCAATCACACTACTCATCTCATCACAACGTTTAGATGTTGAGGCTAGTTTACAAGATTAGATTAAAATTGTCAAACTTAAATTACATGATAAATTAACCAAAAAGCCATCTTTTGCTAATTTTATTTGGTTTGTTAATGCATCTGCCAATTAAATTGATACTGTAGTGTCATTAGCAACTAACGTTAAAAAAGCGGGTTCTTAACTAGATACTCTAGTTAAGAACCCGCTGATTGAATGGTAATTATTGATTAGCTTTATCTGAAATAGTTGTAAATGTCATTGCGGCTAAGAAGTCGGCAATCCGCTGAGTTGGTTGTTTGAAGAATTCAGCGGGGGTGCCATCGAACAAGATTTTACCATCTTCAACAAATAGAATCTTATCAGCTACGGCTCGCGCAAATTCCATGTTGTGAGTGACGATAATCATGGAGTCTTCTTCTTGGGCAAGTGCAAGCAGGACGCGCAGAACCCCAGCTTCTAGTTCCGGATCTAACGCGCTAGTTGGCTCATCTAATAAGATAAATTCGGGATTCATTGCCAATGAGCGCGCAATGGCAACCCGCTGTTGTTGACCACCAGATAACTGTTCGGGATAGGCATCGGCTTTATCTTGTAAACCAACCCGGGCTAATAATTCTAAGGCCGTTTTATTAGCAGTAGCGGGGTCTTTTTTCAAGACTTGCACCGGTCCTTCCATAACATTTTTAACCACGCTGAGGTGTGGGAATAAATTGTAGCCTTGAAAGACCATCCCAGTTTTACGCCGAATGTTGAGAATCGTTTTGTTCGTCAACGGTTTAGCAAAGTCAATGGTCTCGTCATTGAAGTGGTACTGGCCATTTTCGGGGCGCTCCAATAAGTTCAGGGAACGCAATAAGGTTGATTTGCCAGAACCAGATGGCCCAACGATTACGGTCGTCTGGTGTTCTTTGAATTCAGTATTAATATCGGTTAACGCTTGGTGATTGCCAAACGTCTTATTTAAGTGTTCTAATTTGATCATTCGACAACCTCCTAATTAAGTGGTCGCAAGTAACGGGATGTACGCTTCTCTAAATAGCTTTGTAACCAGCTAAGCAGTGTACATAGGATTGCGTACAGCGCAGCGACTAAAGAATACATGACGAGTGGCTGATAATTTTGTGCTGCAATTTGCTGACTAACTTCAAACATTTCAATAATTGTGATTGAAGCGGCCAACGATGTATCTTTAACTAAACTAATGAAACTATTAGCAAGTGGTGGTAAGGACACTCGGGCTGCTTGCGGTAGAATAATGCGTTTAAGTACTTGTGATTTAGTCATCCCGATAGAGTAAGCGGCTTCCCACTGACCTTGAGGAATCGAAAGAATTGCTGCCCGAATCGTTTCGGCACAATAAGCTCCGGTGTTTAGCGAGAAAGTCGCAATCCCAGCTGTCCATGGATCTAATTGGACACCGTTGGGAAAAATTCCTTTGATTTTAAGGTAAGGCAGTCCGAAGTAGACAATGAAAAGTTGTACTAGTAATGGGGTACTCCGGAATAGCCACACGTAGAAGTTGGCGATGGCTTTCAGAATTAAAAACCAGCCACGGCGGGTCGAAATCTTAACAAGCGCCGTGAAAATAGCTAGAATCAAACCGAGAATAAATGAAATGATGGCAATAGGGATGGTGTACTTTAAGCCCGCCGCGGCAATTTGCGGCGTTGATGTGACAATAATGTGCCAGATTGAATCCATGGGAGCCTCCTGTAACGCTTAGAATTTGGTGCTATGTATCCCGCCTTGACAGCGGGGAGCGGTACCTTACTTATCAGTAACGTTACCACCAAAATACTTGTTGGACAATCTCTTTAACGTGCCATCTTTACGTAATTCTTGAATGGCTTTAGAAATTTGTTTTTGCATCTTTGGATGTTGCTTAGTAACGATGGCGCCAATCTTTTGTGCTGCAATATGGTCACCAGAGTCAATTAACTTAATGTTAGCCTTCGGATTTTGTTTAAAGTAAGCATAGAAGGATTCCCGCGAGTTAATGGTTCCAGCTACGCGCCCTTGTGAGACTAGGTCAATTGACTGTTGGAAACTGTCAGTGGGGGTGATGGTTGCACCCAAACGTTTAGCATCAGTGGCGTTGTTACTAGTCGTCGTTTCAGCGACTTTCTTACCTTTAATGTCAGTAATCTTACTTATCGATGAATTCTTTTTAACGGCTAATTGTGATTTAGAATAAATATAGGGGGTTGAGAAGAGATACTTCTTTTTTCGTGCCGCCGTTTCAGACATGTTATTCATTACAACGTCGAATTTGTTTGTATCTAATCCGGCAACCAATGAATCAAACTTCGTTGGCACAAACTTGGCCTTTAACCCCATCTTCTTAGCGACTGCTTTTCCAAGGTCAACTTCAAAACCAGTTAACTTGCCGTCTTTACGGTAGCTGTAAGGTTGGAAAGTCCCTTCCAAGCCAATTGTTAACGTTCCCGATTTTTGCAATCCGAGGTCGTTAGACTTAGAACTGTTACTAGTGTTACTACCACAGGCGGTTAATGTAATCGCTAAACCTAACCCGAGAACTGCAACGCCTAATTTTTTAACCCATGACTTCATGATTCACACTCCTAGAAATTTTTCACAACAGTCCTAGTTTATCCGAAAATGAATCTGTTAACAAAAAATAAGCATTGAGTGTCGCAAACGGACCAATGCTTATGTCATAATCAGCTAGTATAGCGTTAGTGTAGCGAATTGGAAGGGGACTGTCAAACTCTTTTTCAAACAGCGAAATCTGACAGATTAATGGTTAGAAAGAATACTGATTGAAATTATTATAGATACACGAAGTTTCGGTGGTAACCAAAAATGTGACTAATTGCAAATGATGCCATTAGCCACATTATGAGTGGGTCGATTTAGAATTGGGTTACCAATGATGTAGTCGGAATGGTAACTGATGCTGGTTGTAAGATGTGGCCAAGGCGCTTAATACCCAGATTAATAGTATCAACATCTAAGTTAGTAAAATTCAACCGGAAGCCATTTTTGACTTTGCGACTGGCAAATTGACAAGCAGCCGGAACATAGGCTACATGTGCTTGTGGTAGAACAACATCGTTAAGCAAAGCTTTAGCATCAACACCTTCTGGCAAGGTTACCCAGATGAAGAAGCCGCCATTAGGCCGAGTGTAGTGCACATTTTGTGGAAAGTATTGATCGAGTGCTGTTAACATTGCATCACGTTTAATCCGGTATGAAGCACTAATTGTTGCCACATGGTCGTTGATGTCATGACTATCAAGGTAGCTGTTAATGGCAGCAAGCGTTACATTGGGTGACTGCACATCAATTGCGGATTTAAGGCCAATTAATTCGTGCATAATGTTGTTATCAGCAACAATCCAACCAGTACGTAAAGCCGGGGAAAGAATCTTTGAGAAACTTGAAATAAAGATAACGCGTCCCTCGGTATCGTAATGTTTAATAGCTGGGATGGTATGACCACTATAACGAAGATCCCGGTAAGGACTGTCCTCTAAAATAATAACGTCATACTGATTGGCAAGGGTAACGAGAGCCTGACGTCGCTTGGCACTCATAGTGGTGCCAGTTGGATTATGAAAATCAGGAACCGTATAGATTAATTTAATTTCAGGATGAGCCTTTAAGGTTTTGTGAAGCTGACGAATATCCATGCCATGATCATCGACTGGAATTTCGTAATAAGTTGGTTCGTAAGTGTCAAAGGCAGCTAAGGCGCCCATGTAAGTCGGGCCTTCAACAACCATAGCATCACCGTGATTTAATATTAGTTTAGCCACGAGGTCGATAGCTTGTTGCCCACCTTGCGTCATCATAATGTTATCAGCACTAACTTGAACATCCGCATGGGTCGCCATGCGATCAGCAATTTTTTGGCGTAGCGCTGGGAGTCCCTGAGTTGATGAATATTGAAAGATACCCTGACCGTCATGTTCAATAGCGTCGCGATAAGCCTGTTTTAAGTCGTCATCGGGAAATAGGTGCTGATCTGGAAAACCACCAGCGAAGGAAATGTTTTTCGGATTGGCACTATTTTTGAAAATTTCATCAAGGTCGGAAGTATCGTTGTTTAATACGCAATTTGCAAATAATTTTTTCATAATAATTTCCCCCACTAGTTTTTTGTACTTAAACTGTTTTATTTGATTATCAATATGATAGAATAAAGCTCGTGATTAGTAAAACTCAACTTTTTCAATAATAAATGAAAATAATTCATCCAAGAGAGGTAAATAGCTATGGCAAACTTTGCGTATGAAGTTTTTTCAACGGTCGTTGCGCAACACACCTTCTACCAAGCAGCTGCCACACTTAATGTTACGCCCAGTGCAGTGAGTCATTCAATCAATCAGTTAGAGAAAGAATTAGGTTTTCCATTGTTCATTCGTAACCGTTCAGGCGTTGAACTTACTAGTGATGGTCGGCAAGTATTACCCTATGTTCAAGAGATTCTGAATACGGAGAGTAATTTGCGCCAAATTGCTGATAATATTCAAGGATTGCACTCCGGATCGGTAAGAATTGGTGGTTTTAGTAGTGTCTGCATTAACTGGTTGCCACGGATTATTCGCGAATTTAATCATCAATATCCAGATATTAAGATTTCAGTCATGCAAGGTGACTTCAATGAAATAACTAACTGGGCAAAAATTGGGACGATTGATATTGGGTTTACGTCAATGCCGGTTAATGAGAACTTACTCGTACATTCCTTAGTTAATGACCCAATCTATTGTGTGACCCCAGCTGACTTCATTCCTGAAAATGGGGAATTTATCACAACTGACGATGTTGCAGATAAGAACTTCATTCTTCAACAAAGTGATTATGATCGGGATACTAAGTTAGCCCTGGATCATTACCACGTGACCAATAATTTTTTGCGATTCTCAATTGATGACCAGTCCATTATTTCAATGGTAGAGTCGGGCTTAGGAATGGGAATTTTACCGCAATTGGCATTGCGCAAGTTAACGGGTGATGTTAATACATTTTCTTTTGCAGAACCCTATAATCGTGAGATTGCCTTAGTAGCGAATAAGACTCAAGCGACCGCACCGTCGACGGCAATGATGATCCGAGCTATTAAGCAATTTCTGACGAAAGAATATCCGGATCAGATGTTGTGGCAATAGAGGATTTAAGTTGTAATTAGGCAGACATCGTTGGCTTGGCAGGCGGCAACATCAAGTGTATGACGATATATTGGATTGCAATTGAATAATAATCAGCATATGAAAAGGGTGGCATAACTGTCAATTACAGGTAAGGTCTTGTTAACGATTTTATGGTGGTTACTCTTAGCAATTGAAATTCTCGGCAAGGTGATGTTTGGTTTATTTGTAGTTAGTTTTAGTCTATCTATTTGATGGGGTAAATTTAAAAACGATATCTAGTTCGTGTTGCCGAAGCTTCTAGCAATTCGTCTGGGGAATAGCGTGACTTGACCATATTAGACTTGCTTTTAGCCTACTTATGGTAGCTTGCATTATCAGCACAGCGCTATGTTAGCGTTTGTTGGTTGTTTTGACATCGCTGTTGATTAGTTAGGTTAGGCTGAGTAATAATGATGGCTAGTCAAGTTAGATCACTGTTGCTAGTTTATAAATGTTTGAATCACATTACCGATTTGCCGATTGTCTAGTAGGCCAGATCTGGTTCGCCATGAGCGTAAAATCTTTTGCTTGTAGACTTTTACCACTGGCTTGAAAATAGATTGGCCGGCCAAGGCACTTTGAAGTGGTAAGAGCTGCTTAGCTTTGACTGTTTTGTCAGCGATAATCAGTACCTGTAACTTGGAATTGATGGACTTTCGGTGCGCTATCAGTTTAGTAAGGGTATTCGTTTGCGACTTAGCCGCAATGGGCGTCGTTTTATGACGATGATTTTTTTGATAACTGGTGCCATTAAACGGAGTGGCTATCAGCACAAGATGTTGTGGTACTAGGGTTGTCGGCGTATGTTCGACATAGTTAGTGGCTGTAAGACCGGTATTGCCATAACTCACGAGGTTAAATCGTTGAAACTTAAAATGTTGTTGGGCGCGTGATAGGCATCGCTCTAACAACTGAACTTGGCGGTCAGAACTCGAATCGGTTGGTAACTGAACTTGTAAGTATGGTCGATTGTCACTATTGAGAAGCTGGCCCTTGAAGGTCACGCTCCCAGTTGGTGTGATTGTGGCAGACACCATGGTTTGCGCTGCACTATTATGCTGAATGCTGGTGGTTAACTGCTGCTTCTGCTGGTGAGTTAAACGATTGTCTAACAAGAGCACCATTGGAATACGTTCAGTCGAGGTCACTGTCATCATGGTGAGCGGTTTAGCTTTACGAATCTGTTGTTGCCAAAGCATGGTACCACCGATCATTGCTAACAGAATCGCTAGCCAGGCAGCACCCGTCAATACTTGTTTTGTCGTTGCTTTCATATTCCAGTTACTCCATATCTTCAAATAAACTGCACTTTTAATGTAAGCTAGTCGTGGACAACTTGCAACTGTTGACAGTCTTTAGACAGCAAAAGTCCCAGCCAAGTATATTTGGCTGGGACTCCTTAAAGGTATCAGTCACGTGCTCCGGATAGGGCAGAGACTGATGCTTTAAGATTAGATATGGTACTCAAAAAGCATCACCCCCTTTCATTAATTGTCCGTAGTTTAGTCCCATTTAATGGTCAGGTCAACTAATTAGTTCGCAAACAGACTAAACGCGGTATAATAGAATTCCTTGGCAGGGGCACTCAGCAGTTGCTGGGTTCTTAATAACTGAATTTTCAGTTGAATTGGGTGCATCGACAGACTAGTTGGGCCCCTTTTTTTATATCACAAAGGTTATAGATAACGTTAAAGGTAACTTAGTCTGTAAAGTTAATGAATTGATTCTAGTTACAATAAGTTGATGATTAATCTCAACGGGTGCTAATGTTAGAACTGTAATTGGCAAAGCCACTGAAGTTTAGTATCAAATTGACCGACGATATTAAACTTATAGCAGTCGCACTTGCTGTCTGGACGGAGCCGATGACCAAATTGGTACGGCCTAATTAAGAACTTAAGCTTTTCTTTAAAAAGTGCTACCGCAAGTGCGTATTAAATGGTAAATTAATAGAAGTAGTTTTGTCATATTTCTTACATTCATAGGGAAGAGGGATTATTCACATGGTCTTTAACTTGGTAGTTAATATTATTGGGATTGTGGTTTTTATTGCCATTGCCTACTTATTCTCCAAGCAAAAGCACGCCATTAACTGGCGTTCAGTTGGTGTCATGTTAGTACTAGAAGTCTTATTGGCATGGTTCTTAACGGGTTCACAAGTCGGTGTCGACGCGGTTAAAGCAGCGGCAGATGGCTTCACTTGGCTCGTCAATGTGTCATACGATGGGATCGCCTTTGCGTTAGCTAGTTGGGTTAACGTTAAGTCGATGGACTTCGTCACTAGTTCATTATTACCAATCTTGTTGATTGTGCCATTATTCGATATTTTAACCTATATTGGCGTATTACCATGGATTATCAAATGGGTGGGCCGTGGGTTAGCTTATATTACTGGTCAACCAAAGTTCGAATCATTCTTCGTTGTTGAAATGATGTTCTTAGGCAACACGGAAGCTCTTGCTGTTTCGCAGTTACAATTGAAGCAGATGAAGGCACAACGAAACTTGACGATTGCGATGATGTCAATGAGTTGTGTGACGGCATCGATCTTAGGGGCTTACATTAAGATGATGCCTGGTCAATTCATTTTGACGGCGGTGCCAATGAACGTCTTAAACGCAGCTATTATTGCTGCAATCTTGAATCCGGTCGAAGTTAAGCCGGAAGAAGATACCATTGCGAAAATCTCAGGTAGTGCGGCTGTTGAAGAAACTACTGCCACCACTGAAACGAGCGGTTCTGAAGAATTAGCTAATGAACAAGTTAAGGAAGCTAAACCAGCTCGCGAACCATTCTTCTCTTTCTTGGGTGATTCAATCTTAGGCGCTGGTCGCTTGATTTTGATTATTGCTGCTAACGTTATTGCTTTCGTAGCGTTAGCCAAATTAATTGATAAGTTGTTAGGTTTAATCAATAGCAATTTATCACTTGAAAACATCTTTGGGGTTGTCATGTTCCCATTTGCATGGCTACTTGGCTTTAATCCTGGGGATGCTTTCCAAATGGCTTCATACATGGGGACGAAGTTAGTAACGAACGAATTCGTTGTCATGGGTGAAGTTTCTAGCAAAGTTAACGATTTTGCACCACATTTTCGGGCAGTCTTGACGGTCTTCTTAACATCCTTTGCTAACTTCTCAACGATTGGGATGATTATCGGGGCCTTCAAGGGAATTGTTGATCGTGAAAAGAACGATTTGATTTCTCGAAATGTTGGTTACATGCTATTATCTGGTATCCTAGTTTCCTTACTATCAGCCGGTGTGGTTGGCTTATTTGTTTGGTAGACGATATAATGCAATCTTGAATTAACTATGAGAGTGTCAGCTATTCGGCTGGCCTCTTTTTTATGTCCAAATATAATCGATTTAAAGCATAAGCAGAAGAAATCTTTTTACGTATTCAGTTCAAAATTGACACATAGTTGTAATCAGAAAAATTGATAACTGACTAGCGGGCAATAATAGCCGGAAAGGTAGACTTTTCAAGGATTATTACGATTTAATCATTGGGGCTGAGCATTGATTTTAAGTGCTATTTACGTTAAAGTTATGAGGTGACGTGAAACATTGAGTTGTTTCACAAAAAGAGGACGAATGTGACCCTTTTAAGGAGAGCTATTACTAATGAATCCAGAAGAATTTAAACAAGCGTTGGCCCAACACGGAATTGCGCTGACGACCAAGCAATTGGCACAGTTTGCGACGTACTTTCAGTTGTTGGTCACGACTAATCAGCAATTTAATCTGACAACGATTACGGCCGAACCAGAAGTTTATCTCAAGCACTTTTACGATTCGCTAACGCCGGCGTTTTATGTTCCTGCGTTACGTGATCAATCGCTCACGATTTGTGATGTTGGTGCTGGTGCTGGTTTCCCATCGATTCCGTTGAAAATTGCGTTTCCACAATTACAAGTAACCATTGTTGATTCATTGAATAAGCGAATCAACTTTTTAAATGATTTAGTACAAAACTTAGGGTTAGATGGTGTCCAAACATTCCATGATCGGGCTGAAACTTTTGCTGGCAAAAAGTCGGTGCATCGTGAAAGTTACGATGTTGTGACGGCTCGCGCAGTGGCACGGTTGTCAGTCTTAAGTGAGCTATGTCTACCGTTAGCTAAAATCGGTGGTCAAATGATTGCTTTAAAGGCTGCTAATGCGCGCACCGAAACTGCTGAAGGAACATACGCTGTTCAGCAATTAGGCGGCAAAATCGTTCAGGATGAAGCCTTTACACTGCCAGTGACCGATGATCCACGTCATATTATTGTTATTGATAAGAAGAAGCCGTCACCGAAGCGTTATCCACGTAAGCCGGGAACTCCGGCCAAACAGCCATTAACGGCACCAATGTAAGGTGGGAGGTAATTTCAATGGCATTTTCATTATTTGGTTCCAATCGTGATAAGCATAAAGCCGAGACGGCTGCAGCATCAACGAATCAACAAATTATTCGCATTCCGGTCACTGCCATTATTCCCAATCGGTTTCAACCCCGACAAGTCTTTGACGAGGCTGGTATTGCTGAACTAGCGGCCACCATCGCAGAGCATGGTCTGTTGCAGCCAATCGTTTTACGGGAATATGAACCACAGAAATACGAAATTATTGCTGGTGAACGGCGTTTTCGGGCCATCTCCTCACTGCACTGGGCGGATGTACCCGCGATTATTCAAAAGATGGATGATGGTGAGACGGCTTCGATGGCGTTGATTGAGAATTTACAGCGACAAGATTTAACGGCGATTGAAGAGGCTCGCGCTTATCAAGAATTGATGGAGCTCAACCAGCTAACGCAATCGGCATTAGCTAAGGAGTTGGGAAAAAGTCAGTCGTTAGTAGCGAATAAGTTGCGATTACTGAAGTTAGCTCAGCCAGTTCAAACGGCGCTACTCCAACGCCAGATTAGTGAACGGCATGGTCGGGCGCTACTCAATTTGGCTGTTGACGAGCAGGAAGCAATCTTAAAACAGGTTCTTGCTGAACAATTGACAGTTAAAGAAACGGAGCAGTTGGTTGCGAAGACCCAAATGCCACCGAAACCTAAACGCAAACGTGCACGGGGATTGACCGGTGATACGCGCATTGCTGTTAATACAATTAAAAAATCAATTAAGATGGTAACCGATGCCGGGTTACCCGTAAAGACTCACGAAGAAAATACGGATGATGGCTATCGGATTACGATTGAGATTCCAAAAAATCAACCAAGGGGTGATCAATAATTATGGGAACCGTAATTGCACTTGCTAACCAAAAAGGTGGCGTTGGCAAGACGACCACGAGTATTAATCTCGGGGCTAGTCTGGTCGAATTAGGCCAAAAAGTTTTATTAATTGATACGGATGCGCAAGGGAATGCAACCAGTGGTTTAGGGGTTCAAAAGTCGACCATTGAGCGTGAAATTTATGACGTTTTAATCAATGACGTTCCCATTAAAGAAACCATTATTCCAACGAGTCATAAAGGTTTAGATATCGTTCCCGCTACGATTCAACTTTCTGGCGCGGAAATTGAATTGACGCCGATGATGGCGCGTGAAACACGGTTGCGTGATGCAATCGATGATGTCAAGAATGATTATGATTATATTTTGATTGACTGTCCGCCTTCGCTAGGTCTGTTGACGATTAATGCGTTTACAGCTTGTGATTCGATTTTGATTCCAGTCCAAAGTGAGTATTACGCGTTGGAAGGATTAAGCCAGTTATTAAATACGATTAAGCTTGTCCAAAAACATTTTAATAAACAATTGCGAATTGAGGGCGTGCTTTTGACTATGTATGATGCCCGCACGAATCTTGGTGCACAAGTTAACGAAGAAGTGCGTAAATATTTCAAGGATGCAGTCTACAAGACAATTATTCCCCGCAATGTGCGGTTATCTGAGGCACCTAGTCATGGCCTATCAATCGTGGATTACGATGCTCGTTCAAAGGGTGCACAAGTATACTTAGCTCTAGCAAAGGAAGTGTTGGCCGCTCATGGCAAGTAAAGATAAAGATAATAAGGCGCTGGGACGCGGTATTGGTGCCCTGTTTGCTGATGTTAACGAACCAGTTAGTGAAGAAACTGTGGTTGATCTCAATCTTCAAGATATTCATGCCAATCCATACCAACCACGGCGGACATTTGACCAGACTGCACTTAAGGAACTTGCCAGTTCGATCGAAAAGTCGGGGGTCTTCCAACCAATCATTGTGCGACAGCCCGATACTGAGCTGAATAAATATGAAATTATTGCTGGCGAGCGCCGTTTTCGGGCGTCTAAGCTAGCCCATCAAACAACGATTCCAGCGATTGTTCGGGATGTCACTGAAGAACAGATGATGGAAGTGGCCGTTCTCGAAAATTTACAGCGAGAAGATTTGACGCCGTTAGAAGAAGCGGAAGCTTATGATTCGCTGATGAAGAAACTGAAGCTAACACAAGCGGAAGTTTCAAAGCGGCTGGGTAAGAGTCGGCCATACATTGCGAACTATTTACGTCTGTTGGGCTTGCCAGATGGTGTGAAGCAATATATTCAAAAAGGTCAGCTTTCAATGGGGCAGGCTCGGACATTATTGTCTTTGAAGGATAAGTCCAAACTGGCTCCCTTGGCAAAGCGGGTCGTTAAGGATAACTTGACGGTTCGTCAGTTGGAACAAATTGTGGCACGTTACAACGGTGAAACGAAACAACCTACTAAAAAAGTTGTGGCTAAGAAGTCGCCCTATATTCGTGCAAGTGAGGAACAATTACAAGAAAAATTTGGAACAGCGGTTTCAATTCAAGCTAAGACGAATAAGGCCGATCAAGGGAAAATTGAGATCCCGTACTTATCAAATGAAGATTTGACGCGGATTTTAGAAATTCTCAGCATTGATTTAAATTAATTAATTTATAAAGGGGCGTTGCGCATGTATGATTTAGGTGATATTGTCGAGATGAAAAAAGCACATCCGTGTGGTGTTAATCGTTGGGAAATTACCCGAATGGGCGCTGACATTAAGATTAAATGTACGGGATGTGGTCACGTGGTCATGATGCCGCGTCGCGAATTCAACAAAAAGCTCAAAAAAGTATTAGAAAGCAAAGCCGATCAAGCTTAATTATTAAAAAGGAAGAGTGAATAACCGATATGGCACTTACAGCAGGTATCGTTGGGTTACCAAATGTTGGTAAATCCACATTATTTAACGCGATTACGAAGGCCGGCGCCGAAATGGCCAATTATCCATTTGCGACGATTGATCCAAACGTGGGAATGGTTGAAGTTCCCGATAAACGACTAGACCGGATCCAAGAACTTATTCCCGCAAAGAAGGTCGTGCCAACGACTTTTGAATTCACAGATATTGCTGGGATTGTCAAGGGTGCTAGTAAGGGGGAAGGACTTGGTAACAAGTTCCTTGAAAATATCCGTCAAGTTGATGCCATTGTGCACGTAGTCCGGGCCTTTGATGATGATAATATTACTCATGTGACGGGAAAAGTGGACCCTCAAGATGATATTGAGACGATTAATTTAGAGTTGAGTTTGGCTGACTTAGAAGCTGTTGACAAGCGCTTGGCCAAAGTACAACGAGCTGCCAAGGGTAGTGATAAGGAAGCTAAAGCTGAATTAGCTGTCTTAGAAAAAATCAAGCCAGCACTTGAAGCCGGTAAACCAGTGCGTTCACTGGAATTCAGTGAGGATGACCAGCAAATCGTGAAGGGGCTGTTCTTGTTAACGTCTAAGCCAGTGCTATATGTGGCCAACATTGCTGAAGATGACATGGCTGATCCAGAAAACTCGAAGTACTTTCAAGTCGTTGCGGACTATGCTCAACAGGAAGGCGCTCAAGCTATTGGGGTCGCTGCTGAAACTGAAGAAGAAATTGCGGAGTTGGATGATGCCGATAAAGCGGACTTCTTGGCGGCTGAAGGCGTTGATGAGCCCGGTTTGAATAAGCTGATTCGGGCTTCTTACAAGCTCTTAGGCCTAGAAACGTTCTTCACGGCTGGTGGCAAGGAAACTCGGGCATGGACGTTTAGACGTGGTACTAAGGCGCCTCAAGCTGCTGGCATTATTCACTCTGATTTTGAACGTGGATTTATTCGGGCTGAAGTCATGTCTTATGATGCATTAGACGAGGCTGGTTCAGAAGCTAAAGTTAAAGAAAATGGTAAGCTCCGTTTGGAAGGTAAAGACTATGTCATGCAAGATGGTGACATTGTTGAATTCCGCTTCAACGTTTAGGGCGAAAGGAGAATTTGTATAGTGAGTGAAAGTGAGACTTCAAAGACACCCAGAAACGCAGCGGCTGGTGCAAAACAGGCCAAAGTTGCAGAACGGCCTATTCAAGAGGCGACCGAATTAACGAAGCGCAATGCCGAATACATGCGACAAATGCGCAAGTCACTTGATGGAACGTCATTAGCTGCTGAAAAGAAAACGGCAGTGCTTAACGAAATGACGACTACGTTATTAGCAGAACAAGGTCGTGGGACTACCGCCCGTCAATTATATGGGACGGTTCAAGAACGGACCGAAGAAATTGTTAATCCGAAGAAGACCCCTGTTGAACGCCAAAAAGCGAACTATTGGGTTACGGCCTTGGATAATGGTCTGATGTTATTCATGATTTTCTGCTTAATGTACGGAATCATGGGCTTTATCGGGACGAATGCTACTAAGAATTCGGCTGGTGCTAATGGGATTACAGCTATTTTGATTACGTCGGCTATCGGTGGTTTAGGGGTTGCTAAGCTGTTCGAGTACTTGATGCCTGCTAAAGACGGCAAGAAAGTTTCATTGTGGAAAAAGATTTTATGGTCTGTATTGGCCATCATTGTTTGGATGTTAGTCTTTACCACGATGTCAATGATTCAAGGACCATTAAATCCTGTCTTACCAGGAATTGCGTACTTGATTATTGCGGTCGTTGTCTTCTTCGCCCGGATGTGGCTGAAGCGGCGCTTTAATATTACGACGAGCATGTTTTAGGTTCGGATTGAAAGACAAGTTGATGTTAAGTCAGCTTGTCTTTTTGTTCTCTACTAGTTGTGAATGGCTTGATTAGTGACACAGTTGACTTGTGAACTAGAGGGAACCGGCTGTGTTAATGATTATAACTTAATTCGTAAATGCAAAGGGAGCGCAACGTGTCCAAACTCAATCCAGATGGCCTTCACACTCTTTTGAAACGTGTTCAGGCATCCAGGGCCTTCACACTCTGAAAATAAGAACTTCCTGAAAATCAGCGTAACCCCTTGCATTTAACGCGATGTTTTGTTACCTTTACAGATAAAAATAAAAACATAAGGAGCTAACGTTCAATGTCTAATTGGGATACAAAGTTTGGAAAAAAGGGTTATACGTTCGATGATGTACTATTAATTCCGGCCGAAAGTCATGTTTTACCGAATGAAGTCAATTTAGGTGTTAAACTTGCCGATAATTTACAGCTGAATATTCCAATTATTAGTGCGGGAATGGATACTGTTTCAGAATCCGCAATGGGAATCGCAATGGCCAACCAAGGTGGTTTAGCGGTTATCCATAAGAACTTAAGCATTGAAGCGCAGGCTGAAGAAGTTAAGAAGATCAAAGCGGTCGTTAAGGATGATGATCATCCACACGCCGCCGTTGATGCCAATAACCATTTATTGGCCGTTGCGGCTGTTGGGGTCACTAGTGACACTTTTGATCGGGCCGAGGCTTTGTTTGAAGCCGGTGCCGATGCCATCGTTATCGATACGGCCCATGGTCATTCCGCTGGTGTGCTTCGGAAGATCAAAGAAATTCGGGCCCATTTTCCGGATCAGACATTGATTGCTGGTAACGTTGCGACAGCAGAGGGCACTCGTGCTTTATTTGAAGCCGGTGTCGACGTTGTTAAAGTGGGTATCGGTCCTGGTTCGATTTGTACGACTCGGATCGTTGCTGGTGTTGGCGTACCTCAATTAACAGCTGTTTATGATGCAGCCAGTGTTGCTCAAGAATACGGTAAGACGATCATCGCGGATGGCGGGATCAAGTATTCTGGTGATATTGTTAAGGCGTTAGCCGCCGGTGGTAACGCCGTGATGCTCGGTAGTATGTTAGCTGGAACGGCCGAAGCACCTGGTGAAGTTGTCTTTGACGATGGTCGTCAATACAAGTTTTATCGGGGGATGGGTTCCGTTGGCGCCATGTCACAAGCTCATGGTTCTTCTGACCGGTACTTCCAAGGTGGCGTGAACGAAGCAAACAAGTTAGTCCCAGAAGGGGTTGAAGGCCGCGTCCCATTCAAGGGTAGCGTTGACGATATTATCTTCCAAATGTTAGGCGGTTTACGGTCTGGTATGGGTTATGTAGGCGCTAAAGATATTGCAGCTTTGATTGAAAACGCTCAGTTTGTTGAGATTTCTGGCGCTGGTTTACGCGAATCACACCCGCATGAAATTCAAATTACAAAAAATGCTCCTAACTATTCAGTTAACGGTTAAACTGACTGTACCAATGGCTTGACTAGCCAGTGGAATTCGGTTTAGAAATAATTTTCAAGTAAGCGTAGAACCTATCTTTTGGTTCTACGTTTTTTTATGTATAGTGCTGATTGGAATTGAGAAAAGCGTGGACTTAACGTTTAGGTAGATTGCCCGTTATTTGCTAGTTTGATTGCAACGCCTGTATTGGTTCTGAATACGATTATGTTACTTATGAAATCTGTTAGAATTTTAATGCTATCGTAGTACTAACTGTTTAAGGGATGGGGTTATTTATATCATGAGGTATCAGTTAGTAGGTTGCGACGATTCGGTCACTTTTCAAAGCGGACATGTTAAGGCAATCGATGGACAATTTGCATCAACGTTTAATGATTATTTAACCACCAAAAATAGCTGACAATAGAATTATCAGTAATGCTGTAATGATTAAGTGTTTTATGAACGCGCCACTTAACCTGTAATGAGCTAACGGCGCGTTTGTGTTAGGCACTGATGAGTAATTGCGCTATGATGGACTTATTAAAATGTACTGTACCAGTTTAGTGAGGTGCCAAATTCAGTATATTAAGTAGGTGAGTAGATGCAACGGTTTCAGTCACGCCATTTATTTCAATTACGAGAGATTGGCTTGGGCTTAACTTTTATCGGTGGCTTTATTGACGCATACACGTTCATACAACGGGGAGGTGTCTTAGCGGCTGGTCAAACGGGCAATTTAATTTTTCTCAGTGTTGATGTGGCCCAGTGGAATTTACCGGGTGTGCTGACTAAATTAGCAACGGTCCTCTTTTTTACGCTAGGTGTGATTGTCGTGGGTATATTGAAACAATGGTTAGGTGCGCACTCACACTATTGGCGCTTGCCCGTTTTGGTAGCAGGACTAGTTGTTTGTTTAATGGTCGGAGCATTACCGGCAACTGTTAGTAATGCTGTAGTTGTCCCGCCGCTCGCGTTCGTGATGGCGATGCAGACGACGGCCTTTAGTGCGATTGCTGGCTATGGCTATAATAACGTGTTCTCTACTGGCAACCTAAAGAAAGCGACAGTGGCGCTGACTAACTATTGGTTAGCAGGTTCACGGACTGATTTGGCAACTGGGCTAGTGTATTGGGAATTAGTATTAAGTTTTGCCGGAGGCGCGATTGTCTCTGCTATCTTGCAACGGTGGTGGACGTTACGGACGATTTGGATCGCAGCGGGACTGTTAGTATTGGTGGGTGGTTACTATACCTGGCTATTAGTTTACCGCGCTGCAAATGGCGAGGAATAGTTGCGTTTTCTCTAAAATCAATCGTTAACTGCCAAGCTCGGCCGCTTTTTTGGTAGAATAAAAATAGAATTATTTAAGGAGAAAAACACTATGAAAATTTTAGTAGTCGATGACGACAAAGAAATTGCACAACTATTAGAAATTTATATTAAAAACGAAGGTTATGAACCAGTTAGTGCTTATAATGGACGCGAAGCCTTAACTAAATTAAATACGAATCCGGACATCGCGTTAATGATCTTGGACATCATGATGCCTGAGATGGATGGAATTGAAGTAATTAAGGAAGTGCGGAAAGATTCACAACTTCCAATCTTAGTCTTGTCTGCTAAAACAGGCGATATGGACAAGATTCAAGGGTTAATTACGGGCGCTGATGATTATGTCACCAAACCATTTAATCCGCTAGAAATTATGGCACGGGTTAAGTCGTTGTTACGGCGTTCTGAAAATAATGTGACCACCACGGAACCAGATGTGTTGGACATTGGGCCACTAACGATCAATAAGGATTCACATGAAGTGAAGACATTGACGGGTAAGGATATTCAATTAACCGCGTTAGAGTTCGGTATTTTGTACTTGCTCGCGAGTCATCCTAACCGGGTCTTTTCAGCTGATGATATTTTTGAACGAGTTTGGCAACAAGAAAGTATCGTCTCAGCCAAGACGGTGATGGTGCACGTGAGTCATTTGCGAGATAAAATCGAAGAAGCCACGGATGGTGAAAAGGTCATTCAGACTGTTTGGGGCGTTGGTTATAAGATTGAATCGCGTTAAAAGTGAGGGCTAGCTTTTGAAATTAACGGGGCGCGAAAAAAGTGAATTGTTTTTTGAAGGGGTAGTGACGGTGATTTTGCTACTCCTTTTGAACTTGTCGATCGTTGTGCTGATCAACAGTACGATTGCGCATAATCCAGGTTTGCAGAGTGGTATTTTTCAAATTAAACGGTCAATTACGATTGGTCCTAATAATTATCAGTTATGGAGTTATGAAAATATCTTTATCGGGCTGATGCTCATTGCGGATGGCTTTGTATTATATTGGCGGTTGATTCGGCGCTATAAACAAATGCAGTTGCGACATATTATTAGTGAGTTGCATTATATTGCCGCGGGGCATTTTGATCATCGAATTGATTTTAATTTGACTGGCGATACGCAACGGGTCGTTGAAAGTGTCAATGCTTTGGTAGATTCTGCTATCCATTCGATGGACGAAGAACGTGAGATTGAACGGTCGAAGGATGCGCTCATCACTAATGTGAGTCATGATATTCGAACGCCACTGACGTCGATTATTGGATATTTAGGCTTGATTGAAAATCAGCAATACCAGTCAGAAGAAGACTTGATCAAATACGCGCATATTGCTTATTTGAAGGCAACTCAAATGAAATCACTTGTTGAAGATTTATTTGAGTATACGAAATCACGTCAGACTGAGACTCCCTTAGCCATTAATCGGTTGAACTTGACGGCGATGCTTGAACAATTAGCGGCTAGTTTTGAATTGGAAGCTAATAAAAAGCATCTGAAAATTGAAGTGGAGAGTGGTTCGCAGCCGATTTATATTGAAGCGGATGCGGAGAAACTGGGGCGAGTCTTCAGTAATTTGATTACTAACGCGTTTAAGTATGGTACTGGTGCTAAAAACGTGGTGTTACAAGCCGAGCAACGTGGTGAAGAAGTTGTGATTCATGTAACGAATGATGGCCAGCGGATTCCAGCCGAATCATTGAGTCGTTTATTTGAACGGTTTTACCGGGTCGAAGAATCACGTTCTAAGGCGACTGGTGGGTCAGGACTGGGCTTGGCTATCGCACAAAGTATCGTGGAACATCACGGTGGCTACATTTATGCCCAAAGTGATGATGAGCAGACGAGCTTTGTCATTCATTTGCCAGTAAAACATGATCAGCCATTAACAAAAAAACAATCGAATATGATAAATTAACTTGTTTCCACAGACATAATTATTTAAACTAAAATTAGCATTAGCAATTAAGAAAGGGATAATTGAGACATGAGATTTGCGGGAAAGTTAAAGAAAGCTATGATTGCCCTCGTTGCGGCAGTTACGTTTAGTACAGCTGGTTTGGGAATTGCGGGGACTGACCTTCAAGCCCAAGCAGCCAGTACACCATCGATTTCTGCGAAGGCTGCGATTGCAGTGGACGCGTCGACTGGTCAGATTCTTTATGATAAAAACAGTAGTCAACCAATGGCGATTGCGTCGATGACTAAGATGTTGAGCACTTATTTAATCCTCAAGGCCATTCATGAAGGTAAATTATCATGGAATCAGAAGATCAGTGTTAGCAAAGCAGTCGCTAAGATGAGTCAGAATACGGAATATGCGAACGTTCCGTTATTATCAACGAAGACATATTCGGTGCGTCAGTTGTATAATGCAACTGAAATTTATTCCGCTAACGCAGCTGTAACGGCTTTGGGTGATGCGGTTGCTGGAACACCACATAAGTTTGTTGAATTGATGCGGAAAACAGCCAAATCATGGGGCATCACGGACGCTACCATTATTAATGCTAGTGGGTTAACCAATAAAGAAGTTGGCAGCACGATTGGGTATAGTAACGTTGCAGCTAGTGCTGAAAACGAAATGTCAGCACAAGATGTTGCTACCGTTGCGCAAAAGCTATTATCAGATTACCCAGAAGTTTTAAAGACTTCCAGCATTGCCCATGCTTGGTTTGAAAAGGGCACTAGTTCAGCAACCAAGATGGATAACCGGAACTACATGCTCAAAGGACTGGTTAAGCATTACTCCGCACTTCCTGTGGATGGTTTGAAGACGGGGACTTCCACTAAGGCTGGGAATGCCTTCACTGGAACCGTTAAGTTTAGCAATGGTAACCGAATCATTACGGTCGTCATGCATGCTGGCGCCGCTAACGATAGTGGGACGGAACGTTTTACTCAAACGGCTGAAATCATGTCGTATGTTTACCACAACTACACGACTACGACGATTAACAAGCATGGCAAGATCAATGGTGTGAAAGCCGTTGATGTCCAAGATGGGAAGTCCTTAACGTCGCAACTCGTTTCAAATAGTGGTATAACCAAGATTTACTTGCCAACCGGGACGGATGCTAGTGCCGTTACTGGTAAGGTCAGCTTGAAGAAGTCGGCGACAACGGCCGGTAAGCTACAAGCGCCCGTTAAGAATGGTAAGACGGTCGGTACTGTTAACTTGAACCTAAGCAAAAAAGCGATTAAGGTAGTTGACGGAACGACAAGTAAAAACCTGACTATCAATGTAACGCCTAAGAAGTCGATCGACAAAGCGAACATTTTTGTTCGGATGTGGCGTGGAGTTAAGAGCTGGTTTAACTAAACAATCGCGTTTGAATACGCTACAAAGTGCTAAATTGGTCACATTATATTAATTAGAATAGCTTGTTAAAAAACGCTTCGCTGGGATACTTATAATTCTAGCGGGGCGCTTTTTCGATGCTAAGTAATATAGCTAAGCATGCCTATTTCAAATAAGGTGATAGATTACTAAAGATAATGTCATAACCAGCTGGTAGTGGGTGAAGACCATCAAAAGTAAGTTCTTTCTTCAAATTACCATCAGTATCAGTTAGTCCGGCATTCAAGTCAATGAAATCAAAGTTATGCTTTGCAGCAAGGGCTTTAACTTTAATATTTGCAGCCCTGGTCATCGCATTAGTCCGATATTGCGCGACATTCGGATGTGAAGCATCGGCGGTGTTAAAGTTAGCAACTGTATTGATAGGATAATAAGCCATAATATAGACTTGTGTCTTCGGTAGTTTACTAGCAACTTGAGTCATGATTTGATCGTAATTTTGCATCATTGTTTTTTCTGACAGGTTGAAGCCCATATCATTGGCGCCAATTTGCAGGAAAAGGATACTGGGCTGGAGATCGAAAATCAGCGTATCCATATGATTAAGCTCGTCAGCAGTCGTTGTTGCGCGAATGCCACGATTATAGATTTTGTGCTTGAGATGCAGTTTTGTTTGGAGTTTTTCGATTGGAAAAATTTCGACGGTCGATGAACCAGTAATGACAATTTGCCCTTTGAGTGCAGTTTGATTAGCAGCGCTATATTTTTCACGAATATTGTTTTGAAATTGGATGATGCGGGGATCGAGATTAGTTAATTGGATTGATTCATTGGTCATAATAAAGCCTCATTTCTTAGCAATGTTAGTTTGATTAACTGTTCGTAATGCTAACTCTTTGAAGTTAGTCTGTCAAACAATTCTAATAACTAATTAAATTTGGTATACTTAAGACCATGGAGTGTGAGAATATGGCAGATATAGAAGCAACAATTGCATTATTTCACCAAGTCGTACGCGGGGAAGAAGTGTTGGTACGTGAAAAAATGACCAACCATGTGCCGACCCAACAACTGATGGTTTTAACATACATTGCTGCCCATCCAGGTATTATTCAACGTAATATCGTTGAACTTATTGGACGCAAAGCAGCGACGGTATCGGTGATGCTTAAAAATATGGAGCAGCAGGGGTTGATTATTCGTCAAATACCGAGTGATAACTCGCGAAATAAAAATATTTTTGTAACTGACGATGGGCAAAAGCTTGCTGAAACGTTCAAAGTAACCCGGCAGCGAATCCATCAAGAAATGTTAACTAACTTATCGGCTGATGAGCGCCAACAATTGCGACAATTAGTTGCAAAAATAAAAATACCAAGTTAGCCGGCTGTTGCAGCAATATCAAAGTGTGAGGAAGGTAGAAGTGTCTTATTTTTTCTGATGATCGAAGAAAAGCGAGCTTAGTTCTGATTCTGCTTGTGCCAGGACACTTAATCTTATTTAAGTCATCTAAAAACAGATGAAAAGTACGCCCGCTTTTAGATGATTAAATGTATAATAAAGACTGATAACAGTAGTTAAGCTGAATGGAGTGGAAGTCACCTATGAGTGTATCATTACGAACTGCAACCATGTCAGATTTACCAATTATTGTAGATATTTATAATCAAACGATTCCGGGTCATCAAGTGACGGCTGATCTTAAACCAGTTACGGTTGAGCAACGTCGAAATTGGTTTTTGAGTCATACCCCTGAACACTATCCGCTGTGGGTTGTTGTAAAGGACGACTCAGTGGTCGGTTGGGTTAGTCTGTCACCATTTTATGGACGGGCAGCGTATGCAAAGACGACTGAAATTTCAGTTTATTTGGATCGCAGTGTTCAAGGACAGGGAATCGGTAGCCAGGTTTTGACATTAGTTCCTAAACAATTACCTGTGTTGGGATTAACAACGATTATCGCTTATATTTTTTCAAGTAATATTCCAAGCATCAAGCTGTTCAAAAAATTTGGCTATGAACAGTGGGGCTTTCTGCCTGAGGTTGCTGAATTAGGTGGTCGTCCTAATGATTTAGTGATTTTAGGACAACATTTCAATTAAAAAATAGCTGTGATACCGCTTACATACAGCTAAAAAGTTAACAAAGTGTAGGATTGCCGTAAAAAACATGTTAAAATTGAGGTCGAGTGTCTAAGTAGTTTGACGCTTGCTGTTGTTGCTAGAATTCTTTACTGGTATGGTACTGGAGGCATTCTTGGTGAAAAAGAACGAGCCAAATTGGTTAGTGGTCTTACGAACAGTAATGCCACTTGGGCTTAGCTATATTCCCATTGGGTTAGCTTGTGGGGTGCTATTGCATGCGGCCGGGTTCAACCATTTACTGACGGCGTTAATTTCGGTAATGGTCTTTTCCGGTGGCGCCCAATTTTTAATTGCATCGATGCTGACGATTAACGCACCGATGACAACCATTATTTTGATGATGTTTTTCTTGGAGTTACGATACGCTTTACTAGGTTCCAGCTTATCGCGGTACTTAAAGGGGCAATCGTTACCGTTTATTTTTACGTTTGCATTTTCGATGAATGATGAAAATTATGCGGTTAATTACTTGAAGTTTGCAACGGATAAACACTGGAAACCGTCGCAAGCCTTATTGGTCGAGCACTATTCGTTATTATTTTGGACGGTAAGTAATATTATCGGTAGCTTGATTGGTAGTGCACTGACGATTAATCTCCAAGTAGTGGATTTTGCTTTAACGGCGTTATTCATTTATATGGCAATTATGCAAACTAAGAGTCGCTTGATTATCTTAGTTGCCGCGTTGTCAGGTGTTCTAACGATTGGTTTTCTGGTCTTAATGAAGAGTACATTGGGACTGGTCGTCTCAACGTTACTTGCATCGTTGACCGGTTACTTTATTGAACGTTACTTGTTAGCACATAAGCCAGAAAGTCATTTACTTTATAAGGTTCACGATCCTACTGGCCAAGCTGCCATGGAAGAATCTGACAAGTAAGGCACAGAGGGGTTTTTCTTATGCAATCAGTCAGCTCAATGAGTAGTATGGACCATTTTTGGTTGGTCATTTTTTGTGCGTGTGTTGCCTTTATACCACGGTTCTTTCCACTACTATTCTTTACGAAGCGCAAAATTCCAGAATGGTTTAATGAATGGATGCGGTTTGTACCCGTCTCGCTATTCACGGCGTTAGTTGTTAAAAGTGTCTTTATCGATAGTAAGTATGCGGTGATCACGTCTGGTAACTTAGGCATGATTATTTCTGCCATCCTCGTTGGGTTTGTGGCTTATCGAACCCGTTCAATGACGTTATCAGTTGTGATTGGCTTAGTTTCAGTGATGGTTTTCGTGTTATTAATTCATATCTAGCTTTAGTTGGAACTGGGTGATCCGGTTCTTTTTTATTATGCCAAAGGGGGGATAATGATGGCGTGGTTACTAGTTTTTTTACCAGGATTAATGGCTGGACTTGTCCAGGGTTTGACCGGGTTTGGTGCGGCAATCGTTATGATGATTTTTTTACCACAACTTTTTCCAATCGCGCAAAGTGCGGCGGTGGCTGGCGTTATTATGGCGGCTAGTGTCCTGACTCTCGTTTGGCGTAATCGGCACCATATTCATTTGCGGCAAATTATCATCCCATTTATCGTTTATGCGAGCGTGGCGGCTTATTCGGTGCATTTGGGTCAGGTACTAGACGTTCAATTGTTGCGCCGCTTGTTGGGGGCACTACTATTAGCATTGGCATTATATTTTAGCTTTAGCAAACGTGCGGCGACCCAAAGCTATCCGTGGTGGTTAGCTGGTCTGTTTATGATTGTCTCCGGCTTTTTTAACGGTCTGTTTGGTATTGGGGGGCCATTAATGGCATTATATTTTCTATCACTTGCTGATACAACTGCGGACTACTTGGGTAATTTGCAGACCTTCTTTTTAATTGATGTCATATATATTTCGACGGTCCGGGCACTAAACGGTATTCTGACCCCAGTCTTGATTCCCCATATTTTGATTGGTATGTTAGGTGCGGTGATTGGGACGGTAATTGCGGCGCGAATTTTACCACGGCTGCCGATGATGGTCGTTCGTCGGTTAATTTATTTATTCATTGGGCTAAGTGGCGGGTATTATTTACTTGCTTAGTTGCGATGAACTGGTAAGGATACATATGCTTAATGTCGATTCTGGATTTCGTACAGTTGTTCAATACTAAACGGGCTTCACAAGAATTTTTGATTCATTCTTGTGAAGCCCGTTTGCTATTGAGATTAATTTATTTCGAATTAACCTGTATTTGGTAGGCTAATCTTCGTCGGTAATCGTTCCTAAACCATACTCATATAACAGTTCGTCTGTTCGATTGAGCGTGAATTGCTGATTAAGCGCGAAGATAATCAGCGCATCCCATTCATCCTTGGCATAAAGGACGGCGTAACCGGTTCGCTTGAGCATCGTGTTGAGCTCGGTTAGGGTTAGTTGAAAACCGAATCCGAGGGCGATGATGCGGGCTCGGTTTGGGCGGCGCTTGCCATCAAAGTACTGATAGCCAATCGAGGGTGTTAGATTAGCGCGTCGGATCACTTGGCTTTTAGTGACGTGCTTGATCTGAATAAGTTCGGCGAGGTATTCCGCCGGATTGGTACGGATAAAACTACTGGCCATATTCGTCATAAATTGGTCGGCCTCACTTGCATGTTTGATTTCGTTAAATAGTTCTCTAGTTGCACGTTCTACCACGGTTAGCGCCTCCTAATACCATTTACTGATTAGTATTAGTGTACCAGAATCTACTGTAATTTAAATGTCAAATGACGATTGCTAAAATAGCTAGGATTGTAGATGAGTTCAACGGTGCCATCGGCTTTAGCTTGGCCGGTCATGGTACCACTGACAGTGCCACCAGCAGTCAGATCACCACTATCCAATTGGTTGTTTTCATCAATGTTGATCTCATCTAGGCTAGTTTGGTTGCCAGCGGCTTTGATTTTAAAGTCAAACGGGTTATAAGAAATTTTTTCTTTACCAATATTTTTTAAAGTAACGGTGACCGTGTAGTACTGATTGCCAGTTTTTGGTTGATCATCATCTAGCGTGGTTGCGGTTTTGACATGATTAACAGTTACTTGAACGTGATCAATAGTAGCTGTTTGACCAACTTTATAGCTCATATTCGCCACTGTTTTCTTAGCTGTGGACTTGCTAGTACTTGTTTTTCGAGCTGACGCCTTTTTAGCCGTGGCTGTTTGTGAACTTTGGCTATCTTGTGGGGAGTTGACAAGGCTAATAACAAAGAAAACACCTAGGACAATTAGGACCCACGCCCACCATTTTTGATACCAAGATTTAGTTTTTTGCATGGATTAACCTACTTTCTTAGCGCTAAGCCGCCTGCAATAACGATGAGCAAACCACTTAGAATCCCGAAGAAACTGACAAAGACGAAGTTAAGAATCCCACAAAGGATGATCAACCAGCCCATTAAAACATGATTACGGTTAATAAAGACACTTAAAATAATGGCTAGGGCAGAAACGATAATACAGCCAATTCCCAGATTGCTAACACCAGCAGATCCACTGGCTTCTAGTGCACTACCGATACCGCCGATGGTCATAGCTAATAGGCCAGCAATGATACCGAAGATGCCGCCGATAATTCCTAAGACTAATTCGGCTGTTCGTGAATGCGATGTGACTGTAGTGACTTCGTTATTATGATATTTTGACATTGTAATTCCTCCAAAAGTATGGTTATGATAAAAGTTAATGATTTGATGAAAGAGGGGTGCCACGGTGTTACCAATTGTTCAAGCAATGCAATTGTTAAGTGAGTCGGGTTATGAACCATTAGGACCATTAATTGCGCAGCGTGAGTTCCCGTTGCTGGTTAAGAAGCAACAGGTTGTTTCGGTAGCCAAATTAGTGCGCTCCGATAATGTTCCCGTTCTACAACGTTTAAAACAACATCCTGTTCCTCGGATGCCCCGAATCGAAGCGTTATTAACAGCGGATGATTGTATTTTGAGCGTTGAAACCCTAATCAATGGTCAAACGCTAGCGGCTTTAGTGCGAGAACAAGGATCGTTTACCCCCAAAATGACATTGGATGTTGCGCAAGAACTGTTGATAACACTGCGGGCACTGGGCGAGCAACAAATTGTACACCGAGACCTCAAGCTAAGTAATATCATGTATTATCGGGAACACTACTATTTGATTGACGTCAATGCGGCCCGACAATACCATGAATTTCAGGAAAGTGACACGCGGTTATTAGGGACGAGTGGTTTTGCCGCACCAGAAAATTATGGCTTTGCACAAACGGATCAGCGTAGTGACCTTTACTCATTGGGCATAGTTCTGAATTGCCTGCTGACTGGCAATGAACCGCATGGGCCACTTGATGCTGAGACGATGACCACAGATCAAACTTGGGCGCCAATTATCATGAAAGCAACGACACTTGATCCACAGCGACGTTATCAGAGTGCAAATGCCATGTTGACAGCATTGCCTGTGTGGCGACAATCTTCACCAAACGAATCAATGTCGAAGACGCGCCACATACGTTATTGGTGGTTGAGAATCCAGCCAACTCTGAAGGTTATGCTTTGGATTGTCTATGCATTCTTCGTTATTGCTGCCATCGGTGCTGGTTTTGATCATGTCACTGTCACTGGTAAAGTGAATTATTGGATAACAAGTTTTATGATCTTGGGTGCACCTGTGCTCGCACATTATGGTAATCGGTGGCTACACCGGCATTGGTTGTCCCAACGGTGGGCCCGTTATCGTTGGTGGCTCAGAGCTGGGGAGGCCCTCGTGATTATTTTGATGATCGACCATTTTTCTTAATGTACGTAGGCTGGTTAACCATTTGCTAGTACGATGATTAGCATAGCTGTTCAATCCGAAAAAAGCTTATGCAAAATGCATAATGATCTGTATTGTGTTAGTTATTAGTAAGCGTGATTAAAATGTGCCAATTAAATGGCTGCATGTCCATCGGCACTTGTACTTCTTATGTCCTCTAGTACAGCCAATCAGCAAAGTCGTTCGGATGGCTGGTGAGCAATCACTTAATGGGTACAATTGATCGTTGAATATTTTGAATAATAAAAATAATGGCGGCGTGAATGCTAAAATTCCGGTGAACAATCATATTGGATGATTGTTCACCGGAATTTTAACATTGGAGATTATTAAGAAAGTGGTATTAGACTGACGCGGCAATACTTGATAATTTAAATACTTGATTTATGGCTGGAGACTAGTCTTACTGCTTAGGCTGTGTAATACTGCGTTGAATTTGCCGACGAAAAAGGTTGGGTAAGGCGCGAGCCACAAAAACGGTTAGTCGGTCATGGAATGTGTTGAAGTAGCGACGATGAGGATGCTTGTCAGTGGCCGCTGCAATAATAACTTGAGCTAAATCAGTGGTGGTTGCTGACATGCCCCGCGCATTATCTGCTAACGTAGTGGTCATCAAATTGACTAAGTCGGTATAAGTGGAATCACCATTGGTATTTTGTAAAATTCTTTGACGCGCGATAGGACCCCAGGTCGAGCGAGTACCACTGGGCTGAACAATGACGGATCTAATATTGAAACGCTGCACTTCTAGATCTAGGATGTCGCTCCACTGTTGAAGGGCAGCTTTTGATGCGTGGTAATAGGCTCCCAATGGTGAATAAATATCGCCACCGACAGAGGAAATGTTTACAATACGACCAGAATGCTGCTTGCGCATGTGTGGTAAGGCTAATTTGGTTAATTCGGCAGCCCCAAAAAAGTTGGTCTCGAATTGTTGTCGAGCGGTGGCCATTGAAATATCTTCAACAGGACCTAACTCACCATAACCGGCGCTATTGATTAAAACATCGATGTGTCCCTGTTCTGCAATAATTGTGTTAATAAAATTTTGATTTGAACTGGTGTCTGTGACGTCTAGTTTTACTGGATGAAGATTTGAAGCTGTCGGAATTTTTTCAATATGGCGGGCACCACCGTAAACGATCCAATTATTGGCAGCCATTAATTTAGCTGTTTCTAAACCCATGCCACTACTTGCGCCTGTAATTGCAACTATTTTTTTCAATATACTAAACTCCTTGTGTGTTTTAAGATAAGTATTTGGACTACTTAGTGTTATACTTATGCCAAGCTGTGAAACAGATGTCTCTTGATTGAGACAAGTGTATCGCGATGAATGAGTAAAAACAATCCTTAGAACTTAAAATGAGACACAAGGAGCTAATTTGTAAATGGTAAAAACTGTTAATTTAACACAAGAAGCATTAGTTGGCGCAATTGACCGGTTAGTTAAAGTGAAGTCCTTTACGAATATTACGGTAAGTGAATTGACTAAGGTAGCCGGTGTCTCCAGACCGACGTTTTACCGACACTATCATAATATAGTGGAGGTTTTAAATTTTGAGCTTGCAACGATGCTAGCAGATTTTAAAGCAACTGTTAGTTTTCATAACAATTCACAATATATTTTACAAATGGTTTATTTTTTTCAACGGTATAGTACCACTGTTAAAATTTTACTGGCGGCGGGTCAAGAAGGACAGTTACGACAAAAAATTGCTAGTGTAATGATTGAATTGAGTCAGAACAAGCCTGCTATTGCAAATCTGACAACGCTAAATCAACATTACTATATCGTTTATCATACGACTGGGTTAATGACCGTTATTGTTGACTGGGTTGCCCATGATCAGCCGGAGACACCAGAGCAGTTAGCAAAATTTTTAGACGAGAATTCTAGGCAAATTAACTAACTTTTGGGAGGCCTTAATTGTGCTAGTTAAGGTAAAATTTTTTTGCTGTGTCTGTATTTGCTGATGTTGGATAAAGCTGATGGTTTAAGATATTCAATCATTGCATTTAGAGAATAATAAATAGTTCGGTTAAAGAAAAAATTGTGTACATGTTGTTGGTAATGTATCTCTAGCTACAAGGGCTTAGTCTGAGGTTATCGGCAGCCGATTATTAGCATTCATTCTGCTGTTGTGGATGTTTGATAAACTTAGCCGGAGTCGACCATTATAATCATTGTCAATAGATTCGGGCCGGTATGAGCAATGGTTAATGAATGCCAAGTATAAAAAATACCAACTACTTTGAGGCGTAGTTGGTATTTTTACATTTTAGTTAGTCTTTGTTAATCCGATTATCCGCATACATGTATTTCCGAGTCATTGGTAAAGTTCGTGATGAAGCACCCTTAGTGACGAGGTACTGCATGACGTCAATGTTACCAGACTGGAAGGAAGCGGCACAGGCTTGTAGGTAGAGATCCCACATGCGAGTGAAACGCACGCCCATTTTTTCTTCGATGGCAGCGCGCTTAGCGTTAAAGTTTTTATCCCAGATTTCAGTCGTCCGTTGGTAATGGCGACGGAGTGTTTCAACGTCAGCGACTTGTAAGCCGGCTTCAACAATGTGTTGTAAGTTTTCGGTCATCCCGGGAACGTAGCCACCTGGGAAAATGTACTTATCTAACCAACCGTTAGTGGCCCCACCTTGTTGGCGAGTAATTCCGTGTAATAAGGCCACCCCGTCAGCCTTAAGATAGTGGTTAACGCGTTCAAAGTACATTGCTAAGTTGTCCTTACCGACGTGTTCGAACATCCCAACACTGGTAATGTAGTCGAATGTTTCGTCGCCAAGTTCACGGTAATCTTGTAACCGGACTTCGGCGACGTCACTGAGGCCTTCATCTTGGATGCGTTTAGCAACCAAGTTATATTGTTCCTGCGATAAGGTGACGCCAACTACTTTTAAGCCGTATTCTTTAGCGGCGGTCAACATTAATGTTCCCCAACCACAACCAATGTCTAACAAGGTTTTGCCGGGTTGTGGATTGAGCTTTTGAATAATATGATGGACCTTATGAATTTGAGCTTCTTCCAACGTATCAGTATCGTGTTTGAAGTAGGCACAAGAATAGGTCATGGTTGGATCGAGCCACATCTTATAGAAGTCGTTACCAACGTCGTAATGGCTTTGAATGTCTTGTTGGCTCTTCTTTTCAGAATGAGATTGTTTAGGCATGAACTTCTTGAACTTGGAATTATTGAAAAAGCTTTCTGCCGATTCATAGGCGGATTCGATTAACTTTTGAATACTGCCATCAATTTCAATCTTGCCATCCATATAGGCTTCACCGAGGGCAATCGAGGCATTCTTAGTGATTTCGCGCATTGGAATAGCTTCTTTAAACGTCACCGTGACTTCTGGTGTGCCTTCACCATAAGTTTCACTACTGCCATCCCAGTAGTTGACTGTGACGGGCATATTGAATGAGTGGCTTAGAAGAGTGTGGTAAAAAGTTTTTTCTAGCATTGCAATAAGGATCCTTTCTTCGTAAAATACACTAATTATTATACGCTTATGAAAACAGTTTTGTAAGCACAACGAATCACGACCTAATTCATAAACATGTTATAATAAATTAATTACAAAATCAGTTGATGGGGGTGTCGTGATGAAAAGATGGATGTGGATCGTATTTGCGATAATTATCGCTGTGGGGGTCGGTAGTTATTCATACACGCGGTATCGTCTACAGGAAGACTCATACACGGCTGAAATGCGAACTGGTGAACAGGCATTACAAGCGCGCAATTATACGTTAGCGGAAACGAGTTTTACACATGCGACGCGGACAAAGGCTAGCAGTGCTGCAGCGCAGCGCTATCTAACTCAGACGCAGACTTACGTTGATGGTCAACAGGCCTTGGATGCGCGTAAGTTTGATGCGGCTAAGCGGGATTTTATAACGGTCAAGAATACGAAGCGTGGTGCAACGACCTTAATTAGTCAGGCCCAAGCACAGCTCACGTTGATTCAAAAAGTTCAACGCAAGCGAAAGACATATCAGCAGGCGTATCAAAAGGCCACTGAGCTGAATAAAGCTAATGAATTTACAGATTCTAACGTAGTGATTGCCCAGTTATTGCAGGATAAGCAGTTTAAGCAACGTTATTATCAAGATATTCGGAAAAATGTACTAGATTTACGGAAACAAAATAATGTTGCACTTAAGACGCTGACAGGATCAACGCCGGCCATTCCCAGTGCATCACAAGCCGCTACGGGGATGACTGGTAGTAATCGACAGACACAGCGAACGCCGGCAACTAATCGACCGGCGACATCTTCATCTGCGACAACTGCTTCAGCCAATCATTCATCGGCTTCATCCAGTGCGACTAGCAGTAGTTATCGTGATAGTCAGGTACAAACGACACGTGCAGAATTAACAAACCAAGGGTTAGATGGGAGTAGTTACAGTGATGCGCAAATTCGTGCGATTCTTCAGCGTGCGACTGATCAACATCTCTCATTAGCTCAGGCGGCACAAACGATGAATTACAGTTCTGATCAGATTCAGGCCACCCGTGCCGAATTAGCTCAAGCCGGCTTCAATGCTAACCAGTATACCGATATCCAAATTGAAGCCATTTTGCAACGAGCAAGTTTACAGCATATGTCACTGGCTCAAGCTGCCAAGTCGTTACAGTAATATAATCAAATTAATAGTGGTATGGAAGCCCACCTAACAATCATCGAGAAAACACCTGCTTTTAGGTGTCAATCGGTGATTTTTTTATAAAAACTGTTATAGAATGTAGGAGTAAGGACGGATGGTTTCCGTTCCTAACATTTTGGTTCCACGGGGGCGGTCATTTTATATTAGTGTTGACCTTTTTTTAACGTTGATATGTCAAGATGGGTATAAAAATGACTATTTTGTGTACTACTTTTATTTGATGCTATAGAATATTAACAGATTAGGGGGTTAAGGTGCCCGTTGATGAGTGAATTAATGGCAGACCAAGTTGACGTAATTTTGGTAAAGTAGTTTGGTCGTCAACGCTGAGCATCGAAATTCAGTATGATTATTAATAAACATGTAATGCGCAGTACGAATGAAAAGCAAGTTCTGCAGCAGGTTATTAATGAAGGACCAATTAGTCGGAGTCAAATTTCACGGAATTTGAGTTTGAACAAAGTAACCGTTTCTGATATTTATAACCAGTTATTGCGGACACAATTCATCAAGGAAATTGGCTGTGGTGTCAGCACGAAAAATGGTGGCCGCAAGCCAGTCATGGCAGAGTTAAACGTGAATTATGGCTTTGTAGCTAGTATCGACATGTCAGCCGATGCGGTTAAGCTGATGTATTCACGGTTAAATGGTAAAATTTTACACTTTCAAAGCTTTAAGACGAGCGATATGACATTGACGGATGTCATTGATTTGATTGAAGACCAATTACGTAATGTTGATGATTATGGCACGATTCATGGATTGATGGGAGTTGCCATTGCGCTGGATGGGATTATTTATGAGAATAAGATTCTCAAGACGCCAATTAAGGGGCTAACCCATTTTGATTTAGCGAAGTATTTACGTGATAAACTGCGAATTCCAGTCGTACTTGAAAAGAAAGCTAACTTAACGGCCGTTTTTGAGCGTGACTTCCATGATAATGAAATCTTCGACAATGTGGTTTCAGTAGTTGTTCGAGATCAGATTCATGCTGGTATCGTAGCCGATTCACGGCTTTATTCCGGTCATGAAGGTGAAGCAGGTGAGGTGGGGACTGCTTTGTTAGAAGACCGGCACATTGAAGATCACTTGGCCTCAGTGAACGATTACGCTTCTGAAACAGCACTATGGGCCCGGTTGAAAGCCATTAAGCAAGTTGAACGACTAGATTTAACAACAGTTAAGCATGATTACATTAATCATGACCCAGAAGTCACAAAGGTTTTTGATGATTTTGTTTACTATCTATCTAAAGTGATTGCGAATGTCTCAACAGCATTTGCACCGGATGTGGTTGTTTTGAATACGACCGTCTTAGAAATCTTGCCACAATTACTAACCAATATTCGGGAGAATACGGGCAAGTTAACATCACCAAGTCGGCAAGTACCGATTATTGCAACTAAGAACGTGCAATCAGCGGCCTTGCTAGGTGGTGCCTCGGTCATTATTCATCAAGCGCTCGGGTTAGAAAGCTTGAAGATGCAATTCTCATAATCGATTGAGTGTCAATATAAACGAACACGCGAAGTTTATCAGGTGATTGGTGATAAATTTCGCGTGCTTTTTGTTGGATTACGACGGCCTTTTAATTTTTATTACTCCGGCTTTCCGTTAGAATAGAGGAAAGGGATAGTAGAGGGGTGGATTTTGTGGAGTTTTGGTCACAGTTAATACACAATGTACGCTGGCGGCGCGCCTGTGTGTTGGCATTAATCATCTTGACGCTGTACTTGGCGTCAAGTATGATGAGCATCATTTTATTAACGTTTATTTTTACGTTCTTGGTGACACGATTGGTGCGTAGTGTGCGCCGGTGGGTGAAAATTCCACCAACAATCATTGTTATTGCCGTCTATGCGTTAGTTATTTTAGGGATTTACTTTGCCGTGTCGATTTACTTGCCACAACTGATTAAACAAACTTTTTTGACGTTTGAATCAGTCTATCGATTTTATCAGAATCCGTCGCACGATACCAACCAGTTGTTGACGTGGGTCACGTCGTATTTCCAAGAATCGGACTTGCTCAAACAATTAAAGGGTGGCATTTCGGTTGTCTTTCAATACATTACGAATATCGGCAATATGGGGTTAACGTTCTTCCTATCATTTATATTAAGTTTCTTCTTTACCATTGAGGATCATCAAATGCGCGTCTTTACAAAGCGCTTTTTGACGAGTACCTTTGGCTGGTTCTTTCAAGACGTCCAGTTCTTTGCCAAAAAGTTTGTGAATAGCTTTGGCGTGGTTTTGGAAGCACAGTTCTTGATTGCGATTGTCAATACGGTGATCACGGTGGCCTTCATGGCAATCTTGAAGATGCCTCAACTGATTAGCTTGGGATTAATGATTTTTATTTTAAGTCTGATTCCGGTTGCTGGGGTGATTATTTCAGTCGTACCGCTAAGTCTGATTGCTTATTCGGTCGGTGGCTTGCGCTATGTGGTCTATATGCTCTTAATGATTTTGGTTGTGCACGCCCTAGAGGCCTACGTCTTGAATCCAAAGTTTATGTCGAGTCGCACGGAACTGCCCATTTTTTATACGTTTGTCGTATTATTAGTGAGTGAGCGTCTGTTCGGTGTCTGGGGCTTGATCGTCGGTGTGCCGATTTTTAACTTTATTTTGGACATTATTGGTGTGAAACCGGTTCACCGGCCACGACCTAACATTAATCTGAAAAAAACGATTACTTGCCACCCGGATTCTGAAAATAAGCGCTGATATTGTTTTGATTTTTCGCTTTTTCAGTGTAAAATAGGGTGAGTAAATAACTTAAGAAAGAGGTCATTAACTGCTATGGCAAAATTAGTATTGATTCGTCACGGTCAAAGTGAATGGAACTTATCTAACCAATTTACTGGTTGGGTTGACGTTGATTTAAGCGAAAAGGGTGTTGAAGAAGCTAAGGCTGCTGGTCAAAAAGTTAAAGAAGCAGGCTTAGAATTCGATTACGCCTTTACTTCAGTTTTGACTCGTGCCATCAAGACTTTGCACTATGTGCTTGAAGAATCCGACCAACTTTGGATTCCAGAAACCAAGACTTGGCGTTTAAACGAACGTCATTATGGTGCATTACAAGGTTTGAACAAGAAGGAAACCGCTGAAAAATACGGTGACGACCAAGTTCATATCTGGCGTCGTTCTTATGATGTTTTACCTCCATTATTGAGCGCTGATGATGAAGGCTCAGCTGTTAACGATCGTCGTTACGCTGACTTAGACCCTAACATCGTCCCTGGTGGCGAAAACTTGAAGGTTACCTTGGAACGCGTTATGCCTTTCTGGGAAGACCAAATCGCACCTAAGTTATTAGATGGCAAGAATGTAATCATTGCTGCCCACGGTAACTCATTACGTGCCTTAAGCAAGTACATCGAACAAATCAGTGATGATGATATCATGGACCTTGAAATGGCTACTGGTGAACCAGTTGTCTATGACTTTGATGAAAAGTTAAAGGTTCTTGGTAAGGAAAAGTTAGGCAAATAATTAATTAGTTATTTACTGATTTTTAGAGCACTCCGCTGTCTCAGGGGAGTGCTTTTTTGGGCGCTGAGTGATCGTGATGTGATTGCTGGAAGTAAAGCGGCTACCAAAACGGCGGAATGAGATTAAAGTAGAGAATTGGAGTTAAGGCTAAATATGAGTGAAAAAGTAGCAGCAGATGAAGTGACACAACGTGAAATGATTCGAATTATTAGCTTGTTCCGCAAGCAAGGTTTCAAGGGGAACTACCTGAGTTTTCAACATGTGGCTGATGAAGGTGCCGCGTACTTTGTGGTGATGGGTGATGAGAACAACGGGAATCAAGGGCTGTTTAAGGCCAACTTGTTGACGGGTGAAGTAGCGTTCCAGTACATGTTGGACGAAGACCACGTCGTAAGTAAATAATTATTAGAGAGCATTCTGACGCATATACAAATATGTCAGAATGCTTTTTTATTAAAAGGAGTAAAATTATGAAACTACTTGATTATATCGAGGAAAAATTAAGAACATATGGAATTATTCTATATAACTGTATGTTGCTTATTGGATGTGATTTGTTCTTATACGGTTTCCTGGAGATGACAGTTTGGCTATTTAGTTTAATTTTTAAAAAAATCGATGTTTATCATTTACCGATGTATGACATTAATAGCTGGGCACTTTGCAGTTTGGTATTCTTTTTGGCTATTATGGTTAATGGAACGATACTTGCGTTGTATCGGTGGTTTTTGTTGCGTGCAAGTGAGTCTTATCAACGTTTTTTTTCAATAGTTGATAAAATCTGTGATACGCTAACACGTTCACTTGGATTAACATTAATAGCGGGATTATTAGTGAATGGAATCGATTTAAAGAAATTGTAGTGGGGCAAATGTTTTCATGGAATATAATGATCCCTGTGTATATGATTTTTGGTACTTACGCGAGTTTTATTACCAGTAGAAGAATAGAACAATTTTTTAATAATTCAGAAGAATTATCTAAAAATCAGCATAAAGGAACTTATCGTATTAAGCAGCATAAAGTATAAAAAATTATCCATCGAGTAAGGTGCAGTAATTATAATCTGATTCTTAAAAATCTCCAAATTTAAAATCGACGTATAAAGGCCATGAAGACCTATTCTTAAATCACCTACGAACGTGGTTTGATAATGGCCCCGAGTTTTCAGATATGTTCCAAGTGAGTGGTATAACTGAAACGAACCTAAAAAAGTATCTGAAGATTTACTTGGTTATCGGTGATATAGTTCTAAAAATCAAGTTAACTGTAAAGATGTCGTTTTCTGACTGAAGGATCATTTTACCATTAAGTGTAGTAACTAGGGATTGTACGATACTTAATCCTAAACCGACGCTTTGAGTGGTTCGGGCAGTATCAGTTGTATAGAAGCGGTTCGTTAATTGGCTAACATCAATTTGAGGTTGCTGAGTTACGTTTTTGAGTTCTAATAAAATGTGATCATTATCTTTAGGTTTTAAGGTGATTGAAACGGAATCAGTAGCATACTTCAACCAATTACCTACTAGGTTTTGAATGATTCGGCGCATTAAAACTTCATCGGTGTTAATGGAAATATTTGGTGTAATCATTGGTGTTAACGTTAAATGCTTCTCGTTTAAATCGTCAAAAAAGTTAAAGAGTTCAATCTCTAAAAAATGCGAGAGGTTAATTGGTTTGAAGACGACGTTGGCTGATTTTTCCTGAAGTAAGTTAAAGTCCATTAAATAATGGAGATAATAATTAACCGATGACAAGTTATGTGCAATTCGCGTTAGAGTTTGTGGAGTTGCAATCGACGATTGATGTTGAATAAGTTGAACGTAACCAATCGCAACCGTAAGCGGTGTCTTAATATCGTGCGTCAGGTTCAACAACATTTGCTGGATCTGATGCTCTTTTTGATACTGGTTTTTTTGAAGCAAACGAGTTTTATTCAAGACGGCATTCAACGCAGTGGTTAGTTGTTGGATGGCTGAAAATCTTGTATTACTAGTTACGCTAGCATTAGTTTCGTGTTGATTGATATACTGTAAATCAGCACTTATTCGGCGTAAATCTATTAATAATAAGATTAGAACCGTTGAAAGAATTGCAATAATAACGATTAAGCTGGTGATAATAAAGTTAATCATGATAGACTCCTAATTAAATTAACCGAATACCAATTCCCCAAACTGAAATCATGTATTGTGGTTTGGTAGCGAGTTCGTTTATTTTAATGCGTAAATTGCTGAGATGAACGTTAAGGGTGTTTTCCGCATCAATATATGGTTCTCCCCAAACCATCTCATAAATTTGTGCTTTTTCAAAAACTTGATGTGGATGCTGAAGTAATATCTTTAAAATGTTAAATTCCTTTTTAGGCAAAATTAATGGGTGATTGTTAATGGAGATTTCATGAGTAGTTACGTTTAAATGAATTTCATTGAACGACAAAATTTTGTTGTTGAGATTATTAATCGAATTAGGTGTTCTTAATTGTACTTGTACACGAGCCAATAACTCATCAATGTCGAATGGCTTGGTTAAATAATCGTTAGCTCCAGCTTGCAGTAAGGCCACGGTTTTTGTCTTATCTTGGATAGCGGTTAACACAAGGATGGGAACGTTTGAAGTTTTACGAATCGTTTTTAAGACACTTTCTCCCGTAATGTTTGGAAGCATTAGATCTAGGATGATTAGGTCCGGTTGATGGTCAGCAAAGGATTGCAGAGCACTGATACCATCTAAAGCTGCAAATACTTGATGTTTTGGACTCAAAATGTCATGAAGTAGTGCTTGGATATCTGTATGATCTTCAATTACCAGAATTTTAGCCATTGTCTGTACTCCTTTATTGAAACCTGATAACTAAATTATAGGTGAGGTTTCGATTTACGACAATTTAGGTTTTATTAAGGTTTATTTATAGCTGTAATTTAGAAAATTTGACTAAGCTAAAGGTGGTAATTAAGAAGGAGGATCAAATCATGATGAATGATGTGATTTTAGATATTAGAGCAGTTAGTAAACGTTTTGGTAATTATCAAGCACTTGAGAACGTAAACCTAACTGTGAAACGTGGGGACGTCTATGGGTTGATTGGTGAAAACGGTGCTGGTAAGACAACGTTGATGAAATTAATTACAGGATTATCCCCCTTGACTCAAGGGCAGATCACATTGTTAGGAGAGTCTGCGCAGCATTATCATTATGCGTTACGACGCACTGGAGCAATTATCGAGACACCAGTAGCCTTTCCGAATTTAACAGTCCGCCAAAATTTAAAGGTTTGTACCATTCAACATGGTTTACAAGATGCGCAAATTATTGATGAAACGCTAGAATTTGTGCATCTTGTAAAAAAACAGCGGACTAGAGCTAAACATCTATCCTTAGGGCAAAGACAAAGGTTAGGTTTAGCGTTGGCGATATTACCGCGACCAGATTTCTTAGTCTTGGATGAACCAATTAATGGGCTTGATCCAACCGGAATCATTGAGTTTCGACAATTAATTAAACGGCTCAGTGAAGAACGCGATACCACCATTTTAATTTCAAGTCATATTTTATCTGAACTTTATCAAGTTTCTAATCGATTTGGTATTATTCATCATGGTCAGCTGATTAAGCAAGTGACAAAGGAAGAACTCGATGAGGCTAATCAAGCTGGACTCATGTTTACGGTGGATAAAGTTCAATTGGCGAGTCAAATCCTAGATCAGGCCGGCTATGGTAACTTCGACGTCTTGGATGACCAACGAATTCTAATTAAAGACAATAATGTCAGTGCCACAAGTGTTAACCGAATTTTAGTGGAAAATGGGGTTGCAGTGAAGGGATTTACCCAACAAGAAGGATCACTGGAACAGTATTACACAGACTTGCTTGCTAGGGAGGGGCAATGACATGCTAAATCAAATTAGAGCAGATGGTTATCGGGAATTGCATACACTTGGAACCTACATTGTATTGCTAGTCACTGTAATTTTCAGCGTATTGATTACATCAGGACAAAGTGTTGGTGGAATTATGATCAATGCGGACAGTATCAGCATGAATGAGCTTAGTAAAAGTGATTGGTCTGTCTTGACCGGTTTAAGAAGTGCAACGTTATCAGCGACAGTATTGTTGTACCTTTACATTGCAATCTTCATTATTGTGATTGGACATGAATTTTCACAAAAGACGTATAAAAATACATTGGTTTCAGGAATTTCGAGGTTACAATTTATTTTGTCGAAATACGTCATGATCTTGTTAGACGTGTTTGTTATGACGCTTTGCTATTATTTAGCTGCCTTAATTACGGGGAAAGTTATGAATCGTTTATGGGGTGGTGAAATTGGGGAAATTATTCGTAATCTTGGTGAAATGACGTTAGTGATTGGCTTTTTTATTAGTGTTATTTTTAGTGTTAGTGTAATCCTCTTGGTTTTATCAAATTCGATTGTAGTTTCAGCGGTATTTATTGTATTATGGCCGATACTGATTGGCTTAGTTGCAATGATGACTACCTGGAAATGGCTAAAATATTTTGATTTTATGGGTGTTGCCCAACGTATTGCGCTCGGGAGTCTCAAGATAGACCAAGTAGGACCGTACATCGTCACTAGTTTGGTTGTTTTAATAGTTGCGATAGTTGGGTCTGCACTGATCGTTAGGCGAAAGGAATTGTAAAAACGTTAATTAATAGTGAATGACAATGTATGCTACTTAGAATCATGAAAACTAAGGTTTAGTTTTTATGATTGCTTTCAAAGGAGTATTCTTACGACAGCAAGCGAAGTTGTGCAACGTGCAATGATTCGGATTGATTAGTCTGTTTCGGAAGAATGGCTTTAAGGGAAGGTACACCGGTCTCTAACATATCATAGATGAAGGTGTTAGTACTTCGTTGTGATGGAAGATGATAATATAATAGGATACAGTGTTAAAGCTGATCTTCTGACTGAGACAATTGAAATTTAGTATATGGTGAATGAAAATCATACGGTAGCTAACTAAATAGATTGATTTTTAAGGAGGTAGTCTTAAACTATCTCTTTTTTATTGAAATATTTAGCAAGTGTATACTTTATAGTAAAAAAACATTTGGTCTATACCTCTAGTTAGTTTGAAAATGCTTATTTTGTAGGAATGGTGATTGCAAAATAGTCTCTCGTTTTAGATTGTTGACAGAGTATTGAAATACCTGTTAAAGCTTGATATGGTAGCCTTAAGAAGGCGGTAAAGTATGACAACTGACAAATATATCATTACAAATCATCTACAAGAAATTTTAGATAAAAAACAGATACCATTGGAAGATTTTGTTAAGTACGCTACTGCGTTTGGATTATCACGTGCTGTAGTTTATAAGATTGCAGCGGATGCCCATTACAGCATGAAGGAGACTATTTCGCATAAGTTGGGATTACTATTGGACGTTTCGCATGATGAATTAATTACATGGAGTCCGAATATGAAGATATATTTGGATGATGATTTGCGTGGATTTAGCCCAAGCCGCTTGAAAGTATTAAGTGATGAGATGTCTAGTGCTGGAGTGGATTTGCAATATCAAGTATATTCTCGAAATGGCGCAATGAATGTTACAACAAGGTATGCACAAAATCGTCGTATGTATTTAGACGGTAATTTTAGGATAGATACAAATGGTTTGCCAGAATTGTGGTTGATAAGCTTTGATGTTATCAACAATCGAATGGATACAACACCGACAGAGCTTAGGAGTTTTCAATATCAGCTATTAAGAAGAGTTGTTAATTTTGCCGAAAAAGTTGGAATTTACAGGATTAACTACTTTGTAACTCGTACTAATAGTAGTCAACATAAAAATATGTGTGTGTCAGTGGAGGAAACTATGCAAATTTGTAAAGAACTTGGATTTAAGAAATCCACCAGATGTAGTTCAGATAGATTCCAACTACATTTTGTAAAAACACTTTTAAGTTATAAGAGACAGCGGTACTCGGTGAATTATGTAAGCATGGACAATTAGTAATGTCAACAGACCCTAATCGAACTAAGTTGGATGATAAGAGGTTTATATCGATAGTGGACTGTGAAGTGAACCCCCTGAGTTGGGGTAAATCCAGACTCAGGGGGTTCACTTCAGTGCCAGCCAGAGATCTTCATCTTTTGATTTTTTAAACTCGACCATCTGATTATACTTAATGTCAGCCATTCTTTTTCTGTAAAAATAGTTCTGATAGCATGCCGTAAAGGCAGATGCCAAGAATAAAGATGGCCCAAAATATATCAATAGTGGATTTAAATCCATGACTGTAATGCATCAGGACAGGAATAAAGAGAAGCAAAGAAATCCAGAATCTAAAGCTACGATAAAAATTTGTTTTGAATTTAAATTTCATTTTTATTGCCTCCAGAATATTTGACCACATATTAATGCTGATGGGAATATTAGTCCAATCATTAATATTTAAAGAGATAGTTAACGAACGAACCCTTACAGTGACTGTTAGTTGTTAAAGATTTCAAACATCAAAATAAATTTTTTTATTGAAGTTAAGTCGCCATTTTTTAATGTTCTTCTATGCTTACTATTTATCAGCATTTCTGGATGATTTGTATCATAATTTCTGTTATATAAAGCGATCCCCTTGAGTTGGAGCAAATCCAGACTCAGGGGTTTTACTATGTTTTCAGCTAAAATAAAGCAACGAGTTTTAAGTAAATATCTCCAGGGAAGTTCGTCCCTGTTACTTATGAAAAAGTGTGGTATCAAAGGAAGTGCGACGATTTATCAGTGGCTCACTCGATTTGAAATTTTTGGCGTCCAAGGATTAGAGCATTGTCGTAGGAAGACATTTTATGACTATTCCTTTAAAATCAAGGTTATCAAATGGCGACAAGAACATCATGTCTCATATCCAGTAATGGATTTCAGATTGAAACAACCGATGATAGTTTGGGACTGGGAACGAAGACTGATTGAGGGCCGTCTTAAGCCAGCCAAAGGACGCTCTTTAAAAATGACAGATAAATCTAAACAATCTAAGACATTGAAACAACTTCAGGAAGAAAACGAGCTTTTACGAATCCGGGTAGCATACTTGGAAAAACTCGAAGCCTTGGCACAGAAAAAATCTCAAACCAAGAAAAAGCCAGCTAATCACTGAGCTAAGGCGTGAATTCAATGTTAAATTAGTTGTGGTTTTAAAAGCGTTCGTTTGGCAAATCCCGATTACGGTTACCGAATCGTGACTTTAGCGCTTAAAAATAAGGGAATCAACGTTAATCACAAGGCAGTACTTCGTATTATGCGTGAAAATAATCTCCTTTGTCAGGCATTCAATCGTCGAACGAAGAAATATAACTCTTATAAAGGAACTGTTGGTACAGTTGCCCATAACTGTTTAAACCGTCGTTTTAAAACGGATCACCCATTTCAAAAAATCGTTACTGATGTAACGGAGGCCCGTTGGGGGAATCAAACAATCAATGAACGTGCATACTTTACAGCTTATATTGACTTTTATAACGGAGAAATTCTTGAATGGGCCATTGGTCGTAGAACAACGGTAGCCTTCGTCACACGCCCCTTGAACGATTAGTGGGACGCTCGGGCTTACCATACCGTATGACAATTCATTCGGGTCAAGGGTTTCAGTATCAGAACTGTCGGTACGTGAATGTTTTGCGGCAAGCTCGCGTTTTCCAAAGCATGAGCCGCAAGGCCACATGCCTAGATAATGCGGTAGCTGAAAGTATCTTTCACATTCTTAAAGTTGGCACGGTTCACAATTATCAATACAAGAACTATGAAGAGCTAGAGTCCGCCATTACAAACTACGTAGATTATTACAATCAGCGTCGTATTAAAACAAAATTGGCTGGTATGTCCCCAGTAAAATACCGGGAATATACTAGCCAATTAGCAGCTTAGAAATTCACTCCAATTTATGGGGTTCACGTTATATTGATTTTGAAACACACTGCTTGTTAATGGTAGAACGTCTTGGGTGAGATAAGCCAGTCAAAAAACCAGCAAATACCAATGTCCCTGATTATTCAGAACATTAGTATTTGCTGGTTTTTAAATTAGATGAATAATCGAACTAGTTAATCAACATATTGCGCGTAGTCGATCCCTAAACGCTTGGCAATTCCGGTAACTTCTGCGAGCGTCTTGTCATCAATCTCGATGCCGTTAGCCGACCGGTCTTGGTATGCGGCGGCTTCCTTATCGCCGGCAACGATGACGGGTTTGCCGGGAACGGATGGTAGGTCGCGAATGGCTTGTAAGTAAGCTGAAAACTTAGCAATAATGGCATCCTTATCGCCAAAGATTGAAGGGTCAATGGCGACAAAGCTCTGACAAGGACCCACGGAAAGGTCGTCCGGAGTAATTTCGTTGGAGGTATTGCCCATTGAAAGAATTGCTGTGAAAACCTCGACGATGACGCCGAGACCGAACCCTTTGTGGCTACCGGTGTCTTCGGTAACGCCACCTAATGGAGCTAAACCAACATTGGAATCTAAATCACGCAGGGCATCTAAGTCTTGCGTATCGCTATGGCTATTAACGGGCGTTTCGCCATCCTTAGCGACCCATAATGCGGGCATATCTTTACCTAATTTACGATAAACCTCAATTTTACCTTGTGGCACCGTCGTTGTGGCCGCGTCGAAGATAAATGTGTTTGGGTTGGCTGGCATGGCAAAGGCAATTGGGTTGGTGCCGACCAATGCTTTGGTAGCATGAGTGGGTAACATCGCTGAACGTGAATTGCACGACGACAGGCCAATCAAACCTTCTTCGGCAGCCATGTTGGCATAGTAACCCGCAATACCATAGTGACCGGAGTTACGAGTCGTAACGATACCGATACCGTGTTGTTTTGCTTTTTCGATGGCTAGGCGCATGCTATAGATACCGTTCAATTGGCCCAAGCCAAAGTGCGCGTCAACGACCGCACTAACATCGGTTTCTTTAACGACTTCTGGCTGATTATGTACGCGAATCTTGCCGTTACGAATAAAGTCATCATACATGATCATTCGCTGGACGCCATGGGATTCAATACCAATCAAGTCGGTGTAGATCAACATGTGGGCGACTTCTTGGCTTTCTGCTTCGGTAAAGCCGTAACCTTTGTAAATATTGTAAATCAGTTGTTCAATTTTTTTATCATCATATCGTTTTACCATTATATTCACCACGTTATTTGAAATAGATCTAAGTGACAATTCAATTATTATAGTATGGTAATAATCAAAAAAACAAAATGTCAATTAAATTTTAATTATTAATTAATCACATACTAATTAAATACGTTATCACTCAAGAAGTCAAGCTAGGTATTCAAAAAGAATTGTCCTAGCGCCAGACCAGTTTGAAGTCAATGCGATGCGACATTTTACGGATAGTAGTTTCGATATTAATCACGACTAAGTCTTGTTATAACAACTATAACGAAATTTAACTGAAAGGTAATTAATCAGCTTGTTGATAAACACTAGCATCCCGGTTCCAAACGGATGAATTTTTAATTGGCACTTTTTGTTGATAAGTAAAACTTATCAATGAGTGCTTAATTAGAAATTGGTCTAACAGTCGGTTGCTTGTAAAATATCACTTGTAATCTAAATCAGAACAAATGAAGAGGTAAATAAATGAATAACGAAGTAATCGTACTTTTTGGTGCTGGTTCAATCGGTGAGGCCATTGTTAGACGAATCGCTGCCGGTAGAAATTTGTTATTGGCAGACTATAATGAAGCTAAATTAGTTGAAATGAAACAACGTTTGATGGAAGCTGGGTTTACCGTTGCAACGATTAAAGCGGACCTTTCATCGCGAGCTTCCATTAAGGCGGTCGTTGCTAAAGCGCAGTCCTTAGGTAGTATTATGGGATTGGTTAACGCAGCTGGGGTTTCACCGTCACAGGCTAGTCCAGAACAGGTCCTCAAAGTGGATCTTTATGGCACGTCCGTTTTACTAGAAGAATTTGGGCAAGTGATGGCTCCCGGTGGTGCGGGTATTGTAATCTCATCACAATCGGGACACCGGTTACCGGCCTTATCACAAGCAGATAATCAAGCCTTAGCCATGACACCGACGGAAGAACTATTAGCTTTGCCAATCTTACAACCAGACGTGATCAAGGATTCGTTAGCTGCTTATCAATATGCTAAACGGACCAACGTTTTGCGAGTCGCTGCCGAATCAGTTAAATGGCAAGCCCGTGGTGCACGGATCAATACGATCAGCCCCGGCATCATCATGACACCATTAGCGGTTGACGAATTGAACGGTCCCCGTGGTGCGGGGTACAAACAGATGTTTGAGTCAATGGTCACGAAACGTCCAGGGACGCCCGATGAAATTGCCAATTTGGCGGAACTCTTAATGGATCGCCGCGGTTCCTTCATTACTGGGAGTGATTTCCTAGCTGATGGTGGAATTACCGCACAGTATTGGTACGGCAACGTTGCAGAAGTTCGTAACAGTGGCGCCCAAAAATAATTTTTAAGGAGATTTTATTATGAAAGCAGCAACGTTTATTGAACCAGGAAAAGTCGAAGTTAAAGAATACGAAAAACCAACCATTCAAAAACCAACCGATGCGATTATTAGAGTGCTTCGGGCCTGTGTATGTGGGTCAGACTTGTGGTGGTTCCGTGGGATTTCCCAACGGCAAGCGGGTTCAACAGTTGGTCATGAGGCCATCGGGATCGTCGAATCTGTTGGCTCAGCCGTTAAAGATGTGCAGGCGGGTGATTTTGTGATTGCACCGTTTACCCACGGTTGTGGACACTGTGCTGCTTGTTTAGCGGGCTTTGATGGGGATTGTTTGAATCAAGAAGCCGGTGGTAATGGTGGTTATCAAGGTGAATACTTGCGCTTTACCAATGCTAATTGGGCGCTGGTTAAGATTCCTGGACAACCAGAAGATTATTCCGATGAAATGTTGAATAACTTCCTAGCCTTAGCCGATGTGATGGCAACGGGATTTCATGCTGCAACTAGTGCGGAAGTCAAACAGGGTGATACTGTCGTTGTAATGGGCGATGGGGCCGTTGGTTTGAGCGGGGTTCTCTCTGCAAAACTACTCGGTGCTAATCGTATCATTGCAATGAGTCGTCATGAAGATCGGCAAAAACTCGCGACAGAATTTGGTGCCACAGATATTATCGCTGAACGGGGCGATGAAGCGGTTGCCAAAGTGATGGCCCTAACCAAAACGGGTGCCGATGCCGTCCTTGAATGTGTTGGGACTGAACAGTCAGTTGATACGGCAATCAAGGTTGGCCGTCCCGGTGCGGTTGTTGGCCGCGTCGGCGTGCCACAAAAGGCTGAAATGAATACTAATAATCTTTTTTGGAAGAATATTGGATTACGGGGCGGGATCGCTTCGGTAACGACTGATGACAAGCAGGTGTTGCTAGATGCCGTTTTGACTGGCAAAATCCAGCCAGGGAAAGTCTTTACGAAACAGTTTGCGCTTGAAGATATTCAAGCAGCTTATGAAGCCATGGATCAACGGACTGCAATTAAGTCGTTGGTGGTTGTCAGTGATAAATAGGAGAAAATCATGAAAAAAGTTTTAATTATTGGGGCCACGGGAACTATTGGCGGTGCTGTTCGCCAAACTCTTTTGAACGAAACCGATGATCAGTTAACGCTGTTTGCTAGAAGTGCTAGTCGATTAAAGACCAGTGAGCGCGAAACGGTTATCGCCGGCGATGTGACTAAGAATAGTGATTTAGATAAGGCGATTGCCGGCCAAGACGTTGTTTTTGTTGCCTTAAGTGGCGCTTTGGGGCGGTTTGCTCAAAAAATTGTTGCCGCGATGGCTCGAAACCACGTTACGCGGCTATTGTTTATCACTTCCATGGGTATCTACGATGAAATTCCTGCTTCGATTGGTGCCAGTGGCAATTTAAGTCATAATTCAATGTTACGGTCTTACCGTGAAGCTGCCGATATTATTGAAGGTTCTAATTTGAACTACACCGTGATTCGCCCAGGCTGGTTCACTGGGGGATCCGTTGATTATGAGATTACGAAGAAGGGCGAGCCCTTTGGTGGTCACGATGTTTCAATCAGTTCAATTGCCGACTTTGTGAAGGATGCTATTGCGGATGACAATTATTATTCACACGATAGCGTTGGTCTAAACTCAAAATCCGGGAACTCAAAATAGTCGCACTAAGGTCATTGGCACATGCTAGTGACCTTTTTCTGTGGCATAATAAGTTAAAAGCAATGTAGAAGTGGAGGTGAAGGCAATGTTTCAACAAATGCAGTATTTTATCGCAATCGTCAAAAACCATAGTTTTACCCAGGCTGCGGTGGATTGTCACATTTCACAATCCGCGATTTCGCAACAAATGAAGGAGTTAGAAAGCCGTCTGGGGTTAAAACTAATCAAGCGTCAGGGGCGAAGCTTTGAAGTGACGGAAGCGGGTCAGTACTTTTATACCCACAGTCAGGATATTTTAGCTGATGTTGAGCAACTCGTTGAAAATACAATTAAGATTGAAAAAAATGATGAAGCTGAACTACGGGTAGGCTATCTAAGAAGTTTTGGAACCACTGAATTCTTGCAAACGGTGTCTGAGTTTACGCGGGAGTTTCCCAAAGTTAAAATCAAAATTAGCAGCGGGACCCATGAAGACCTCTATGAGTTATTAAGGACGGGCCAAATTGATTTAAACTTATCTGATCAACGACGAGCATTGTCGAATGAGTACCAAAATGAATTTTTAACGGCGAGTGAATTTATGGTTGCTGTCAATCATGCGCTACCAGTGGATACTGAAAAAATCGATATTGCGGCGTTAGTTGACCTGCCCTGTATATTGATTATTGATGGTAGCCAACAAGCCGCGGAAGAATCTTATTATCGGGATGTTTTGGGCGTTAAAAGTGAGTTTGTCCGTGCCCAAAATTATGACGAGGCTCAGATGTTGGTTGCCTCTAATCAAGGGTATTTGATCATCAATCAGCGGATGCGAACCCAGTTAGATCAAGATGTCGTCAAAATGATTCCGTTATTCAAGGGGCATCGTAATTTGATTCAAAACTACTATGCTTACTGGCAAGCTGATAATTCAGGCTATTATATTGAGACGTTTGCTGAGTTGTTGAAACAGAATTTTGCATAAGTTGAGCTTATCGAAGGTCGGCAAAAGTGAAATAGCTTTAATCTGGAACTTTCGTTATCATTTTCTTTGTAATCAAAACAAGGAGACGTGGAAGTTATGACAGATGGAGAAGCAATCGTACAATTATATCGTGATGAAAATGAAGCAATGGTCAATAAGGATCTCAATAAACTAAATGAAATTTTGACCGATGATATGCATCTGACCCATATGACTGGCTACGTGCAGCCTAAATTTGAATGGATCGATCAAATTCAGAATGAAGAGATGCAGTACCTTGCTTCCAAAGAAGAAGCTATCAAAGCCATTCAAATCAACGGTGACAAAGCAAGCCTAATCGGTCAAAACCGGGTCCAAGCCAAGATTTGGGGTGGCGGTATTAATACTTGGCCGTTGCAAATGCAGATGTATTATAAAAAGCAAGTCGGTAAGTGGATGATTACTGACCAAGTTGCTAGTACTTACTAATGTTAATTTTTAACGCAAAAGCGATAACGCTTATTGTGCTGAATATTTCAGATCATTTATTTTAGAATGAGCCCGGACTCCATAATTATAAAGTTAATTACTCTGGGATAGTCGTATGGAATGACAAATACTAATGGGGACAAAAGCTATGCGCTTTCTTGGAATTGCTTGTTTTTAAGCCAAGGCGTATTTTGAATCATATTCATTTTTTGAATTTTGATGGCTAATCTGAGATTTTATATTGCCAACCTGGGTTTAAAATGCGGACAGGGTGCCAACTATTTGAAATATGCTTTTGTGCTGTACTTAAGGTCGATTTGATTAACTTCTTGTTAGTTGAATAATTTGTAACTGTTGCAGATAATCTTTGAATGCATGCTATCTGACTTCTTTAACAGTGACGATTCCGCTATATGGCCAGCGTTCTACTTGATGTAGGTCGGTGGCGTATTTAAAGTGACCAATAATTTGAGAATGGGCGATTTTATTTTTTGATGACCAGTTAAAGATAAGTTCGGGTGTAGCAGAATTATAGGCAATCGTCCCATGATTGATTTCATTATTGATGATTGCATGCTTAGCAACACGCGCACTCATGTTTTTATAGTGAATGGTCCTCGGTAACTGAGCGGCTAACTTTTGGACCTTAGTCCCGTGTTCTAGCGTTACTTGAACTTTAAAATGGTTGTTCCTTAGGATTAGACTTGTCGGCTGATTAATTGGTATGGCACGGACGGCTGGGTTAGTAGCAGGATTGGCCTGGTTGAAATTCGTGTTGTTCAGGTTGAACCCAAGACTTAAAATTGCTAAGACTAGCAAAAAAATGGGCATTGGTAACCATGGCCAAAAGTTAGCTAAAAATTTTTTCACAACGTTTCTCCTTATGTTGATCGGTAAAAACAACTAATTAATTTTAAATTTTGAGTATAAAAATATCTATCCCTAAGATTCCATGAAATGGTCAATTAGTGATAGATATTTGTCAATCTCAGAATTAATTCGATAGTGAAAGCTTAAAATTTAGTACTAAGGTATGCTCTTAAGGTAAATCATTCCCAGCAGCGAAATATATGTCGTACCATTCCTGACGAGTCAAGATGACATCAGTTCCGGCTATACTTTCGGCCAAATGTTCAGGATTCATTGATCCCAAAATGATTTGCATTTTTGCCGGGTGACGTAAAATCCATGCAGTTGCGATTGCATTTTTTGTAACGCCATACTTATTCGCTAAAGTTTGTAATTTGTCATTAAGCTCAGGAAATTTTGGACTATCAATAAAGGTTCCTTCAAACAAACCATATTGGTATGGTGACCAGGCTTGAATGGTCATGTTATGAAGCCGTGAGTATTCAATAATTTCGCCATCATGATTGATGCTGGCATCGTCTTGCATATTGGTATGCAGGCCAAATTGAATTGGGCCAGTGTGCATGATACCAAATTGTAATTGGTTGATCATTAAACGCTGACTGAGGGCCGATTGTAGCATTTTGACTTGCATTGGGTTGAAGTTGGAAACCCCGAAGTGCCGTACCTTACCAGTGGCCTGTAATTCATCGAAGGCTGCCGAAACTTCAGCGGGATCCATCAATGGATCAGGCCGGTGCAACAGGAATGAATCCAAATAGTCAATTTGCATTCTTTGCAAGATTTGATCGACAGTTTCAATCAAATGTTCTTTGGAAAAATCATATCGTTGACCAAATACTAATTCACCAGAACTCTTTTCGGGATCAAGGACAATACCACCTTTAGATTGAATGAAGAAGTCTTCGCGTTTAAGACTGGATTGCTTAAATGCTTTTCCAAAAATTCGTTCAGAGTCACCATTACCGTAAATATCGGCAGAGTCGATGAAATTAATTCCCTTATTATGAACAACCTCTAAAACTTTAGTTGCGTCTTTGGAATCTAGACGCACCATGCGCATAATACCTAATGCAACGGTGGATGTTTCTAATTGGCTATTACCCAACTTAATTGTTTTCATCTCTACATTGCTCCTTTAATTAGTTTGCTGTTATTTTTGATGTGAATTAGTGTTGTTAAAAGACGTAATTTTTGCTTCGGTGGCTTGGACGTTCGTATAAGCACCCTTTAAAAATTCAGGATTGGCTTCTGAGAATCCTTCTGAAAATGGTGTGTTTAAAAACACATCGGCCATTTGTTTAGCCATGTAAGGCGTCATAACGATGCCACCCATAGCCAAAACGTTAGCATTATTAATAACGCGGGCAAGCCGGGCAGTTTCAATACTTTCACATAAGGCACTGTAAACACCTTGATATTTGTTGGCAACAATGTTCACACCCATGCCAGTACCGCAGAAGATAAAACCGCGGGTAAATTCACCAGTTGCGATGCGCTTACCTAGTGCTTCACCAACGGAAAAATAATCCACGTCATTGGTTGGTGTGATATCTTCAACTTCAATACCTTGCGCAATTAAATGTGCTTTAATAATTTCCTTTAAATCGTAGCCTAACGGATCGGCACCCATAATAATTTTCATAATATAAAATCGCTCCCTAATTAAGTTGTTTTTGACTTACTTGTTTTCGACGTTTACTAATATAAATGTTAGAGCTAAGTATAAGTCAAGCTTTTTTTAAAACTGTTATTTATTTGATCGCACTGGTAATTATTACTAAAATATACGGTAATAATTTTAGGAGCTCGTATGTAATAGCGTTATCTAAAGCTTTAGATAATACACTAAAAATATTTTTTGTCTTAAAGGTATTAAAGCTTGAGCTTACTTAGGAATTCCATTAAAGTTAGAGCAAACGTTGATAAGAAAGTGAGATAAATTATGTTATATTCGATTGGTCAGGTGGCTGAAAAACTAAATATTAGTACTTATACATTGCGTTATTATGACAAAGAAGGTTTATTGCCGTTCGTTGATCGTAATGAGAGTGGGCGTCGCGTTTTTAAAGATGCAGACTTTAATTATTTAGAAACCATAAGTTGTTTAAAAGAGGCGGGACTACCAGTTAAAAAAATTGCTAACTTCATTGAGTTGTGTCTAGCTGGTGACCGTACATTGGATGAGCGCTACGAATTCCTAGTTGAACAAGAAACTGATTTAGAAGAAAAAATGGCGACATTGCAGCATACGTTGGAGTATCTCCGCTGGAAAAAATGGTACTATAAACGAGCCTTAGCAGCGGGGACTGAGGATGTTAATTATATTCCGGGAACCACTGAAACAGATCCTACATTGCGGGCGAAATTTGAGGCCATGGTAAAAGAAGGGGCAAATTCAAAAGAATTAGGATCACTTGAAAAATAGTATGAGAAGATGCTGCATTAGTAAATAGTAAGTGCTATGATACGTGTTATTTAGAAGTTACGTGTGACCGTGCATAAGGTTTGTGACGTGGGTCAAACTAAAAAGCCAAGGATAATTCGCGATGCTGTATAAGTTACAAGTAGCTTGGGCTAAGGACCAGTTACAAGTGCTTGAACTTGTGGATAAATTAAGGACCTGGTTGTTAATTAGAGGCGACTAATGAGTACAAACGTTAATAACACGACTTGTTTGTGGATAAGTTATTAATTATCTGGGAATCAATAGTGGAAATTGTGACTAATTCAAGTATCCACAGTGCATAACTGTTTCGGCATAGAAGTTATTAACAGGTACAGGTGTGTTGGTCATGATGAGCAATTGATTGCGAATTGAGCGGAAGAATGAGTGAAGTAATACAACGTGGAATGATTCAGATTATTAGTCAGTTCCGGAAGCAGAGATTCAAGGAGCATTATCTTAGTCGGTGCTGATAAAAGCGCAGTGTACTTCGTTGTCGGCGAAAATAATGGCACTCAAGGGTTGTTTAAAATTAGCTTGTTGGCTGTTGAGGTTGTTTTCCAGTATATGCTAGATGAGGATCACGTGGTTAGTAAGTAGCTTGAGGTAGTCATGATTCAATTGGAATCGGTGATTTTTTGGTTGCCAGTAGCTATTCCCGTGATGACATGGTTGTTATTAACGCTAATTGCATGGCAAGCAGTTTTTACCGGAGTGAGGAATAGGTCGGTAGTTTAATATTATGAATGATAAAATGGTATTTTAGTTTGGTTTAGGTATTGATATTTTAGGGGGAGCGGATTGATATGAAAATATATGGGCGAGTTCAGTTGATAGCAGGAATTAATTTAATAGCTTATCTAGCGGCACTCTATTTTTCAACGGGGGTTCATACCGGTTTTAAGTTGGATGATAATCAATTGATTGGTTAAATGGCTTGTGGCATTTTATTAAGCTTACTCGGAATATCCTTGGCAGTTAAGACGATGGCCAAGCGAAAGGTATTGGTGTTACTACTTTTAATAGGGTGCTTTACCCCGTTACTGTTAACAATGTTTAACATGGTTAGCTTTAATGAAGCTTTTTGGTATTTCTTGCCATTTGTTTATGGATTGCCTTTTGTTGAACTGGGAGAAGCGATTGAATTTCTGCTATCCGTCACTTTGGGACACACTAAAGAGCGATATGAAGAAGTTGAATGAATGGCCGTAACATTGACAATAGCTGATGGAGAATATAATAGCGGTGTCGTAAGGTCGTTGGACCGAGCGATACCGCTATTTTTTTGACGTATATTAGAACGCGTCATTAAGTTAGTCATAATCAGTGCCGAATTTAAGCAGGAATGACATGTACTTTGTCCTGTTAAGTGTGACTGTGGCAATGTAGCTGAATTAATTATAATTGGGGACGATGTTGTTGCGTGTATGTTGAATCGTTTCGTCACCGTGATTGGTGAGGGGATTTTTGGAGCCAAATAACTGATAAGCATTGGATAACATCCTGGTTTTGAATAAATAAATGTGTTAGATGGTTAGCCTGCCTTGTGGTGCACTGGTGGTAATCAGAGATCTCGGATTGTGAGTTGAAAACTGGTTGAATGATAGGGAGAACGGAGGGAGGTTATCTATGAAAGAGAATGTGGACGTGGAGGCATTGCATTCGTTTTATCGTGGTATTAGCGAATTAATTGGCGTCGATGGCATGCTAAAAGTTTTTGAACAGTATCGGGGCATGCAAGGCACAATTCCAATTCATCTCTATGACCGACATCTAGCCGCAAATCATGTCGTACAGCAGTATAACGGTCAAAATAGTTATGAATTAGCTAATAAATATGGCTACTCGCAACGATGGGTGACAAAGGTTCTTAAAACGCAACAGCAAGATAAGTAGTACATGATGACACTTTTGGGAGGTAGTGGATACGATGGATTTTTCAGATTGGTTTGATTTTAATAATCGCGTCAAGCAGGACATGACACTGGTCAAGGAAGTTAACGGTCAAGTCGTGACCAAGCAAGTTAAAGGATCGTTTAATTGGATGGCGTGGATATTCAACTGGTTATACGTCTTGCTGACGCAGCAATATAAGACACGGGGATTTGTGAAAAAGGCACTTGTACCAATGGTTGCTATCTATATTGCGGGTGCGGCCGTCATGATGATTTTCGGACAACTAATTGGCGGCATTTTTGGCTTAGTAAGTGGTATCTGGTATGGCATGATGTTTGATACTTGGTTCAAAAATCAACTGATTGCTAACGGTTATCATGTTGATAATCGGTTTCAAGCGGGAAATAACGGACAACAGGACTTTGAATAGTTAGATTCCGGGTGGTGGTTGCTAATTAAGTGAGCATCGCCTTTTTCAGTGTTATCAGTTAGTTATTGATTGACCGTTAAGCGGGCGGCAATGACACTGCTATTAAAAGCGGTGAGTTGTGATGAATCGAGAGCAGGTTGTGGACCAAGGGTCATAGGAGTGGAGGAAACGATGAAGCATTGTACGAATTGTGGTTATGAGTTGGCGCCGGACACACAGTATTGTCCAAATTGTGGGCAGGCTGTACGTGATAACGCGGAACAGGGCGCGTCGAAGAGTGAGGGAAGCACTAGCGAAAATGCTAGACAACATATTACTACAGCGCCAAGCACTATTCAGAAAGCTGAACCAGCGTCAAGGATACCAACTGCTGATGTGAATACTGCACGCCCAGCGACACGCAATAATACTATCATCGTGGTTATTATTGCACTGGCGCTAATATTAGGCGGATTTTTCTTTATCAAGAAGCAGATGGTGGTGTCACGGGACCAGTTGGCAAGTAATCTTACGAAGGCCGTTCAAAATCAAGATGGTAAATTGTTTTTAAAACAATTTTCTAAGGATGACCAAGAACTGAAATTTAGTAATATTGGTGCTAAAAGTATCGTTAAGGATATGCACAATCATTCACGGGATTCAATCAGCGAAGTTGGTCGAATTATTGTCGATGGTCAGCGCGTTGCTGGCACGCATGCCAAGTATCATTTTAACGTGGAAAGCAAGCAGGTACTCGGCATGTTCACGAGTTACTATTTGACCACACGAAGAACGCCTATCCGGGTACTGGACTATACCGGAAGTGGTGGCCCAGTGACAATCAAGCTTGAGGATGCTGACAATCAACAGATTTCTAAAAAGCAACTCAGTAGCGGCTTCTTTCCAGGAAAATATAATTTGAAGGTTCGTTCGGGGGATACGCAAGATGATTATTGGATTTGGCCGAATGGTGATGGCGAGACGATTGATTTAACGCTAACGTCGGATGATTAGTGATTAGTGATTAGTGATTAGTGATTAGTGAGGGGAGTAGGATAAGATGAAGGCCTTTTGGAAAGCATTAAGTTTAGTGGGTGTCCTTGGTTTAATAATGGTGGGACTGACAGCGTGTGGTAACCAACAATCAACAAGTAGCCGTAGTTCGGCGGGGTATGATCGTTCGGTTAGTAAAGGGCTCAACGCGGTGACAGAAAATAAGTTTGATAAAGCCTTAACCTACTTTGATCATGCGCTGACGCAAAAGCCCAAAGATAAGAAGGCCCAAGCTTACCGTGACCAGACGCGGGCTTATTTAGACACACAATCGGCGCTCAAGGATGGTGAAGTTCAAAGAGCAGTGACAACCGTAACAGCGGGAACTAAGATCGCCAATGGTGCTAAGCGCCTAGATACGAAGTTGGCTGATTTGAAGGAGACTACCCAAGTAGACCTAGCCGAGTATCGTCAATTAAAACAAGATGTTGCCAATCAATTGAAAGTGACTGACAGTAGCTATGATAAGGGGATTATTAAGCAATGCCAGGCGATTAATTGGCACAAGAAGCCGTATCTTAAAAAGCTGAAGCCGGCTGTTAATAAGCTATTGAAGCAGGCCAATCAGAGCAGTAGTTCTAGTAGTTCAGTGACTAGTTCAAGTCAGCGTTCGACCACATCTACAAGTAAGACGGTCAGCAGTGCGGATCATAAAAAAGCTGAGCAGATGCGACATAATATTTTTGAAGCTGAGCAAGGGACATATGTGTGGAGCGAATTAGAAAAGGTTCCCGATACTGTTATTTTACAAGCGGAGGACCAGTCGGAAGCGGCCGGGGGCGATGTCGGGAGCACTGGTAATATTATTGCTAAACAGTACCCGAATATTAAGTCTTACACCGGCGCTTCTTCGGATGATGCTAGTACACCGGGTGCTAAGGATTACTTGAATGCCGATGAAGCTAAGCAAGAATTGAGTGCGTTAGATTTCTATAATCAGAACCAGGGTAATCTTGAGATTACGGGTCAAAAGGAATTAGACGATGCTTGGGAATTCACGTGGCATTTTAAAGATGGCAATATGGGTGGTACCTTTACGGTTGAAAATAAAGGGATTGTCTCTGTTCAGAGCGCTAATGGAACCCAAATTGAGACGAAGACTTGGCGGTGAGTGTTCGTTAGACCATTATTAGACGGACGGTCAAATGGGTAACGCTAAATAAGGGGGGGTATCATGATAGGCCATTCGGGTTTCACACTGAAAAGTAGTGTATAAATAAATACAAAAAGAGCATTAGTAGGTGAAAGTGACCTATACTAATGCACTTACATATGCAGTTATGTTTAGTTATTATTAAATAAAATATCTACCAATTATACGTAATTGAGATATAATATAAAAGCAATTGTTTACGCTTTCATTTGCTACAAATTACGCTTTCTTTTATAAAAATCAGCGCTATTTTTGAAGATGCCGATAGATTATTAATCCTTAAGATGTTTTGATAAAGTAGAGCTGTCGTTAATTACATGATCTAACACTTATATATATATACTTTTTTGATTATCAAGGTGAGATACTTGGTTCAAGAAAAGTTGAGTGTAACTATTACTTAATTGATTTTAAATATTATTTTGGAGGAAAATAAATGTCTGCAGAAACAGAATTAGCCAAATTATCGGAGATTCAAGAATTAGATGAACCACACTTACATGTAAAAGAGTTAATCAGTGATGTTGACCAACAAGTTAAGCGTAATCTAGTGTCACAATTTGGGATTACTAGATTCTTAGATGATTTTAAAGTTGGTGGTGGTGTGGACACGATTCATAATGTGCGTGCGGGTATTTACTCCAGTGAGGGTGTAGCGCAACAACTTAAAGATGAAACTTCTGGATATGATAAAGATGTCGCCAGAACATTACATGGTGGTAGTGCTGCATATAAAGAGATAAATCGGCAACAAACAGAATTAAAAAAGAAACATCAATTAACAGATGTCAACACAGGAAAACTTCTGAAGGCTAATCAGCAGACTGATTTAGATCATACTGTTGCAACCAAAACAATTTGGGAAGATCAAGGGCGAGTATTGGCTGGGCTATCTGCAGATGAAATTGCAAATAGTAAAGATAACTTGCACTTAACTGATAAGAGTATTAATCGATCAATGGGCGCTCAAGACAAGACAGAGTATGCAAAAGATTTAAGTCGAAAAAAAGCGATTTGGAAGCAACAGAATAGTCTGGATCAGAATGATTCCAACTTAAGCAACAATAAAAAGCGTAGTAAAGCCGAGAATACACGAAATAGATTAGCAGCAGACGAACAAGCTATAAAAGAGAACGATTTAAATGCAAAGCATGCGATAGATAAAAAAATTAATCAGTATTACCAAAGTGAAAAGTTTTTAAAAGGAATTTTTGTTAACAGTGCAAGCCAGGGATTGAAACAATCAGGAAAGGCAGTCATTGGAATAATATTGTACCAAGTTGAGGATGCGATTATAAAAGCACTTGTGAAAGTGATTAATCAATGGGAAACCTTTAATTCTGTTAAAGAGCGTTTCGATTCTTTGATACAAGCTATTAAAAATAATTTGGCGACAATTGATGTTAGAGTCAGTTCAATAGAGGATGCTGCTGTATCAGGATTGACCGGTGGTTTTATGGGTGCTGTAACTAATACAATTGTAAATGCATTTAGTACGACAGCAGTCAATATTGCTAAGCTATTGAACGATTCACTGATTAGCTTAGTCCAAGCAGCTAAAATCCTATGTGTCCAAGATGCTCAGATAACTTTACGTGAAAGAACCAACCAAGCGACTAAGATAATCACGGCTGCCTTAGTTGCTTCTTTGGGAGTAATGTTAGGTGATGTATTAAGCAAAGATATAATGGTGAAGTTTCCAGTTTTAGCCCCAGTATCTGACTTGATTGGTAACTTGATGAGTGCAGTGATCTCAGGTGGATTGACAGCGATGCTCATCTATACAATGGATAACTGGAGTCAAATTTTATTAAGTGTAAAAGAACAGTTTGACACCTTTATGGTGGGCCTGACAGTTAGTCCTAAAACCATTGAGGCTAGTTATCAACAGGCTATTGCAAAGGTCGAGACTCTTTATCAAGAATTATTGGTGCAAATTTATCAGCGATACGCAGAAACCAATCGTTTGCAACAATTAGCATATGACATGGATTTGCCGACTGCTGACCAGTTTGTCGCTAGTGGTGATTTGGCTCAACATGTGGGTGTAGATCAACAACAGATTTTAAGAAATCGTTCAGATGTTAATAATTATTTTAATAGTTAAGGGGAAAACACATGGCTGAATTGTTTGGTAAAGATTTATTTAATTCTGAATATAAGAAGGATGCGCAGCAACGGTTAGAGAATGATGTACAGGAGTATAATACATCTTCGCAACAGTTGAACAGGCAATTGGAGAGGCTACAGGATAAACGTGATGATTTGTCGGCCAGCTTACAACGAACGGAGACAGTGATAGATGAGTTAAAGAATACTCCTGCAGGTTTTAAGGATAAAGTGGAAACCTTAAAAATAAATCTTCAAAGTTATCAAGTGCTGTTGGATGCTGCCAAAAAGGAATCTGCTAAGATAGCGAAAGGGGCCGGAGCTGGAGCTGCAGGTGGAGTTGTAGCAGGCACTGCAGTCGCTGCCTTTGGAGGAACAGCATTAACTGCTCTAGCAATGTCAATTGGTACAGCTTCCACAGGTACAGCTATTGCTGGATTAACTGGTGCAGCGGCGACGAATGCTGCTTTAGCTTGGCTTGGCGGTGGTGCTATAGCTGCGGGTGGTGCTGGTATAGCAGGTGGCGAAACAATTTTATCATTATTAGGTCCTATAGGTTGGACGATAGGGGCTGCTACATTAGCAACAACAGGGATTATGGCTAATGGAAAAAATAAAAAAGCTGCTGCTCAGATGCTTAGTAATGATACTAAAGTTAAAGCCAGTATCCGCACGACTAATGCCTTAGTGACTGAGGTGAAAAATCAGGCAAAGATGACAAAAAGTAGCGCTGTTGATTTGGAACACCGAGTTTCCAGCGCAGAGGCAACCTGGCCGGATGATTATTTGAAATTTAGTGAAACAGAAATTTTAGATGCGGGAACATTAATCAATAATGCACTGGCAGCTGAAAAGATTCTGAATGCTAAGCTTGGAAAAGCTGGTAAATTTGAAAAACCGGTTGATCTTGATAAAACAAAGTTTGGAAATAGTGAGTCAAGTAATAATGAAATTACTGGAGAAATTAATGCAATCAATATGGACCTGGCAGATGTAATAACACCTGCAGGACAACATTACTATTTTAATACTAAGGTTACGTTTGGAGACTTCAAAGAGGGAGATCAAATTACTTTTCGTATTGATGGTGAGACGGCAAAAGCAGTTCGCGTGGTAGACAAAGGTACCATTCAGTCTAACAAAAATACTATGGCGAAGGAGACCGCCCATAGTGATACCAAAGTGGGGCAAGTAAGTGGCCTTGCGGGTGGTGTGGGTACGATTACGACCAATAGTGGCGAAAGCTACTCCTTTAGTTCCAACGATGCTGTGGATGACATTAAAGACGGTAGTTTAGTTTTCTTTAAGGCTAGCGGTCAAGTAGCCAGAGAAGTCTATAATGCATAATAATTAGTGAAAATTGAAGTTAGAAGGGTAGAACAATTCTACTCTTTTATTTTTCCCTTATTGATAGAGATTTAACATGTTTTCCAGCGTTGTCCGCATCTCCCGTACAAACGAGTCTGGACTAACCACTCGTACCCGCGGCCCTTGACTTAATAACCACATCATTGCCCCGGTATCGAAGACTTCTGCTTCAATCAGGACTCGCTGATGGTTGCTTTGGGTCGTGATGACTTTGGCCGTTGGGAAACGATCTAATGCCGCTTCAACGATGCCGGTAAATTCAAAGCGAATCGTGGTCTGTTCACCCGGCTGCATGTAATGAATATATTGACGTAATTCACCATCGCTAACGCGCTCTGCGCGACTGCGGTGGATTTTTTGTTTGGCGGTGTGATAACCGAAAATGCGATCTAAGCGAAAGAAGCGATTGGCGCGATACTTCGTACTATAGGCGACGACGTAAAAATAGTATTCCGAAAAAATAATGGCTTGCGGCAGAATAGTTCGTGTCTCGGTTTGATTTTGACTGTTACGGTAATCAATATCAATTGTTTGTTGTGTAATGATAAACTGGCTAATTCGCCAGATTAATTTTAGCAATGGTTGTTGATGGTGGACTGGTTGGTAATGGAAGACTTCGTTCTTAACAATCGGCGTGATTTCAGCCTGTTCTGACTTGGACACTAAGCCCATTAAGCCAGTAACCGCATCGTGGAGTTCAGCTTGATTTAGCGAGCGACTAGCAAGCAAGATTTTGATTAGTGCCAAGATAACTAATTTAGAGATGTGATCCTGGGCAGTGGTTAATTGATAGCCATCCAATTGGCGACGATAAGTGAGCTGGTAGGGCAATTGTTGTTCAATGATAAATACCTTGATTTGACTAATATCACGCTGAATTGCCCGCGGATTAACGGCAAAGTGTTCAGCAAGTTGGCCCTTGTTAATGAGATGGTCCGAAATTAGTAATTGAAAAATATAAAGTTGACGATATGCAGCGTTCATAGTTGCCTCCAGCAGATAATGAAATGATTAATTTAACTAGACATATTATGTCTATCTACATCGTTATTATAGCATTAACAACTGCAAGTAAGGTAGGCGATTGAGCACGATTAGGTGCAGTTAATCGTGCTGGTTGAACTGGTGCATCGCACTGCTGAAACAAGGTGATTTCGAGCGTTAAAGCAGGTTAGCGAAATAGACTAGCGAGCTAACGTTCCTCATTCTCGAAATCGATGGGGCTGCCAGCGTGTTCGTCGTCACGCTACTTCGATTGTAAGTTATTTAGATGATGTTAAGGAGAGGATATTAAGTGATGAAAGCCGAGATTGATATGACCGCATTAAACGCATTTTACCGGGGCATTGCAGAGTTGCTAGGAACGGAAGCCATGTTGAAATTACACACGCATTATCGGGGGATGCAAATGACCATCCCGATTCACTTGTATGATCGCCAACTGGTTGCACAGTCGCTGCGCAAGCAATATAACGGACATAATGGGTACGAATTAGCGCGTAAATATGGTTACTCCCAACGCTGGGTGACAAAGATGTTGCGGCAAGCATCACAGACGGATGAAGCCTAGTCCTACTACCAACTAATTGTAGTGAAGTGGGACAATTAGCCTTTATGTTAGTTCTTGTAAAGCGGGGTGCGCTAGCCTTGATATTCGGTTATAAGGATAAGTGACAGGTGATTGTTGGTGTACTTTTCATGGAAAATAACCGGTACAAGTGCAGTTACTAAAAGATTGACGTTCGATTACAATTTAGGCTAAGGAGGTGGGAGCCTATCATGACAGAGAACGTTGAATTAGATGCGCTACACCAGTTTTACAGTAGTCTGAATGAATTAGTGGGTACTGAATCGATGTTGAATATTTATCAACATTATAAGGGGACACAACTTAATTTTCCAATTCATCTCTATGATCGTAAATTAGCCGCCGAGTGCGTCCTACAAGAATTTAATGGTCATAATCAACACGATCTAGCTCGTAAATATGGTTACTCACAAAAGTGGGTTCAAATGGTTGTGAGAGAAGCAAAAGAAAATAATAAAATGGAGTGATTTCATTATGGCAGATTCAAAAATTTTTAAATTAGGCGACGGGTTGGACGTTGAAAAGATTGGACAGGCCGTTCAAAATTGGTTACGGGAAAAGAAACAGTTACACGCGGAAGGCGTTCAGACTAACGAGGGTTACTTAGTACAGGCTAAACAGGAAGATAGTTGGAAAAAAGTTGTTGGGATGGATTCAGCAATTCAGGTGCAAATTTTTAGTGCCGGTGAAGACCAGATTATGGTTAATATTGGCTCAGGAAAGTGGGTCGATAAGGCTGGAGCAGCGACTATTGGCATGGTGGCGTTTGCACCATTAGCCGTAACGGCGGCTATTGGCGCGTGGAATCAGAAAAAATTACCAGAAGAATTATTTGCCTATATTGAACAATTTATTATTAGTGGGGGTAAGTCTGTGACCGTTTCCATGGCTGCAAGTCAGAGTGTGCATGATGGTGAAGTTCTATGTCCTAATTGTAAGGCTATCAATGCGAAGAATGCTAAGTTCTGTGTTTCTTGTGGAACGAAATTAGGAAAAGAATGTCCAAATTGTCATGAGCAAGTGAGTCTGAACACGAAGTTTTGCCCTAATTGCGGAACTGACTTGAATCCTAAACCGCAAGAAGTGACTTGTCCGGACTGTCAACAAGTGGTCTCGTCTGATGTGAAATTCTGTCCGAATTGTGGACACACGTTTAATTAGTGGGGGCCAATCAGTATGAAAATTTGTCCGAATTGTCATCATGAAAATGCGAGTGATGTTAATTTCTGCGAAAACTGTGGAACGAAGTTATTAGTCAATCCCAACCGATGCCCGCGGTGTCAGTATTTAAATCCTAGTCATAATCGTTTCTGGGAGAATTGTGGCTATGACTTTAGTACAGTGGCGGCCAGTTCTGAAGCTGAGGTGAAAAAGCCACTGGGGCAGGTGCAGCCAGCCGGACACGACCAGCCGGCTGAATCAGAAAGCCAACCGATTCAGCAACGTCAATCAGCACCATCGATTAGGTCAGAACAACCGTCGACGCCAACACAGTCTAGTAAGCAAAACCAGCAGTCATCATTACCGCATCAGAACCAGTCAACACATTCGACTTCAGCTTTCACCCCGCGACCGGCGTTAACGACACAGGAACGGCCAGTGGCACAGGCAGGGAAAACTTCGACGGTGGCAAAGCCAGTTCAGAATGCTGATTCGTCAATTGATAGCGACCAGGCGCCAAAGTCTGGGCGTCATGATCAGTCAACTGTTGGCCAGAAAGTAGCGGCAACCAAGCTGCCAGCACCAACGCAGCCCTCAGTAAATTCCGATACTGCCAATCATCAGTTGGATCAGTCGAATCAAGAACCGCCATTGGCCGATGAATCACCAGCACAGGTGCGTGCGGCGGGAAATCCAGATACACGTGCGAATCAAGCAACCGTGCGTTCACCTAAAAAATCCAAGTGGCCCTGGCTCGTGGCGGTGTTGATCCTGATTGCGGCGATAAGTGGTGCGGCCTACTTCTTGTATGCGCAACCATCATCAAATGCGACGACTAGGTCAACGGCAACCCATAAATCGACGACGCAGCGTTCAAGCAGTACGGCTAAAAAGAAGGCTAAGTCAGCGTCTAAGCCGGTAGCGGTGAGTTTTGATACGACGCAAATTAAGGCGGACATTAGTGCGACGGTTGGCGCCATTAGTGGAACTAACTCGGTATACGTCTCACCAGTCGATAGTCACGCAACGGTGCTCGTTAACAATGAGTCACAACGCTCGGCAAGTAGTATCAAAATTTTTATCATGGTCACCGCCTACGCAATGGCTAAGGAAGGCGTCTTTAACTTGGATGATACCCATACGATCGCCGATAGCGAAAAAGTAGGTGGTACGGGTGTGATTCAAAATATGGACGCTGGAACTAAGTTGAGTTATCAAGAAATTATTGAACATATGATTGACGACAGTGATAATACAGCCGCTAATATAATGATTGAAAAATTAGGCGGTTTTCAATTAATTAATAATAAAATCAAAAGTATGGGTGCAACTGATACGAAACTGCGCCGGAAAATGATGGATACCAAAGCATTGGATTCTGGTCGTGATAATACGACGTCTGCGCGCGATATGGGGACAACCCTCAAGAAGATTTATAATCATCAGTTAGTCTCACAACAAGCGGATAGCGCCATGTTAACTATTTTGGCTAACAATCAGAACCACACTAAGTTGCCAAAGCGCTTACCTGATGCAGCAACGGTGTATAATAAGACCGGTGAATACGCTGATTACGGCGTTCAAAATGACGCGGAAATTGTTAAAAATCAGCGGGGGGCTTTTGTTGCCGTTGTTCTTTCGGAGAATGGTGAGGAAACCGATCAAGTCGATGCCATGAATCGGTTGGGCTTGATGCTGTATCAGAATATATTGGAGTAGTGAGGGGAAAGTTATGAAATATTGTCCACATTGTGGTAGTCCGGTGCGGGAGACAGCTAAGTTTTGTCCGAGTTGTGGTCAGGCTTTGAGTGCCACTGGTCAAGTACAAACGCAATCAGAAGCGATGCCAGACGGCAACAATCAATTTAAAGGGATTTACGACAGTGCAACAGCCAAATTAAATCATTATACCGGCGAAGAAGGTGCTGTTAAGGTTAACATTGCAGATTTATTCTCGGAAGTGTTCAAACACCACACTAAAGATGAATCGAATTCTATTTTTATTGCAGGGACTAAGACGACGACACCGGCTTTGGCGGATGTTTCGGACGAATGGGCAAAGCCATGGCTGTTTTCGCGGATTCTGTTAGGTTTTTTACTTGCTTTCGTGGTGTTGCTATACATGGTCGATGGTTTTGATAACAGCAATGCGATTCCTGGATTGATCCTGGTGGGTGCGTTCGCAGTCCCGTTTTCAGGCCTGGTTTTTTTCTTTGAGGCCAATGCATTTAAGGATATTAGCCTATTTGAAGTGGTTAAGGTGTTCTTTATAGGCGGAATCTTTTCAATGGTTGTTACATTGGTTTTATACCAATTTGTTACTTTTAGTTCGACTAGTCAGATCTTTGGGGTTTTGACGCTCAAAGATTCTTTATCAATTGGATTAGTTGAAGAGCTGGGGAAAGTTTTAATTGTATCTTATTTTATCAGTCAATTAGATGTGCGCCACATATTAGATGGTATTCTGATTGGTGCGGCCGTTGGTGCGGGTTTTGCTGCGTTTGAAACGGCAGGCTACATCTATGGTGCAGGTAATCAACTTGTTGCAGTGGCCATCCTGCGTGGCTGGTCGGCCATTGGCGGTCATCTGGTATGGGCAGCCATCGCCGGCGGTGCAATTATGATTGTGAAACGTGACCAGCCGTTTAAGTTTAATCAACTGTTAGATACCCGGTTTCTAGTATTTTTCGTTTTGGCGGTATTAATGCACGCTGCGTGGGACTGGGATATTACGATATTGGGTAGTGATTATCTTAAGTTGATCTTGTTGATTGTCTTAGCCTGGATCGTGGTCTTCGTATTAATGAGTGCGGGACTTAAGGAAATCGCACATTTGAAACAACAGGCCCAGTCTTAAAAGATAAATTGAAATTAACAGACTAGTTTAATCTTGTAAAAAAACAGATATGTGTGATGATATGAAGCTGGGGCAATAAAGATTATCCAGCGAAAGTAATCGGTAGCGCATAAAATGGCAGGTAATTCTGATGGTTGCTAAATAGCTGTCGAATTACCTGCTATTTATTTGGCATGATTTAGTACTATGCTAAAGCTTACGAATAATGTCAACGTTGTTATTGGTTCGTCTTAACAAAGTAACGACTGTCATTATCGATAAGCGAATATTATAATTGAGGCTTTAATAACCTTAACGTTATGTATATATCAAAAAAACTGTGGAATTTAGTGGGGCCTAGATAAAAAGAAAAGAAAAACCTATCTTAGTAACAAGACGCGTTCGTCACATCGTTATCAATTTTATGTTGATCGTCGTGATGACCCTAAATGACGTGAAAATTATTTCAGAATCACAAAGATCAGACAGCAGGAACAGGTGTTGAGAGTTAAGCGACGTCATCGAGAAAAGCTAGTTGGGGGCATAGTTGGTGTCTTTCTAAGTGGAATCATCATAATTGTGATCATTCTATTCCTGAATGTTCAGCAGTCAGATGCACAAGAAAGTGAAAGCGAAATTAACTACTCCAAACAGGTGGCAAAGTCCAGGTCGGAAAGTCACCATCGAAGAAGTAAGTTCCAAAGTTCATCTAAAAAGTGTAGTGAACTTGAAGTAATGGATGCTGAGGGAATTAACACTGATACAGAGACAACATGGCCGACTATCGCAATAAGCAGTAAAAGGCCCAGTAGTAGCCCAGATAATGCTGAAAGTCAGAGACAAAAGCAACGGATAGAAAGTAGTAGTATCAAGGGAAGTTCGACGAGTGCTTTATCGTCAGCAAGTCAAGTTAGTAGTGACGTAACCAGTAGTCATGTATCAGTAAGTAGTTTGGCTCGATGACAAGGCAGGTTCTAAGAAATCTAGTCAAACGGATTACCATATTTTTGACAGTATTGGTAAAATCCTAAGCGGTACAGATCGATAGTTCGGGTTAGTTCTTCATTAGATTGAAAATGAATTAACTGTAAAACAGCGGCAGTAAATGCTAGTGCAGCCGTGCCATTAGCCGTGACTAGATTTTTATCGCTAATAACTTGCTGATTATGAAAGTCATTTGAATTTTGATAATTAGAATAAGTCTGCCATAGTGCCTGTGAATTGCCGGTGTGCTGATAACCAGTTAAAAAGCCGTTTTGGGCCAAGTAATCCACCGCACCACAGATTGCACCAATTGGTTTTGAAGTATTGGAGGTGTTGCTGAACTAACAAATATAATGCTGAATTGTTAATATTCCAAGAGTTACCACCAATTAGGATTAATAAGTCAATCGTAGGTAAATCGTCCAGTTGATAGTCAACTTTAGTGGTGAAGCCACCAATTGATGTAACCAATGATGTTGTTGAAGCCGTTTTAACTTGCCAGTCAGGATTTTGGTTTATTTGGCTAGCCAGGTAAGAACCTTCCCAATCCGCGTATTGATCCAGCATTAGAAATAGTGCAGTCTTCATAGTGACCTCCAGAGTAAGGATATATTTTCGACATCGAATGTGTTATCCTTAATTATACGAACATATGTTCTAAAAAGCAAGCACATGTTTAAATATTGGAGGTCGGCAGATGAGCCAACAATTCGTAGTACTTGATTCAATTAGAGCATATATTTGTTATACACCACGGGTTTTTCAACGTGTTAATAAAAAATTAGCTGTTAATTTGAGTGAAGCTGAAATCAAAGAGCTAGTCAATCGTATCCTGGTACAGCCGGATGAAGTCAAAAGATGTGGGAAAAACTATTATATTCGAAGTTACGAAGCGCGGGTGGAACTGACGGTTAATGCTGGTAATTACGGCTAGTAAATATGGAGAAGTCAGCGGTTCTTAACAAATAGACAAACTAAAAAGATGAATTGAGGTCAATGATTTGGAAATTAAAGAAGTAGAACAGCGCTCAACAGAAATTCGTGAACAATATCATCAATTGAAAATTAAGCAAGACGGACATCCTTGGACAACTGAGCAGGATGCATTGGCCTTTCTGACCGATGCGGCGTTAGTAGGTCGTCAGGTAATGGCCCAGACCGGTAGTTGGCCAGATAATGCAAATCATCAGTTGTTAACTGAAAAGATTGGTGAATCCGTGTGGTGGTTGAGTGTTTTGGCTACTGAAAATGGGATTGACTTTAATGACGCGGTGACACGATTTTTACAGCGTAAAGCGGTGCAATTCAAACGTTAATTGATGCCAGTTGTTGATTGAACACAACTACAGTGGTGCTAAATATTTCAGAAATAATAAATTCACCCCCTATCAACTAGATTTTTACTAGTCTGATAGGGGGTGAATTTAGATGTTAATCTTATTGACGTTGCTTTAGTTACGACCTGTGATTAATTTTTGTGGATGGAATAGCTTATAAAAATGATATTAATTCGAAGCTAGTTCAAATTAAGCGTAGTGTCAAATGTTTTAAAGTCATTATCATCGTCATAGTCATCAGTATCGTAACTAGCATCCCATTTTAGACGGACACTGGTAATGTTTTTGACACTGGATAGCTTTGGCAAAATGAAATACAGATTGCCATCAGAATCGGTACCGCTGTTTAAATCACCATCAAAATCATCACTGTCGGTATCAGCATCGACTTGTTGCCCATCGTTAGTGCTGAGTTTAGCTTGGGTTGGGTACGCTGAAATGTCGCGGCCAGCATGGATACTCATGTGAACTTTTACGATTCCGTTAAAGTCTTGCTTGTCGCTACCACTGCCGCTCGTATAAGTACCGTCTGTTTTGTAGACCGTAACTTTATCGATTTTAAAAGTGGAGCCGGCCCAGCTACTGTCAGTAAATGAGGCCATATAAGCTTGTTGGTCGGCAATATCAATGTCATCATCACCAATGGTAATACTGTCTGAATCTGACTCGGAATCAGAGTCTTCGCTATCACTATCACTGGCTTCTTCACTGTCGCTATCGCTATAACTATCATCAGAGCTAGTTGTAGCTGACTTGGAAGTTGTCGTCAAAGCGGAATCAATGGCGTTATCACGAGCTGTCACGTTAACAAGTGCAGCGTATGCCAATGTAAACAGGACTAGAAGGCACCAAGTCCACCATTTGTGTGTCCAGTGTTTTGGTTGACTAGCTGAACGGTCAAAGCGTTCACCAGCAGCTTTAGAGCGTTGGCAAAGGAACACAATGATTAAAATCGGTCCGACAAGTGGGATCAGCGAGAACCATAAATAGTGCGCTGAGCGATTAGAATCATGGAGACGCCGGGCGCTAGCTGTGAACTGCATCACTGAGATCCAAGACATGAGCGCCGAGTAAACTAATAATAATACGGTTTGTAAAGCATTGACGTGTAATGGATCAAGAATAAATGCTGGGTAACTGTATACTTTAAAGCCAAATACAATCGTTAAAATTAGGGCAATTAACACTAAATCTAAGTAAAGCCACCAATACTGCGGCCGCGTAATTCGTTGTGACCAAGTAAAGGTCTGGCGCATTCCTAACTTGAGCGCAGTCCACATATTGACGTGTTCTGGCTGATTGGATTCATTGTTCTGCTCTGGAGCGCTGGTACTTTGGGCTTTAGCGGAAGTGGCTTTGCCTTGCGTAGCACCACAAAAAGGGCAAAAAGTCGCGTCAGCGGGAATTTCTTTTCCGCAGTTAATACAATACTTTGTTTCGGACATCGGTGTTCCTCCTGGAGTACTTATACTAGGCGAAATATTATGAATATAAGTAGAATTTTATTATATGGCCGGGAAAGTAGTTATGACAGCCGAAAATAAGCATAACATAACTAGTTAAAAATATTAACAAAATATTAATATTAAATTCACATTTTGTTCATTAATGTACATAGATAATTATTGTCTTGGCTTATTGAAAAATTTAAACTGAATTAAGACTTTATAAGCTATTTTTCAACTTCGATGTAGCTAAATGATGAGGCGGCAGATGTCATTTTAAGACATCAATAGCTTATTTCTAGATAATTAGTATTATACAAATTGACTGTATTAAAGTGACCCGTTAGCGTTGCAATCTGTGATTGGACTATAATCGGAACACGATAAAACCCCAGCAAATTAAAGTTTGCTGGGGCTTAACAATTAATCGATTTTATTGAGGGCCGCTTTCGGGACGTCTTTGTGATTAACTTTTTCCCAGTTGATCACTTGTTGACGTTTGTCATTATAGCCGACTTTGAGATAGGCCCCCATCTTTAGTGAGCGTGGCAGAACGCTATCAAAGGAAAGAGCTTTCTTAGCACCATTATCACTGTATCCAGGCTGTGAGTAGTGGTAGTAGACATAAGCCTTGCCGGAATCATCTTTTCCGGTTTTACGCTCACCTTTAGTTGTGATTTGAGTGTAGTAAGCTGTGGTTCCATAGTTTGAGTGGTACCAGTTAAAACCAAGGCCAACTGGAATCAACACAATAATTGTGATGATCAGTCCCCAGATACCCGCTTTTTTCATTAATAATCCCTCCAAGTGATTAGTTGAAATCTGATGCTAATCATAACGGTATGGGAAAACGGTGACCAGCAGTTTATACGATGCTAAACGAAAAACAAGCAATTAAATATAATATTAATAATTTAATGTAAAGCGAGATTTACGGTCGACTCGATTTTTGTATTTTGTGGTAAATGGTCATTTTCTGATGTAGAAAGTCTAGATTAGCTTGTGTTGCCGCCATTACTGCATTTAATTGTGTTTCTTGTTCTTGCAGTAAAGTTAAACGTTCGGGAATCGTTTGATTACCGGCATAGCGTAATTGTGCATATCGTTGCATGTGCAGAATTGACATTCCAGTCTTTTTTAGACGTTTTAAGAAATTAACCCAGTCTATATCGGCAGCACAATATTGCCGACGATTACCAGTAGTTCGCGTTGGGCGTAGCAGGCCGACTTCTTCGTAGTAGCGTAGCGTGTCGATTGTTAAGTCAGTTTTTCGTGAAAATTCACCAATTTGCATCATTGTAAAAGCCTCCTAAAATAAAGCTTGATGTCGGGTGCACCCGAGGTTGTAACCTAAGATTAATCAAATGAAGGAGCTGATCATGATGGAACATAATCAACGATTAATTGATGGTAAAGCGATGTTACAACGAGTGGATGCTGAAGCGGCTGACAGTGTAATGGCGAGTCTGCATACAATTGCACCAGATGTGGCCAAGATGATTCTGGAATTTGCGTTTAATGATATTTATACGCGTCCCGGACTATCGTTGCAACAAAGGGAGTTAATTACCATCACTAGCTTACTAACGCAGGGCGATACAGCTGACCAATTACGGGTGCATCTCAATGGTTGTCTCAATGTTGGACTTAGTCAAAAGGAAATTGTGGAAGCTTGTATTCATTGTATTCCATACGTGGGTTTTCCGAAGGTGCTGAACACGTTAACGGTGGTTAAAGAAGTTGTCATAAAACGCGAATTGTAAAAGGGTTGTTTCTGTTAGTAAGCATATGTTGGATACAATAAGCGTGTTTTACTTATGAAATATACAGAAAAAGCACTACCAGTATCTTATGTGTCGATAAAGGCACATGAGATATTGGTAGTACTTTTAATGTTCCTTAATCATTTGTCACAATAACTTCCCCAATCTTAGGGTTAGCCATCACGTAATCATGCGCAGCAGCAATTTCTGTTAATGGGAAAACTTTTGAAATGGGAATTTCAAGGTGGTACTGATTAATTAAAGCGAACAGTTCGTCAACCATGGCTTGATCAACAAAACCAGAATCGTAATCAGTGATGTAACGATTTTGTAATTCGAAAGGTGAAAAGTCCTTCATAATCCAGTCACCAGCTAATAAGCCAACGACACAGGCCGTGCCACCAACTTTAACGTGGGCCAATGAATCATGAATAGTGGCTGTTCCGACTAGGTCGACAATACCGTCGTATATTATATCATTTTGTAGTTTGCCGTCCTTATCAATCACAACGTCATCAGCGCCATTAGCCGTTAAAATGGTGGCCCGGTCAGCTTTTCTGGTGGTAGCAACAATGTTTAATCCACTTGCTTTAGCTAGTTTGATCATCGCTAGTCCCACGGCACTAGTCCCACCCCGAACTAACATTGTTTGACCGGGCTGTAAGCGCAAGCTCTTGACTGATCCCCAAGCCGTGATGAATGTTTCGGGGTACTGGGCTAGTGTGACCCAATCACCATCAAAGTCAACAGTGTAAAGGGTTTGATTTGGAACTAATGCATATTCTTGTTCACTACCATCGAATTCGCGGCCAAGACCCCCATTGAGTGTAATGACGCGTTGTCCCTTTTTGAATCCAGATTCAGGAGTTGTTTCATAAATTTCGCCAACAGCTTCAACCCCAATGACGCGTGGAAAGGACACGGATGGTGAACCGCCTTCGCGGGTCAACACTTCGTAACGGTGTACGCCAAATGCGTGGATTTTCATTACCGAATGGGTGGCATCGGCATTGGGAATGGGTCGTTCGACAATTTGCAAAACATCGGATTTACCGGGATGATCAATAACAACTGCTTTCATAAGTTAATTCCTCCGTGTCCATAGTTATGACTTCTTCACATATAGAGTGTAAACTGTGACGTAAGGGACACCTCAAGGAGGAATTGACAAGAATGTTAACAATTCGTAAATTTGCTGAATTAGCAGGAACAACGCGCCGGACTTTACTTTTTTATGATCAAGAAGATGTTTTTAGACCAGCACAAGTTGCTGCCAATGGTTATCGATATTATAGTTATGATCAGTTATATCAGTTAAAATTTATTTTGCAATTGCGTCATTTAGGTTTATCGGTAGCAGCCATTAGATCTTTACTGAAGACTAATGATGCAGTTCAATTAAATGCACAATTAGCGAACCTAACAGAACATATCCAGACTGAGATTGATAATTTGACGTTGCTAAAAAAGACATTAGTAGAGCGGTATCAACAACCCGATTTAGAGATGGGCGGACGACTACATACACCAGCAATTATTGAACGCCCAGCGTTGTCTTTCTGGTGCTCACCGCAATCAGTTGGGTGTACCGATGAAGAAATCAGCGCGCTATATGCGACTTTTTATACAATGATTGGTTCCTTAAAATTACTGAATAAACATGAATCCGGCTTCTTAACCTCGTTAGCTGAAAGCGATCCTACTGGTTATCCAACGGCTAATTTTCGAATTATCAAAGCAGTCAGTTTAATTGATGCGCCAGATGTCCCGACCTTGCAACGGCCGGCGGGACGCTATGTTGTCGCAACTGCGTTGAATGATATGGCGAGTATTTTACATGCTTTAGAGAATATTCGCCAATATGTGACACAACAGCAGTTAACGATTGATACGGAGATGTGGCAGCTTAATTTGAATGAACAGTTTACTAGTAAGGCGGGGTCGAAATATATTTCGATTGAGTATCAGGTGATATAGCACAGTTGAATGATAGCGAAGAGGCTAGTATAACGCTAGATTAACTAGTAATGTCGGTGCTTCTTTGCTTCAAGACACATGGTGGTTATAAATTTTGCTTACAAACAGAAAGCGCTAACATATCGATCAATTATTGCGTATACTAATAGTATGCAGAAAGATTGATTGTAAAACTCAGTACCTTCAATCAGAAGCCTCACCGCTTAAAAAGTTAACCGATAGGTAGTGGGCACTATTGTGACATTTGATTGTGTAAATGAAAGGAGTGTTATGAGTATGGGAGTTGTTATTCAAACTATTTTTGGCTTATTACTAGTTGCGCTAGGAGGGTTTCAAGTTGTAGCATCGCGTCGCTACCTGAAACAGTTGAAATTGCATGGCAATGCCGAAACATCGGTTTTTTCGCCTTTAGCTTGGTGGAGTGCACTTGTATTTGGGGTATTCTTAATCTTAGGTGGGATTTCACTGGCATTGGGACTATATCATTAATTTTTATAATGATGAGTGATTGGTTTAGTTGTTTAGCATAATAAATTAGCAGGTTCGGTTATTTCATGTTAGAAATAATCGAATTTTTTTTCGCATCATGCTGAAAAGGAGGGAATGGGTGGATCCCGTGTGAAATGAAAGTCAATTTGTACGAATAGTGCAACATACCATATGAACTGACTAAACTGAGACAAGTCAATCAAAAGTCTTATACAATCAAAAACTTAATTAAGCGTTTACAAAGCTTTATTTTTTTGATATCATTTAGTCATTCGAATGACATTCATTCGAATGACTAAATGAGGAAGGGTGTGATGACAGGATGTTACCTAAAAATAGTAGTAATGAGGCAACGGCTAATCGGCGTGCCTTGAGCCTAACAAGCATGTACTTCAATCGATTTTTATTATTTCGATATGTAACCGCTATCTTTTTCTTTGTAAATCTCTATTGGGCGATTGTTTTGTTCGGTTCCGGTTCACTAGTTGGTCTATTACCAAGTATATTATTGCTCGGGACGGGCGGTGTCATGGTAGAACAAGTTAATAAGTTTTGGAAACAAACGAATCGATTGACTTTTACACGTTGGTTTTACTGGGCACAGCTCATTGCAAATCTAATCGTTGGGTTAGGGGTGGCGTTAGGACAGTTACGAGTGTTCTATCCGTTTTTAAACGGAACGAGTCTACCTTGGGTACTTAGTATGTTAGGTCTAGGGGCATTAATTAGTGGATTTCTAGAGTACCGGGCGTTCTTAATTGAGCATGATAAGGATCGCTATGTTAAACATATTCAGCAATTTGCTGCAAACATATAAAGGATTAGGATGTGAAATCTGATGGATGATACAAATAACAAAATGTTTCAATTTTTGAATAATCATTTGATGGGTCCGATGGGGAAGTTGGCACAATTCAGAATTGTGCGGGCTGTTATGGCCGCGGGGATGGCAACTATTCCCTTTACAATTGTTGGATCAATGTTCTTGATTGTCAGTGTGTTACCACAAAGTTTCCCAGCGTTAGCCGGATTCTTTGCCGTTTCGTTTGATAAGATTACACCGTTATACATGCTAGCGAATACTGCTACGATGGGAATCTTGTCACTTTATTTCTGTTTAGTATTCGGTTATGAATATACGAAGATTCAAGCACAAGAAGAAAAAATTGAGGTCAATCCGTTAAACGGGGCTTTGATTTCCATGATGGCCTTCTTCATGTGTTTACCAGAACTTGTTTTCAAAGGCGGCGCTATGACGCTCATCAATGTTTTTAATAAGAATTCTAAAATCATTGATGGCTGGGAAATGGGTGGTGGGGTCACTCGACTAGGAACCACTGGTATTTTTACGGCGATTATTATGTCAATTATTGCCGTTAAAATTTATGCCACCTGTGTTAAACGTAACTGGACAATCAAGATGCCCGAAACGGTACCTGCTGGTGTAGCGCGTTCATTTACCGCTTTGATTCCAACAGCTTTGATTGCATTAACAGTTATTGTGATCAATGGGTTACTAATTTTAATGGGAACTGACATTTACAAAATTGTCGCAATTCCATTCGGATTCGTAACGAATTTAACTAATACTTGGATTGGATTACTAGTTGTTTACTTCATTATGCATGCACTTTGGCTAGTAGGGATTCACGGTGCGACTATCGTGACCTCATTCCTAACGCCGATTGTATTATCTAACATGGTTAGCAATGCTAAAGGTGCCAATATTCCGTTTGCTGGTGAATTTAATAACTGTTTTGTGACGATCGGTGGTTCCGGTGCCACATTAGGGATGGTAGTCTTCATTGCATTCTTTGCTAAATCGGCTCAATTAGGTGCACTTGGTAAGGCCAGTATTGTGCCCGCATTTTTCAATATTAACGAACCAATTTTGTTCGGGATGCCGGTTGTTTATAATCCTTATACAGCAATTCCGTTTTTCTTAGCTCCTATGTCATCAATGTCAGTTGCGTACTTTGCGATTAAATTTCACTTGGTTAACCCACCAATTGCCCAAGTGGCTTGGCCAACACCAGTTGGTTTGTCTGGTTTCTTAGGTTCTGGTGGTGACTGGCGCGCTGCAGTGTTAGCAATTGTTTGTGCGTTAATTGCATTTGTGATTTGGTTCCCATTTATCAAGTTCTACGACAATAAGCTGTTTGTGCAAGAACAAAATGGCACGGTGCAAGCTGATTAATTATTATTGTCAGTCACGAAGTCATTTCGTGGCTGATTTTTCAAAGAGAGGAAGTTTAATATGAGCAAATTACCAAATGGATTTCTGTGGGGTGGCGCGGTCGCTGCCCACCAATTCGAAGGCGGCTGGAACAAAGATGGTAAAGGGTTAAGCATTGCTGATGTCATGACTGCAGGCAGCAATACGCAAGCGAGAGAGATTACGGATGGCCTAATTCCTGGCAAAAATTATCCAAATCATGAAGCAATTGATTTTTATGATCATTATCATGATGACGTAGAATTGTTTGCGGATTTAGGATTGAAGTGTTTTCGGACGAGTATTGCTTGGACCCGAATTTTCCCAAACGGTGATGAGAATGAGCCAAATGAAGCGGGTTTGAAGTTTTACGATGATTTATTTGATGATCTGCTTGCACATGGGATTGAGCCTGTGATTACATTATCGCATTTTGAAATGCCTTACCACTTAGTTGAAGCGTATGGTGGTTGGCGTAATCGTGAAATGATTCGGTTTTTCGTTAAATTTTCACGGGTCGTGCTTGAACGTTACCGAGATAAAGTTAAGTACTGGATGACATTTAATGAAATTAATAATCAAACGGGCCTAAACGAATGGGGATTATTTACGAATTCTGGAATTAAGGTCACGGCTGATGAAGATGCCGAAACATTAATGTATCAGGCTGCACATTATGAAACAGTTGCCAGTGCATTAGTTGTTAAGATGGGGCATGAAATTAATCCGGAATTTCAAATCGGTTGTATGATGGCGATGGGGCCAACCTATCCTGCAACACCGGCACCACAAGATGTGATGAAAGTAGAACGTGCGATGCAAGCTGGCTACTGGTTAGCGGATGTTCAATGCAAAGGAAAGTATCCGAATTGGTTAAAACGGTATTTTGAACGTCATCATTTTGCTTTAGACATGACTGAGGCCGACTTGAATATTTTAGCAGCTGGAACGGTCGATTATATTGGCTTTTCCTACTATGCATCTCATGTCACTAAAACAACGGCTAATGAACCAGATGATTATATGACGCCTGGTCAAAATCTTGAGGTAAAGAATCCAGCGTTGGAGCGTTCGGATTGGGGCTGGGAAATTGATCCAGTTGGACTACGATATGCGCTTAATTGGTTTAGTGATCGCTATGATTTACCATTGTTCATTGTGGAAAATGGACTGGGTGCTTTTGATAAAATGGATGCTGATGGCAAGATTCGTGATGATTATCGCATTGATTATCTGAGAAAACATATTGAACAAATGGAACTGGCAGTAGATGTCGATGGTGTGCAACTGATGGGCTATACACCGTGGGGCTTTATTGATTTGGTTTCTGCGGGAACTGGGCAAATGGATAAGCGGTATGGTTTGATTTATGTAGATAAAAATGATGATGGTAACGGGACTTTAAAACGTGAAAAGAAGTTATCGTTTGACTGGTTCAAGAAGGTAATTGCCACAAACGGTGCTGACCTCTCTTAATACGCTATAATAAACATGTATGTTGAACGTACTCTGAAATATGGGGGTGCGTTTTTCGATTCATGGAGGAGAGGACTACTGATGACACATCTGGACACGAATCAATTAGTGCAAATAATTCTAGCTGACATTCAGGCTGGTAAATTAGCTGATAAGCAGCGCAAACTACCGCCTGAACCAGTACTAATGGCACAGTATCAAGTAACCCGCTATACATTACGGCAAGCGTTAAAACAGTTGAGTAACATGGGGTATACTTATCAGATGCACGGTATTGGTACCTTTGTTCGGCAACAGCAGACCAGTAATTCAATTGCTTTGCAGCATGATGGTGGCTTATCAGAAGCGGCTGCTCGTGCAGGATTGAAACTGGCAACACGTAAGGCGACTATGACAATAACCATGGTGGCTAATGCTGACTTCTTGCCGGAAACGGGTCATTTTGATGACAATGAAGAACTGATTGATATTCAACGTTTTCGGGAATTAGATGGTCAGCCGTATTTAATGGAACACTCATATTATCTCAGGGCAATGGTCGGAGCGATTCCGGAAGAAGCTTTATATGGTTCGTTATTTAACTATTTTGAGCAACAACGTGATATTAATATTGGCTTTATTGACCAGTTATTAATGAGTGAACCATTACCTAAAGTTGCGGGTGATTTTATGAATCTGTTAGCGGGGGCCCCTAGCCTAGTTGTTAAGGATGAAACTTATTTAACAACTGGAAAGATGTTGGCTTTTTCGAAACAGTATTATGATTATCGACGAGCCCGATTGTTTATGGTTAAAAAGATTCGATAATATTTTGAAGATATGGACTAATAGTGAAATTGACCAGCATTATATGGTTATTCAATACAATGAAAAAATCGGCAAGCATGATAACTTGTCGATTTTTTGTCATTTTTAATAAACAGTTGCTTACGCGTCAATCTCCGGTGCCGATCCAAGCTCTGCCTGAATCATCCAGATTTTCTTTTCAATTGCGGTTTTGAGACCAATGAAAATATCTTGGGTACTGAAGTCTTTTTCAACATCGGATACTTCAATGCCGTGTTGGTAAAGGTCTTCCAAGTAACGATAGCCATCAACTAAGTGTGCGAGGCGTTCTGGGGTTGTTTTGTCCCATTCACCAGGCCAGTCTTGAATCTTAGTGTTTTCGGCCATTTCTTTTAAGGTCGAGTAAGGACTGCCATCAAGCGCAATCAACCGTTCGGAAATGACGTCGAGTTGGCTGTCGATTTCTTCCATGAACTCATCCATCAAGGGGTGCAACTTCAAAAAGTTAGGTCCACGCATGTACCAATGCGTTTGGTGGATGATCATTGACATTTGACTCAAATCAGCAACAAGTTGATTCAATACTTCTTTGGTTTTCGTATATTTCATTAGATTGATCTCCTTTCGATATGCTTATTATAGCTTAGTAGTGACTTAATCTAAAACGTTATACATTGGTGAAATAAGTTATATAGGGCCAGTAGAATTAAGCTGGTTTGAAAAAATGGGTACGCTATATGGTGGTAGTTAGTGCTAATAAAAACGGCTACCGTATGGGGTAGCCGTTTTGGTATCTTAATCAGTGCTGAATTAAATTTATTCCCGTTTCTTAAACTTGTCTGCCAGTCCTAACCAACCCAATCCAGTAAACAACGTGGCCAGGATACCACCCAGTGTTGCGGCGTGTTCAGATTGCTCACTGGTTTGCGGTAATTGACCTGAATTGTGCGTAGTAGCCATTGCTGGTGCTTGCTGTTTTCCTGGTTGAGCCAGGGCACTGACTGGTGCAATCGGTGTTGGCTGTGGACTAGTCGTTGGCGACGATTGTGAAGTCGTAGTGCCTTGTGACACGGGCGCCTTTGCCAGTGACGAACTACCTAGTTGTGGTGCCGGATTTGGCTGCGGCGCTGGGTTTGGTTGTGGTGCCGGGTTTGGCTGCGGCGCCGGACTCGGCTGAGGTGTCGGACTCGGTTGCGGTGTTGGTTCAGGCTGAGGTGCTGGTGTCGGCGTTGGTTCGGGCACAGGTTCTGGTTCTGGACCCGGCGTCGGTTTCTCAGGCCCACTCGGCTCCGGTGTGTAAGTGTAAACGACGTGCTGAGCGGTAGTGCCAAAGGTTCCGATGGTTGGGCCGACAACTTTGTTGAAGACGTAGCCTGGGATTGACAACTGTTCAGTTTGATAGTTTTGACCAAAGTCGCCGCTTAAAACAATATCCGCGCGAAGTGGCTTTCCATCCGCATCTTGATAACTAACGATGACGGGCAGCACTGCTTGTTTTTCATAGACGTAAAGGACATGCTGCGGTTCCTTGGTAAAGCTGCCGGTCGCGTTAGTTGGTGTCTTGATGAGTTGATAGCCTGGAATCTCTAGCGCTTTAGTCTCATACGCTGCGCCGATTTCACCAGTGTGGGTGATGTCAGGTTGTAAGGTTTGCCCATCTTCGTCTCGATAACTGGCAGTCACCGGCTGTGGAATCTGCTTGGTATAGATGTAGGTGACTTGTTGCGGCTCCTTGGTGAAGGTACCAGTAGCATTGCCGATAGTCTTAACTAAGTCGTAGTCTGGAATCTCTAGCGCTTTAGTCTCATACGCTGCGCCGATTTCACCAGTGTGGGTGATGTCAGGCTGTAAGGTTTGCCCATCTTCGTCTTGATAGCTGGCAGTCACCGGCTGTGGGACTTGTTTTGTATAAATGTAGATGACGTGCTGCGGTTCAGCCGTGAACGTGCCGGCCGCGTTGTCAGGTGTTTTTGTGAGATCATAGCCTGCGATTTCGAGTGGCTTAGTCGTGTATGGATCACCTGCCAAACCGTTGCAAGTCGTGTCCGGCTGCAAAGGCTTACCCTGCTCATCCTGATAGCTGACTGTCACAGGGGCCCCAGCTGTTTTATCATAAACGTAAGTGACCGCTTGCGGTTCCGCACTGAAAGTACCTTGTGGGGCGCCTTGGGTCTCGACGTGGGTATAGTTCGTAATATCAGCCGGGGTGCTTTGATAATCTTCACCAACGAGGCCGGTCAATTCTTCCGAGTCGCGCAGAGCGGCACCGTTACGATCGACATGGTGAATGGTTACTGGGGCCGCTTTGGCTGCTAATACATAAGGCTGAAAGACATGGAACACCGGTGAACTGCCATCTGAGCCTTGAGCAACCAAATAAAAGTTTTTATCGTTTGGGACAACGTTGATACTGACCCCGTTAGTGACGAACTGACCATTGGCATCACCAGTGAAGCCTGGAATCTGTGGTACTAGCTGATTGAATGTCAACCCACCTTGACCATCAGGTACCACGTTACTCAGGTCTCCATTTACGGCTTTTCCCGCGCCGTTGAAGTAGAACCGGTAGTAGAATTGGCCGTTAGGAGTTAGTTGAACTGGCTTTAGAAGGGCGGCTTGCGATTTAAGGACAGCTTGCTGCCCGTTTGGTAAATAGAAGCGGTTCTTTAAGGTTGCACTGGTCGTGTCTTGATCGACATAAACGAGCGGTTCTAGAATTGTCTGCCCAACATAAGTAGTTGTCTTAAGGTTTGGTAAGTCTTTAAAGACTGACAAATCAGCAATATTGTTATAAGCGACGTCCAATTCTTGTAGGTTTGTCAAATGCGCAATCGGCGATAAATCACTGACACGGTTATGCTGAATATTCAGCACAGTTAATTTGGTCAGACCGGCCAATGGTGAAATATCAGTCACGTCGCCGTTATAATAACCGCCAAGTGCGTTGAGACCGTTATTGAGCCAAATGGTTTTCAGGTTCGTCGCATATTGCAGCCCTTCCAAGGAGTATGGTGTGTGACCATCAATATAAGTGTTTTCTCCATAGAATTGGGTTAATAATTGCATATCATCTTTAGTAATATCGTTAACAGATTTAAACTGATGATCGGGGAGTTTCAAAGCTTGTAACTCGCGCAAAATGGCTTCTTGAAGGTGCTTGTTCGGCATCCAAGTATCAATAGGTTCAGTCGGTGTCGTCGCTGTGGTCGCTGTGGTCGGCACGATGGTACCAACACTAGTCGCGGGCTTTTCAGCTGTCGTTGCCGCTGAAGCAGCTTCTGCGCTAGCTTGCTCGGCATATTCGGAATAGGCACTGAAAGCTAAGCTATTGATAGCACTGGTAATTTGAAAAGTAGTCGCTGCTGAAGTCGCATTGCTAGCGGACACGGTCGCATGCGAAGTGTCAGGTGTCGCGGCGCTTTCGGCACTAGCAGCACTAGCGTCGGCGGAATATGTGCTGGCAGCGATACTATTGACGGCGCTGGTTATCACGCTAGCCGAGGCGGCGCTTGCCTCACTAGCTGCCATCTTAGCACCACTAGTGGGCGCAGACGAACTGCTTGAAATGGCACTCGTCATTGGATGAATAATCTCTGAACCGTCAGATGCCTGACTTGTACTTGTAGTGCTTGCTGTAGCTGATTTTTCTGAGCTAGTCTCACTGGAAGTCGAAAGCGGCACTGACTCGGCAGCACTATCAGTTGTCGTCACACTAGTTGGGGCCGTGCTGTTAACTGCCGTATTATTAGTGACGCCTGGCTCAGCGGCACTAGCCGTCATGCTGGCTGCCGAAGTTAGTGCCGTGTTATTGGTGCTTGCTACCTCGACCACACTTGAACTAGGGTCAGTAGCGTGACCACTTGCCGCTGGAGTGCTAGCCATTGCCGGCATCAATGAGCCACTAGTAGCCGTTGATTTCGCGGGCATTGCTGCGTTACTGGTTGTAGTACTGCCAGCTGCGCTACTACCAGTTGTTGATGTTAAGGCAACTTGACTGCCGGATAGTGAGGTAGTTGGCACTGTTTGATGGACAGTCGTCGCAGCGGTAGTGGGTATTGTTGGCGAATCAGTGGCCGCAAAGGCATCCTGATTGGTCAAAATAACGCTAGCCAAAATTGTGGCCGCAATTCCAGTAATTAAGTGCCACTTCGGTGGGTTATTAGTGATAATTTTTTGCTTGTTCAAAATAATCATACTCCTTTTGATGATTGATTTAGACATAAGCACGCTAAATTAGTTAAAGTGTAGCACCATTATTTTGGCGGGTCTAGCTAGTTTGATGAGCGTCTTAGCACCTAGTTGTGAGTTGTGAATGGCCGACTGACGGTGCTTTCCAAAATTATAGGACAAACTGTTGTTTGATGGTACTTAACGCTGATATGGAGCTGAGTTAGAACGGATGGACATTAAGAAATGCACGCTGGTAGCGCTAAAATATTTGTTTTTTTAAAGCTTGGTGGTGGTTCGCGGCGACAAGTTGGTAAACTTGCCTAAGAATGCCCCTCAAGCTAGAGCTACTGATCAACTTGCGAGGTTGCGATGAATATCGCATTTATTGGTAGTCACTAAATTGCTTAGTTGTTGTACCAACGTGACGGCAGCGTAAAACGACCTTTCCGGATAACTTCTGGGAAGGTCGGTTTAGGTTTTATAAATAAGGGGTTAATGACTAACGATTGACTGCTGGTGCGTGTATTGCGCCGCGTGCCGACCGGAGTTGCGTCCAGAATAGAAGGCGTAACCAACGCAGGTTCCAGGCATGTTAGGACCATACGTATCACCAGTTAGTCCAGCGGCGTCGTTGCCAGCAGCGTATAGACCGGTGATCGGCTGACCAGCAGTGTCTAAAACTTCATTATTAGTGGTTACTTTGAGGCCGCCCATGGTACAAAAGGCACCAACATTGAGTTCAAAGCCGTAAAATGGACCTTGGGAAACTTTAACGAGATATTCAGGATTCTTGCCGAAATCATCGTCTTGACCATTATCACAATATTGGTTGTAAGTTTGAATGGAGTGGGTGACTTGCTCAACAGGTAGGTGCATTTTGGTCGCCAGTGCTTCAAGCGTATCGGCTTTAAAAATAAATGGTTTTTTCGTGGTCACAGCTGCATCGATTTCAGCCTGGAGCTTTGTCATTTTTTCGCCCCGCCGAACGTAAACACCTAAGCCCATGAAGTTCCCATCCTGAGCCATTTTGTTGATCACACCTTGGTCGAGAATGCTGAATACTTGGTTTTGGGTGTAGAGCGCGTTGCCGGCGTATGAGAAGTTATAAACGACAGCTTCATCGACAAATCGTTCCCCATGTTCGTTTAGCCAGAGCAACGGTTGCTGACCGGCCGCTGTTTCCATCTGGGAGGCCATGTACTTAAAGGAAGGTTCGCTCGGATCTTTGAGATAACCGCCAAAGAGCATCGCCATTCCCGTGCCATATTGTTGTGCACCGGCTTGCCACGCTAGCCGAAGACCGTCACCAGTTCCTTTACCTGAACTAACTGGAATTAAGCGGTGCGTGTCATAGTGGGTCAGTTTCTGCATCATGTCGGGATTATTGAGGTAACCACCGGTGGCAAGGATAACTGCGGCCGTATTGATGACTTGGGTCTCATTAGTGGCGGCACTTTGAATCGTTACACCGGTAATTGCGCCGTCAGTGGCTTGATGTAGCGTGGTGGCAGTCGTGGAAGTTAGTAGTTCGACCCCCAGCTTTTGTGCTTGTGGTTGTAAAACGTCATGTAAGACGGCTTGGCCCATTCCTTTATAAATATGCCACGTGGCTTCGCCGGCACCCATTGCTTGGACGCCTTCGTATTCGACACCTTGATCTTTAAGCCATTGCACCGTGTTGGCGCTATCGTCTAAGTAACGACGCCAGATTCGAGAATCAGCGCGATATTTAGAATAGTCGACTTCTTCTTTTAACACGTCAGTGGCGGAAACGTTGATGTTTTGGGCCCTTTGTAAGTATGAGTCGACGGCAAAGAGACCCTCAGTATAATTGCTGCTACCGCCAGTATGGCGCCCTTTTTCGAGTAATAACACGGATGCGCCGTGTTGTGCGGCTTCTAAGGCTGCCGCTGTTCCTGCTGCTCCGGTACCAACGACGACAATATCGTATGAATCATGTTTTGCTAACGTCATGTCAATTCCTCCAAACCGATTTGTTATCTAATGAGCATTTGACGGCTAAATTCACCATTACTATAATGAAGTAACCGCTATCACACCCTCATCATAGCGGGGGTATGGTGGTTAGCAAACAGACAATTTGGTTCGGCAGGCGAACCAATCGTGCGGATGGAGTTGAAGAAATGGATTTTGACCGGTTACAGACGTTTTTAAAAGTTGTTCAGTATGGTAGTTTTCAGCAAGTGGCTGCTCGTGAATACTGTTCACAGCGGACGGTATCAAAGCAAATGACCCAGTTAGAAAATGAATTGAAAGTGACGTTATTTGACCGTGGACAGAACAGGATTCGATTGACTCCTCAGGGCCGGCTATTTTGGGCATCTGCGCAGGATATTGTGAACAACTATACGACGGCCTTGACGGAGCTACGTCAATTTAATGTTCCTACTGATCAAATCTTACGAGTCGGCTATTTCTCAGCCTTTGAGCAGCAGCTCCTATTACCGGCCTTATACGACTTAAAGCAACAGCATTCGGGGCTGCAACTCGTTGTTCGGCAAGGGAGTAACGAGCATCTGGCGCAGCAAGTAGCTGATGGTTCACTTGATTTAGCACTATCGATTAATTATGGCCGTCCTGCCGTTACTCCAGAATCACAGTTAACAGCTGTCCCAATTTATCATAATCAAATGGTGATTGGGGTGAGCCGGTTAAATCCACTGAGTCAGTTGTCACAACTGCCAATAAGCGCGTTAACAACTTTACCAATTTTGTATTACAGTCCAGAAAGTTCAACCTTTTTATTAGAAAGTTTTTTGGCTAGTGCTCCGTTTATTCAAGACTACGAGCAAATTCGCCGAGTGCCGAGTGCGGAACAGATGCACTTGTTGGTTGCACTGAACCAAGCTTTGGCATTCTATCCTGCGGGGTTAGTGCCAACTGAGCATGATGAACAAGTCGCGTATTTGCCGATTACGGATGCTGCGCAACAAGGCTATGACATTGTGGCTTTGTATCGTAAACCGTTAAATAATACTAGACTGATGCAGTTAGTTAATAGTTTAAGCTGATAATGAGTCTGCCAATAAACGCAGTTTAATATTTTTTTGACAAAAATTAATCGTTTGAAGTTTTTTTCTTGACCTAGAGTTACTCTAGCAAACTATACTCAATCGTGAATTAAAAATTAGGAGGTCATTTTAATGAAAAAAACTTGGTTTATTACGGGTAGTGCACGTGGTCTAGGACGAGCAATGGTTGAACATGTACTAAGTAATGGTGATAATGTTGTGGCGACCGCTAGAAATACGGAACGTCTAGCAGATTTGGTAACCCAATATGGTCAGCAAATTTATCCGGTTTCATTAGATGTGACAGACGTCGATGCGGTTAATACAGCTGTCAAAGCAGCACTTGATCACTTTGGAACGATCGATGTATTGGTTAACAATGCGGGATTTGCCGATATGGACTCAGTTGAAGAAATGCCGTTAACCACGTTTAAAGCGCAGATGGATACAGATTTTTATGGTACTTTATATACTATTAAGGCAATTTTACCAGCAATGCGGAGTGCTAGGTCTGGTCGTATCATTAATATCAGTTCGATTGGTGGGCGTATCGGTGGTGCTGGATTAAGTGCTTATCAAAGTGCTAAGTTTGCGGTCAACGGATTAAGTGAGGTATTATCTCATGAAGTCAAACCATTCGGTATTCAGGTCACTACAGTCGAACCCGGTGGTATGCGTACCGAATGGGGTGGTGATTCCATGGATGCTACCAAGGGTGGAATATATCAAGAAACTGTTGGGCAAGCTATTCGTATGATTCACGACCAGTGGCATGAGGCTGGGGATCGCTATGTTAGTGAACCTGCTAAGGTGGCAGCGGCAATCGACACGTTGAGTAATATGGCAGAAGCACCAGTACACCTATTGATTGGAAAAGATGCGGAACAGGCTGCTCAGTTGCACGCAACGGCATTAGCTCAAAGTGATGAAAAAAATCGCCAGTTGACGGAATCGACAGGTAATATGTAAATAAAAAGTCATACCCATCGTTGGTATGACTTTTTTGCTTTGTCAGGTGTATGTTGCATTGCTTGACGGTAATTTTTAATTTTATTCGCAATAATCTGACGTTGATGTTGCATATCAGCTATTTGAGCGTCAATCTTGGTAGCTTGATCTTCAAGCATTGTTAAGCGCGTCTGGATCGTTGAGTTATCAGTAGTTGTAGTGAGTTCGATGTATTTTTTGACATCCGCAATGGGCATGCCGGTACTTCTGAGTGCAATGACAAAGCGAAGCCAGCCGACAGCATCTTCGGTAAAAACGCGTCGATTTTGTTCATTGCGATAAATGCCAGGAATGAGCTCGATTTTATCATAGTAACGTAAAGTGTATTCGGAAAGATGAAATTGTTTGCAGACATCACTCATGGTATATTCCATGTCAATTTTCTCCATATTAAGTTGAGTTAGGTAGGCGGGGCAATTAGGGCTAAAAGTTGTGAATACGCGGCTAACCATTGACTAGATCACGTTGCGTATAGTATAACGCAAATCAATCGTGCTTATGGCTTTTTTAGCCAGCTATAAGCACTGACAATAATAATTAGACCAGTCAACGTTGAGCGGTCAGCGAATAAGTATCGTAGTACTCATTGATAATGGTATTCTCAAGTGCTACCACAGCTGATGTGAGCTGCGGGGCTGGCGTAACAAGCATGGCTTGCAATTGGAAAACGCCACTTTCTCTGAGATAATGTTCACCTTGTTTCAATGTTAATTCGCCTAACTGAACCTGTTGTAAAATTCCTCGAATATTCAATTTATTTTGAAACATCAAGTATTCTGCGGAGACGTTGTCGATAATTAGATTTGCCGCCTGGGCGTTTTGATAGTATTGCTGGACATCACTAAAGTATTGCGAAATCGTCTGGTTGAGCCGGCGTGCTAGCCGGGGATAGGCTTGCTGCAATTCTTGTTCAAATAACGTAGTGGTTGATCCCATTAGTAGCCAAGCATTGAGTAAGGTTGGTAGTAAGTTAGTCGTATCTGCTTGAGCTGGTACTGGGTACTTTTGAGTAAACAGTAAGTGGCGATCCACAACAGCCGTGACAATTTCGTCTTTGTTTTTGAAATAAATGTACAGTTTGGCGCGGCTAATATTCATCATTTTAGCCAGATCAACCATTGAAAAATGGGTGAAACCTTGAATTAAAATAAGATGGTTGAATTTAATAATCAATTCCTTTTTCGGGTCCATTGCGAACACCTCCATAAAAATAATTATAACAAATAATTGACTAATTAGACACCATAAAGTATTATTTGTCTAAAATAATACTTTGGGAGATTATCATTGATGAAAAAAATTATTGTTACAGGTGGTACCGGCTTTGTTGCAGGGTGGGTAATTGTTGAATTTCTGAAGGCTGGTTATCAAGTCGCTACTAGTATTCGGTCGACTAGTAAAATCAAACAGTTAACGGCGACCTTTGAGAAGGTGGTTACATCGCAGGAATTGGGTAATCTAAGTTTTTTTAAAGCTGATTTAACCCAATCAGCTGGTTGGGTTGAAAATATGCGCGGTGCGCAAGGCATTATTCACGTGGCTTCACCAATGGGTAATGGGACGCAAACAGTTGATGAACTTGTTAACGTGGCAAAGAATGGGGCATTAACAGTGTTACGTGCGGCTAAACAGGCGGGTGTTAAGCGAATTGTGATGACGAGTTCGCAGGCCGTGTCAACACCCGAACACGGTAGTACTGCAGTTTTAGATGAAAGTTTTTGGACAGATGTTCATAATCCGGACTTGGATCCGTATCGTATTTCTAAAGTTGAAGCTGAAAAGGCCGCATGGCAGTATGCACGAAAGAATCAGTTGGCGCTGACTACGATTCTACCAGGTGCAATCTTTGGCCCCATCTTATCGTCACGAGCAGTTAGCTCGGATCGCATTTTAGGTCAGCTGTTGCATGGTATGCCGATGATTCCACATGTTCCACTCGAAATTTCGGATGTTCGAGATTTAGCGCATTTGCACCGGCTAGCTTTTGAAAATGAGGTCGCAGTCGATAAACGTTACTTGGCAGCTTCTCAGACTTTATCAATGGCAGCGGTTGTCCGTTGTTATCAAAATGAATTTCCCGAAAAGAAGCTCAAAGTCCGGATGCTGCCTAATTGGGGTACCAAGGTATTAGCTCGATTTGTACCTAGTATGCGGTCGTTAGTGCCAATGCTCAATCGGCGCTCGCGGCACACAACTAAAGCGGCTGAACATGATCTAGGTTGGACACAACATCGGCCTGAAGAGACGGTTATTGATGCGGCACATTCTTTAATTGATTTTGGCTTGGATCAATAGAACGTGACGGCTTACTAAGTTAAATGAATTGATTGAGGGCATTTGATTGAAACAAAATTATTATCCTGTCACGGTCTTTCCAGGTATAATAAAACCATTGTTCTCAAACTAATGAATTTATACAGGAAAGCGGGCCCAACATGTTTCAAGATATTCAACCACACGTTTTAAAAAATCAGAATGATCAGCAGCGGGCACCCCGGGCGGGCGATTATATCTTAATTGGTCGTCAACAACAGGTGCTTTTAACGAATGGAACCTTGCCCAAGTATGAAGATGTCGATACGGATTACGCGTTTAGTCCTGATCAGTATCAGTACTTGCTGGCTGTCGATCAAGCGGCCTTTTTCTGGGTCGATGTTGATGCGGTTGCGAATGGTAACTATATTGTCGGTACGACCCGAAATTTTCGGGACCTAACGCCGTCTTGGTTGGCTTTCAGCAGTGCGACGGCTGCCCATTTGGCTTGGTGGTATGATACGAAACGGTTCTGTGGGCATTGCGGTCAACCATTACATCCGGGCGCTACGGAACGGTCACTGGTGTGCGCAGCGTGTGGTCAGACGATTTATCCGACGATTATGCCTGCGATTATTGTTGGCGTGACGAATGGTGATAAGATTTTGATGACCAAATTTTTATCCGGCTACAATCATTTTTCATTGATTTCAGGTTATACCGAAATCGGTGAGACCTTTGAAGATACCGTTCGCCGGGAAGTCTTTGAAGAAGTCGGCCTTGAAGTTCATAATATTCGGTACTTCGGTAGCCAACCGTGGGCGCCATCGCACTCCTTACTGGCCGGCTATTTTGCGGACCTTAATGAGAACGTGGCAATTGAGCTAGAGACGGACGAACTATCGAAAGCCCAATGGTTCCAGCGTGATCAAATTCCTCATAATGATACGAATACAAGCCTGACATGGACGATGATTGAAGCATTTCGGCATCATCAGGAGAAGTAAACTTTTTTTGCATTGTCCCGAAAATTGAATGGAATTTTTAATGAGTGAATAAAATAGCGTGCTGAGGATAATCTAAATTCTCAGCGCGCTATTTTGGTATGATGGTCAAGTTTAAGACGACTTTCACTGTAAATAATTATGACTTGAAATGTCAGCAGTAGTGCTTGAAACCATTATTCAGCAAGTCATGGTAGGGTCACAAAGTGTGGTTACTTTACAAGACGGCATAAACTGATAATAATCAATGTTAGTTATATTAATAAAAAAGGGATGAAGCAGAATGGCACTACTTATTTCGACTGGTGTGTTAGTGGTTGCGGCAATGGTCAGCATTGTAATTAACCGCCGTTGGTTACCACGATTGTCAGTCAACTATGTGAGTATGTTTATTGGCGCATTGATCGCCATTATCCCGTTCTTAAATGGTTTTGTTGAAAAGTTCAATTCAGACATCTTTATTGGGCTGATTGTGGCACCGTTATTATATTTTGAAGGCCAAAATACGCGGCTGAATTTAGTTGGTCGTCACGTACGAGAAATTGTTAGTCTTACGGTCGGTATGGTTATTTTATGTGCAGTCGTGGCTGGACTCGGCACTAGCTTGCTAGCGGGTGTTGGACTACCATTAGCCTTTATCTTGGCTGCTATCAGTACACCAACTGACGCAACGGCTACCGAATCGGTGACAATGGGTCGGGTGCTACCGCAGCGCGAACAGACTAGTTTGAAATTAGAATCATTGTTTAACGACGCTTCGGGGATCATTCTTCTAAACATGGCGATTCTTTGGTATGTTAACGGTTATATTAATTATTCGCAAACCTTATGGGACTTTGCCTATTCAGCCGGTGGTGGGATTGTTTTTGGTGGCCTTGTAAGTGCTCTAATTGTTTATATTCGACAACTAATGTTGCGCTCTAAACTTAATTTTATTAATAATACGTATAACAATGGCACCCCGTTAAAAGTAATTTATTTAATGACGCCATTTGTATTGTACTTTGGTGCCGAAGCACTTGGTGTTTCTGGCATCATTGCCGTTGTATTTGCTGGTTTAGTTCATAACGCTGAAGGGGAGCGGAGTGCCTTAGCTAATCCTCAGCTCGCCAGTGATATTTATCAATTAATCGGCCTATTGAGCGATATTTTAAATAGTGTGGTCTTCATTGTATTAGGAATCATGCTATTGCGAACCGCGTTAGATCGTTCAGTCTCTTATAATGGTTCACTAGTTTGGATTGCGATTGGGGTCATTTTGTACGTGACCAATTTATTGGCGCGTTACGGTTACGTTCGATTTGTCCATCACGTTCCTAATCGGGAAGCGTGGGTATTTGCTTTGGGGGGAATCCATGGTGCCGTGACGTTTGCACTGGCCTTTACCGTGGCAGAAACGCAAGTTAAAACGGCTGATTTCAATCTAGTCTTAATGTCTGAAAGTTTATTGATCATTTTGAGCTTGTTAGTACCAACGATTGTTTTTCGCTGGCTATTGCCGAAAATTCAGACTGATACGGATGGTGCGGCCAAAATGGCGGCAATTCGGGAGCAGATGATTGAAGCCGGCGTTCATGATTTGTGGCAAATGCCGATTTCACAAGAATTTAAAGCTGCGGTGACGTTTGACCTGCGCTCACAAAACGGGCACACCACAATTCGACAGTTTATCTCGGAATGGCGTCGGATGGTCCAACATCCTGAATATACCAATGATGAAATGCGAGAACTAATGGTTATTTATCGACAAGTGTTTCAGACGGAACGCATTTACTTACAGCAACAATACGATGCGACACATATTATTAGTGAAGACTTGTTTAACCGCCTGTATCATGAAATTACGATGGCTGAGATGGTTGTGTTGGAGTACGGTGTGAAGTAAGTGAGTAATCCAAGACGGTTGTGATAAGTTGAAGTATGAATTATTGACTATCTCAAAATGTAAAGACGCGCCGAGACTTATCCACTGTGGACAAGTCTCGGCGTGTCTTTAGACTGCATAGAAACTTTCAATTATCAGTCATAAATATTAAGTTGGCTGTTAGTGCTTTAATCAATGAGAGATAATTTTGAACGTCAGAGGAGATTTTTTGTTAATTGTCAAAGCCTGATGGTTCATTGTAAGCAGGTGTAATTAGTTGTTTTGAAAATTCGTAAGTTCATCGATAAATTGCGCGAGTGGTTGACCGATAATATAATCATGACGGTAGATAAACGAAACTGGTAAATTTGCAAATGGTTTTGGCAATGTTACAGTTGATACTGCACCAGTATCGACATAGGGTTGAACCACGCGTTTCGGTAAGATGGTAATTCCTAATCCAGCACTGACACTGGCAATCATAGCATTTAAATAATCAAATTCAATCGGTTGCTGAAGTGTGATTTGTTGATTATCAAGCCAGCGCTCGAGGGTTTTTCGATAAGCACAACCTACTGGAAAAACCAGGATTGGACTATGCTGAATATCGACATTTGGTACATTGGCAGTAATCAGGCAAAGTGATTCTTGCATTAATGGTATTACTGACAAGTCGGTTGTGCTAATTTGACCACCGATAATAGCGCCATCGAGTTGATAATTCAGTACACTCTGAGTACTAGCTAGCGTGGTACCAGTTTGAATGGTTAGTGCGACTTCAGCATATTGCTGATGATAGTGTGAAAGAACTTGGGGCAAAAACGTCGACGCGGCTGTTTGAAGGGTGCCGATTCGGATCTGTCCTCGAATGTCATTCGGATGCTGGATGTCAGCAGTGATATTATCGGTGAGCCGGACGATTTTGATGGCCTGTTTAAATAATTGCTGACCCGTAGCTGTTAAAATAACTCCCCGATTATTACGATAGAATAGTTGGGTGTTCAAGCTAACTTCAAGCTGTTTGATCTTGGTTGAAATATTAGATTGTGCGTAGCCAAGTTGGGTCGCTGCGGCAGAGATGCTACCCGCTTGAGCGACAGTAATAAACATGGTTAATGTTTCTGTATTCATAATTAAATACTTCCTAGACATATTGTTTTGAGATGGTTAACTTCTTATTTTCGTAGTTTATTATATATCAAAAGCGACTTACAATAAATTTATTCAATAAGAAAATGAGGTCAAGTAAAATGAAATTTGCTACGGTTAAGGTGCAAGGACTAAAGATGTTTTATCGGGAAGCTGGGTTACCAGATAAGCCAGTATTCCTGCTATTACATGGCTTTCCAACGGCTAGTCATTTATTCAGGAATCTAATGCCAATACTGGCTAAGGACTTTCACGTGATTGCACCTGATTTCATCGGTTTCGGTCAGTCAGCTGCACCGGCCCATGATAAGTTTGATTATACATTTGAGAATTTGACCAACTATGTTGAAGATTTCTTGACGATCATGAATATTGATAAGTTTTACATGTATGTCTTTGATTATGGGGCACCAATTGGTTTTAGTCTTGCTGTCAAGTACCCGGAACGGATTTTGGGGATCGTGAGTCAGAATGGCAATATTTATCGAGAAGGCCTAGGTGCCAAGTGGGGGGATCGTGAAGCTTATTGGCAACACCCAACGGTGGCTTTACGGAAAAGTTATCAGGCTGCTTTCAAGCCGGCAACGATCATCGGACAATATAAGGATGGCGAGCAACCGCAGACGGTCTCACCAGACGGCTACAATCTAGATATTTTTTATACCAGCTTACCAGATTATGCGGAGCGCCAGTCCGATTTAATCTTTGATTATCAAAATAATGTGAAAAACTATCCCGTATTTCAGCAGTATGTGCGCACTTATCAACCAGAGATAATCGCGGCGTGGGGCAAAAATGATCCGAGCTTCGTCTACCAAGGTGCACAGGCTTTTGCTAAGGATGATGCTAATGCGGAAGTTCATTTATTAGATGGTGGGCACTTTGTTCTTGAGACTCATTGGCAGGAAATTGGACAACTGATTTTGGATAAGTGGGGGAAATAGTAAGTGGGTAGGATATGACTTGTAAATTGAATCGTTATTTCAATGTAGCTGCCGTTCCAGTAATGGCAGCTTTTTATATACTTAGTTAATGCTGACCAAGTTTTACCTGCTAAAAAAGAACATGCGTGCATATAATAATTTATAAAAGGACTGGTGATGAGCATGGAACGAGTCGTCCCTCGTGAGAAGTGGTTATATGATAATCCCAGTATGATGAAGTGGATAGCTGGATTATGACGGGTTAGAGTGCCTACAGTGAAAGTCAGCAGCAATAATACCGTCAAGTGCCAATACAACCAGAAATGCCTGTCGATAAGATTGATCAAGCTTTACAAGTCAGCTGGCAAACGTACGCGGTAATACTCGGTTGGCTGGATATTTTGATGCATTATCAATACGTGGTGGAGTTTGGTGGTCAAGTACTGGGATTTAATGTCAATCAGATCTATTTACAATTATCGGTAGCCCAATTAAAGGCAGTGTATCGTGAAGATATTCGCACCGTTCGACTGGTCACGACTGAAGGGTGGAATCATGACGACATTCTTGGATGATCCCAGTCGGTTACGGTTCGAGATATTATGTGTATGGATTGTGAGCGCTTTTTTACAAGTGCTGAAGCCATTCGATAGGGCGATTATCCGTTAGCGGCCAAATTCTCAGCTCCTGGTTTGCTTACTGACGCTATGAGGATATTCCCGAAACGGTCTTATTCGAAATTATTGACCAAGTCGTGATATTACTACGAAAGCACACTGCTCTAGATGAGACAATTGGAATGTTCGTGGGCTTTGCCACGCCAGATGAACGTGGGTGGCATGGCTGGAGTGCGCCGACAAAAGTTGATTCAACCAATGTAACGGATAATTTGATTCGTGCGGTCCAATATTCATTTGAAACGCGGTGGCCGGGCAACTATTTGTGGATATAGTAAGAAGCTTGCCGGAACAGCCGTGGAACGGTCCACACTATTGGGCGGAAATCAAGCGTGAGTAGCGTCTGATAATTAGTATAGTTGCCGTGGAATCGGTGTCTTCAGATTGACACCAATTATTGTTTATCATGCCCGCCATTACATTCTAAAACAAAGTAGTCACAACGCTTTTGATGAGTACTACTTGATAAATCTTGCAGAAATTCGATGTTTGACATGACAAATAACAACCAAAATTTTGATTTTTCTTGTAAAACCCAGGAGATGTTTGTTTAAATCATCGAAATAGTGCTAAATCCGAGTAACTAGGTCCATATTTAATCGATTAAAGCTAAAAAAGGAGGCCCGAATGAGTGAAAAATTGCAAATAGCTCTCTTTTTTGAGCTTTTATAATGGAAGTCGATTTTATGAATAAATTATTAATAATAATGTTATAATTATATGGTGAACAAGGGTAATGATATTGTTCGTTATCTAATTATTAATGATAAAGGTATCAGCGCGATATTAGGTTTGTTTTTTATACTCAAACATTGGATGAAAGGTTGATGACTGAGTCGTTAGCGCTTAATGAGGGGCGAGGATGATTAAGAAACAATGGTGGATTCTCTGTACTACAATAATTTGCTTTCTAAATTTATCGTTATTGACAGCTTGAACTAATGATATCAGTACTGCAGGGTCACATTTCAGCAAGGTTCCACAATTTCTTCATCAGAACACCAGCGGTCAATAATTAAGCAAAACAAGGGGGGAAGCACGGCTCAAAACCAAAAATAGCCCGTATTATATCATAACTGTTGTGCAGGCTAATCGTTGGCAAGGGCGGTTGCCACAGTCTAGTGAGCAAGTGTGTCAATGGCTACTAGCTGTATTAGGTGTTCTACTATTGGGATTGCGAATGATTGCCGGTTACTATATTTATAAATGTAAGCGTTATCAAAAAACTAAGGCTAAAAGACTAAGGTGTCACATAAGTATTTTTGATCAAAAGGAGGTGGTTAGGTGCGACGGCTATGCAAAGTACTAATGTTAATTATCAGTGTTGTTTTAGGAAGTAGTGCGCCATTAAATATGGCAATACCACCGTTATTGGCGCTGGCCGCGACAGACACTAGTAGTTCTTCGACGACGAGTAGTAGCGCAATTAGCAAAGTTACTGATACCAATGTGATGGCTGTGAGTGCGGATGTGACGAGTACAACAGACACATCTGATACGGGTGGCTCCGACAGTACGGCGGCAACTAGTACCACGGCAACTAGTACCACGACGAGTGATGATACCACTGAGACGGCAGACACGACAGGTACGGCAGTGGAATCTGGAACTGTTGGGACGGTAGCATGGACCATTGATGACGCAGGGGTGTTGACACTGAGTGGTGGTAGTTTTGCTGATTTAACTGGTAAACGTTCGCCTTGGAATGATTATGCTTCATTGATTACGAATATAAAGATTACGGATGAAATTACGGTCACAACGGCTTCGAATTATGCATTCTTGTTTGCTAGCTTCGCTAACGTAACAACAGTCACAGGCTTGAACAAGCTTTCGATGAGTGGTGTAACTAGTACAAAGTATATGTTTTATAGTAATCACAAGTTAACTTCAGTCGATTTTGGCCAGACCGATTTTTCAACAGTGACTACTATGGAATCAATGTTTGAAGGGTGTGATGTGTTAACTAAAGTAAATACTACGAACTGGGATGTCAGTCATGTAACGAGTTTTAAGAAAACATTTTATTTGTGTAAGCAACTCACTATGCTTGATGTGAGCAAGTGGGACGTAACACAAGTAACTAATTTAGAAAGTACATTTTCTGGCTGTTCTTCACTGCTTGAGTTAGATGTCAGTCGCTGGAATACGGCACAAGTAACCAATATGTCTGCTACTTTTATGGACTGTTCTTTGGTAACTGAACTTAATGTTAGTGGTTGGGATACAGCGAAGGTAACTAGGATGTTTCGAATGTTTTTTGATTGTGAAAATGTCATCCAACTAGACGTTTCTGGATGGATTACTTCCCAAGTAACTTCACTGGGGGGTATATTTCAAAACTGTTCTAAAGTAGTAACGCTGGATGTTGGTACTTGGGATACTAGTAAGGTTACGGATATGTCATTTTTATTTGGAGGATGCAGTTCTTTAACGACTTTAAATCTTGAAAAATGGGATACTGGTTCTGTAACAACTCTTTATTCTACCTTTTATAACTGTTCTGGGTTGACTAGTTTGCTGGTTGATACTTGGGATACTAGTAAAGTTACAAATTGTTTTTGGACGTTTGGCGGTTGCTCATCATTAACAACTCTCAATCTTCGTAGCTGGGATCTTCAATCTGCTACCGCCAGTTACGGGAATTTCTTTTATGGTTCAAAAAAATTGCAGCATTTGACACTAGGCCCTAATTTTACGTTTCATAATGATAAGACGATGTACTTGCCAGAACCAAGCAAACAGCTACCATACAATGGGACGTGGCAAAGGAACAATGATGATCCAACCTATACGTCGGCGGAGCTAATGGCTAATTATGATGGCGCAACCATGGCGGGGACCTATAACTGGGTTAAGACAAGTGGAACGGTGCTTGTCAAATACGTAGACGGCGATGGTGTTGAAATTGCGGATGAAGAGACGTCATCCGGGACATCAGGTGATGCTTACCAAACAACGGCCAAAACGATTGATGGTTATACGCTTCATACAACGCCAACTAATGCAACTGGAACGTATGATGCTTCGACGATTACAGTAACCTATGTGTACGATGGTAACTTATTCTTCAATTCGTCACCAACAATGCTCGATTTTGGCAGTCATACAATATCGGGAACAACTGAAACTTATGCGCCTACTCTGGATAAGACACTTGCGGTTCAGAACAATGGGCAAATAAGTTCAACCTGGAATTTGACTGCAGAACTTGATAGTTCAGGCTTTGTGGGAGCGAACACTGGAAAAATGTTGTTGGCTACATTATATTACCAGACTGATGATGGAAAAATGACCTTGTCACCTGGGGTAGCCGTACAAGTCTACTCACAGACAACGACTGATCATAAAAGTGTTAATATTTCGGAACATTGGTCCAACAACGTAGGGTTGCTACTAGAAGTTCCAAGTGGAGCTGCCATGGCCGACGCATACCAAGGCAAAATTTCTTGGAGTTTAGATAATACCGTGGTCAATAATTAATTAGTAATTCATAGTCGAAAACACAGTTTAACTTGAGATGGTGGGCACTTGGTTCTTGAGACTCATTGGCAGCAAATTAGACAACTGATTTTGAATAGGTGGAGGAATCGAGACTAGTATTGGCCGCGACCTTCAAATTGAATATTTGCCTTAAAACGGTTGCCATTTTTTAGTGATGGCAACTGTTTTTGCCAGAATAAGTTGTAGTGGTATAGCGGTTTCCAATTTGTGACTTGAAATTGAGTATAAGTGGAAATTTAATTGCTTGACTTGTCATAGTATTATTGCTTAATTAGTTGGTGGGAATAATCGCAAGCAGTATGTAAACAGAATGACATTTTTGTAAACGCTAAGCATTGATTGTCCCAGCAAGTTTTTTGGAGCAAATACAAAAAACTATTAACCACTATGAAATAATAATGTTATAATTATATGGTGAACAGGTGAAATGGTGGTAGCTGTTATCTATTTCTGTGTGCGAACCTTAATGTCTAAAATGTTGGGTTCACATTTCAACAAACTGTCCACGAAAGTTTAACGATTGAGTAATCAAGCCGTACTTGGAGGCGATTGTCATCAAAAAACGCTGGTTAGCATGGTTAGTTTGTATTGTTGGTATTATCTGTGTCAGCGTTACGCCAACAATGGTTGCTGGAGCCGCTGATACTAGTACAGCGCAAGTAACATTTCAACAAACGACCGCATCTTCAACAACGAATGCTCAAACAACTGAGCGGCAGGATACCACAACTAAAGCGGTCAGGCGACAAGGTAGTAATAAAAATGTAACCAAAACTGGCCGGGATTATCAAAAAAATAATTCCCAAACGACTCAAGTCTCGGCTTGGCAGAAGTACTTACCACAAACAGATGAGCAAGCTTGTCAATGGCTGTTAGTAATGATGGGACTAGTATTATTAATATTATTATTGCTGGCGGCATATTATAGCAATAAATGTGAACGCTATCAGCATTCAATATTACATGAATAAGTGGTATGACAACCAATGTTTAATTAGGGGATGATTGGGTGCGTTGGCGAATTTCAAAATTAATGATTTTAAGTATTGGGTTTGTTTTAGGCGGAAGCGCGCCACTAAGTACGGTTGTGCCCGCATTAGTAACACAGGCTGCCTCAACAGCATCGACGGCTTCATCATCGTCGGCCGACAATACTGCCGTGAGCAAAGTTGCAGCTACAAACGTGATGGCGGTAAGTGCTGATACGACGAGTACAACTGATAGCAGCAGTGCATCAAGCAGCTCTAGTAGCAGCGCAGCTGACAGTAGTTCTAGCTCAACCAGTAGTACGGAAGCGAGTGATACAACTAGTACGACTGGCGAACTACCGGCTTCGGGAACGATGGGAACAGTGTCGTGGACTATTGATAGTGCTGGTGTATTAACGTTAAGTGGTGGCAGTTTTTCACCTTTACCAGCAAACGCGTCACCTTGGGCGGATTATGCGACGGCAATCACGAGCATTAAAATAACGGGCCTGATTACGATCACAACAGCGCCAAATTATGCCTACTTGTTTTCAAACTTAACAAACTTGGCAACGATTACGGGTCTCAGCAATCTATCGATGGATGGAGTCACTAGCGCCAAACAGATGTTCTACAAGGATGCTAAGTTGACATCAGTTGATTTTGGTCAAACTGATTTTTCAACCGTTACTGATATGAGTAGCATGTTTGATGGCTGTACAGCCTTGACATCGATTGGTGACACCGATGATTGGCAGACGGGAAATGTCACTGATATGAGTCGGATGTTTGCCAGCTGCACTGCTTTAACTAAAGTAGGAACGAAAGGTTGGGATGTCAGGCGGGTGACTAACATGAATTCGATGTTTATTTCTTGTTCGAATCTTGCGACTGTGGATGTAAGTGCCTGGAAAACAAATAGCTTAACAATTGCCCGGTATCTGTTTAGTGGTTGTAAAGCCTTGACAACTCTTGATGTAGCTGACTGGAGCATGGCGAAAGTGACTGATTTTGAAAATATGTTTGCTAGTTGTGGCAAATTAGTGACTTTAAATGTTAGCGGGTGGAACACCAGTGCTGCGGTTGATATGTCTTACATGTTTCAGAATTGTACGGCCTTGACAACACTAGATGTTAGTGGTTGGAACACATCGGAGGTTACAAATCTAGCTAATACATTTCAAGGTTGTTCAAGTCTCACGCAGCTCGACATAAGCAATTGGAATATTGGTAAGGTGGCTAGCTTAGCTTATACTTTCACAGGCTGTAGCAAAGTAACCACATTGGATATTGATAGTTGGGATACTAGTAGCGTAACGACTATGGATCATACATTTTATAATTGTGTTGCCTTGACGAGTGCCAATGTAAGTAATTGGCAAACTAGTAACGTAACAACAGTAGCTGATATGTTTGCTAATGATAAAGCGTTAACTAAATTGGATTTGTCAGGTTGGAATACCAAGCTTGTGACCAGTATGCAGGAAGTATTTATGAATTGTACTGGGCTGACAACGTTGGATTTGTCAGGTTGGGATACGAGTAAGGCAACCACGTATACGAACGTCTTTGATCGTGATACTAATCTTCAGCATCTGACCCTAGGTAGTGACTTCACTTTTCATGGTGATAGTACGATGGCCTTGCCAACACCTAGTAGCACTGCTCCCTATACTGGTGAATGGCAAAAGGGTACCAGTGGTGAGACGTATAAATCGGCTGACTTGATGTCAAGTTATGACGGTAGCACAATGGCGGGAACTTATAACTGGGCGAAGGTTGGTGGTGCAGTGACTGTTAAGTATGTGGATGAAGACGGAACCGAAATTGCGGCCGAGCAAACGCTATCTGGAACAGCGGGTCAGGATTATACAACGACTGCTGAGGACATTACTGGTTATACACTTAGCGTGACACCGGATAATGCCACTGGGACATACGGTGACGAGCCAATTACAGTGACCTATATCTATGCTGGTAATTTATTCTTTAATTCGACACCAGCCACCCTCGATTTTGGGAGCCATGCATTATCAGGAACAACTGAGACGTATGCCCCAACACTCGATAAGTTGTTGGAGGTTCAGAATAATGGTAAGTTAAATTCGACATGGAATTTAACGGCTGAACTTGGTAGCACGGGCTTTGTCGGTGCCAATACTGGTCGCACCCTAGGAGCTACGTTGTATTATCAAACCGGAGACAATCAAACAGTATTATCTCCGGGGGTAGCTGCCCAAGTTTATTCACAAACAACGACTAATCATGAGGGCGTCGATATTTCCGGTAGTTGGTCCGATAACGCTGGGTTGTTACTGAAGGTTCCGAGTGGTGCGGCCACGATTGATGAATATCAGGGCACGATTTCGTGGAGTCTAAATGATACCGTGGCTAATAATTAATTAGTGATTCATAGTTAAAAACACAGCTTAACTTGAAAGGAAGCGTATTGTAATGAAAAAATTCGTTTTTGGATTAATGATTTCTGCAGGACTTTTGGGAGCCACGACGGTGGTGGCTAATGCTGATACTTCGACAGGTGATGTAACGTTTACTGGGGGAACACTGTCAATGAGCGTTGATACCACTAATTTGGCTTTCGGTAGCAATGCAATTACCTCAAGTAATGCCACCTTAGATGCTACGACTACCCCAACGGTTACGGTAAGCGACTTGCGTGGGACTAGTGCAGGTTGGACCTTGACAGTTGCTCAGGGGCAACAATTCAATACAGCCCAAGATGGAACTGGCTCAGCTTTGACGAATGCGGCTTTGACAGTTGCCGGTACTGAGAGTGATTCGGCAGTGACGAATGGCAGTACTACGTTAGCGCCGGGGACGACTGAGGCCGCAGGTGCAGCCGGGACCGTCGCTTCTGCTAAAAATGGTACTGGTAACGGAGATTCAACGGTGACATTTAGTGATTCTAAGTTGGCTGTTCCCGGAGCAACCACTAAGTTAGCTACGGGTTACACCACTACGTTAACTTGGAACTTAAGTGACACACCAGGTAACTAATCTAGATGAATAGAATACTAACCGAAATTGGCCATGGTCAATTTCGATACATAATCTGAGAGAAAAGGCGTGGTTAGCGTGCAGAAACAATTGCGATATATTTTGGGAATATTATTGGCCGGTGTTATTAGTTTATTAGTGATGAGACAAGTAGCGGCCGCTGATCAGGGTGTCGGTTTTGAAATCACGCCAATCCAATCTAGCAGTCAGGTCGATAAGCGTCTCTCCTATTTTGATTTGAAGTTAAAACCGCGACAAACACAAACAATTGCGGTCAAGATTCATAATACGGCTAGTACGCCCATTACAATCAATATAGGCATTGCAAAGGCCACGACGAATATTAATGGTGTTGTGGAATACAAACACACGAATAATCGCAGTGCGAGTTTGCCATATGATATCAGTAAATTGGTGACAACTGACGAATCACAAGTCAAGTTAGCTAAGGGGCAAGTCAAGACGGTCAAGTTTCAAATTAAGATGCCGGCCAAAAGCTATCAAGGCATTTTAGCAGGTGGGCTAACTTTCTTGAAAAAGGTCTCGGCAACTGATAGCAAAAAGGCCGTAGCAGTCAATAACCAATACGCTTATACTGAAGCCGTAATTTTGCATGGTAGTAAAGATCTAACAACCAATCAGCTAACAATGAATAAGATTGCGGTCAAGCAAATTAATGGGCGCAATGTCATTAATTTTCCGTTGGTTAACCATACGGCGGCTTACCTAAATAAAGTACAGACTAACATTAAGATTTATCATCGGGGAGGCAGTAAAGTTGTCTACCATCAAAAGTTAGCAAACGGCCAGATGGCACCTAATTCAATCTATAAATTGCCATTACGGACGGGGAAAAAAGCGCTAGCGGCCGGTAAATACACAGCGGTCGTGAAAGTCACTTCCAAGAAGCAACACTGGCAGTTTAAGCAGAACTTTGTCATCACGAAGGGGCAAGCTGATACTTTGAATAAGACGGCGGTCTTGAAGCAAGGGCCTAACTGGTGGTTATATATCGGGATTGGCTTGTTGTTATTGTTGTTGATTGTGTTGGTAATTTGGTACATCCGCCGCAAGCAAAAGCGGATTAAAGCGTTAGAAAAACAGTTAGCAGAGAAAGATAAATAGTTCTGATTAATAAAACAACTTCTAAAAACTTGTACTGTTTTTTAGAAGTTGTTTTATTATACCTTTAGTAACACATAATAATGATTGATTTCGAGAATTATTACAAACTGGTACCACGCGTACAGTTAATTCTTTCTCTCAATAAAGCTGTTTATAAAAAGTCAAATGATTGATTTTTTATAAACGGCTTTTTCATATATGTATGAATTGGGTGTCAGTAACTGTTAATGGCTCATTTATAGTAAATTAGGAGATTCGTGTCAAATATGTGTAATGGCTGATGCCTTTGTTAGGCTAATAGTGAATGGATGGTGTGGTTATTCACTATCAGCACAATGATAAAAGTAATATTTGCGTCATGAAAAATTAATAAAAGTAGTATACTTATTGTTAATATGAAGTATATCGATAGTTAATATAAGGGTGGTAGTCGAAATGCTTTCGGAGGGGAATAAAATGCAAAAACGGCGGTTGCAACGAGCTAGACTAACTGAAAAACGGGCTTATAAAATGTATAAAAAGGGAAGACTGTGGTTGGTGGCTGGTCTAAGTACTTTTACCCTAGAAACCGGATTGGTACAACTTCAGGCGATGGCGGATACGACCAGTACGCCTGTGAGTCAGGTGGAAACAACGACGGATCAGGCTCATAACAGTGCAACGTTAACCACTAAAGTAACTACTAGCAAAAATGACACGGCTAATGTGGATACTAAATCGAGCGATAGCAGTAGTGTGCACGCAACAACTAATAATACTAGTAGTGCGGCTACGGCTAGCGACGATGGGGCAAAAACTTCAGTAGCAGAGCATACGCTTACTTCAGCGGCTGATGGAACAAAACCCACCAACTCGGCAACGACTGATTTGACAGATTCGACGACTAGTCATTCAAGCAGTGTGACCACGGCTAACGTTTCGGCTACGAGTGTGGCTCAAACTGCGCGAGCAGTCAACGGTACGACTGATAGTGCCGTGAGCCCTAATAAGGTAACGGCGAGTGGTGCGGCTACTGAAATTGAATCAGATTCGGTTAAAACAAAAGAGATAACTAAGACAACTGGTACAGCAAAGGCGGTCAGTCTTGCAGCCACAGATACAAGTATGTCGCAGACCAAGTTAAGATCGGCACGGGCGGCCGTTGCCACTGTCGCAACGATCAGTTCAACGACTAAGATGTATGATGGGGCCGCGGGGACACCAGATCGTTACACGGTTACACTAGCTGATGGGGTTAAGGCACCTACGGATTGGGCAGTTACGAAGGATCCTAACGTTTATACGGATATTGATCTAAGCGACTTTGATAAGAATCAATTTGGCCGTGTCTGCGCCAACGATTGCGAAATACCATGCGTTGACGGCGACCACTCAGGCCGTGGCAATCACGGCCACTAGTGCTGATGATGTCCAAACGCTAACATATGCGCTGGACGTCCCAACATCGATAAAGCCAGGTAAGCCTATGAAACCGGCCAAACCGACTAAGCCGACAACATCAGACGATTTAATCAAGCCAACGACGAAACCAATCACGGCTGCTAAACCAACGCAACTCACTAAGCCAGCAACGGTTGTGAAGGCTGTTCAAGCCACAACTGGCAACCAGCCGTCAGCTAAATCGACAAGGACGTGGGTATCGAGTCGCATTAAGGCTGTCAAAACAGCTCCGGCATCAGCAATTATCAAGCCGGGAAGTAAAGTAACGGAGCCGGCTCACAAGGCTCAAGCAGATACAACGAGGCGATTGCCACAGACCGGTGAAACGCGGCGGTCTGAAGCAGCTGCTGAAACACTAGGGCTAACACTAGCAACATTATTGCTAGGCTTTGGTGGTTTGAAGCGTAAGCGGCATGAAAAGTAATGAATTTATTTAACTGTGCATAATAAAAAAGCGCTTAACATCCTAGCATTGGCGAAAAGTCAATGGGAATAGGGTTTGTTAAGTGCTTTTTTGTGTTTAGGTATCGATGGATTGATGTTCAAAGTAGTCGATTTTAGTTGCCAATAACTGATCGATTGCTTCCAGATGTCGGATGCGATCCCGAATGACTTGTTGGTACTGTTTGAAAACGACTACCTTTGCTTGATCATCTAATGCAAGATTGGCTGGTGTCAATAGACTTAAATCGAGATCTAAGTCCCGAAATATTTTAATGAGTTGGAGTGTTTCCAAGTTTTTGCGGGAATATTGACGGTAATTGTATTGGTTTCGCTGAACATCAAGTAGAATGCCAAGATGTTCGTAATACCGTAAAGCATCTTTGGTCATTCCAGTAATCGTGGTGACTTCCTTCGTAGTGAAGTAATGCTGTTGCTCAGGAATTTTAAACGTTAACACGAGCGTCTCCTTAATATTGAGAACTGAGTCGCCATAAGTCGTTGGCCTTAGAGCGAGTGTACTGCTTAGATAACCGAACTTGACGTAGGCGGTCATCGTAGAAGTGTCCACTTGTGTGAGTGAGTTCGGGAGCAGTAGCTAACCATGCACCAATCGGGGAATTTTTGCGAGAGAAACTTTCACCCAGTATCCGACCAGCCAAACGACTCACCCAACTACCGCCAGCACCAAAGCCAGAATCTGGGACGTAGCCGGGGTGGAAAATGTTGATTGTCACGTTGGTTGCTGTTAAGCGTTCACTGAGAGCTAACGTGAGTAGTACGCGCGCAGCAGTGGCCTGGGCGTCAAAGTCTGGAAGACTCACTTTAGCATGGTTAATCACGAATGGCAAGGCACCAACCAATAGAATGCGCGCCTGGTCACTGTGCTTTAGCAACGGTAATAAGGCTTGAATGGTCCAAAAATGGGTGAGATAATTTAAAGCTAGGTTTAAATCATAACCATCTGCCGATAAATGTCGCTCAGGTAGCATCACACCAATACTATTGAGTAGGATATCGATGTGATCCGTCATGGCTGCAAGCTGACGAGCAAGTTGTTGAACACCAGTTTTGGTACTCAGATCGGCCAAAGCCAATTGGACAGCCTGATTGCCAGTTGCTTGACTAATATCGGCTTGAGCCTGACGTCCTTTGTTGGCCCGACTGCCGACGATAATCACATGATAGTTTTGGTTAGCAAGGTCAATTGCGGTGTGTTTACCAACGCCAGAAGTCCCACCAATAATAACAGCTAATTTTGATTGCATGTCAGTCACTCCTTCAATTCAATGATTATGCACAAGTATAAACTATGGGGTCGACCCGATAGCAAGCATTAAATTAATCATGACATGCAGTAGCTATTGGCGATTTAGAACATAATCATCAGAGTTCTTACATTCTTCTATGCTTTAAACCTATGAATATGTATTTAACATAAGTATTTCACATATAAAGTGAACGCTCGTATACTGAATTTAACTTAATAAGGGAGGGACATACCATCAAATCAAAGTATTTAGATCAAGATTATCTACAAACAATTCAGCCAATTGTCGATGCTAATCAGCGCCGCATTCAAGCATTGAACGCGACACGGAAACCAAGTGAAATTCGTGAACGTCTTGCGGAGATAACGGGTCAAACTATCGATATTTCAGTCGAGATCCGCGTGCCATTGTGGACAGACTATGGGCGGAATTTAAAAATCGGCAAACGTGTTTTTATTAATGATAATGTTCAGATCACTGATTTGGGCGGGATTGAATTAGCGGATGACGTGTTGATTGGTCCGGGTGCGATGTTACTATCCGTTAATCACCCGTTAGATCCTGCTAAGCGGCATGCGGTTGAAGTTCAGCCAATTCACATTGAACGAAATGCCTGGATTGGGGCTGGGGCCAAGGTCTTAGACGGGGTCACAGTTGGTGAAAATGCCGTTGTGGGTGCTGGTGCGGTCGTGACAAAATCGGTGCCAGCAAATACGGTGGTGGCTGGTGTTCCTGCTAAGGTGATTAAAAGAATTGATTAAGCAAGTTAACGGAGGTTATTAACAAATGAGTATTGAAAATAAAGTTGTCGTTATTACGGGTGCGTCTAGTGGTATTGGTGCTGCAACCGCCAAGTTACTAGCAGCTAAGGGTGCCAAAGTCGTTTTGGGCGCCCGTCGAGAAGACCGACTACAAGCTTTGAGCCAAGCGATTGGCGATAATGCAGTCTATCAAGTAACTGACGTGACGGATCGCCAACAAGTTCGGGCATTGATTGACTTAGCCGTCGCCAAGTTTGGGCGCGTCGATGTGCTATATAACAACGCTGGTACGATGCCGCAAGGTAACTTGAGTGACCGGGATTATGATAAGTGGCAGATGATGCTCAATGTTAATATCATGGGTGTTTTGAATGGCATCGGTGAAGTCTTACCAATCATGCAAAAACAACACGATGGATTGATTATTGCCACGGACTCAGTAGCTGGTCATGTCGTTTATCCCGCATCGGCTGTGTATAATGGGACTAAATATGCGGTGCGGGCTATTATGGAAGGCTTACGCCAAGAAGAGAAGGATCATGGGATTCGGTCAACCATCGTGTCACCCGGTGCAGTGCGGACTGAGTTAGTCAATACGATCGGCAATACACAAATTCAGGCCGGCATCAGCGAGTTGATGAATGCGGATGATAGTCAAGGGTTGGCTTTAAATCCAGAAGACATTGCTAACGCAGTATTATTTGCGATCGATCAGCCTAAACACGTCGCCATTAGTGAAGTGTTAGTACGGCCAGCGCAACAGGAAGTTTAACTACGAGTTAAGGTACGAAGATATATCTAAAAATCACCATCACCAATTATCAGTTTCAGTTATTGATAAGAGGTGGTGGTGATTTTATTAATGATTGGGATTTGTTGAACTGTAATAGTATTAGAAATAGCAGCTAGAAGATTTAATAAATAAGGTTATACCTCACTAGTTTGGCTGTTACGGATGTTTACCCTCGTACCAATAAGTAAATAAAATATGGCGCTCCAATCAATGCGACGAGCACGCCGGCTGGCAGTTCAGTGGTCGTGGTGATTAGTTTTCCTAAGGTATCGGCAGCTAGTAATAACGTACTTCCTAACAGGCCAGCTAACGGCAGTTGGTAACGTTGACGAGCGCCCACGATTCGTCGTGCCAGGTTGGGGGCAATCAAGCCAATGAAGCTGATCCCGCCACTAATGGCGACACTAACGCCGGCTAACATAGCGGCTACGCTAATCAATCCCAATTGTTGGCGTTTCAAGTTGATTCCCAATGTTTGGGCAGTGGTCGTACCGAGTGTAAAGGCGTCGAGAACGGGTAATTGAATGAATAGAATACCACTACCGACTGCGAGCCATGGAAGCGCCCAGCCGATATAAGACCAATCAGTGCCCCACAAACTACCGGCCAACCAATTCATGACGAATTGATAGTTATCGGGTGATAATTTTAGTGTCATTAGCACCATTAAGGCTGAAAAACAGCCGGACAAGGCGACGCCGACCAGTAACAGGCGCTTAGACGAGATCCCTCGTTGGCGCTGATTCGCTAATAAAAAAATCAAGGCCGTACTTAACCACGCCCCAGCTAGCGCAACGATAGGTAAACTCAGCGTTAATGAAGCGTTGGTGCCTGCACCAATAATGAGTAACATAACGGCTAGTCCAGCGCCGTTATTAATTCCGAGTAGACTAGGGTCGGCCATTGGATTATTGGTGACCGTTTGTAAGATGTTACCGGATAATGCGAGGGCCCAGCCAACCATGATGGCAAGCACGATCCGTGGTAAGCGGAAGTTGACTAAGACTAACATATCGGTCGCATTACCGTGACCCGTTAAAATTCCCAGTAGAGCGGGCCAGCTGATGGTCATTGTACCCGTACTAAGGTTAAGAACAGCTAGTCCGAGCATGCTAGCAGTTAAGAGCAGTGACCAAATAATTAAGCGACGATTAGGGCTCATGCTTTCATCGGCTCCTTTCGTGCAAGGTAGATGAAGCACGGTACCCCGATTAAGGAGATAATGATGCCAAAGGGCGTTTCATGTGGCGGATTAACTAGCCGTGCAATCAAATCCGCACCGACCGTCAGTGTTGCACCAAGGATCAACGTTAATGGCATGCTATTGCGGTAATTAGCGCCCACTAACCAACGCGCCATGTGGGGAATCATCAGGCCAACAAAAGTAATCGTGCCAACTAATGCCACTGAGATCCCGGATAAAATGACGGCACAGACAAGGGCTAAGCCTCGCAGTAGCGGGAGACTTTTCCCTAAACTCTGGGCATTGTCGTCAGTAAGATAGGCTAAGTTTAGTTGCGGTGCGAGTAGTAGGGTCAGTAGCAATCCCAAGACTAGTCCTGGACCGAGAAACTTTAATTGTGTCCAGCTGACGGCACCCAGTCCACCGAAATACCAGAACGCGAGGTCCTGTTTGAGCTGCAACACAAGGGCCAGCCCTTCACTCAGAGCTGTTAATAGGCTACTGATTGCAATCCCAGCGAGTACCAGAATCGTGGGATCGAGTTGAACGTGGCGGGCGGTGCTGATACTAAAAATCAGTCCGACACTGGCTGCAGCACCAATAATGGCCCAACCAGTCGTTTGTAAAGTTGATAACTTTGGAAAAAAGGCTAAACACAGCGTTAGCATTAAGCCCGCTCCCGCGTTAATCCCCAGTAAGCCTGAATCCGCTAACGGGTTACGCGTCACTGCTTGCATTAGAGCGCCGCTACCAGCAAGAGCTGCCCCAATCAATGCCGCTCCAAGGACGCGGGGCACACGAATGTGCCGGATAATTTGTTGATCAAGATTGCCAGTGTGTGTGGTCGTCAGGGCGTGCCAGACGGTGGCCATACGCATCTGGTCAGCGCCAAATCGCAAACTGAGCCCCATGACGAGAATGAGTACGCCGGTACTAAGTGCCAGCCACCTCCAATATCTGGACGTTGACTTCATGCGGGGGCCACTTCCTGACAGCCGTTATAGGTCAAAATCAGTGGGGTACCGTGGTAGTCAACGAGGGTGGCGTCAATGTTGAAAATTGTTTTTAAATTAGCGGCCGTCATGACAGTTGCAACGGGACCATGGGCTAAAACATGACCGTCCTTGAGCGCGATCAATTGGTCAGAGATGCGAGCCGCGTGGTTCAAGTCGTGTAACGCCATAATGATAGTTCGGTGGGCCTGTTCGTTGAGCTTTTTGACGAGTTGCATCACTTCTAATTGGTGAGTCAAATCTAAGTAGGTGGTGGGTTCATCCAGAATAATCGTGTCAGTATCTTGAGCAACGGCCATGGCGATCCATGCCCGTTGACGTTGTCCGCCAGAAAGGGTGCTTAGGGGCCGTTGGCGTAAATCTTGGAGGCTGGCCTGCGTGAGCGCCCATTCGATTTTTTGATGGTCAGTTGTGGTGAGTCCACTTAACGGCCGACGATAAGGTAAGCGGCCGAAACTCACCAGTTCTTCTACGGTGAGGTCGTTAGCCGTTTGGTTCGTCTGTGGTAAGACTGCAATTTTTTTTGCGAAAATTTTGTTTTTGATGTGTTGAATATTTTGATGATCCAATAGAATAACACCGGTCGTTGGCTTTAATAAGTGTGCGATGGCACGAATGAGGGTTGATTTACCACTCCCATTCGGGCCAATCAACGTAGTGATCTGATCATGCGGAATCGTAATTGATAGCTGATCGACGATAACCTTGTCGCCATAGTCAATACTAATATTTTGGGCTTCAATGGTATTCACAAATAGGATTCCTTTCTTAAAGTTAAGCGTTCAAGGGAGGTTCACTTGATAAGTTAACTAATTTTGTTTAGTTGTGCACAACCTTATTTTGCTAGCTTGTTTGTTGGGAAATGTGATTACAACAACTGCTAACTAATAATTAGTGTTCAATTGATAGTCTTATCTTAAATGTTTTTATTGACAATTGATAGTGTTTTCACTAATAATTTTGGTAGCGCTTGAAAGGTGGAGACAGTTGTGACAAAACGGTGGCAAATTGTAAAATTGGGATTAGTATTGGGGTTAACGGGAAGCTTACTATTAGGGGCGTGCGGTGCGAAGCAGCCGACAAGCACGACAGTTACACGAACCGATTATTTGAAGCATAAGGTCAAGGTGCCGAAGCATCCGAAACGGGTCGTGGCGAGTTATTTGGAAGATGATTTAGTGGCTTTAGGCATTAAACCGGTCGTGCAGTGGTCGGTCAAAAATGGTAGTGGTACGCAGGCTTACTTGAAAAAACAGTTGAAAGGGGTGCCGCTAATTGACTATTCGTTACCATATGAAGCGGTGACCAAGGCCAAACCGGACTTGATTCTGATGGGGACGAGTAGTGCAGTCGCCAATGGCAAGTATGCGCAATATAATAAAATCGCCCCGACCTACGTGGTCAAAAATGGGACTACGGTAACGTGGCGCCAAACTTTCCTTGATGTGGCTAAGGTGGTTAATCGCCAGGCTAAGGCCAAAAAAGTCCTTGCTAAGTATGACAAGCAGGTCCAAACGACGCGGCAAGCGTTGAAAAAGTCGGGTCAGCATAAAGTGGCGGTGTTGTGGGTCACCAATAATACCGCCTACATGGTCAATGACAATTCAGCCAGTGGGGCCTTACTGTATCAAGATTTACAATTGGGTGAACCAAGTTTAGTTAAACAAGTGTCTAAGTCGGCCACGGCGGATTGGTCGGCGGTCTCGTTGGAAAAACTCGCTAAGTTAGATGCGGATGATATTTTCTTAGTGAATAGTCAAAAGAGTGCGTCGCTATTTAAGGACCCGCTGTGGAAAAATATCAAGGCCGTGAAGAACAACCATCTGTACCAGTATGGTGACAGTAGCAGTTGGCAGTATTCGGGACCAATTGCTTATTCACAAATGATTGATATGGTGAAGACGGACTTGTTGAAGTAATGGTTAGTCAATCATTATAACGAAAAATAATAGGATTGAGATAAAAATTTAAAACGCGTAAATTACTCACAGTAAAATAAGTAATTTACGCGTTTTATTGTCTATAGACAGCGGTAATCATCATCCCAACGCGTGTTGATAGGCGGGGACTAATAAATCATCGACAAGTAGATGAAGGGTGGCATCGGTAATCGGTTCATTAGCAAAAGCACGGTAGCGAAGCCAGTCGAATGGCATCAGTTGTAAGTCGCACGATAAAGTCCCCGTACGCAGTTCCCCACGTTGCTGTGCACGCTGACACACGCGTTCAATCGCATGGGCGTCAATCTTTTTCACAGCATTGAGCAAGTCCTTAACTTCTGGATTTGCTTGTTGATCTAGGTGGTGAAACCAAGTGATGACCAAAGCTTGATTGAATGTATTAATACTGACAGTGAAGCGCTTGAGTACTTGGAATAAATCTTCAGAAAGTGTCTGACCGGTCAAGTTCACTTCGTCTAGTTGACCATGGTTTTCCGTAATGATTTGGTCCTGGATAGCCGCAATTGCAAGCTCTAGTGGTGAACGCCAGCGTCGGTAAATGACAGGCTTACTGGTGCCGGCCTGTTCCGCGACGTTAGCGAACGTCAATTGTTCAAGACCATCTTGATTTAAGATGTCACGGGCGGCTTGATAGATGGCGTTTTCGAGTTCAGCGCCACGACGACGTGTTTTTGTCATGTAATCCCTCTTTTCTAAATAAGATACTTTAAGTTTCTTATTGACTTTTTCTTTATATAGCGTATTATACCAGTTATGCGAATAAGACACTTTAAGTTTCTTAATTGGGAGGATAATATGCAAGCAAAAGCAAAAATTTCAAAAGCAACTATGACGATTGCCTGGGTCGTCGTGTTTGGTGCGATGGCACCATTATTAGATTCAACCATGATCAACATTGCCATTAACAACTTAGTGACTAGTTTTCATAGTAGCGTGACGACGGTCCAGTGGGCAGTTACAGGTTATTTACTGGCAACGGGGGTCGCGGTGCCATTTTCCAGTTGGTTACTCAATCGATTTGATGGTAAAGCAGTCTTTGTGGCTGGTGAGATTTTGTTTGGTTTTGGCTCGATATTTGCAGCCGTAGCACCGAATATTCAATTATTGATTATCGCTCGGTTAGTTCAAGGTTTTGCGGGTGGCTTGATTATGCCACTCTTGACGACCTTGCTTGTGCAAACTGCGGGTGCAGCTGTGATGGGCCAGATGATGGCAACAGTTGGGCTACCCATGATTTTAGGACCATTAATCGGACCAGTCATTGGTGGAATTATTATCAAATTTGCATCGTGGCATTGGATTTTTTGGATCAATGTCCCAGTAGTCTTGATTTCAATCGCTTTGATTTTGTGGAAGATGCCGAATTATCCAGCACAAAATCGAACAGCGAAAATGGACTTTATTGGTATCTTGCTACTAATTGTGTCCTCAAGTGCTATCATTTATAGTTTGGTTAATGTCGCGCATACTGACCGTTTTAATAACGCTACAAGTATTGAGATGTTAATTCTAGGGGCGATAGCGTTGATTAGTTATGTCGTATGGGCCGCTTGGCAAAAAGAACGGGCGGTAGTGCCACTGCACTTATTTAAGTTTGCATCATTTGATGGTGCTGGTTTAGGATTATTTATCGCTGGGACGGTATTGAACGGTGCAATGTTATTACTACCGCTCTATTTCCAAAACGTTCGGGGAATGAGCGTGATTAACGCCGCCCTAGCGCTATTACCTCAGGGAGCGGGAATGCTAGTTTCGCGGACGTTAACGGGAAGGCTAACAGATCAAATAGGCGCTAAGTACGTGGTCCTGGGAAGTGTCGTCATCACGTTTGTCGGTACCTTACCGTTTTATTGGTTTGGTCAACAGACGTCTTACTGGATTTTGGCACTTATTTTATTTGTGCGGGGAATTGGTGCTGGTGGTATTTTAATGCCGTTAATGGCCGATGCTTATACAGGAATGCAACCTGGACAAGTGTCAGCTGCAACAATTGGGACCAGAATTATCCAAAATATTGGGAGTGCGTTTGGATCCGCTTTGATTACGACGATTGTAACGGCGTATTCCACACACCAAGTGAATGTGTTTGAACGACACCTAAAAGCAGGAACGTATCACGTCGACGCAGCTCACTTACAAGTCTTTACAACAAGCCATTTGCAAGCAATTCGCTTAGCAGCGTTTCAACAAGGCTTTCTAGTGATTGCAATTGCCGCAATAGTTATTATTTTGCCAACCTTATTGCTGACTAACAAATTGAAGGCGGCGAAGTAACCCATGGAGCATTTCATTTATTGTTAATCAGCCAAGCCGTTTTCGGGCCTGTATTGAGTACCAGGCTAAAAATTCGCGGCCCGTTCAGAGCTGCTTACTACGAACTGGTTAAGCAACGATTGATTGCGACAGGGCATCTCGATTACCTAAGTGCGTTTTTGTGGCACTGGCTTAAGCCGTTAATATTCCTTATAGAATTGAAGGACCCAACTGTATAAGCTTTTGAGACTAATAATCATAACTTCAAGACAACAGTGACAAGCGCAGCAGTTCATTGATATGATGGTATTAAACACATCTTGCGAGGCAATACTTTTTTGGGGGGATAAGATTGAAAAAGGTCCATTTACGATATCAAAAACAAGTTGATAGTTTTATCAATATTAATAAGATTATGTTGATGCTTGAGTTTGTTTTACTATTCGTAGTGAAAGGTAGTATCGATCGTTATAACCAGCTACCATACGATTGGTTTGCTTATTTAACAACGTTGATACATTATTTTTTAGGAACTTTTGCTTTTTTCGGGATTATTTTAGTTATTGAATGTGTCTGGAACAAGTTCAAATAATGATTGTGTATGTGTAAACCTAGTATAAGCTAGCGCGTGACAACTTAATGTTACGCGCTTTATTTTTTGATATTTAGTTTTAGTTTTGATAATTTTAGTTGTCTTTCATTTTTTATTTGGCTATTTAAAATAGTCATTGTGCTATCGATGGTATTCGAAGTTGGTCGCTTTAAGACTAGTGATATTAAGCCGTTAATTACAGAATTCAATGTTTGAAGCATTTGTCAGGTGTTGAATGGGGTGAAATGGTGGAACAAAAATTAACAGATTTGACAAGGTTTAGTACCTATTTTCACTAAATTATTGATGGGAATAATTGTAAATTTTAAAATATGTAGTATACTACATATTTATTGGGAGTTGATAATATGACAAAACAATTTGGAATCAATAGCCTTGGCCAACAGTTAAAACTAATCAATATCTTAACAGAGAAGGAGTTGAAAGCTGGTTTACAAAATTTAACGCCAAAATTAACTGGAACACAGGTTGCTGTATTAATGTACTTGAATGACAATCGGACAATAGTGGTAACTCAGAAGCAAATTGAGATGACATTGCAGCTCAGTCATCCGACAACGCGAGGGATTATAAAGCGATTAGTAGCAACCGGGTTAATTAATACGTCAACGGCTCATAATGATCGGCGGCAGGTGGTATTAACTTTGAGTGCTGCTGGACAACAATTTTTGCAATACCACATTGACTTGATTGAGGATCAACTAAGCACAGTTGAAAATAAGTTGATTTTTGGTATTGAGCCTGAAGCGTTACAAACTTTCCGAAACGTACTGGTAATTATGCTTAAAAATATGCAATAGGCCTTGTAGGAGGCCATTATTTTTCGTTAAAAGTGTAGCTAGCTATACAAAATCAAGGAGTGTTGTTATGATTACTATAAAATCATCAAATAAACAAAAAATAACCATGATGGCGGTGCTATTAATTGGTGCTTTTACAATGTTATTAACGGAAACGTTCTTCAATAATGCATTACCGACAATTATCAAACAATTTCAGGTGAGTCAAGCGACGGCTCAATGGGTCAGTATTGGTTATCAACTGGTTGCTGGACTGATGATACCAGTATCTGCATGGATATTTCACCGTTTTAATATGCGTTATACGTTTCTAGTATTAACTGGCTTCTTCTTAGTCGGATGTCTGTTTGGCTTTTACGCTACTAACTTTGGCATGTTACTTACTGGTCGACTTGTTCAAGCAGTTGCAGCAGGATCGATGATTCCACTAATTCAAAATGTGGTGTTGACATTATATCCAGTAAAGCAACGTGGAACTGTCATGGGAATTATAGGGTTAGTTGTCGCATTTGGTCCGGCACTTGGTCCTACAGTTGGTGGTTGGATTATTGATAACTTAGGTTTACGATGGCTTTCAGGCAGCTTAATTCCTTTGACCTTAGTGATGATCATAGCTGCGCTTGCTTTTGTGCGTCCAGTACTTAGACCTGCGAATGTTTCCGTTGACTGGCTTTCTATCGTAGAATCAACATTAAGCTTTGGAATGTTGTTGTATGGTTTTTCAGTAATTGGTAATACTGGTACATTGAATTGGACAAGTACGGTATATTTAGTCACAGGTGTTGTGATTTTAATGACATTTGGGTTTCGTCAATTGCGGCTAGCTAATCCGTTGATTGATTTAACAGTTTTCAAAAATCATATTTTTGGCTTAACGACACTTCTTAGTGCTTTGAGTAACATTGCTTTATTAGGAGTTGAACTAGTTTTGCCGCTATATTTGCAACGTGTTCATGGCCTATCTGCATTAACTTCGGGATTAATTTTATTACCTGGGGCACTTTTGGAAGGATTGGTTAGTCCAATTTCAGGTAAGTTATATGATAAATATGGAATCAAACCAATTTCCCTCATCGGCTTTAGCATTATTGTTTTAGGAACGTTGCCAATGTTATTTTTCACATCAACGACTAATTTGGTAGTAGTCGCGGTGGCATATGCCTTTCGAATTGTTGGGGTGGCAATGGTGATGATGCCAACTTTCACTGAAGGAATCAATTCACTAGAACCAGCGCTGTCAATTCATGGGAATGCTGCTTCATCAACGGTTCGTCAAATTGCAGGCTCACTCGGAACGGCAATTTTAATGATGTTAATTTCTTTTGGGACGAATGCAGGGAGTCAAACTAACGTCTCTCATGTAGTTCAGCTCAATCATGGCTATTGGTATTCATTTTTAGCTGCATTTGTCATGGCATTATTAGGACTGGTTTTATCTTTTGGGTTAAAGGCTCGAACAGCTGCAACCAGCGATTCGAAGTAGCCAACTAGTGAATTGATATTAACTGGGAAATTAGTATACTAATCAAATTTTTTAAGGATTTTCTTGACTTATAGTCGGCTCTAACAACTATCATTAGTCTCGTTGGCAGATGTTTTTAACTATAATTCATCGAAAAGGGGACAATAATCATGAAAACAATTCAAATCGGCGCTAGTCAGCTCAAAGCGTCCGCGGTTGCGTTAGGCATTATGCGGATGGTTCGCTTAGACGCACCAGCGGCGGCGAACGTTTTAGAGATCGTTCATGACCGTGGCGTTAATTTTATTGATTCGGCGGATATTTATGGCAACGGTGATTCTGAACGAATCTTTGGGCAAGCGTTAAAACAGTCGAGTTTAAAGCGCGAAGACTTTTTCATTCAATCTAAGGGTGGCATTGTGCTCGATCCTGAAAAGAGTTCTGGTGAACTAGTCTTTGGGCAACGCTACGACTTTTCTAAGCAACATTTGATTGCAACGGTCGATAAGATCTTGCAACGGATGCAGCTGGACTACCTAGATTCATTTCTATTACACCGGCCTGATCCATTGATGGATCCCGCCGAAGTCGCCGCGGCGTTTGATGAATTGCAAGCTGCTGGTAAGGTGCGCCACTTCGGTGTTTCCAACTTTAACCCGATGCAAGTCGAGATGTTACAAGCGGCAATCAGTCAGAAATTGATGATCAACCAATTACAATTTGGGGTTATGCACACCGGCCCAATTCAGTTTGGGTTGCACACGAACATGCAAGATGCCGCTAGTCTTAATCATGATGGTGAAATTATCGAATATTCACGGCTACACCACATGACGATCCAAGCTTGGTCACCCTATCAATACGGCATGTTTGCTGGGACCTTTATTGATAATCCGAAGTTTCCAGAATTGAATGCGAAATTACAGGAATTAGCCGATCAGTATCATGTGACTAAAAATGCGATTGCGACGGCTTGGATTTTACGTCACCCGGCCAATATGCAGGTCATCTTAGGTTCAATGAATCCGCAACACCTTGATGAGAGCATTGCGGGGACCGATGTGACGTTGACACGCCAGGAATGGTATGACGTTTACTTTGCAGCCGGGAACGATTTGCCTTAATTGCAATTAATAACAGCAATAATGAAATCCCCTTGTGGATAACTGCTTAAAAGAGCAGTTATCCACAAGGGGATTTTTGTGTACTAAGTTAGGCTAGTGGGTGCGTCTGGATGTTAATCGGTTATGGTGGGTTGCCTTCCGCAGTCAGCCTGATCAGTACGAACAGCCAGAATGTTATTGTGGTTTAGTGACGATGCCGAGGTCGATCATTGACTGCGCCGTTGCAATAATAGCTTCTGCAGCGGGACGGGGATGCCAATCCAACAATGTTTGGGCTTTATGATTGCTCGTTTCCGCGTAGGTGCCAACTAGTGAGGCGACCATTCGCAATTCTGGTCGGGCCTTAGCGGCTAGCTTAACCGCTGCATTGGGGATGGTTTTGGTTGGTAGCTGACTGGCAAAAGCTGGAAAGGCCTGTCTTAAGACATTCGCAACGTCAAGCATGGATAGTGTCTCACCTGTTGTGGCTAGAAAACGTTCGCCGTTAGCTTGCGGTGCGGTCATGGCAAGCAAGTGCAGACTAGCCACGTCACGAACATCAACATAACCGGAATCAACGTTTGGAACGGCTTTAACTTGGCCTTCTAAGAATTGTTGGATTTGAATATTGGAATGTGAATATTTGGCGGACAACACCGGACCCATGACGGCAACGGGATTGACCGTTGTTAATTCTAACCCGCGGCCCTCATGGTTAATAAAGTCCCAAGCTGCTAATTCAGCACGTGTCTTGGATTCTTGATAAGGATGGATCGCTTTCCAGTTGAGATCAGACCAGTCAGCTTCAGTGTAGGGGGTCGTACGATTTTTGTGACCAGCAAAGATGGCCCCGTACGCAGACGTTAACACGACTCGTTTAACGCCCGCATCACGACTAGCAGTTAGAACCCGCCGAACACCGTCAACGGCTGGTCGGATCATTTCGGCTTTATTTTTGAAGTTGAGCTTTGGGGTTGGGGAAGCGACGTCGATCGCATAAGTGGCACCGGCCATCACTTCCGACCAGTATTCATCATGCGCCAGGTCGGCCACAACAATTTCGAGAGCTGATAAGTCGGTGATACCACCATTGGTCAGCATTTCTTTAATAACGGGTGCTTTGGCTAATGAACGGACCGTTGTGCGGACGCCGTAGCCTTGTTGTAATAATTGACGAATGATATGAATGGCGATGAAGCCACTGCCACCAGTGACGACGACTAATTGTTTTTGCATGGGACTACCTCCAAATGAATTTGTGAATTACCGTTACACTTGTAACGTCTGTGCCAGTATCTTACAATGGGGTTACGACGAATACAAGGTAATCACGAGCATCTGTGACAGAATGGAGGAATTGTTATGGCAGCGACCAATCACGCGCAAGCAATCAAAAAGGATTCACAAACTTATTTAACCACGGCCTTATTACAATTATTAAGGACTCATGATTTAGATACGATTACGGTGACTCAAGTTGTCAAACGAGCTGGGGTCAGCCGGATGGCCTTTTACCGTAACTTTACGACACTCGAAGATCTTTTAGACGCGTACTTCGCCCCGGCGATTGCAGCGCGGTTTCAGGACGTCTTGCAGCATGTACCGGCCAATCAGAAGTTATTAGCGATGGGTCAATTTTTCAGTGATTTTGCGCCGACGTTACGACTGGCTGAGCAACGTGGTTTTGAAAATATTATTCAACAACTTTTTAACACTAATATGACTAATTATTACCAAGCAACGATGGCAAATGGGACGCTCACGGCGGTGCAACTTAAGTATTGGACAAGATTCATGAGTGCCGGGGTATACGCAATTTGGCGCGAATGGCTACTGGGCGGACAGTTGGAGTCCTTAACAACGATTCATGAATTACTAGCAACTTTGCAGACGGCAACGATGCAGGCGCTGACTCAGGCTCAAAAATGAACAGTGGAGGAATGCTCCTAAATTAGCGATGTTAGGAGGTCGGAACGCCGATTTTAGCGTGTTGATTGGGTACTTATGAGCAATTGTAAAAGCCACCTAGCCATGCACCGGCAGAGCCCGGTGCGGTTAGGTGGCTTTTTTAATCAAATGAGCTGAGATTAAGCATCTTGGGCCGTGGCAGCAATGTCAACTTCACGGATATTGACATTTTGCGGCATGTCATACATGAACTTGACCGTGGCAGCCACGTGCTTGGGGTCCAAAGTCAGGCCACCCATGGAAGCTTTCCATGCTTCGTAATCGGACAGTGCCGACTTGCTAGTAACGTGGGTTAACAGTTCAGTTTCGGCTGCACCGGGGGCTACCAGCATGACGCGCACGTTCTTCGGCGCATTTTCTTCACGGAGTGTCTCGGATAGCCCGTGGACGCCAAACTTGGATGCAACGTAAGCCGCGTGATTGACGAACGTTTTCTTGCCAGCTAATGATGACATATTGAGAATCGTCCCATGTTCCCGGTCACGCATGTCATTTAGGACGATTTGAGTGCCGTTTAAAACACCCATTACGTTCGTATTAAGCATGGTTTGCCACTCTTGTGGGTCCTGATTTTGAACATTTCCTAGTAACATTAATCCCGCATTATTAACTAGTAAATCGGTCTTGCCATACTTGGCTTCGGCCTTACGAATGGCAGTTTCGAATTGGTGATAGTTGGTCACATCGACTGTGTCGATCATGGCATTTTCAAAGTTCGCAGCTAAGGCGGCTAACTTTGCTTGGCGACGCCCTAATAGTAACAGTGGGTAGTTGTCAGCGGCGAACAACTTGGCGATCTCGGCACCAAAGCCAGAACTGGCTCCAGTAATGACGACTAATGGTTTCATCTTATAATTCCTCCGTAATTTTGGATAATGGTTTTCGTTTGAATTTTCAACGATTTACAGTATACTTGGCTAGATTAAACGCGACAAGTACGCACTTTTAGGTAACCACCAATTGAGAGCAGGGAGTTAATAATGTTAAAAGAACGGGTAAATGCGCAGCCACGCTACCGAAATGAATTTGATGCCACGATGCAGTTGATTCGTGGTAAGTGGAAAATCATGATTTTGTTTGAACTGGCCGAGGTTAAAGTCAGCCGTTTTGCTGACTTGCAACACCATATTCAAGCGGTATCGCATAAAACACTGGCGAGTCAATTGAAGGAATTGGAACAAGATGAGTTAATCGAACGGCATGATTTTAAGACCGCTCAGCCGCATGTCGAATACCGGTTGACCGCTAAGGGGCAGAGCTTGATTCCCATCCTAGATGCGATTTGTACCTGGGGTGATCAACATGTTGATCCAGCTTTGATTGAACGTTCATTGTGTGATGAATAGGCTAGTCTAAACGGGAGTGTGGGCTTTGTACGGCGCCATGGGAAAAGTACGTTGTCAGTCAAAAGCAACTAGCGGCGCTGTTTTGATGACCATTACTAAATAATCGCTTCAAGAATTTCTAATGACATTCTTGAAGCGATTATTTGTTATTCAATTAACTCGTGCTGTTTGAAAGCTGACAGCCAGCTATACGGGCTGTTTTATAAGATGAACCAACTATTGCCGCCGGGATGGGGGTGGGTCGCTATCATGGACTAGTACAACGCGGAATCGATGATTTGAATTAATCGATTGCCGTTACGGTGACAGCGACGACATCGCCAATGCTTTTGTGGAGTTTTGCACGAATATCCTTACGAATACCTAAGATATAACAAATACTACCATCAAGGTTTTTAACACCCATATTAACGATAGAACCGTTGTAAGGGACCTCATCGAAAGTGGCATGGACTTTGACGCGCCCCTTACCGAAAAGGTCGCGAATATCGAAGGGACAGGCCAAGTAAGCACCACCTTTGCCAATTGTTGCGGCTTGAATCGGTGCGTCAAATTGATAAGTCTTCATTATTATATGGCCTCCGCCTAAGCGTAATTATGGAACGGCTTCATTTTTATAATCAGATTTCCATATTATCATAGCAAATTAGCAATTGTTGGTGAACTAAGTGGTCATTCACAACTAATTATAATTAAGGTGAACCGCTATTTTCGTGAAATATTAACCGTGTATATCGTTGGTATCAAAAATATTTATCTAAAAGTACAATTATTATACTAAATCCCCTTGCGAGCGGGGCAATCAACCGCTTATAATTAAACTGCTTTAAGTAAATTAAAAAAGGGTGTTCACATGAATTTTAAATCACAAAATCCAATTGATGCAAGTCAGTCGGAAAGATTCAAGCTTTATAAGTCGGGGAAACTTTGGCTGGTTGCTGGATTAACTTTCTTCTCATTTTTAGGAGGTTCAGTTCTTAACAATACAAACGTGCACGCTGATGCTACAACTGCAACGACAACATCGTCTTCAGCTGCAAGCACGGCCTCTAGTGCAAGTGTTGCAACGAGCTCTGCTGCTAGCGATGCGACGACTAAATCGACCTCAGTTTCGTCAAGTGCTGCGACTCAAGTAACGAGTGCGGCAACAACTAAGACGACCAGTCAAGCAGCGACGGCATCGTCGAGTGCGGCCACTAGCCAATCGACCAGTACAGCATCTAGCTCGACTAGTCAAACAACTAAAACGGCTTCGAGTTCGAGTGCAGCCACTAGTACTTCTGCAAAGGCTACAAGCCAAGCAACCAGTGTCGCTTCTAGTACGGCAACCACTACTCAAGTAAGTCGTACCGCAAGCAGTACTGCCGCCAGTGCTGCTTCAAGTACTGCAACGGTCAAAGCTGTTACGCCCGCTTCAAGTACGGTAAGTAGCACGGCGACGACCGCTACTAAAGCCACAGCTAAAGTTGCTGCCGTTGCTTATACCGCAGCAACGACGTCTTCAACGGATGTCTGGACGATTGGGGATACGACTCGGCCACGCGTTGATGTTGTTGACGTGGCGTCATATCAAAGTACCATGACGCAATCTGATTTCAATAAGTTAAAGGCTGCGGGTGTTAAGACGGTCATCGTTAAGTCGACTGAAGGCACTGATTACACGAACCCAGCTGCACTGAACCAAGCAAAGATGGCTAATAAAGCTGGCTTAAACGTTGATTTCTACCACTATGCAACGTTTAGCACGGCTGATGCGGCTAAATCTGAAGCGACTAACATGGCAGGTTTCTTAGTTAAGAACAATGTTTCAACCAAAGTTCTCTTGTTCGCTGACATGGAAGATTCATCTTCATACTCAGTTAACGCAACGGCGAACTTGAACGCGTTCTGGTCAACGTTAGATTCCTTTGGTTACAAGAATCACGGCGTTTACACGTCAAACTCATACTTATATCGGGATGCTGTTGTTAAGACAGTTGGCCAATCACGTGTATGGCGGGCCCAATACCCATACACGCCTTCTGCTAATAACCTTTGGAACACCAATGATGGTGCATGGCAATTCTCCGATACGGCACTCTTACCATCTGGTTCAGATTATACCGGTTACATTGATGTCAGCATCGATTATAATGGTTTAACTGAAGATAGTGCCGGGACCAATACGTTTGTAACGATTACGAGTAGTGACGATACGACGGATTCTGACACAACAACTGATAATACAAGCAGTAATACTAGTACTAGCAATACCAGTACTAGCAATACCAGTACCACGACCAAAAAAGCTTCTGGTTGGTACACTTTTACTAAGACAGCGGCCATCAAGAGCGCCGCTAGTGATAGTGCCACTACGGTTGGTTCGTACAGTAAGGGTAACAAAGTTTACTATAATGCCAAGGTAACGACTGCGGGTGAAACTTGGCTCCGTTACTTGAGTTACAGTGGTACGGAACACTTCGTTAAAATTAGTGATGCTGCTAAGACTACAACGACTACCAAACCAACGACGAGTACGAGTAAGACGGTGACTAAGGCTGAAACCGGCACTTACAAGTTCACGAAAACCACAGCCATCAAGGGTTCTGTTAGTGATTCTGCGAAGACGTTAGGCAATTATTATAAGGGCGACACGGTTTACTATAATGCTAAGGTAACTAAGAACGGCCAAACTTGGCTTCGGTATTTGAGTTACAGTGGTGCGCAACACTATGTTAAGATTAGTAGTGCTGCTAAGTCTACAACAACCACTAAACCAACGACAGGCACGAGTAAGACGGTGACTAAGGCTGAAACCGGCACTTACAAGTTCACGAAAACCACAGCCATCAAGGGTTCTGTTAGTGATTCTGCAAAAACATTAGGTAATTACTATAAGGGCGACACGGTTTACTATAATGCTAAGGTAACTAAGAACGGCCAAACTTGGCTTCGGTATTTGAGCTACAGTGGCGCGCAACACTACGTTAAGATCAGTGGGACAGCCGCAACGACCGCGCCAGCAAGCAAGTCTAAGACTACGGCTAGTGCTAAGACGGTTGCGCAAACCGGGACTTACAAGTTTGCTAAGACGACTGCCATCAAGTCTTCAGCAAGTGACGCCGCTTCAACGGTCGGAACTTACTATAAAGGCAACAAGGTTAACTACAATGCCAAAGTAACGACTAACGGTCAAACTTGGTTACGCTATACAAGTTACAGTGGTGCGCAACACTACGTTAAAGTTAGTGGTGATACTGCAACGACCACGTCATCTTCAGCAAGTAAGACGACAGCGGCTGCTGGCACATACACGTTTAAGACCACAACGAACATTCGGACTGCTGCTAGTTTGAATGCCCAAGTTGTTGGTCAATACTATGCGGGCGAATCCGTTTATTATGTTGGTACGGTTTCCGCTAATGGCTACCAATGGCTAAAGTACTTATCTAACTCTGGTGCTTACCATTACGTTGCTAAGCTAGGCTAACCAATTAGTTACCAATTACTAGCGCAATAACAAAACAGGCTTTGAGATCACGTCAAGCGACGCGATTTCAAAGCCTGTTTTGTTGTGTGACTGAGTTAGTGTCCTATTCATCTTATTCCGACAAACGTTTGGTACGCTGTGTCGGTCATTCGAATACCATCCCGACTGGAGGACGTTCCGCAATTGGCAGCAATGCCTGCAAGTCGGCGTAGGACGTACTTACCAAAAAGTTTACACAGATTCGAACTTCTTTCAGCGGGATTAAGCTGGCAATTTTTGACGCTAAAAATTTTAAGCATACTTCGGATTCAAGCATGTGTAATCGGTGCTGTAGTGATGGGCTAATGTTTATAAAACAACTAAGCCACCAGCACCGTTGTCGTAGTCAGGTTTCTGAGCAGTTACGACTAGTTTTTCGTTAACAAAGGCCATTAAGCCAAGACTGCTCAACTCACGACCATAGCCAGATCCCTTGACACCACCAAATGGTAGTTCTGGTAAAGAGCTAAGGAAGGTGTTAACAAAGACCATTCCAGTTTCAATTTGTTGGGCAACCGCTTTGCCGTGGGCCGCGGTCCCGGCGAAGACGATGCCGCCTAAGCCCAGTTCAGAATTGTTGGCTAAATCGATAGCTGCTTGTTCAGAATCGACTTTGAAGACTTGGGCAACTGGGCCAAACATTTCTTCATAAAAGAGTGGGTTGTCTTGATCGATGTCCGTCAAGATGGTTGGCTGGAAGAACTGACCGGGTAAATCGATTGGTTCATTGCCATAAGCAACGGTTGCACCACCGGCAATGGCCCGGTCAACTTGGTCTTGTAGCTTTTCCTTAGCACGCTTGGAATTCATCGGTGCCAGGGTAGTTTGTGGGTTCATAGGATCGCCAGGGACTAATTTGGCAAAGCGTTCTTTCAACTTCGCTAAGAAATCATCATACACATCCGCAGCGACAATAAAGCGTTTTGATGAGGTGCAGACTTGCCCAGCGTTGTATAACCGAACCCGCCATGCTAAGTTGACTGCTTCGTCAATATCAGCATCCGCTAAGACAACGAAAGCATCCGAGCCTCCTAGTTCCATGGAACTCTTCTTCAAGTTAGCACCGGCTGCTTTGGCAACCGCTTGACCACCACGTTTGGAACCAGTTAGCGCTACGCCTTGAATGCGAGGGTCGGCAATGATATCGCTAACTTGATCATAGTTTAAGAAGAGGTTTGTCAGACTGCCTGCGGGGGCGCCAGCTTCTTCAACGATCTTGGCAAAGGCTGCGGCCGAGCCCGGCGTATTAGAGGCATGCTTTAAAATCATTGGGTTGCCGACCATATAGTTCGGTGCAAAGACCCGCATGATTTGATAGTATGGGAAGTTCCAAGGTTCGACTAGCATCAAGACACCCGTTGCTTGTTTTTCAATTTCGGCATCGCCCGTTGCTTGGGTGCTGATTGGAGTTGGAGCCAACAATTCAGCACCATGATCAGCGTAATAGTCAGCAATCATAGCACAGAGCTCAACTTCCCCCTGAGATTCGGTCAGTAGTTTACCCATATCGATTGTTGCGATTTTAGCTAATTCATCTTTATGTTCACGTAATAGTGTGGCAATTTTATGGAGGCTGGCTACACGGGAACTAACAGGTTCGTGCCGCCATTGGTGATAGAGAGCGTCGCCGGTAGTTAAGGCCTGTTCGATTTGAGCATCTGTTGCGTTATCGTAAGTTTTGACAACTTCATTGGTGTAAGGATTGATTGTTTGATAAGCCATAGTAAAATTCCTCCTAAATTAGTGTGTGATGTAAACGGTTAATCTGCGATTGTATGGGACTGGTAACCGTCTTCACTATTGTACGCTACCACAAAAGTACGGACAAAGTCAGCTAATTTGACTTGACCAGCGCTAGTGTCAGAAGCATTTAGGTCTGCATAAAGTCCTTCAGGTTCGCGCTGATAGCGACTAGTTTGGACTAATGAAGCGGCAATTTTAACGGGAACACCATGGTTCGTCAAGTTAGCTTGATATTGTTCATCTGAGATTTGTACCCATTGTAGATCGGGCATGTTTAAGGCGTCGCGCAGATCAGCAACGAATTGGTCACCGGTGAACGTATCACTGAAGGCATACTTGACGGTGATACCGGCTGGCGTGTGATCAATTAGGGGATAAACGACACTGGCAATGTCTTCGGGAGCAACGTATTTTTGTGCTGAATCAGCAGGCGTATTGGAATAGATTTTATGCTCAGCCTTGATTGTTGCTAAGTTACCGAACAAGTTAGCATAAAATCCGGTTGGACGGACAAAAGCCAGATTAACCCCGTCAAGTTGTCGTAATTCATGTTCAATTAAGTTGTAAGCATGTAGCGAGCCAGCCACTTCATCGGCGTCTGCGCCAATGCTACTGAGGTTGACGACGTTGGTGACGCCGGCATTTTCAATTGCTTGTTTCCAGATTTTAGCCTGAGCCACGGCCCCTTCGAAGGGATCGTCACCGATACCACCAGAAAGCATGAGGTAAACCACATCTTTACCGGTAAAAGTGGTGGATAAGAAATCAACATCAGTCATTGTACCGATAGCGGCATGGGCGCCGACAGCTTCAATTGAAGCTTGGCGCTTAGGGCTAGTTGAGATAACGGTGACATCATGACCAGCTTGGACGAGTTTAGGAACAACGATCCGATTAATGTTTCCTAATGAACCTAACATTGCAATTTTCATAATTATAGAACCTCTTTAAAGTTTGATTTTGTTTTAAAAGATAATATTATCTTTTTACATTTACTATCATAAAAGATAAAGTTATCTTTGTCAAGCTTGAAAAAGATATTTTTATCTTTTATACTGAAACCATGAAAAAAAAAGATATGAATAAACAAGTTAAGATTCAAGATGCAGTTGCGGCGATTATTCTGACTGAGGGTCCAGCCGGGGTTTCAACGACTAAGGTGGCTAAGCGCGTTGGGATTGCACAATCCAATGTTTATCTCTACTTTAAGAATAAACAGGCTTTGATCGATAGTGTCTATGCACGCGAGACAAACCGAATTCTTAGTACTACTGCTTTAGACCGGTTAAGTGACCCAGCAATCGATGTGACGACCCGGATTCGACTATATGTGCAGCAAGTATACGACTACTCGTTAGCCAATCCAGATAGTTTAACGATCATTCAACAGATCAAAGCGTTGAATGGACAGGGGATGACAATTTCGGTGGCGGATGCTGACCCGAACAATATTGTCGCTAGGCTATTGACATCAGCTATCGATGCTAAAGTAATCAAGCATTTACCGGTTAGTTTGCATATGGGGGTCGTGTTTTCAACTATTCATACGCATACGACGAATATTAGTAAAGGACGGTATGATCAGGGCCAATATACATTTGAAGATATTTTTCAAATGATTTGGGACGCGATGAAACAAGATTAGGCGGTTTAATGACAAAAGACGCGACTTTATTGATGGGTACGAGTGGTCATCCATCGAGTCGCGTCTTTTTTACTTTTATGTATGAGTTCATGCAGCGACTAGGTGTCTTGAAGTGATGGTTTAGTATCTTAAAGCCTGGTTGAATAATTCGATTCATTGTGTATTCTTTTCAAGCGTTGGTGAGTGTTTTAAACTGTAGATACCAGTTTGAATGACCAATATGTAAGGGGGACTTTGATGGCACAGTGGGTGAAGCAGTTCAGTGAAAAGAAGGGGCCGGTCATGCTAAACAGTTATAATCAAAATAGGCGTGTCAGCCAAATAGTGACGTTAATGATGAGTAGGTTGGAGTTGTGGGGTAGCTGATGAAGATTATTTTTGTGCAAATGCTGTTCCTGTTCTTGTTTGTTAAGGTGCTTTTGCGTGATTGGCGGGTATTTAGTATTTGGGATATTAGTTATGCGGTGGTCGGTAGCTTAGCGAGCGGCTGGATTTTTTCAGTAATCGGGCAATATGCAGCATTGCCATTATTGGTACTGGTGGTACTATTTACTTGGTGGCATACGCATAGCTTTAGTGAGTCATTATTTGTTAGCCTACAGGTGATCATCTGGTCAATTGTCGTCGATCATATCAGTTTACTTTTAATGTATATGTTGAAATTAGATGACGGGTATCTTTTGATTTTTATGGGATTACAGTTGGTTAGTTTAATCACATTGAATATAATTTTAATGAATACGCATATCCAGACGACGTTTAATCGTCCCAGACTGAACCGGGTTACGGCCTTACTATTACTCGCCATCTACTTATACATCATGGTCAGCGAGGGCCTCGACAGTGAATTGAGAATGGTCGTCAGTAACTTAGTCGTGTTGCTGGTCGTCATAGGCCTTGCAATTGCCATCTATGATGAGTATCGGATTACGATTCGGGCCAAGTACCAGGTGCAACAACAACGCCTACAAATTAAGAATGATACACGGTACATGCATGAAATCGAAACGCATTACAATGAATTACGACGGTTTCGTCATGATTATCAGAATATAATGTTGTCGATTAATGAGTATTTGAAAACAGATGATTTGGCAGGCTTGCAGCAATATTACCAACAAAATATTGCCCCAGTAACCAAGCGTGTCTCGGATGAGCAGTATAATCTTGAAGATTTAAGTCGCGTTCAGGTAAAATCGGTCAAGAGTATTCTGTTTAGTAAACTCAGCTATGCGCAATCGCAGGGGGTTAAAGTTCAATTTGACTTGAAGCAAGTGCTTGATGGGGTAGCAACGAATGAATTAGACTTGGCGATTGCACTAGGTATTATTTTAGATAACGCGATTGAAGCCACGGCCGGTCACTATCATGGCGAGTTGATGAGTGCCATTTTTGTGACGGCCCACAGTACGGTGTTTTTAGTTCAAAATAACGTTTTTGACTCCTTGCCACCCTTATGGCAACTAAAGGAAGCGGGTTATTCAACGAAGGGGCAAGAGCGGGGACTAGGATTGAGTCAGCTTAGTGCCATCGTTAATCGAAATGAAAATATGATATTAGAAACGCGGTTATTGGCCTCAGCCTTTGTCCAGCGTTTAACGGTAAAGCGGGAATGATAAAATGATCAAAGTATATATTTGTGAAGATGATACTAAACAGTTACAAACCTTGCAGCAACTGGTCAGTAAAGTGATTATTGATCACCAATTAGATATGGGCTTTGGCCTAACAAGTCCTGATCCACATGAAATATTAGCGCATGTTAAAAGTCAACAGCCCGCCCAAGCCGTCTTTCTTTTAGATATTGCGTTAAATTCGGATATTAATGGCATTCAACTTGCCAGTCAAATTCGCGATTTAGGTGTTCGGAGCAAGATTATCTTTGTGACAACGCATACTGAGCTATCATTGACGGTGTTTCAGTATCAAGTGGAAGCTTTGGACTTTATCTTGAAGGATTTTCCAGAGCGCTTATACGAGCGATTAAATACCGTCTTACGCGTGGCACAGGAGCGTTTCAAAGCTGAAGACAATGATCAAAATAGTTATATCCAGATCAAAATTGGTGAGACGATTCGATCGATGGACGTGCAACACGTGTTATTTTTTGAAAGTTCAATGAGTCCACATAAGATTATCGTTCATTTGGATGATGGTGAGCTCGAGTATTACGGTTTATTAAAGGACGTGCCGGATCTAAATCGTGATTTTTACCGGTGTCATAAGTCATACGTCGTTAATCTGACGCGCATTCGGTCATTGGATAAACGGTATCGTCGACTAACGATGGCTAACGGTGAAACCGTCCTGTGTTCCGCAGCGGCCAGTCGTTACTTGGCAAGGCAGATTGGCAAAAGCAATCGTTGATTGGAATCTTGGTCAATTTATATTGACAATGATGAAAGCCAAGTTGGTAAGAACTGGTTTACTAATCGGTAAAATAATCGTTTCAGAAATCCTATTTTTCTGAAACGATTATTTTTTTACGCCGTATTCAGGTGTACTGATATGGGCTTGAGCGGGGGCGTTCTGAGCAATTCGATTTTACTTATTTTGAAATTATCTTCAACGGGCCAAATAAGGTCTTAATGCGATGTAATTGCTAGTCGGCCTGTCTTAAAACGGCCGTTGCGACGGGTTGTACTAAATTATAATTAGAAGCAATCAGTTTGAATCAAGTAGTGTATGTCCACTACAAGTACGGTTGTCAATTATGGTCAAGTCTGGGGTGCTGTCATTTTAAAAGTCAAATCGCCGTACTAGGCATGGATTGTCTATGATTTAAGTGTGACTTGTGATGGGGCGCCAACGATAATGTTGGTAATCAGTAGCAATAACTTTAAGTGTGGGAGTGAGTAGAATGTGCGGCTTAGTTGGGTGTTTAACGGATCGGCGCAAGGCTGATAATGCCACGTATGATCAGGTTGTTCGGGAAATGACTAAAATGATTGTGCATCGGGGTCCGGATGATGAGGGTTACTTTGCGGATGATAATATCACAATGGGTTTTCGACGATTAAGTATTATTGATTTGGCGGGTGGTCATCAACCACTATCTTATGATAACGAACGTTACTGGATGACATTTAATGGCGAGATTTATAACTATGTTGAACTACGTGAACAGTTAATCCAAGAAGGCTACACGTTTAAGACGGATTCCGATTCAGAAGTGATCTTAGGAATGTATGCCAAATACCAGGCCAAGTTGACGACCTATCTGCGGGGAATGTTTGCCTTTGTGATCTGGGATAAGCAGGAAAAAACGTTATTCGCGGTGCGTGATCAATTTGGAATCAAACCGTTTTATTATGCGATTGCCGGGAATGATTTTTACTATGCGTCTGAGAGTAAGGCAATTTATAAGATTTTAAAAGATAAGCATTTTGATCAAGAGGCGTTACAAGATTATTTGACGTTCCAATATGTGCCGGAAACTGAGACCCTGACAAAGGAAATCAAGATGCTGGCGCCGGGCTGTTCATTAACAAAACAGTTGGGACACGCGCCGCAAATCAAGCGTTATTATCATCGGGAGTTTCATCCAGTCGTCCGTTCTGAACAGGACTACGCGACACGGCTTAAGGAGACGTTGATTGATTCGGTTAAGATCCATATGCGTTCCGATGTCCCAGTTGGGGCGTTCTTATCGGGCGGGATTGATTCGTCAATTGTGGTGGCGATTGCCAAGCAGTTCAATCCAAATCTCAAGACAATCTCAGTGGGCTTTGAACGACCTGGCTATAGTGAATTAGACGTCGCGCAGGAAACGGCTGCTAAGTTGAATGTCGATAACGTCCAAATGACCATCACGCCGGAAGCATTCATGGCAGCCTTTCCACATTTTGTCTGGAGCATGGATGATCCGTTAGCTGATCCGGCCGCTGTTCCGCAGTATTTCTTGACTAAGGAAGCCGTTAAACACGTTAAAGTTTGTCTCACCGGTGAAGGGGCTGATGAACTTTTTGGCGGGTATACGATTTATCATGAGCCCGAATCCTTGAAAGCCTTTCGGTATACGAAGCCAATCAACGAGGCCCTCCAACGGATAGCGGCGATGATGCCAGCAGGAATGCGGGGTCGTTCGTTGCTCATGCGGGGAACCACACCGTTAGAAAATCGATACGTTGGCAATGCGTTTATCTTCAATGAAACTGAGAAGCAACAGTTTATGAAGCATTACAATCTTAACCATTCGTTCCAACAGACAACCCGGGTATTTTATGATGAAGCCAAGCACTATGATTTAATCTCTAAGATGCAATTTATTGATATGCACACGTGGTTAAACGGGGATTTGTTGCATAATGCGGACCGGACAGCGTTAGCCCACAGCCTCGAATTGCGGACGCCCTTTGTTGATCGTGACGTGTTCAATCTGGCAGCGGAAATTCCAGCCAACTTGCGAATTAGCCACGGTACGACGAAGTACATTTTACGAAAAGCGGTTGAAGATATTGTACCAGCGCACGTGTTACATCGCAAAAAGCTTGGTTTTCCAGTACCGATTCGGTTGTGGCTCAAAGATGAGATGTACGATTGGGCTAAAAATATTATTGTGACATCGCAAACCGATCAGTATTTTGATAAGACTTATTTCTTAAAACTATTGGATGACCATCGAGCGGGTGTTCGTGATAATTCGCGTCAATTGTGGACCGTGTTGACTTTCATGATGTGGCATAAGCTATACGTGGAAGCTGATATGTTAATGGATAGTGTAACGGCCAATCATCTTGCTGAGCAAGTCGAGATCGGCTAGGCTGTTCATACTAAAACTAAATAAGAACTAGTTAACATGCCAATGATAATAAAAATCATCCAGCGACCTGATTGTCTTAATACAAATAGGTCGCTGGATGATTTATTTGGGTAGTTTTGTCGTTGTGTTTGTTAGTCGATGACGACTTTAGTGCCGTACTTGATATTGTTATAGACCCACTTGGAATCTGCAACGCTCAGATGAATGCAACCGTGTGAAGACGGTCGCTTGCCAAGATCAGCAGCGTCTGATTTGCTAAAGTGACCTTGGGCATCTACGGGTGTGGAGTGGAACAAATATTCACCATGGTTGAGCCATGAGACCCAGTAATAGGCACCTTCATCAACACTAGCACTATAAAAATATTTTCCCCGTTCGGCTTGCACATGATAGGTGCCACGGGGTGTTTTGCGGTCAGCAGTTGGCACGCCACTGGAAGCATACATCGTATACAGGACGTGGTGATGGTTCATCAGGTATAGCCGTTGTTTAGCGAGCGATACGTGAATCCATAAGTCCGGATAGCGGTTGGCATTGGGGTACGCGACTGTTTCGGACGATTTACGCCAGTTGATTGGTGTGCGCATGACCGTTGATTTAGATTTGGCTTTGGATTTCGTCTTTGAAGTAACTTTTTTGGTGGTTACCGTTGATTGGCTAGGTTTGTGGACATCGCCAACCACCTTGATCGTACCGACCGCCAGTAAGCCGATAATTAAAGTGATGCTAGTTAATAAAATTAATGTTGGTTTGCGTTGCATGTTGCTCCCCCATACCATAGTTGGTTGTTCTGTCCTGACTTGATAGTTAGTTGGACTGGTCAATATTGATTAGTCCATAAATGCCTTCTCAGTGAAAGACGAGTGAAGATGAAAATCAATTGTATATTACTGTTATAACTTTCTGAAAGTAAAAATGCAACCTAGTCAAATGACGGATAAGTCAGCTTTACCAATAAATCTTGATCGAGACGGCCAAAAAGGAGATGTATTTGGGCGTTAAGTTAATACAAGTAGTCTAAAAGGGCAATAATTGGACTTCAAAGAACATCATAAATAAGCAATACATTTCAACTAAAAGTTTGAATGGTGAGGGTATCCTCTTGCCAGCACTCTGAATTGCAAACTAATAGGATCACAGATTTAGTGGTGGCTAATTGGAATTAAACAGTCTTTAAAGAATAATTTACACAAAGGAAAACTAGTGATAAGGGTGACCTGATTGTCGGTCGTTGTTAAGCCACTAAGCTTAGTGTTTTCGATGGTCGTTTAAGACGACTATGTTTATTTAGTTATTAATCTTGAACGCAATGTCGTTCGGTACTTTTTGTGGGCCGTGCTAACCAAATTAGGCCTAACAATAGGACTAGGCTAACGGCGACCATGACGGCACCAAAGATCGGTGTCCAGTCTAAACCGAGATTGGTTGTGACTTGCCCACCAATACCGGAGCCGAGTGCGATACCGACGTTAAAAGCGGAAATGTTTAACGCTGAGGCCATCGTAATATCGTGTGGTGTATTCTGTTCAGCTAACTGAACAATATAGAGTTGGAGCCCAGGGACGTTCATGAAGGCAAAGATGCCCATCAGTAGGACGGTCAATAGCCCTAACCAGTGACTGTACCCGGTGACACTTAGAATGAGTAAGGTGATGAGTAACCCACTGAACATCTTGAATAGTGCAATTAAGGGCCGTGCATTGGCCCAACGACCACCCAGTGTATTACCAAGGGCGACCATTAAGCCGTAAACGACTAGAATCAAAACGACAGCGCTTGCTGACCAATGCATCTGCTGTTCTAGTAGTGGTGATAGGTAGGTGTAAACTACGAAGGTACCACCGTATCCCAGCGCCGTGACGAGTAAGGCGAACAGTAGTTGTGGATTAGTGAGTACGCGGATAATACCCCGAACCGTGGCTTTGCTGGGTAACGGCAGATTACGTGGAATCAACCAGTAATCTGCTAACAAACCAATGACACCAATCATGCTAATAAAGATAAAGGACCAGCGCCAACCGCCTAATTGACCAATCATCGTTCCCAACGGAACACCAGTAACCGTTGCGACAGTCAGTCCTGTAAACATGATGGCAATCGCCGAGGCACGTTTGGCAGGTGCGACCACGTCAGCGGCAATCACTGAGGCGACGGTCATAAAAATACCGTGGGCCAAAGCGGCCACGACCCGGCCTGCAAGTAGGACACCAAAGGTTGGGGCACTTGCTGCGAGTAAGTTACCAATAATAAATAAAATCATAATTAACATCATCAAGCGGTGACGGTTAAGCCGACCGGTGAGTAATGTCATGACGGGCGCGCCGATCATGATACCAATGGCGTAGATCGAGACGGTCAGCCCGGCTTGCGCCAAGTTGATGTGAAAGCTGCTAACGAGTAGTGGCATTAAACCAACGCTAATAAATTCCGTTGACCCAATGGCGAAGGCACTGATTGCGAGTGCCAAAAGTGTCCAACTGGGATTAAACTGTTTTGTCATAAGATAAGCCTCCTGCTATTGCTAAGTTGATAAATAATGATTATACTAGCAAGTAACTTTTAGACAAGTACCGACTTTAAAGTGGGATACCAACCAAAAAGTAAGTATAGAATGGAGGCACAATTATTGGAAATCAAAACGTATCATATTGGGGTTGAGGCCACAATGGAAATTATCGGGGGTAAGTGGAAATCAATTATTCTGTGCCATCTGCGTACTCAGACGATGCGGACGAGCGAACTGGAACGGGCGATTCCACAAATCTCGCAGAAAATGTTAGTGCAACAACTTAGAGAGTTGGAAGCTGCTAATATTGTGACGCGCAAAGTGTACCAACAAGTGCCACCGCGCGTGGAATATGGACTAAGTGATTATGGCCGGAGCTTGTCCGTTGTCTTACATGAGCTGTGCGTGTGGGGTGAGAATAATATTGATCGCCGCCGAGCCGCGGGTGAGGAGATTGCCTTGTTGCATCGCGACGATTTATAGACAATCACTGAGCTTAGATTAAAAATGATGCGTCAAGAATGAAACCATTCTGGTGCATCATTTTTAATTAGGGCGAGTTAACGTTGGGTCGGTTAACGACTAAATAAACCACACCTCATAGTCACTAATCTAAATGAAGTGAACTTGTTGCCACTAGCTATTGGGTAGTGATTCAGCTAGGAACTCAATTACGACTTCTGTTGAAAGAATTGCGGGACTATTTTGTCAACTGATTAGCATCTAGAAAGTCGTACAAAATTGGCAATAGTCAGATATAGCTTTAAAACTTTATATTAACAATGATGGTCTCGCTTACATTTATAAACGGTTATGATAAGCTTAGATTATTGACAATAAATAGACTGGAGTTGGCGAGTATGACGAAGGCAGTTATTTTTGATTTAGACGGATTATTGATTGATAGCGAGGTTATTTCATTAAAGATGTATCAACGAATCGTACAGGATTATGGACAGACGCTTTCCATGGCGACTTATGCACAGGAATACAGTGGTAAGTCGGCGGTGACGAATATGCAACACTTGATTGAACGTTTCGACTTGCCGTTTGATGTTGATACTGGATTGAAGCGGGCGTTAGCGTTGGAAAAGACGTTGATGCAGGATGGCGTTGAGCTCAAACCGGGAGCACGGGTGTTGTTACAGTTTTTACACCGGAATCATTATTCAGTGGCCTTAGCTTCATCTAGTATCAAGTCGCGGGCATTAGCCATTTTGACATCCCATGATGTGGCGCAATATTTCGACCAGTTTACCTTCGGACCAGATGTCGATCGTGGTAAGCCTTATCCGGATATATTTTTAATGGCATGTGCCAAACTCCAACAACAACCTGCAGATTGTTTGGTTCTGGAAGACAGTGAAGCTGGCATTCAAGCGGCGACGTCCGCGAAGATTCCGGTAATTTGTGTGCCGGATATGAAACGGCCTAACCAGCCCTATGCTGATCAAACAACTGCAATTGTGCCATCGCTAACGGATGTGATAGCTTACTTAAATTCAGTGCACTAAGCCTCATTTGTTATGTTTAAAAGGAAAATATTATTAAATTATTAATAAAGGTCAGTCGTTCGCTAAAAAAACTGCTATACTACGAGACGGTAAATAAATCACTGACAAGTAGGCCAGAGGAATGAAGGAGTTTTGAGCAATGAAGAAATTGATGATTGCGGTAACTGGGTTAGCCATAGCAGCAACGCTGGGAGCAACAGTACCTGTTACCGGGATTACAGCGAACGCTGCTACTAAGAAGACAACGGCCACGAAGAATATGGCACCGAGTTTGAAAGTCAATGCAATTTACAATAATACGAAGCAGATTACAGGGACGGCCACTAAGGGTGCTAAGATTACTGTCAAAAGTACGGTTAATGCCAAGAAAAATGTAGGAATCGCTACAGCTTCTAAAACAACGGGTAAGTATACGGTCAAATTAGCCAAGACGTTGACGGCCGGAAGCAATGTTTATGTGTATGCCACGAATCCAACAACCAAGGCTTATTTCTATCGCATCATTCGTATTCAGAATGCGAAAGCGACGGCTTCTTCAGCTAAAACAACGACTAAAAAGACATCAACGACTAAGAAAGCCACGACCTCGTCGGCTAAGAAGACGGTTACTAAATCGTTCAAGGTCAATTCACCAGCAGGTACTTGGAAATCAAATACCGCTAATAAGTATTCACAAACGTTAACATTTAGTACCAAAAATGGCTTTAATCAGATCCTTTATAAAAATGGCAAACAGGTCAAGAAACTTGTCTCATATGCGAACTATAGTATGACTGCCAAGACGCCAATGTTCTGGAAGGTCAATTATAAGTCAGGGTCAACAACCAAGACTTTATACTTACGGTACACGGCAACAAATAAGTTTACGGTTGTTAATGCTAAAAATCAGATTGTGAAAGTAAAAGTTGGCAACGCCCCAGCGGCAGTTTGGACTTTTACAAAGTAATCGGTTGCTATAAATGTTAATTTTATTAAAGCAGATTAAAAACAACTTCTCTGGAATTCTGGAGAAGTTGTTTTTAATTGTTAGGATTTCACTTGATGCAGACGGTTAACGAGAAGGATTTTTTTTGATGCCATCAGGATCGGTAAAGTCAATGAAACCAACGTTATCATCAATCATACCGCCCTCGCCATTAAGTTGCAGAGTATTCTGGTGAGAATTTAATCGGATTGTCATGGTTTGTTGCAGGTCTGCTACTGAATAGTCTTTGACAGCAACTGGCCCAAGATTGGAATCAAGAATTGTATTATAGCCATCGATTGGTGTTGTCGTTGTGACGATATTGAGTGTGAATTGAGTTTGCATGTGAAGCATGGCGTGTTGTGAAAATGCGCCAACGCCATCTTCAAAAGTTAATAGTAGTCTTTTTTGACCATCTAGTTTCGATGACAGCTTGTTAACAACAGCTGAATCGAATGTTAATTGACGATTAGACATAAATATCAGGCTCCTTGCTTACTTTTAATAAGTATTATAAAACGCTGCTTAATGAATTACTAGTATTAATACTAAAACATATAAAATAGTTCTATCATGAAAAAACATTATTAAAATTTTTTACTCTCGACGGCTTTGATTCCAGTATCTGGCTAACAAGCACAACCGCTATATCCCAGATGCCTAACGGGATAGTTGGTTTTCAAGGCGGTTTCGACAGTAAATGGTATGCTTGATACGGATGTATCAATGCATGGTGCAAGTGCCATGGCGAATAGCGGTACTTATCTAGATATACTTAATATGACATGAATCTGACAATGATAATTTCAAAATAGTAAGTGGTTCAGTTCAATTCATAATTACGACTTAAAGATCACTCATCAATTTAGACAGCAGTGTAGAGATTAAGTCGGGCTGGTTTGGTCATTGCTGATGATGTGATGAGGTAAAAATATAAATAGAGTTACCATATTATCCGTTAATTAGGTGAACGCGGTGCGAGAAGGCTTGTTTCTAAGTATAATGAAGGTGTGACTAACGTAAAGGATGTGAACAAAGATGAAATATGAATGGCGTAGACAAGAAAAAACAATTTATACTACCAAGAGGCAACCACAACTTTTAACCATTCCGGCCCAAACTTTTATAACCTTACATGGAACGGGCAATCCCAATGGCTCAGAATTTCAGGCGCAACTACAAACGTTGTATCCGGCTGCATATGGTTTGAAGCATGCGTACAAACAATATGCACAAGCGCAGGTGTGTGAATTTGATGATTACGTGGTTTTTCCGCTTGAAGGTGTCTGGTCATTGACAACTAAGGGGCAGCAACTTGACCATCTGGATAAAAATGAATTCAGTTATGATATTATGATCCGAGTTCCGGATTTTGTTCCCACTGAACTGATTGCACCGGCTTTAGCAGCCGTTAAAGCTCGAAAACAAGTGCCCACTGAGCAGATTGAGGTGCAGCAGTTTGCAGCCATGCAAGTTGCCCAGATCCTCCATATTGGTGCTTATGATGATGAACCAGCGAGCTTTGCTAAGATGGACCAACTGGTGGCTAGTCAGGCCATGCGCCGTACTAGTAAAATTCATCGAGAAATTTACTTATCAGATGCGCGGCGGGTGGCACCTAATAAACTGAAAACCATTCTGCGATATCGAGTGACGCCTAACTAACCGTGTAGCAACTTTTAACGGTCATTCTTCAGCAAACACCACTATAAGTTAAATGAATTAAAGACTATATAAAGCTACAATTTTAAAGTGTTGGCAATATGACTCAAGTAGCAATTAGTGATCAGTTACAAGTTATATTAGTTGTGAAGGGATTTGATCAGAAAATGTTGGTCTTAGTAGTGGATGATGGGTGGCAGCAAGTACTCGTTGCACAGGGGCATGCATTATTAAGGGAAAATTACGCTAATCATGCTTGATCCATCAGGCCTAGAGTATAATATTGCGGTGGTCAAGAATCAGAATGCCTCTCCGTATATAATCTTATCTTCTTTAAAGGCGGGATTAAGATGGCTTATGAGTAGGGACGAATTGTCATTAAAAATAAGGACGTTAAAATTGCCAAGAATGCGGGAGGATTAGTTGTTTTTGAACAAGGCGGCCCAGCTAATAATTTAAGTATCGGTAGTTATAATCGAAATATGGTTAAAGCTATTAATTACATGAGCCCGCTTATCTGGAGTGAATGTTTCAGATCATGATTTAGATGTAAAAGTGAAGGTCAGTTTACAAATGAGATGTCAAAAGGTCCAGAAAGCGGTGAACTAATACTGCTTTCTGGACCTTTTTAGTTTGTTATAACGGTTAACTCAGTAAAACATGTGTTGGACTGAATGTGGGTTAACGTCGTGAGAAAGCTAAGATATCTTAAAATAGTGACGATAAATAAAAATTAATTTGTTAGTGAAATTTGACGATCTAATTAATTTATTTGTTTTAGAAGGCAGACATTTAAAAGATCAAGTTTTAAAGGAAGTTCGCTTAATTATCTCTTGAAAGCCAACTATAATAGCGCTTTCATAGATGTACCGGGTTTGTAAATATAGTTAACGTTATACATTATTAGCGCTGTTTCTTATGGAATTATATAATTTAAATGTGGTCAATTGGTTCAACGTTAAAATTAATTAATAAATTAAAAATTATTATTGAGGGAGGTCACGAGTGATTTAATTCCTGTAGTTGACGCATTGTTGATAATGACCACCGTTCTTAGTTGATCAAGGTTGAACGAGTGCTGGTAAATGAAAAGGGGGATTTATATCATGAAATCGATGTTAGGACACTTATTAATGGCAGGAACTTTATTACTAGCAGGTAGCGTACCCATTGTGGTCAATGCCGCGGAGAATCGTAGTGGGAATACGGACATCAAGGCGGAATTCACCAAGAGTACGGAAACGGTGACGCCAGTCGATCCATCAAACCCGAATGTACCAAATACTGATGGTGACGGTGATAACGGGGCAACACCTGGTGGTGACTTATCTTTGATCTTTGTTTCCAAATCGTTAGGATATGGGACTCATGAATTGGACGTTTTAAATGATCAACAATACAAAGTTGATCCGACTAGTTCGTACACTTTATTGTGGCAAGATAAGATGGTCGTAGAAGTTTCTGATGTTCGTGGGACCAATGCCGGTTGGAAATTAACGGTTACTGGTTCAAACTTAACGGGAACTGATGGCACGGCGGCTAAAGGTGCAACATTAAGCTTACCAAAGGGTGATGTGGTTAACAGTGGTTCAGAGGCCAACGGTGCAGTAGCCACAGCTTCAGAAGTCGCTTTAAACAATAGTGTAGGGTCAAGCGCTGTCTTAAATGCTGATAAGGGCGGAGGTTCAGGTGTTACCGTTAGTCGTTTAGATCCAAAGACATTAACGCTGAATATTAAAGCCAATACGGTCAAGGCCCAAGCATATAGCGCTAATCTTAATTGGACATTGAGTGATTTACCAACTAACTGAGTGTCATGGGGGCGATGGATGCGCCCCAAATACATAACTTAGTGATGGAGGTGAGAAAATGCAGTCCATGAAGAGAATCATAGCAATTATTGGTACTATAATTTTAAGCTTACAGGTTGGCGGCGTTAATGGATTGACAGCCGGTCGTACAAGTAGTAGTAAAACTACTCAGAGTAATGATATTGGTTTTAGTGTTGCCGCCAAGATTCCCAATAATCAGATTGACCAATACAATTCTTACTTTGATTTAAAAATGACGCGTGGCCGGCAGCAACAGATTAAGACGACGATTTATAACGTCACTAATGCGGATATCAAAGTTCAAACTGCAATTCACACGGCCTATACAAATGGAAATGGCATTATCGAGTATGTAACACCGACTAAAAATTATGATTCTTCCTTGAAATATCGAATGGATCAAATTACAAAGATACAAGGTTCAACGACCGTCACGATTCCAGCTAATGGGGCGAAAGTAGTAACGGCGATGATCAAAATTCCAAAACGGGCAGTACATGGCGTGCTCCTAGGTGGGTGGTACTTCAAACGGGTGACGAATAAAGTGACTGGCAGTGTTAAGGGTTCTATGAACATTGCGAATCAGTATTCGTATGTAATTGGGCTGAAATACACAGTTGGTTCAGTGCCCAAACCGCAGTTGAAGCTCGACAAGATTACTGCGGGAATGCAGAATTATCGTCGGGGTGTTTTTCCACAACTACGTAACGTTACTGCGGTAATCGTGCCAAAGTTAACGGTTACGGCTGAGCTAACCAGTAAAAATAGCGGTCAGGTTGTCAAAAAACTGACACAGAAGAATATTCAGCTTGCCCCTAATTCAGTTTATAAAATGCCAATTTTGACTGGGACTAATCGATTACAGGCGGGGACATATCACGTACATCTGGTCGCAAAGAATGCAGATCATCACTGGGTTTTTGACAAAGATTTTATCATTAGTACGGTTGCGGCGGATAAGTATAATCAGGCTTCTGTTGATAATTCGGGGATGAGCGTTGGCTGGTTTATTTTATTCGGCGCGTTAGGAATGTTAATCGTTGGTTTAATGGGACTATTAATCTTTTTCTGGGTTAGAAAACGACGGCGTGCTTAGTTCTGCAGATAGAATGGGGGAAGAACGATGCCGATTAAATGGTGGCGATTAATATTAGGAGTGACGCTGATGCTGAGTTGGCCATTACCAGTACAGGCGGCCATGCACGGTCAAACCGAGATTGGCGTTGGTTTTTATGAGACCAGTTATAGCACTGACCGAATTGTTTCAACCCACGTGGTTCCCGATGGTGGCCACCCATATTTTGTTAAGTCAGTTTACCCAGGTATACAAAATGGTAGTAAGCAACCGCGAGCTAGTATGCTGCGACAGCCGGGAATTATTGCCGGTTGGATGGGTGATCCAACGCGCGATGCATTACGACTACCGCAAATGAGTGAACGACTCATTGTTGGTGGTATTCTTGGTGGGATGGGCTTGTTAGCCAGTACATTAGTTACTGCGTTGCATCGAATGCTAAAACAGCAAGATGGAGGTGCATGAGATGTTTAAAGGACGAAAAAGCTGGCTACTAATTCTTGTTCTCAGTGTACTTGGATTACTAAATATATTTAGTTTAGGCGGCATGGCAGCAACTTTAACGGATAAGATGACTGATGTGAAAGCTAACAAGGCCTTTCAGGCGGTGCCGTTGGGTAATGTTGTTGGGAGTAACGTTGATAGTGGTTTATCGTCGTATCCTGCACTCGGGGCCGTGACCGCTAATTATGCCGATAATGGTCGAATCACGAACCAGACGACCAAAATTACAATGACGATGACAGGTTCGATCGCACTAAGGTCTAGTAATACGATGGCAAAAGCTTATTTTGATATTATGACCAATCCAGCGAGCGGTAGCTATACAGGGACGACACTGGTCACGTCAACACCTACTAGTCTAGGTAGTGGTAATTCGATTACAATTAGTTCCTTAAAACAAACGCAGACGTTAGCAGTCAATTTTCAAAATATAAAAAGCAAGTTGCCAATCTATATTGGTTTCCGGATTATGGTTAATGGTGAGGAAGGAACTTATCAAATGGGGCGTTTCAATGTGCAGACGCTGACACCTAAGATTACGGGGACCCTTTATTCAACTGATACGCTGATCAAAGGAACTGGAACAACCGGCAACACGATAAGTAGTAATATTAATGGCGTGACAACAACGGTCGGGAGTGATGGCACATACACATTGAGTCTTGGGACTACTTTAGGAGCTTTGAGTAGTGTCACCGTTACTGAAGTCGATGAGATTACTGGTGATAAGGGAACGGCGACAGCAACGGTGACACTCAAAAAATTAAATATCACTAGTACGAAGTCGGAAATTGAGCTTTATCCCAGTGATTTAGATGCATTAACAAGTGATAATGCTGTCATTGCCTGGTTGGTTAAACAGGCTGGAATTGTCGTGACGAACCCAGATAGTGCAACTGATACGATTACTTATATGGCAAAAGAGACTGATTTGGCAAGCAAACTGAACAGTCTGGCCGCTGGTGGTAGTACAATGATCAATATTTATGGTCAAGGAAGCTCTGGGCTCAGGTCTGACGCCAAAACAATTACTGTAACGATGCGCGATGGAACTTTGAGCATCGAGACATTACCAACAAGTCTGACATTTGGAATATTGTCAATTCCGTTCAAGGAGACATTATATCAACCAACGAGTGGTTGGAACATCTCTATTAATGATACACGTAAAACTGGCTCACCGTGGTATTTGCGGGCGACGGCAACTGCAATGACGTCTAGTACGCGTACAATGAGTGGCAACTTGATTTATCTCAATGCGGGTAATAAGCAAGTTTTGACAAATGCCTCGGTAACCGTTAGTTCTGGAAAGAAGATTGCGGGGATAACGAGTACTAATGCGACGAGTGGTTGGTCAAGTGGTCAGGGAATTTTACTGGATGTCCAACCGAGCGTGCAGATTGATAGTTATAATGGTACCGTTAATTGGACGTTACAAGATATACCTTAAAATTAATATAAATGGTCAACAGATATTGCAAAAATGTATTAATTCGCAATATCTTTTTTTGTGAATATTCAATAATAAAATTGTAAGGGTTTTATTATAGGCTAATTTTAATTTATGTTTACAATGTGTAGTGGGAGGATTTGATGGATTCGTATTTTTAATATAGTAAGGTGAACTAACAAACGTGTTAATAACAATGAGGTGAGTAACATGTCAGCAGTACTCTTAGCGTTGTCTTTAATTTCTGGTAGTTATGAAATGCTATTTTTGATGATTGGTTTTAGAGAATATGTGACTTGGCGGATTGCAATTGTTTGGGTGAGTCTGGTTATGATAACAATGAGTTTGGGGGCAGTTGCTTCAAATCTGTGGCCTCAAGTTCCACTAGCCTATTTTTGGATTATTCCGATTGTTTGTGTGACAACTTTCATGAGTTCTAGATTATTGTACACACAATGGATATTAATGTTGCCGGTAGCCATTTTTTTAAACGCGCTTAAGCGGTTAATTGGTGCTATTATGGGGGTGGTTGCTAAGACGCTTGCGCACTCAGCGTCACCGATGTTGTTACGACAAGCAATTGGTTTGCATTCTACGGCTGATATTAATCTTTTTTTAGCATCGATGATGATGCTGCCAATTATCATTACTTTAGGACTGCTTGCTCATCGATGGCTAGTAAAAGTATCGGCCGCGGATTTCTTGCAGCGAGCCTATGTCAATATTAGTGATTATTTACTAGTTATATTATTTTTTGCGATTTACATCATGGCATATGTCTTTGCGCTGGAATGGTCGGTCAATGCACAAACGTATATGGCAATTGCGGCTACCATTACATTTGGTATTATTGGTTCGTATTTAATTAGCAACAAAAATAGTCATTTGAATGACGCACAGCTACTATTGCAGGTTTCAAACTACAACGAATTATTAAGTCACCATAATCGTGATTTGCATTTATTTAAACACGACTATGAAAATATTTTACTGAGTATGGCGGCGTTTATTCAGAATAATGATATGCCAGGATTAAAACGTTATTTTGATACTGAAGTAATGCCGGTAAGAGCAACGCTGAATCGACAGTCAGAACTGAATGATTTAAGTCAACTGGATATGCCCACAGTCAGTGGTTTAATTTATGCAAAATACGAGGCGGCTAGTGGACGGGATGTTCATCTGGTGGTGACAATCTTAGAGAAAATCACTTTGTCAGATATTCCACAGATAAAAGTGGTGCGGATTCTAGGCAATTTACTGGATAATGCTACAGATGCCGCGGTACGTACGAATCATCAAGTTCTTTTGACTGTCAACAATCGTGATGCCCACACAACGATATTCTCGATTACAAACCAAATTCCAATACATGAGTTGATTGATGTTTCAGTCATAAAAAAAAGCCGGTTTACAACTAAGCCGGGACATTTGGGTTACGGATTGAGTAGCATTGAACAATTAATCACAGATCAGTTGGTGGTCAATTATTGTATTGAGGAGGGTAACTTTATAGCGGAATTTGTTATAAAACATTAAGCTATTTTTGATAAATTGCAAGGAGTTGGTTTTAGTGACTGAATTAACAGCATTGCCTAATATTGGTTTAACATTAGCCAAACAGTTACAAGCAGTAGCAATTATGACACCTGAACAGCTAAAGGCAACGGGGAGTAAGGCCGCTTTTGCAGCTATTAGGGAAGTAAATCCACATGCTTGTATTCAATTATTGTATTCGCTACAAGGAGCAATTGAGAATCGGACTTATTCACAGTTAGCGCCAGCAACTCGGGAAGATTTAAAGCAATATTTTAGATCGTTGTCATAAGTTATGAATGGTAAGATGAGTTCACAATTTGCGACAAGAAAGGGTGTTGATTGCAGTTATTTCGAGTGACTGACGTAATCTTTTAGATAATCAAAATGTTATTTATGTGTTTCATGTGAAATAATTAATATTAAAAGCATCACTTTGGATAGCGGTTATCTCTGTTACTAGGGATAGCCGTTTTTGTGTATTGATTGTTAAATAAAAATTATTTGTTAGAATCATTAGTGTATAGCGGAATTGATTAGTATTATAAATTGTCAGATGGTAAATGTAAATGGTATTACCGCCGGACATCTGTTAAAATGAGCATTATTTTTGGGTTAACAAATTTTGACCAACAACGTAAAGGGGTTACAGATTATGGGGACAGAACTACAATTTGTACAATATTTACATCAAATGCGTGATTATAATGATCAGCACCCGACAACTAAAGGACTGATATTATTAGGATACTTAGAACGAGATTTCATTCGATTTTACCGGGCTGGCAAGATTGAAGAGGGCATTCAGTTTGCTAAGAAGAACTTAACCCGTTCACGAGACTTATTAAATAAATTATCGAGTGAGGAAAAGCAACTTCAACTTAGTGCCCTCGTAGATGTCTTAGCCTTTGAAGGAATTCAAAATCATGCTGAAATTTATGAATTTGTTAAGCTACGCAATGATTACCACCGTTGGTTAGTCAAGTTGCCAGTGACAACCGAACGCTACCAGCCATTAGTTGTGCAAATTATTCGTGATTTTGCGGCGATTGCGCAACCGAACGCTTTAGCTTACAACGCCCATTTGGAGTCGACGCTGGATGTGATGTACTATACCAACGCTCATTTGCACGATCAATTATCAGTGAAAAAGGTGTTGGCTCACGTCAATAATCGGTGCAATCCTGAGGCGGTTCGGCGATCTTTTAGTCAAGAGATGCATATGTCAATTCGCGATTATATCAATGCCAAAAAAATTCAGGAGGCTGAACATATGCTGCTAGCATCGGATTTAACCATTCGAGCGATTGCTGCCGAACTTTGTTTCTACGATGCGGCCGATTTTTCAAAACGCTTTAAGAAGGAGACCGGGCAGACACCATTAGAATTTCGACAACTTAATACACGAACGGACTGACACTTGTACTTTTGGAGATAACCTTGTTCACGTAAATACAAATTCTCGTTTTGACGTTTATAATGCGGGTATACTATGCCTCAAAATTCAAAATATGTCGATATTTGACTAAGATTAACAGGGGCAAGTAATGATGCAATATTCACGGGGAAATCAGCGTGTTCATAAACCAACGATATGGTTATTTTCAAGTGTTCTAATTTTAGGATGGGGATTAGCCCCAACAGCTGTTCAGGCAAGCCACATAGATACAACCGCGATGGCGAAGCAATCTGTTAGTGACCATTCTGGGAAGGCAGTTGTCAGGGAGACATCAGTATCAACGGCTAGTGGCAGTATGGACCCTGAACAGAGGCAAGCGACCAGTGCCATTAGTGCGGCTAACTCATCGATAGCTAGTGAAGGCCCACTGAGCCAGGCAATGCCAGTAACTAGTGGCATAACTAGTTCATCTGATAATCGTCAAGGGCCAACTAGTCAGCTAGAACGAGCGAGCAATACAGCAAGTCAAGTACAACCTGACAGTGTGAAAAGCCAATCGGCAACTTCAGTCCGAGCGATGACCGTTACTCCAAACGCTCATGCGACAGCTGAGGGAACTAGGGTATCAAGTCCAGTAACACGTGTGGCAAAAGAATCTACGCTCAAAAGGCATTTATCAGCCAGTTCAACTAATGCGTATGCCGTAAAAGCTAATGACGAGATAGGCGTAAAGTCACAGGCGGCAGTTCAAGTACCTAGTGTGATTCCAACAATGAAAAAGGCTCAAGTAATGCAACGTGCAGTCATGGCGTCATCATTTTTAACAACGGCCAAGAACTTATCAAATCAGGATTACCTTGACCAATACGTCAAACAGTATGGTCAGCCAGCTTTGATCGCGATGATTCAGGATTGGCTCGCGACCTATCGGATTATTTCATTAACCGGTATTACGATTGTTAATAGCTCATTTGATGGGAGTGTCGCTGCTATTAGTGGTGGTCTACATGTCATTAATACTAATGCTACGATTCGTGCTGGGCAGGACACTGAGTGGGCAACTATTGTGAATGGTGGTTTATCGGTCACGAATAATACCATCACTTTTACTACCAAAAATGCTTTGACTGACCGCTCCCTAACCAATCAGGAGATGGATTATGCTGAGGCACGACCAACGGGGAATGGAGCCATTAAGGGGGTTCCAACCGATAACTTAACCGTTGACGATACCATGGTTGATCCTCGTGAGTTCCACCGCGCACAAATTAATGTTAGCAACTTTTATAATCGATTAGTAACAACGGAAGCTGTTTTCCCGGCTGCGAATGGCGGCATATTGTCAAAGAATGTCATTGGTGAGCAGGGCACGGCCGATTTAGGTGTTTTTCAAGGTCGGCATTATTATGCCGTTAATCTTGATTTGAACGATTGGCACAGTGGCATTCGAACGATTGGTTTTACGGCGACTGACGTGGTGATTTATAACGTTGTAACGACGGCGCCTCAGTTGACAATTGGAGGTGGCTTTACCAGTAGTACCCCTAACTTGGTATGGAACTTTAATCAAGCCACTCGAATTATGAACACAACGGCCATCACTGGTAAAATGGTTGCGCCCCACGCGGTGTTGACAACGAATCAAAATGTTGATGCGGCAGCAGTTTTGCAATATGGGTTTGGTGATGGTAATAGTGCAGTGTGGCAAACAATTACGAGTCAAAATGAACATAATTATGGTTTTGGACAATTGGTGGGTGACAACCCACTAGCGTATTTGATTGCGGTCATTAAATCGGATGGTACGGTTGTTGATACTTTGACTGGCTTTCAAGAATTATTAGCAATGGGAGTCTTGAAGGTGGCTATTACAGATACAAACGGTAATCAACTATCAGGTCTAAAAGCAATCAATACGCATATTGCGGGACAGCATCGGTATCAAGTCACATATACGGATGGTACGCGTTCGGCGACAACTTGGTTAAACGTGTTACCAGCACAGGAGCCAGTAGCAACAGTTGAAAGTGTACCTGAATATCGAGCTGTGACGCGCACGATTCAATATCAAGATGAGCGGACGGGGGCTGTTGTTGCGGCGCCAGTGAAACAATTGGTCCGGTTTACTCGTCACGTGATTTTAAATAGTCAGACTAAAACTGTACTCGGGTATGATACTAATGGCGATGGTGTGGTGGATACAACTGATGGTGCGCTGGCTTGGCAATTCGTTGAGCCAGAAAATTCAGAATGGTGTGCCGTTGTTTCTCCAGACTTAACTGCTCAGGGTTATCAAGTTCCGGATTTGGTAGTTGTGCAGGCGAAAAAAGTTGCGGGTAACGGGAGTGATTTAACGGTGATTGTAAAGTATAAACAAATAACCCACGTGCAAATGACACAGCACGAAATTATACGTACGATTAATTATATGGATGGTGAGACGTTGCGCCCCATCGTAACACTGACACCCGTTATCCAGAAGGTGATCTATGAATTACTAACAGTTGTTGCCCATGATGGGACTGTACTCGGGTATGATACGGATGGCGATGGTCAAGTGGACACCCACGATCCAAAACAATCTTGGCTATTGGTCGGCTCAGCACCTTGGTTTACGGCGGTCAAGTCACCTGATTTAAGCGGTGCAGATTACGCAGCGCCAGATCTCAAAGTAGTACCACGTCAAATGGTGACCAGTGCTGATAGTGAGAATGTTACGATTAATGTTTATTACCGACTAGCAACACAGGCCATCACTGAATACAAAAATAAACGGCGGATTACCACGTATCTTGATCGTCAAAGTCATCAGACAATTGCCCCAGCAGTGCAACAACTTGTAGTTTACCGACGAACGGCAATTGTTGAGAAACGAACGGGATCTTTACTTGGATATGATTTAAATGGTGATGGAAAGGTTGATACCGGGTTAGCTAATCAGGCTTGGGTGTTAGAAGGGACTGGGCAGTACACGACTGTCCGCTCACCCGATTTAACGGCTAACGGTTATACAGTACCGGATATTGATGCCGTGACTTCCAAAAATGTGGCGGTTACCGATCCTGATTTAGAGACGATAGTGGTCACTTATGGTCATCGCTTGATGACCATAACACCGGATCAACCGGGAATGCCGGGTGTTCCAATTAATCCTAATAATCCAATCATTGTCTATCCTGATATTAGTGGTCAAGACGACTTAACACATGCAGTACGGCGGACTATTAATTACGTCTATACAGATGGTAGGTTAGCCGCTCCATCAGTAAGCCAAACCGTTTATTTCCAACGAAATGCAACGATTGATCTAGTGACGGGTCAAGTGACGTATGAGAAGTGGATGCCAGTAACAACAGCTACTATGGCAAAAGTCATATCACCAGTCATTGTGAATGCGACCACGATGCTAACAGAAGTTGCGGCACAAACTGTTAGCCTGACAACTGGTAATCAAGTGGTTACGGTTAGCTATCAAAGAGCACCAGTTAGTCCCAATCAGCCAGCCGGTAAACCAGGTCAACCCGATAATCATAATGATCAGTCGAATCAGCCAGCCGGTAAACCAGGTCAACCCGATAATCATAATGATCAGTCGAATCAGCCAGCCGGTAAACCAGGTCAACCCGATAATCATAATGATCAGTCGAATCAGCCAGCCGGTAAACCAGATCAACCCGATAATCATAATGATCAATCGAACCAGCCAGATCAATCCGGTAATTGGCCAAGTCAAGTTGATGATCATGTCAGCCGGTCAAATATCCCGGCTGACCCAAGTCACCAATCAGCGGTACCCATCAAACTAGGGCAACATCAGCAGATTACCGAGCAAAATCAAGTTGATACGATAACAACGGTAAAGGCACAACCAACAAAGGGTGCTAGGTCGACAAGTCAGGTTACACCTAAACCAGCGCTGACTAATACTTCAGTGATCGGTTGGGTCAGTGCACAACCTGCTAAGAATAAGACAACTCGACAACAAAACCAAATGTCAACGTTACCTCAGACTAGCGAACGTCATAATCATTTATCAATATGGGGTATCATTGTGTTGGTACTTAGTTCAATTGTTAGTTGGTTTAAGATTAAACAACGGGACTAAGCTGTTGCTCAAAAATTGGCTTAGAAGAAAGTAATGGCTTGATATCGAGCTAATCTAACATGTCTCTTTTTTGAAGTGTTGTTGTTCAATATCAATCTATTAATGCACGAACGAAAATTTAAGTGATTGTATTCCACGACTAGTGTTTTATTGGTCATTCAGCCGATTTCAGAAGTTGAATGAGACTGGAGACGGTATGTTGATATATGAAAACTGGTATGTAGCACATACGTTGCTAAATTATTGGTGACGTGATAATCAACAATTGAGGGCAAGAATGAATTTTACATTCTTGTCCTCAATTGTTTTATTTTAGTTTCATATACAGCGATATTGAGTTAGTTGTGATAGAAATTATAGTGTTGTGGATTACGATGTAATTAAAGTGCATAATTTGCTAATGCCGGTACATCTTAGCTGAAATTTACATCAAAAGCTGGATAGCCTGAGGGGTTATCTAAAAATAGCATTTATCGTTGACAAATGTAAACGATGGTATTATGATACTTATATCGATTACAAATGTAAACGAAGCGGCGATGTGAAAGGACTGGTAATGATGGTTATTAAAGGATTAGTTTTGTTAGTTGGCTTATTAGGGATTGGTTTTATTCTGTGGTGGTTTTTTGGTAAACATACCACGACCACAGCGACTGCAAGTGCAGCTGGTGGCTTACAACGGGTTGACGTCGAGGTTAAGGGTGGTTATTCGCCAGAACAAATTGTCTTAAAAAAAGGAGTTCCTGCGGTGCTTAACTTTACGCGCAAGGATGCATCTGGTTGTCTTGATCACGTGGTATTTAGTGATTTTGGAATTAATCAGGAATTACCACAAAATCAAGTTGAAGCAATCACGATTGACACGAGTAAGTCTGGTGAATACCAGTGGGCCTGCGGTATGGATATGTTTCATGGCAAATTAATTATTAAATAGTGGAGGAAAAAATAATGGTAGCACAACAACATATTAATGTAACAGTGAACGGTAGTTATGAACCATCAACAGTGACTTTACAACAAGGTGTACCGGCCCAATTAACGTTTACGCGCACGAGTACGCAGGGGTGCTTAGAGCAAGTACATTCAACCGACTTGCACTTTACGACTGAGTTACCCCTTGACCAACCGCAAACGGTGACGGTACCAACTGATCGAGCCGGTGAATTTCACTTTAGTTGTGGGATGGACATGGTGAGTGGCAAGGTGGTGATTGTGTGATGAGCACGACGAAACGGTTTTGGATTTCATTAATATTTTCCCTGCCACTACTGGCTAATATGATTTTGATGCCCTTTGGCTGGATGCTTCCGGGTGGTGATTGGACGCAGTTGATTCTGACGACCATCATTATGGCTGTTTCGGCTCGGCCGTTCTTGCAAAGTGCGTGGGCGTCTTTTACTAAGCACCATGCCAATATGGATACTTTGGTGGCAATTGGCACCGCGACTGCTTATTTTTACAGCTTATACGCAATGGCAACGGGGCAAGCAGTCTTCTTTGAAAGTGCCGCACTTGTGACCACTTTCGTTTTGCTCGGCCAAGTCTTTGAAGAACGAATGCGGCACAACGCGTCCAGCGCGGTCGCAAAGCTAGTGGGCTTACAAGCCAAGGAAGCGGAAGTGTTACGCAATCAAGAATTTGTAAAAGTGCCGTTGGATCAAGTAGTAGTCGGCGACATTATTCGGGTCAAGCCAGGGGAAAAAATTCCCGTTGATGGTGTAATTACAACTGGCCGTTCAACGGTTGATGAGTCAATGGTGACGGGAGAAAGTATGCCGGTTCAAAAAACGGTGGCGGACGCTGTCATTGGTTCAACGATTAATAGTAATGGGACCTTTCAGTTCAAAGCTAGCAAGGTCGGTGACCAGACAATGCTGGCTCAAATCGTTGAGCTCGTTAAAAAAGCACAAAACAGTCACGCACCGATTCAAAAGCTGACCGATAAAGTTTCTGATATCTTTGTGCCGATTGTGCTAATTATTGCTATCGTTACCTTCTTGACCTGGTATGTTTTCTTGAATGCTAGTCTCGCGAATGCCTTGATTTTTGCGGTCGCTGTGGTCGTGATTGCCTGCCCGTGTGCGCTAGGTTTAGCTACGCCGACCGCACTAATGGTCGGTACCGGCCGTGGTGCCAAGATGGGGATCCTGATTAAAAATGGTGAGGTCTTGGAAGCTGTCAATGACGTTAAAACGGTGATCTTTGATAAGACGGGAACGATTACGGTTGGTCACCCACAAGTGACCGATGTTATCGGCGACGAAGCCCAAGTACTGCGCGTTGCCACTAGCTTAGAAGCGGCTTCGGAACATCCTTTAGCTGCGGCAATATTAAAACGTGGCACGGCCCGTGGTATTCAAGCACCAACCGCCACGAACTTCCAAGCCATCGAGGGTAAAGGTGTGACTGCTCAAGTTGAAGGCCAATTAGCGGTGGTCGGTAATCATAAATTATTAACTGATGAGCCGATTAGTGCTGAATTACAACGCCAAGCCACCGAGCTTCAGGACGCGGCGAAAACGGTCGTGTACGTGGGCTTAAATCACGAAATCATTGGATTGATTGCCATTCAAGACGTCGCCAAATCGACGTCTGAGGCAGCCATTGCGAGTTTGAAAGCACGTGGCTTGAAGACGGTCATGTTAACCGGCGATAACGAACGGGTCGCACAAGCTGTGGCGGATCAAGTCGGTATTGATGAAGTGATTGCTGATGTGCTGCCAGGTGATAAGGCTGAGCACGTTCACACGTTCCAGAAGGCTGGCAAGGTGGCCTTTGTCGGCGATGGTATTAATGACGCCCCCGCGTTGACGACGGCGGATGTTGGGATTGCCATGGGTTCCGGAACTGATATTGCAATCGATGCTGGTGGCATCGTGCTCGTTAAGAACGATCTGCGTGATGTTGACCGGGCGTTGGCATTGAGTAAGAAGACGTTTAACCGTATCAAACTTAATCTGTTCTGGGCTTTCGTGTACAACGTGCTCGGGATTCCAGTCGCGGCGGGTCTCTTCTTTGCCATTGGGCTGACGCTTAGCCCCGAATTGGCCGGATTAGCAATGGCCTTTAGTTCATTGTCCGTAGTCACGAGTTCGGTATTGCTAAATAAAGCTAAGATCAGTTCGAACGCCCAACCTGCGTAGACGATGAGCAGATAGCGTCGGATGAAATCGGGCTTGTTAAACAAGCAGAAATGTGTGTTAATGGTACAAAATATGCGGGTGTCTAACGCCAGTTCACGTTGTTGAGCTGGCGTTAGACACCCGCTTTTTGAGTCGACAATTTAAGAAAGGAAACTGGCTATAAATTCCTCACAATCAGTAAAAAAAAAGTATTAGATTTACACTAATTAAGTATCATATCGTTAGTGTAAAATTAGAAGAATGCCCATTTAACGGAGATAAGTGTGGTGTTAGATGCTTTTGTAAGCGCTTGAATCAAATTGTGTATTGTGTAACAATGTTAATTGTAAGCGGTTTACATACTATTTGAAACGAGGGTTTGAACATGAAAATTAAAGCAGCAGTGGTTGATAAAGTAAACGATCCATTTGTCATTAAAGATGATATTGAATTAGCTGAAATGAAAGCAACTGATTTACAAATCAAAATGGTTGCGACTGGAATTTGCCATTCTGATGAAGCAATTCGGCGGGGTGATGCGTCGCTAGGTTATCCAGTAATTTTAGGACACGAAGGTTCTGGAATCGTCGAAAAGGTCGGTTCAGAAGTAACTAATTTTGAAGTGGGCGACCATGTTATTCTATCATTTTACGCTGACGGAACATGTGATAACTGTCTGAAAGGCATGCCAACTAAATGTCGGAATTATGCCGACTATAACTTGAGTGGGACTCGTCCCGATGGTTCCGACCATTTCCAAGAAAACGGGCACCATATCAGTGATATGTTCGACCAATCTTCCTTCACGACTCATACGGTAGTTGACCAACGTAATGCGGTTAAAGTACCAAAAGAACTAGATTTACGTCGCTTGGGACCTTTAGGCTGCGGCTATGTCACCGGGAGTGGCACTGTTTTGAACAGTTTACAGCCGCGCCCAGGACAAACAATTGCAGTCTTTGGGACTGGTGCGGTTGGTTTAGCGGCAATGATGGCTGGTAAGATTTCAGGTTGTACTGAAGTGATTGCGGTCGACATTGTTGATTCACGGCTAGAACTTGCTAAGGAATTGGGTGCCACCCATGCCATCAACAGTAAGGAAGAAGACCCCGTTGAAGCCATCAAGAAGTTAACGCACGGTTACGGGGTCGACTTTGCCGTTGATACGACTGGGGTAGAACCAGTTATGGTTTCTGCAATCCATGCACTTGCTCAAGGTGGGACTGCGGCCTTGATTGCCGTTACGGCCAAAAATATCACCATTAGCTCATGGAACGATTTGTGTGTTGATGACAAGAAAGTCATCGGTGTTAACATGGGTGATGCCATTCCTGGCGTTGATATCCCACGGTTGATCGATTTCTATCAACATGGTATGTTTCCATTTGAAAAGACTGAAAAGTTCTATAAGTTTGAAGATATTAATCAAGCCAATGCTGATTCCGGGAGTGGTAAGACCATTAAGCCGGTTTTGATTATTGATGAGGATTATCAACCCGGCAAATAGCTGACGGGTTGGTGTTATTAGTGAGTTTTACAGGCGGCTGTGCTAAAAGTTAATTTTGGGGCAGCCGCTTTTTAGTATGTCATCATGTTGAGAATCTAAGGGCATTGATAAAGAATACTGAACCAAGTTAATTGGTGACTTTGGAGATTTATGCCGTAGTTTCACAATCATACATAGGAAAGTCCGCCTAATTACAACAGTTGTGATTAGGCGGACTCTTATGCAATATTGGAAGTTATATCAGTCTAGTACCAGTGATGATGTTGCCAGAAACGTTTAGCGTTGACCCAAGAACCATAGCGAGCAGCCACGTAGGTATTAGCGCGTCTTTCTTGATTCAGTGGCGATAAGTTGCCGTGCAAATATGAGCGTAATAACTGGTAGCGACCATAACAGCGGCCGTTACGAGCCGTGTAGCTGTAACCAGATTCACGATAAGCAATCCAATTTTTGGCGGCGCGGTTAGCCTTGGAAAGCTTAGCGTTGACCTTAGTAATTTGCTGGGCTTGACTAGGCTTTTTAGCAGCCTGAGCTGTTACTGTGATTGAGGGCACAAAACTAGTGGTAATGTTAGCGGTAATTCCGAAGATGCAACTAGCCAGAGCGAATAAGAGTATGGTTTTTAACTTGAACTTTTGCATTGTATGTATGACCCCGTTTTTTATAAGCTGATAACCGTAGCTTACGCTAATTATGTTTCAGTGATGTTAAAGAAAAGTTACCATGCTATTAAATGGAAGTTGTTCCGAATAAAACAGGGATCATTACTAATTATGAGAGGGGTTGTTTAGATTAATAATGGTACTAGTTATCACATAGAAAAATCATAATATTGTTAGGAAAACTAAAGCGCTTTATTGCATTCTTACGGTAATCTTAAAATTGAAACAACTTTATAAAAGTATTGAAGGAGTAAGGGAGTGCAATAATGGCAGAAAAAGATAATGAGAAGATTACACTGATGGCTTTAGTCATGATGATCTTCACCACGGTTTTTGGATTTGCCAATAGTACGGTTGCCTATTACTTGATGGGTTATAGCTCTATTTTATTTTACTTAGTAGCAGCAGTATTATTCTTTATTCCGTTCGCGCTAATGATGGCGGAGTTCGGGGCGGCAGTTAAGTCCGATAGTAGTGGAATGTACAAGTGGTTGGAAGTGAGCGTGAATGCGAAGTTCGCGTTTGTGGGCACGTTCATGTGGTTTGCCTCGTACATCATTTGGCTAGTCTCAACGTCGGCTAAAGTCTGGATCCCGTTTACGACCATCTTCTTTGGGAGCGATCAGACCCAACGCTTTGCGATGTTTGGCCTGAATGCGACGCAGATGATTGGACTTTTATCCTGTCTATGGATGGTGCTGGTGACGTTCGTTTCCATCAAAGGGATGAAAGGCATTGTCCGGGTCACAAGTTTAGGTGGCCTGGCAGTAACGAGTTTGACGGCGATTCTATTAGTCGTTTCGGGTATTGTTTTAGCCTTGAATCACGGGCAGTTTGCACAGCCGTTACAACATGTCATGACTTCGCCTAATCCGAGTTATCAACACCCAGTCGGGTTACTTGGATTTGCCGTTTTCGCCATTTTTGCTTACGGTGGGCTCGAAGTTCTCGGTGGGATGGTTGATAAGACCAAGAACCCCGAAAAGACCTTCCCACGCGGAATTATCATTTCGGCCATCGTCATTACCTTAGGCTATGGCCTGGGAATCTTCTGCTGGGGGATTAGTACGAACTGGCAAGCCGTTTTGTCGAATCCAACGACTAACCTTGGTAATATTAGTTATGTCATGATGCAAAACTTGGGTTATGTCTTAGGGCAAGCGCTTGGTTTGAGTACAGCGGCGGCTAAGACAATGGGACTGTGGTTCGCACGGTACACCGGCTTAGGGATGTTCCTCGCTTACAGTGGGGCGTTCTTCACCTTAACTTATTCACCATTGAAGACGCTTATCTTGGGAACACCTAAGGAACTGTGGCCGAAGAAATTTACGAAGCTCAACAAAGCTGGTATGCCAAGTTATGCCATGATGGTTCAATGTGCCATCGTGATTGTGATCATCTTGGTGGCGTCTTTTGCAACGGCAGACGCGTCGGCCTTCTACAATGTGTTGACGTTAATGGCGAACGTTTCGATGACGTTACCATACCTCTTCTTGCTATACGCGTTTCCGAAGTTTAAGGAAAACCAGAACATTGTTAAGCCTTTTGAAGTGTACAAGTCATTGACTTGGACGAAAATTATTAGTTGGGTCGTGTTCATTGTCGTCTTAGGTGCGAATGTCTTCACGTTGATCCAGCCAATCTTGGAAACTGGGCAGATTCAAAATACGATTTGGATGCTAGTTGGACCAATTGTCTTCGGTGTGGCCGGGATTATCTGGTATCAAGTGCGAGAACGGCATGTCAATTAAATAAACATTTTAAAAATATCATTCGATTGATTTTGCAAGCGAATGGTATTTTTTTGATGTCAAAATGCTTGGAATTTAGTACACTCATTAGTAAAAGTTACCTGAGGAGGAATGATCATGTCATTGGGGACTACGTTAAAACAAGCACGTAAAGCCCAGCGACTCAATCAACAGCAAGCCGCGCAGGGAATTTGTGCGCAATCAATGCTTTCGGCAATTGAAAATGATCACTATGTGCCGAATGCTCGCCTGTTACTCGCGCTGTGCCGGCGATTAGGAGTCGCGGTAAGTACATTGAGCTTAGCGGACGATTTTGAAATCAGTGCCGACCTGGCGTTTAATGCTCGCGTTCAGCAAATTTGCAATGCTCATCAATACCAGCAATTGAAGAATTGGCTATTACAACCAGCAGCGTTAGAGCATGTTCAAACGGATGAGCAGACGCAGGCTTACTATTATTATTTAGGTGTGGCTTGTTGGCAGGTTGACCGTACCTCAGATGTGGCGCAACAAAATTTACGCTTGGCGATCGGCATGGCTGCGTCCAATACGCCACTGACAACGTTGACGCGCTTAGCACTGATTTCACTAGCCGTCGTCAAGGCTAGTCACCATCCGCAAGCTAAAGTCACGACTCTGGTCACACGGGCATTAACCGGTATTGACGAAGGGGCGTACGCAGAAAACGATAATATTGTCTTTTACCTTGCTGGATTAGTGGCCTACGAACAACACGACACCCAACTGGCATTGACTCGTTTGACGCAGGGCTTGGCCTTTGCAACGACGCATAATTCGCACTATATGCTGGCAAATATTTATCAACTGATGGCGCAACTCGCAATGTTGGCGGGGGAGAGCGCCACGGCACAGGTTGCCAGCCAACGGTCACAAGTTTTTAAAGACCTATTTAAAGAACAAGTTAACGACCGCTTGTAAATTATCAGTATTCTGATTTTATGTTGGCGTCCCCACCGTGTATTTTATAATCACCAACTAAATACATGTGCACTTGATCTAACGGCCCGTTATTGATTTGGAGTGGTTGGCCGTAATAACGATGACCGGGTCAGGGTGAACATTGGGGGTTATCAAATGACAACAGCATTATTTACCAATCAAGTATTAACACAGGCAACTCCAGCAACGGTGCGAGCATTGCTAGCAGATCCGCTGAACTTACCAGCATGGGCGACTGCCATTACCACGGTCAAGCCAACCGCGACGGGGTACGTGTTACAGCGGTCCGGTTCGGCTTTTGATCAGCCGGAACAGTTGCAGGTTACAGTCGGCGCTGACCAGGTCGTTTATCACAGTGAGGGGGGCCAATTGGGATATGAAATTGTGTTCACCATGACGCCATTGGCCGAGCGAACTGCGGTCCAGGAAGAAGTCTCCCTTACGACTACACCGCCGAGCTGGCTACCGTTGCCACTAGTGAAGCCCGTCATGCAACGAGACTTTCAGCGGAAGTTGGGTCAATTGGCAACATTAGCGGAGGAACAGCCGAATGACGATTAATGATGGGATGACGTTAATAAAAGTGTTAGTGACGTGGTGGTCTGTCAGTTGGTTATTACGGGCCACTTTGATCGGCGTTGTTGGAATAATTGCCTATCGTTTTTTGAAGCAGCGTCAATTTAAGTGAGTTAAGACGATGACAGCTTTTATGCCTAATATCTAATCGTAACTATTATTATTTAGTGTGCGTTTAACTATCATCCGAAAACTAATTCCGGTATTCTATGGGTATTCTTTTGAAGGAGGAAATCTCATGAATCAACCAGAATTACGTGACCCACGCTATTTATATAAGACAGATGGCTTTGATAAGCAGGATCAGGAGACGCCCGCACTACAAGCTAAGATGCGTCCTGAACCCGATTGTGGTGAGAAGAGTTACCAAGGACATGATAAGTTGTTGAATCGACGCGTTTTGATCACGGGTGGTGATTCGGGAATTGGCCGGGCCACTGCGATTGCTTTTGCACGGGAAGGCGCTGATGTTGCAATTCAGTACTTGCCGGGCGAGGAGACGGATGCTGAGGCGGTTGCCGAACTAGTGCGCGCTGCGGGCCGTCAAGCGTTATTACTACCTTGTGATTTTAAGGACGTTGACGTTGTGACCGACCTCGTGAACCGAACGATTGCTGAATTCGGTGGTATCGACACGCTTGTCTTAAATGCCGGCCAACAGATTTCACAACCTTCACTGACTAAGCTGCCAATCGAACAGGTGCGTGCGACCTTCGAAGTGAATATCGTCGCGATGTTTGCGTTAGCTCAGGCGGCCTTGCCAAAGATGCCCGCTGGCGGTAGCATCGTCACCACGACTTCGATTCAAGCCTATGCGCCGAGTGGTCATCTATTAGATTATGCGGCGACTAAGGCGGCTATTAAGAACTTTACGATTAATTTAGCAGCCGAAGCGGCCGAAAAGGGGATTCGGGTCAATGGCGTTGCTCCCGGGCCAATCTGGACGCCCTTACAACTAGATCAAGGTCAACCAATTGAGGCATTGCCAAAGTTTGGGCAAGACACCTTGCTCAAACGAGCGGGACAACCCGCAGAACTAGCACCAGTGTACGTCTTTTTAGCTTCTAACGACGCGAGCTATGTGACCGCGCAAATTTATGGCGTGACTGGTGGCGGCGTGATTAATTAAGCTGTCAATGTAAGTTAAATACCGATTGACTTAAATAATTAATAAGCGGCTATCTTGAATGAGTTGGATTAACTCATTCAAGATAGCCGCTTTAGTAGGCTGAACGATTGAATTATGGGTGCATTAAATAGTCTAGCGTCGCGGTTCCCACCGCTTTGGCTGCAATCAACAAGCAGTCTTCATTCATCATAAAATCGGGGCTGTGATGCGGATGATTCTCGCCTGGCGTCGTTTGACAGCCGGCGTAGATAAAGGTGCTGGGCTTGACTTGTGCAAAATAGGCGAAGTCCTCCGAGGGGTCTTGGGGACCGCAGTCGAAAATTTTAGTAATCTCTGGAATTTGAGCAGCCTGAATACTCCTGACGACGCGCTGTGTCAGACTCGCATCATTCATGAGGACCGGATAATTATCATCATAATCAAGCACAACTTGGACGCCGAAAGTCGCACCCACGCCGTTCGCAATTTTAGTAATCTGGTCACGGATTGTCTGGCGTGTGTTTTCATCCATAATCCGCACATCACCTTTAAGGGTGACTTGCGCTTTGATAGCATTGAAGGAACCGACGCCATCGAACGAGCCAATGGTGACACTGCCGGTATCAAACGGGTCAATCCGACGGGAAACGACGGTTTGTAAGGCGGTCACAAAGTAACTCCCGGCAACAATGGCATCGTTTGAGAGGTGGGGCATCGAGGCGTGCCCACCCTTACCCGTGAAGGTGACCGTAAAGTTAGCCCGCCCGGTCTGCGTCGCATTTAAGTGATAGGCAATTGAGCCCGTCGGCATGGTACTCATAACGTGCAGCCCAATGACGTTATCGATGCCGTCTAGGACGCCAGCGGCCAACATGCCCTTAGCACCACCTGGTGAAACTTCTTCAGCGGGTTGGTGAATAATGCGGATGCGACCACGCAACTGGTCTTTCAGACCTAGCAAAGTCTTCGCCAGTACCATGAGATAAGCAGTATGACCATCGTGTCCACAGGCGTGCATGACGTTTGTGTTTTGTGATTTGAATGATAAGTGGTTGTCTTCTTGGATCGCTAAGGCATCAAAATCAGCGCGTAATGCTAATTGAGGTCCAGGGTGACCGCTATCAATGTCGACAACGAAGCCGTACCCATCACCATAAGCGGTGGTTGGAACCCCCAGTTCACGATAGAATTGTTTAATGTAAGCCGCGGTTTGTTTTTCATGAAATGAAATCTCGGGGTGGGCGTGTAAGTGGCGACGAATCTTGATCATTTCCGATTCGGCCGCTGTTAGTTGTTGCATGAGTTGTGCTTGAAGGGACATTAGAATCTTCCTTTCTGATCGTTAGTCAGCGCTATCGCTAGTGTAGCATCAAATAAGAAGATTAGTGGTAATTATGCAACGGGTCAGGTCAATAAATTGGGGAACGTGAGGGGCATTAAGAATATTGAGTATTAGGAGGCGCGATGACTTCAAAATAAGCCAATGGATTGTCACAACCCACTGGCTTATTTTGAATTTGATTATTATTAGAATTTGCAGCTCCTTTTAACATTAATTTTTACTATGGAGATTACAGTAACTGAGTTCGATAACTGAATGATGTGACTAGGCAGGCTATAATCGAACATTGTATTCATTAATTGCGCCCACACATACCGAATTATTAACATTGTAATCTGTTTTTGCAAAAGATATGATATATTGATTGTCCTGACTGTTAATTTCAGGTACCCTAAACAGGGAGACCACAATTATGAGGAGGAACGATTGATGAAGATTTTGATGCCATATTTTAAGCGGTATCGACTAGACGTCTGGATTGCGATGTTGTCGGTCATCGTCTTAGTGTTTGCGACGTTATGGCAACCGCGATTATTGCAAGTCATTATGGAAGCTATTATCAAGAATGATCAGGCTACGGTATTCCGTGAAGGGCTGATGTTACTTGGTTTAGCCGTACTGGGAATTATCGGTGGGATTGTGAATACGATATACGCAGCCCGGGTGGCCCTTGGTGTGGCGACCGACTTGCGAGCTGACCTATACGCTAAGGTCCAGTCATTAGCCTACGCTGACGTGGAAAAATTTTCACCGTCCAACTTAGTGGTACGAATGACGAATGATATTAATCAAGTCCAACAGATCGTGATGGCTGGCTTTCAGCAGATTACCCGGATTCCATTACTATTCATCGGGGCACTGATTCTCGCTGTGATGACGATGCCTGAGCAGTGGTGGGTTATTGTTGTTATGATGGCGGTAATCTTAGGGGTCGCACTGATTGCAGTGCGGCGGATGACTAAATACTTTGCACAAACGCAACAAGATATTGAAAACGTTAATACGGTTGCCCGCGAAAACTTAATGGGGATTCGGGTCGTTAAATCGTTTGTTCAAGAACCAAATGAGATCAAAAAGTTTTCAGCTGCGTCCGACGAACTAACCGCCGTGACCGCTAAAATTGGTTACTGGTTCGCTATTCTAATGCCAGCATTCTTTCTGACGGCCAACGTGGCAGTTGGGGCAGCGGTATACTTGGTTGGTCAAACGATTACTACGCACCCGTCTTATTTATCAGCTATTACGAGTTTTATTTCTTATCTAATGCAGATTTTATTTGCCGTAATCAATGGTGGCTTTCTCATGACTTTTGCGTCGCGGGCCGTTATCTCACTTGGTCGGATCGGCGAAGTGATGGTCACCGAACCAAGTATGACTTACGTTGATGGCGACGCAGCGCCCGTAGCTGGTGATATTCATTTTGACCACGTGACCTTTACTTATCCGGGGGATACGCAACCAACGTTAAAAGATGTGACCTTTACGGTAAAAGCAGGATCCATGTTGGGAATCGTTGGCGCCACTGGCTCTGGTAAGACGACGTTGGCGCAGTTGATTGCCCGGCTATATGACCCGGATAGTGGGACGGTCTCCATCGGTGGGATTGATGTGCGGGCCTTACCGGAAAAAGCACTTCGGTCCACAGTGGCCTATGTCTTACAACGGTCCACGTTGTTTTCTGGCACGATTGCGGGTAACTTACGGCAAGTTAAGCCGGATGCCCAGCCTAGTCACATGCAATGGGCGGCTAATATCGCGCAGTCCGCTGAATTCATTGAACGGTTGCCGCAGACGTACGATGCCCCTGTTGAAGAACGGTCACAGAACTTTTCGGGTGGTCAGAAGCAGCGACTGGCGATTACGCGTGGCGTGATTGCCAATCCAGAAATCTTGATTTTAGATGATGCCACTTCAGCATTGGATGCCCGTTCTGAAAAACTCGTTCAGGAAGCTCTGGACCGTGAATTGAAATCAACAACGACTGTGGTGATTGCTGAAAAAATCGCCTCCATTATTCGTGCGGATCAAATCTTAGTCTTAGATAGTGGTCGGATCTCAGGTAGTGGGACCCACCAAGAATTGTTACAAGACAGTGCGATTTATCGCGCTATTTATCAAACGCAAAAAGCACGGGAGGAGGGCTTACATGAGTGATTTACGCAATGCTGGTAAATATTACTGGCACTATTTAAAACGCTACTGGTTAGGCTTCTTGCTAAGTGTGATTCTGATTGCCTTTTCAACTTGGTGCATTGTCATCGCACCGACTTATTTGGGACGGGCCGTGGAAGAACTGACGCAGTACTTGCAACAGTGGACCAATCAAGCGACCCGGACACAAGCGAGTTTGCAACCGTTCAACCGGACGCTGATTATCTACGTTTTGTTGTATGTTGGTGATGCTAGTACGATTTTTATTGCCAGCTTGATTTTGGCACGCGTGACGGCCTTTTCGACCGGGACAATGCGGGTGGGCCTATTTCGGAAGATGCAACGGATGAAGGTTCAGTACTTTGATACGCATAGTGATGGCGATATTCTGGCTCGCTTCACCTCTGACCTAGATAATATTTTTAATGCCATGAATCAAGCTTTGCTAGAAATTTTATTAGCCGTGGCGCAGTTTGTTGGTCTACTAATTGTGATGTTTAATCAAAACACTACGATGGCGTGGGTGACGATGGCTTCTACGCCGGTTGCATTAATTATCGCGGCGTTTGTCATGCACAAGGCTGGCGTCGCGGTGAACCAACAACAGGATGATATCGGTCAACTGAATGGTTATATCAATGAACAAATTACCGGTCAAAAAGTCTTGATTACCAACGGCTTACAGCAGGACTCCTTGAAAGGCTTTCATCAGTATAATGGTAAGGTTCGGCAGTCAGCGTTGACGGGTCAAATCTGGTCAGGTATTTTGAATCCACTGATGCAAGGGATGTCACTGCTTAACACGGCAATCGTTATCTTCTTTGGTTCGTGGTTGGCGTTAAATGGGAGTATGTCGACTGGGGCAGCCTTGGCGCTGGTTGTGGTGTTCGTTAACTATGCTCAACAGTATTACCAACCAATTATGTCATTGACCAGTTTATATAGTATGATTCAGTTAGCGATTACTGGTGCGCGGCGGGTCGATGAAGTCCGTAATCAACCGGATGAAGTGAGCCCTGCTAACGGTCAAGCGCTCGACGGGATTCATGATGAATTACTGATTGATAATGTGCGCTTTAGTTACTTACCAGGTAAAGAAATCTTACATGGGGTGTCGATTCATGTGCACCGCGGTGAGATGGTGGCACTCGTTGGCCCGACTGGTTCGGGGAAAACAACGGTGATGAACTTATTGAATCGCTTCTATGATGTTGATAGTGGTGCGATTACGTTTGATGGGGTGAATATTCAAGACTTTGATCTCCAGGTGCTACGGCAAAATGTCGGGATTGTCTTACAGGAACCCCAGTTATTTACGGGCACGATTGCGGATAATATTCGTTACGGGGACCCAACGGCTAGTATGGATCGGGTCATCGATGCGGCGAAGCAGGCTAATATTCATGACTTTGTGATGAGCCTGCCAGATGGCTATCAGACGCGCGTTTCCGACGAACAGAGTATTTTTTCTGCTGGTCAAAAGCAGTTGATGTCGATTGCCCGGACGATTTTAACCAATCCGAAATTATTGATCTTGGATGAAGCGACTTCGAACGTTGATACGGTGACGGAAGCCAATATTCAAGCCGCAATGGACAACGTCATCCAAGGGCGAACCAGCTTTGTCATTGCTCACCGCTTGAAAACAATCCTGAATGCCGATAAAATCGTTGTATTGAAGGATGGTCAAATTATTGAACAGGGGAACCACCATGATTTATTAGCGGCAGACGGCTTCTATGCGGAACTGTATCGTAATCAGATGGTCTTTGAGTAATGAAAGTATAAGGAGTCGGACATGGCAGGGCAAGAGCAACAAGTACGGGTCTCAATTCCAGTCTCAGCATTAAAACGAGCCGGGATTGACCGTGATGATCAGTTACAGTTAAAGGTGCGTAATGACGCACTAGTCTTAGAGAAAATTCAGCCACGGCAACCGCAGTGGCAGCAATACTTGATAATCTGGCCGCTGTTAGTTGCAATCCTATCAGGGTTAGCCAGTTACGGGTACTGGTGGTTTCAAAAAGTTCGGCCAGTTCCACTGACGGGCGCACAATCAATCGGGAGCTTGACAATTGTGGCCGGCGTGGTTACCGGCGCCGTGTTATTTATTGGGTTCTTCTTAAAAACACGTAATGATCCAGAGAATCGATTTTCGCGGCATATTTATTGGCGGAACTTCCCAGTCATTACGATTGCATTTATTATGATCTTAGCCTTTGCACTAGTCGGGGCTTTCTGGGTATTAGAATTATTGTTTCCAGATGTCATTTTCGATCGCTTTACGTCTATGTTGCTACTGGTCTTGTTTACGTATTTTGCGGATGCGTTCATGATTAGTGCCGCGCTGACGATTAATGCGCGGTCGCTATCAACGATTTTAACGGTGGTGATTGTCAGTGGCTGTGTTATCTCAATGGCGGCTAATGGTCAACGGCGGTGGTGGCAGCATAATTTAAGCTTTCTGGGAACGCATGCCGCTGAAAATGCTTGGCAATTCAATCTCACACTGATTTTTTCGGCGCTGTTAATGGTCGTGTTAATCGATTACCTGTTTGTCTCGCTTAGCCGAATTTATCCACGTACTTGGCGGACATCAACGTTGCGGATACTATTGACGTTGACCGCCATCGATTTCGGAGCGGTCGGGCTATTTCCTAACAACCTGACGTTTCACTGGTTACATGACTTAGTCGCTGGTGGCTTGGTCACGTTACTAGTCTTGTTGATTGTGGGGGTGCGCTGGTTATTACCAGCCGTGACGAAAGATTTCCTGTGGTTATCTTACGGCGTTGGCGTGGTACTATTATTGCTCAACTTCGGCTTTCGCTGGTTTGGCTACCCGTCACTAACGGCATTTGAAATTCAAGCCTTTGCGATTTCGTTTGGCTGGTTGCTGATGTTATTTTCACGCCTGCAAGCGTTAGTTAATGAAGATCCGGGATTACTGACGATTAAGTTGGAACAGGAAAGTGCAGCAGCTGATAATTAGGTCGTATAGTCGATGTTCTCAACTTATCGAAAATCAATGTTTTAAAAATAATCTTGTAAGTCACGGTGGATAGTGAATTACAGGATTATTTTTTGATAAAAAACTAGTATTCACATGAGTTTTATTTTATAATTATGGGTGGGGAACAAGTGTTCTGACACGTTTTAAATTAGGAGGTGGTTACGATGCAGCGTACTTACATGGCAATTGATTTAAAGTCATTCTATGCTTCAGTAGAGTGTGTTGCGCATCACTTAGATCCGCTGAATGCGAACTTAGTAGTAGCGGATGCTAGCCGGACTGATAAGACGATTTGCCTGGCAGTTTCACCGGCCTTGAAACAGTTTGGTGTTCCAGGGCGGCCCCGCTTATTTCAGGTCGAACAACGGGTGACTGCTTTGAATCGTGAACGCGGCCGCCAAACGTCATATCAGTATGTTCAACGACATCGATCCATTTATCGTGACCAACTATTACGTCAGCCCAAGCTAGGGATTGATTACCAGGTCGTTCCACCACGAATGAGTTATTACATGCAGCAGAGTGCGGCTATTTATGATATTTATCTGCGATTCATCAAGCCTGAGCATATTCACGTTTACTCGATTGATGAGGTTTTTATGGATATAACCGAATATTTACAAACCTATCAGGTGACACCCCATACGTTAGCTAAGGCCATGATTCATGAAATTCAAGCAGAGACGGGGATTACGGCGACTGCTGGGATTGGAACGAACCTGTACTTGGCCAAGGTCGCAATGGATATTGTGGCTAAGAAGATGCCTGCCGATGAAGATGGTGTACGGATTGCACAGATGGACGAATATCAGTACCGTCACTATTTATGGGCTCACCAACCGTTGACTGATTTTTGGCGCGTGGGGCATGGTTATGCCAAACGATTAGCGGCGCTGGGGTTACATACGATGGGGGATATTGCACGTTGTTCATTAGGAACTTTATCAGATTCGTGGAATGAAGAAGTCTTGTACCGGGAGTTTGGGAAGAACGCTGAACTTTTGATTGATCATGCTTGGGGGGCAGAGACTGCCACTTTAGCTGATATTAAACACTATCATGCTAGCGAACATGGAATCTATGCCAGTCAGGTACTCATGCGGCCATATACTTATGCAGAAGGTCGATCAGTTTTGCGCGGCATGGTGAATAATCTAGTTCTTGAACTCGTTAAGCGCCAGGTTGTGACTGATCAACTGGGGATACGGATTGATTATGATGCGCAACGGTCGGAGAATGCGGCTGATTATCAGGGGACGATGACTGAAGATTATTATGGCCGACGTGTGCTTAAGCCAGCTCATACAACCGTAAAATTGGCGCAGGCAACGGCTTCTCAGCGAGAATTAGGGACAGCGTATCAACAACTTTATCAGCAAGTGGTTAACCAACAGCTGCTAATTCGGCGAGTAACGGTGATTGCTAATCACCTTGTTGATGAACAGCAATTAAGCCAGCAACCGCGGTATCAACAGACGAACTTATTTGAAAATCCAGACATTGCAAAAAAACGCGATCAGATTGCTCAGCAGCAACGTGAACGCGACCAGCGTTTACAACAAGCGATTTTAAACTTACAACGAAGCTCCGGTAATAAAAATGTCGTGATCCGTCTGGCCGATTTAAAGACCGGTGCAACCACGATTGAACGTAACGAGCAGATTGGAGGTCATCGCGCATAATGACAACTGATCATCAAACACAGACTGCGGCGTTATTCAATGATACGAGCCAGTACGCCGATATTATTGATCGACCACAGCCAGTGGCAAAATGGCACATACCAATGCCACAAGCTGATCGCGCCGCTCAGTTTGCCCCGTTTGCTGCTTTGACCGGCTATCATGAACTAATTGGACAACGGGCAGCAATCTATGCCCATAAACATTATCCAACCAAGCAGGCTAAGCAACGGGTTGTCGCACAGTTAAAAGCGATTATGGCTTTGCCAGCCACGACGCAACTGAATCTTGATTACTTTAATGATGCGGTCGGTTATTATCAGACGGCGACTAGCCAATTATGTCGGTTGGACTGGAAACGTGGACGCGTTTATTTCACAACGATTGCCAGTATCGCCATGGCCAACATCCGTAGCGTTTCTATAGCGAATCCCAAAGATAAATGAGCACCCAGTAGCAAGCAGCTACCTGGTGCTCATTTAGGTTCCTTACTTAGTAGAGTATGGCACGATACTTACTTAGCGGTAATCTGCATGCGACCATTGCGTTTCGATGTGTACAAGTTGCTATCAACGCGTTGATAAAAATCCGTTGGCGTCTGATCGTGTGCAGCTAATTCCGATAATCCCACTGAAATTGAGAGTTGAATCTGGTGATCATTAACTGGAACGTCGATGTGATTAATGGCCATGAATAACTGCTCGGCGATGGGTCGTGCTTCGTCCAATTCATAGCCGGGAAAAATTACGTTGAATTCTTCGCCACCCGTTCGGTATAACGTGATTTGGGGATTGTTGGCTTGGAAGATCGTTTCAGCGACTTGGGTAACGTGTTGTAAAATCTTATCACCGGCGAGATGACCATAAGTGTCGTTCACCTGTTTAAAGTGATCGATGTCAAACATCATCATAGTTAGCTTTAAGCCGTTTTTACGACTAACCGTAAATTGGTAATTAATCGCGTTAGTGTAAGCGGCAAAATTTTCGGTTTTGGTGAGGGCGTCGTGATTCGCAAACGAGACAAGATTCTGTTTAAGCTGAGCATTGGCTGATAACATACTAGCGTAAATGTAGAGGAGGACTTCGAAGACTAGCAAGTAACTCCATTCTTGCAAGTAAGTTTCCCAGGATAAGTTGAATTTAAGTTTCATTAACCACCATAAAATGGCGCCAAAGCTTGCACATACTGACAAATAAATTGCGATTTGGCCGTTTTTAGTTTGTAACGGTACACGCTTACGGAGCCGCCCCAGTACGGTAAAGAATCCAATCAAGACGATTGCGTGAGCCCATGATTGCCAGTAACCAGTTGACCGATTATAGATCATGAAGATGAGGATGAGTGGATACAAGTAATAATAGCGAACCCGAATATTAAGAAAGTAACCACAGAAGGTTAGGGCGATCAGTTGAAAATTCATAAAAGCCCACGCGTCGCTTTGACCGATAATTAAAGACTGCATCCCAAAAACAAATACCATCATATAGAGTAAGCCGTACCAGTCATTGATTATTGATTCATCGACCGAGTGGTGGTGTGTTTTTATGAATGTGAGCAGCCAATTTTGTGATACCCAATAGAGTGTCAAGACACCAAGAATAAAAAAACACTAGTAATAAACGGTGAGATCGTCCAATGTGACCAAGTCATACGCCAAACACCTTCCAAGTTACTAACCATACATTGGTTTAAATTGAATTACATAGGACTAAGTATAGCCCTTTAACCGCTAAATAGCGACCATGATTGTGCCGCTTTGGACATTTTTTATCAATGATGATGGTGACTGTTAATCACTGGGACGGCGCGTTATGAATTGTTGGTATTAAATGGGTTATCGTAATTGGGTATCATGTGGATTGTCAAAGTGACCGAGTGGATGGGGTTGTGTGCGTGGGCAACGATGATCGTATGGCTGCTTGGGGATTGGATGGCATTTGAATGATTCCTCGGTGATCTGGCCGGGCAGTAATGAAGCCGGTGTTTACTAGCCAAGCATTGACAGTGACTGGGCCGACAAATTGAAAGCCTATTTGACGTAATTGACGTGCAACCTGGTCACCGGTAATGGTCGTACGTGGTAGGTCGCTAAAATATTGGCAATTTAAGACGAGTTGTTGATAATGTAGGTGTTGCCAGAGATAAGCTTCGAAGGATTGCGTGCGTTGAATTTGTTGGATCAATTGTGCATTGTGAATAACAGCTTGGATTTTACGTTGATTACGGATAATACTGGGGTCCTGGCATAACTGGATGATTTTGGACGCATCATAGGCGGCGACGGCCGCAATGTCCCAATCTTGAAATGCGGATCGAAAGGCAGCCCGTTTATTTAAGACTAACGACCAATTTAGACCAGCCGCGAAGTTGCCTAGGCTTAGAAATTCAAATAGACGTTCGTCACAGTGTAGAGGCATCCCCCATTCGTTTTCAAAATAATACTGATAGTCCGGGTAATACGGATAGTAGCGATTAAATAGGGGGTCATCATCGAACCAAGTAGTGATCATCAGGACAGTCCTCATTTCTAAATTATTGGTAGGATATATCAATACGCATTGTACTAATGATTGTTTAATCATGCTTCCTGACAGTTGAATTAGCACAACGTGTATCAGGTAGTTACGTTAACTGGGCTGATCGGCATGTCCTTAACTAAAAAATTGCCCAACCGATGAGCGGCGAGCAATTGGTGAGCTAGCGGTGATCTTTAATGACTAGATTGGTTGGCATGTGGCGAACCAGCTTGGCCGCGTGATCACGCTTGATTTGTGTCACAATGGTGGTCAAATTGACCGTTGCTGTCAAATCCTTTTGAAAAGTATGAACGCCGAAACTATCATAGGTTACCTGCCCATTTTTGAATGTAAACCAGTTGGGCTGTAGTTGCTTGGCACCAGCCTGAATGTGTTTATCTGGCCAAACTAAATACTTGGTTTGCCCATTTTCAGTATAGATTTCAACTTGCCAGCCTAATTGAAAATCACTTACTTCCTGCCAGCGCTGAATTTTAAGATGCTTTACGGCGTAGTAAATAATACAGCTGAATCGTAGCGCATCATTATTTTTTACGGCCGCCATGGTAATCGGGGGAACGTGATGGCGAACCTGTGTTTTGCGAACGTCTGGCGTGGTGGCTGGTGGCTGGCGTAAGGTGAACAGACCGACAATTATCCCAATAATAAGAATGGTTAGGCTAGTAACTAAAATTTTTTTCATTATAAACTCCTCAGAACAGAAATGTAAAACGTAAAAATTACTATTTACAATGCGACTAAATATTGCTATGCTTTAAAACGTAATTATTACTATTTAAAAAAGGGGTGTCAATTATGCAACGATTTTGGCGATTATTAGTTGGATTAATGATTAGTGGGGGCATACTGGCGGGATGTCAATCAAAGCAGCCAGCCGCCGACACGGCTAAAACTAACGTCGTTACAACAACGGATTTTTATGGGAGCGTGGCCAAGGCGGTTGGTGGCAAACACGTCACGGTGACGTCCATTATTAATAAGCCGTCCGTGGACCCACATGATTTTGAACCGACGCCAGCTGTGGCTAAGACGGTTAGCAAGGCGGACATCGTGGTTGCAAACGGACTGGGCTATGATGGCTGGATGAATAAGGTCGTTCGGTCAACAAAGCAGGCTAAGTTGATTCGGGTCGGCGAAGATGTGTTGCACCGTAAAGCCGGCGTTAATGAACATCTGTGGTACGATGCTCAAACGATGCCAGCAACCGCGAATTATCTTGCCAAGCAGTTGGCTAAGCAACAACCGCAATACCGAGCTTATTTTAAAGCGAATGCCAAACGATATATTGCGACGCTTAAGCCGATTCAACGCGAACGAGCAAAGTTACAAGCTAAAGCGAAAAAAATGCAGCATCGGCAAGTTCTAGTTAGTGAACCCGTTTTTGACTATGCACTCACTAGTTTAGGTTTTAAAGTCGTCAATCGCGATTTTGAAAATGCTGTTGAAAAGGGAACGGATCCATCGCCACAAGTAATCCACAAGATGCAACGGGCATTGAAACAACGCCAAGTAGCCTTTTTTGTGAATAACCAGCAAGTCAGTGATAAACTCGTTGCTAACATGGTGTCCTTGGCTAAGAAAAATCACATACCAGTACTATCGGTCACTGAGACGATGCCCGCACATCTGACCTATCAACAGTGGATGCTCAAACAGTACCGGCAGCTTAACCAGTTACTATCCGATTAACGTTTGCACCTGCAAGGCAACGACGCCATATTGACGGACTTGGGCTGGTGAGTACAATGTTTGCATTTCTTGAACCATTTGCGTTACCGACGTTTCAGGGGCACTACCAACTTGAATGGCCGTGTACTGGCTCAGGAGGGACTCAAAATCAATATATGTCTCAATTCGCATGATTTTAGTCGTCAGGGGTTGACCAGTTGCTAAATCAATAAAAGTTACTAATTCATCGACGTGTAAAGCTTGACGTTTGGTGTCGTTCAACCGGATCTCGATTGTTTTAATGCCAGCTTTTATCAACAACCATTGTGAATGAACTAATTGCATCGTTACCATCAATACCACTTCCTGTTAGTTTAGCCTTAATTATAGTCGATAACTAACAAAATAGGTGCGTAAACATTGGCCCTGCCTCTTCTGAGTGTTGCTTAATAATGATTGGTAAGTTAATACCGTCTATAATTGGAACCAAGCGACAGGGGGAAATGACAAAACGAACACCGATTCCAGTAAGACTTTGGATCGTGGGGATTGTGAACACCTTGATTATTATGTATGCGTGGAGTCGCTCACTGTTAGGTCGACCGTTGCAATTGGGTAATCAACGTTTTACTTGGCTCGGGCTAGTTTATTTAACTGGCGGCTATCTTTTTCCGTTAGTCGCACCATGGCTGACGAATCCCTTAGCGCTGATGTCTTTTGAATTTATGGCGCTGACTGATCACTTGGCACTCGGTTGGTTGGGCTATCTGGTCCTAATATTAGTCGTACTGTGTGGTTTCAACGGGCTAATTCGAGACTTGTACCTAGCATGATCTTCGTAATTGTTGGGGGAATTTGTATTGACGTTCCGCGCAATGGTGCTTGGGGCATCTGCATACCTTGGATGTACGGTTCACCGGTGATTTGAAAGAAAGTGAACGGGTTGATGAGGCGATTGTTGTTAGTAACTAGCTGCGGTATGGTTGGTGTTGGCTGGGTTTGGCCAGCAGCTTTTCCAATATATCAAGTGATTGTGGGAATGCTTGTTTTAGTAGTGGCCTACGCGCACCAGTTACACTTAACATTATAAGCATGCGCCAAAAAAGGCTGGGAATTTCCCAGCCTTTTTGATGTACGATTTTAATAAAGCGCCCAGGCTTGCATGCCTTGTGCGTGGTATAAATTAACGGCAGCGTCGATTTGTTGTTGGACGGAGCCACCGCTAATATGAATGTTTTGGAATAAACCGTAGGCGCCACTTGCGCCGTTAACGACGTGGGGTTGCCAGTTGGATTCACGATTGATAATGTGATTCCAAGTTCCAGCATCAACGCCAGTTCGCGCTTGCATTTGACCCAGCACGTAACTTTGTAAGTTATTGCCAGCGTTACTTTCAGTTGTTGGTGTCGTCTCTGGGGCTGTTGTTACTGGTTCACTAGTTTGAGCCGGAGCCGCTGGTGTTTGAACTGGTGCAGTCGAGTCGTTGGATGTTTCAACTAGTTGTGTCGATGCCGGTTGAACCGGTGCGGAAGTGACGGGTATTGCTGGTGCCTGATTAGTCAGCGATTGGTTGGTCGCACCCGGAATCCGTAATTGTTGGCCTGGTAAAATTAAATGGCCGTGAATGTTGTTGGCCGTTTCGATTGATTCAATGGTGGTTTTGTATTCTTGTGAAATTGTCCAGACACAGTCACCCTTCTTAACGGTGTAAGTTGCGTCGGCGTTCGCAGAAACAGCTCCAGCCATCAATAAGCCAACCGTTGCAGCAGATGTTGTTAAGATTGTGGTTAATAATTTTTTCAAGTTAAACTCTCCTATTTTTGTAAACAATCAGCGTGTCGTGACGATTTGTTGATCAACAAAAATTAGTATAGCGGCGTTTTGTTACTTGAACGTATCGGTAATTTTAAGAAGGGATTGCGAGATTCTGAGAAAATAATGGCGGCAGAATATTTTCCGCGAGTATTTATTGTTGTGCTGACTGGCTGTAACCGATTCAATATATCGCTAATTAATATAAACAATGTAACAAAAATATGTATAAAATAATTTCAAAAAGCAGTGATGATTGAGCCTATTAGCTAAAAAAGCCGATATAACTGTGATTCAGGCGACGTTCTCTATACCGAAAAGTTAATAGACATCATCATAAGTAACTAAGCTGGTGGCAATGAATTGATGGGCGTATCTTAATGTGCACAAAAAAATCGGGAGATGTCTCCCGACTAGTCATTCATTTATTTTAGATTAAAGGGCCCAAGCAGCCATACCTTGTGCTTCATATAAAGCAACGGCAGCGTTAACTTGTTCTTCAACAGAACCACTGCTGATGTGCATGTTTTGGAATAACCCGTAGGCACCACTAGAACTGTTGCGGACGTATGGTTGCCAGTTGGATTCACGCGTAATGATCGTTTTCCAAGTCGAAGCTGAGACACCAGTCCGTGATTGCATCTGACTTAAAACGTAACTCTTCAAATTGCTACCAGTGTAGCTTGAAGTCGTGGAGTCAGTTGAACTCGTTGAAGTGGTCGTCACAGTTGTGTTGCTAGTTGAACTAGAACTAGTCGTTGAAGAACTTGAACTCGTTGTGTTTGAAGTCGTTGACGAGGTGTTGTTATCAGAACTGGTTGAACTCGTCTTAATAGATAGTTTTTGACCAGGTAAGATGTAGTGACCCTTGATGTTATTAGTCGTTTCAACATGATTGATAGTTGTGTTGAATTTTTGTGCGATGGCCCAAACGGAATCACCGCTCTTAACGGTGTAAGTTGAGTCGGCATTAGCGTTGAGGACACCGGCGAATAATAAACCAGCGGCTGCAGCTGAGGTAGTTACGATCGTACTTACAAGTTTTTTCAAATTAGACACTCCTATAAATTTTGTGATTAGCGATTAAATAAGTTACTGACAAAAATCTTAACTGCGATGTCGTTCGCAATCAACAGAACCCAGTCTAACGCCTGCGTGTTACTTATTAGTGTCGTCAATTTTAAGAACGCAATGCAAAGATTACATTCAAGGGGACTTTTGTAATCTTCGTAACTAAACTGTGACGTTCATAATTGCTTGTTAAATCGGCTGCTGGGGGACAGTGACAAGCCAGATTGACTAAGTTAAGGCTTGCCTAAAATTAATATTGTGACGTAAAAATCACTGAAATTTAGGGATGAAAAAAGCCGATTATTTTAGGATAATCGGCAATTAGTACTCAATGGTGGCGTGAAACGCTCGATATGAATGGACTATTCAGTAACAGGAAAAGGATCTGCTAAGCCAAGGGCGTGCTTTTCAGACTTAGCTTGGGCAAGTTCTTCGTGGACTAAGTCGCTCGCACGAGGATCACTGTAAAGTTTTAATTTGTAATCCACTTCTTGCAGATTGGTCATAATGCGTGCTTGCTGAGCAAGAATGTTATCACGATGGGCGCTCAGCAGTTGTCGACGTTTAGCGATTGATTGAGGGCCTTCCATCACATAGTCGATATATTGACGAATATTACTGATCGCCATGCCGGTATTTTTTAGACAAATAATCGTGTGTAATAAGTGTAGATCGCCATCAGTAAATGCTCGGTAGCCAGATTGGTTGCGGCTGACAAAGGGTAGTAAACCTTGCTTATCATAGAAACGCAAGGTGTATGCGCTAAGTCCGACTTTATTAGCGACTTCTTTAATGGTATAGGTCAAAAAAATCCTCCTTACGCTTGCCTTAGAGTGTTATCTAAGGTTTATAGTGGCTATATTAACAAGTCATGATAAAAAAAACAACCAAATATTACGGGGGACTTAAATATGAACAAAGCATTAGTATTAGTTACTGGTGGCAATGGGTTTCTAGCAAGCCATATTATTAAACAATTACTAACAGCGGGCTATCCGGTGCGGGCAACGTTACGGTCGTTAGATAAAGTACCTAGTGTCAAAAAAACGCTGGCCGGCACGCCAAACTTGGATCAGCTTACCTTTGTCGCGTTAGATTTGACGCGGAATCAAGGGTGGGAGCAAGCAATGCATAATGTCACGTATGTCATGAGTGTTGCGGCCCCCGTGTTTGTTAATCAAGGTCAAGCGTCAACTGAAGTGACCAGTGCGGCTAAAGTTGGCACGCTGCGTGTCCTAAAAGCGGCTACGGCAGCCGGCGTGAAGCGCGTTGTTATGACAGCTAACTTAGGTGCGGTTGGCTTTAGTCGTCTTGATAATGCTCGGCCCGTCACTGAAGCGGATTGGACGCGTGAAGATCAAGTGGGCCTTTCATTATATGAAAAGTCGAAGTTGGTCGCTGAACGGGCTGGCTGGGCCTATTGTCAAGCACATACTGACAGTCCGGAATTTACAACAATCAATGCGGGGGCCATGCTCGGGCCATCGTTAAATGGCCACGTGACGGGTAGCTTTAACCTGGTCAGTCGGCTACTAACAGGTCAAGCGATGCCTAATCTCAAGGTAAATGTCGTTGATGTTCGTGATGTTGCCGACCTGGAAGTACGAGCAATGACTGCCCCGGAAGCTGCTGATCAACGATTTTTAGCAGTAGCTCCCAGTTCGGTTTCAATGAGTGGGATCAAGACCTTAATTCAACATCAACGCCCCCAGTTAGCTACTGGACTGACTAAGCATTTGATTCCGGACTGGTTCGTGCGGGCCCTAGCACCGGTTAGTGGTCAATTGCGCGAGTCTAACCTAATGATGCGGATTAATCATGATGTTAGTACGCAAAAAGCTCAACAATTATTAGGATGGCAGGCTCGACCGACAGATGTGGCGGTGCTGGCGGCTGTTGATACGTTGGTTGAAAATGGATTGAACAAGTAAATAAAACTGGTCTAACGGTAACTAGCACTGTTAGGTCAGCTTTTTTAGTGTGTTTGAGATTAGGGGGCAGGGTCAATTTCGATAAAAGTATACATTTTTAAAGTAAAAGTATTGATTTTGAAATAGAAATAGGTTAGTATTATTTCACGAGGAAAGCGTTTTCCAAAATAATTGTTAAAGAGGAGGAGTTTGATGGATAAGGAGCGACGGATGCCCAAGGATTTTTTCTGGGGTAATTCAGTGTCAAGTATGCAAACTGAGGGTGCTTGGGATGAGGATGGTAAAGGCCGCTCAGTCTATGATGTTCGACCAGCAACGTCAACCACTTCGGATTGGCATGATGCCATTGATGAATATCATCGTTACGAAGAAGATCTTGACCTAATGAAAGATCTGCACTTGAATATGTATCGCATTCAGATTTCATGGTCGCGAGTTGTGCCGGATGGCGATGGTGAATTCAATGAGGCTGGGATTGCTTTTTATGATCGGTTAGTTGATGCCATGTTAGCGCGGGACATTACGCCGATGATTTGCCTGTATCACTTTGATATGCCGTTAGCATTGGCTGAAAATGAAAACGGGTTCATGTCGCGCCACACTGTCGATGCGTTCGTTCGTTTCGGCGAAAAGATGATTGCCCACTTTGCTGACCGGGTTAAATATTGGATCGTGTTCAATGAACATAATTTATATTTTACCGATGAGGTCTTCAATATTTCAGGTTATACCAAGGGTGATCAGAGTGTTAATGATTTGTACCGGATTTTCCACCACACCATGTTAGCGCACGCTCGCTTAGATGACTTTGTACATCGCAACTACGACGACGTTAAGATTGGTGGCATGTTAGCCTATACCCCGGTTTATCCAGAAACGGCCAAACCAATTGATATTATGATGGCCCGTAAGAGTGACGAATTTTTAAATAATAATTTGAATGACGCTTACGTGCATGGTCATTATTCGCCAGAAGTACTACGTTACATCGAGCAACAGGGGATTGATTATGATTTACAACCAGGTGATGAAGCGATCATTGGTAAAATGAAAGCGGATTTTTTAGCCTTTAGTTATTATCGTTCAACGGTTATCAATGGCGATAAGGTGCCAGTTGATGCTGTACCGAACCGTTATCTCAATTATTCATTTGAGGCTAATCGCTTTTTGAAAGCTAATGAGTGGGGCTGGACGATTGATCCGCTCGGCTTCCGGAACTTGATTACCAAATTGTACGATCAATACGAAGTACCAGTGTTCCCAATCGAAAACGGGATTGGATTACGCGAGCATTGGGATGGCCAGCATATGATCGAAGATGATGAGCGGATTACTTATCACGAAGAACATATCAAGGCAATGAAAGATGCTATGCTGATTGATGGCGCTAAAGTACTCGGTTATCTCGGTTGGGGATTGATCGATATTCCAAGTTCGCATGCGGATATCGAAAAACGTTACGGGGTTGTCTACGTTAATCGGAGTAATCATGATCTAAAAGACTTAAAGCGGGTTCCTAAGAAGTCATATTATTGGCTGCAAGGGGTCCTAGCAAAAAATGGAGATGAATTGTAATGGAAAATAGTAGTAATGGCGCTTTTAGCAATTTCATTAACAATAAAGTTTTACCACCAATAATGAAGTTCGTTAATACTAAGCCAGTTAAAGCCTTACAAGATGGGATGGTTTACGCTTTACCGTTTATTATCATTGGTTCTGTATTCTTAATCTTATCGAATATTCCAATTCCAGCCGTGGCCGCCGTCATCAAAGCATCTGGTTGGGCTGCGTTCTTTAACCAAGCCTATACAGTAACGTTTGGGGTGCTCTCACTCTGGGCGGCCGTTGGGATTGCGTATGTCTACGTCCGTAACGAAGGGTATGAACCACTACCCGCTGGGTTAACTTCGATGGCCGTATTCTTACTTTTGCAAACGCTTAACATTGCTAACCCATTAGTTGCTGCAATGGGTAAAGCCGGTTCTGGGATTACTAATGCTGCCGGTAACGTGGTGATGTCTGGTAGTGCGGTTTCACAAAATATTGATAAGTTACCAAAAGTCCTTCAAGATTTTGTGCAAGCACCAGTTACTGGGGTCGTTAACATTACTTGGCTAGGTGGCCAAGGGATGATTGCTGCTATTATTGTTGGGATTTTAGTTGGTTGGGCGTATTCCGCTATGATTCGTAAGGGCTGGAAGATTACCTTACCAGAACAAGTACCAGCTAGTGTTGCCAACCAATTCACTGCCATGATTCCGGCCGGGGTCATCTTGATTGTTGCAATGTTGATCTTTGCGGCCTTCAGTGCTTTCGGTAATACTGATATGTTGCAATTTATTTACAAGGTTCTTCAAACACCACTTCAAGGATTATCCGATTCACTCGGTGGTGCCTTAGTTATTGCGTTCTTAGTTCCATTCTTCTGGTTCTTTGGGGTCCATGGTGGGTTAATCATGGGAGCCATCACCAGTGGGTTACTGATTCCGAACACGTTCGACAATGCAACGTTAATGCATGCAGGTAAGTTGACCGTTGCCCAAGGTGCCCACATTGTAACTAATGAATTCTACAATAACTTCATTAACTTAACTGGTTCTGGGATTACGATCGGGCTGGTTATCTTTACGTTGTTTGCTGCTAAGTCCGTTCAATTTAAGACGATTGGTAAAGTTGAATTTATTCCAGCATTATTCAACATTAACGAACCATTCTTGTTCGGGTTACCGATCGTGATGAACCCATTCTTGGCGATTCCATTCTTCTTGACACCAGTGTTAGTTGCATTGTCAACTTACTTAGTTATCTACTTTGGAATCGTGCCACCACTGAATGGTTTTGCGGCCCCATGGACAACGCCAGCGATTATTTCCGGCTTCCTAATTGGTGGCTGGAAGATGGCTATCTGGCAAACAATTACGTTGGTTATGTCAACGGCAATCTACTTCCCATTTGCTAAGAAATATGATGCAATTTTGACGAAACAAGAAGGCGAAAAGGCTGCTGCGGAAGCTGCTGCCGGGAACGCTGAAATCGAAAAGATGTAATTTGGAAAGGAATTAAACGATTATGGCTGAAAAAATTATTATGTTGGCATGTTCTGCAGGTATGTCAACATCATTGTTAGTGTCTAAGATGGAAGCTGCGGCAAAGCAAGATGGTGTTGATTACAAGATCTTTGCCACCTCAGCGGCTGATATTGACCATCAACTGAGTCAAGATCCACATCCCGATGTCTTGTTATTAGGCCCACAAGTTCGCTATATGGCAAATGACGTGAAGAAGAAGACTGATAAGGCTGGGATTCCAATGGATATCATCAATATGTCTGACTATGGCATGATGAATGGTGAAAATGTCTTACAAGCAGCCGAAAAGTTACTCGGCGATAGATAATTAGGATTTAACCGGGAAAGTCAATGCGATTGTGAATCACCAACGTGTGCGGTGGTTGCTTTAACATGGTCGCGACTTATCCGAGTAATAATCAAACACTAACCAAATCCTAGATCGTTTTGGTGGTGAGTATCTCTGGATACCAATATGTGTTACGGTTCCCCATTAGTTTGATGCTGGTGGGGAACTTTTGTGTAGACCAGAAACTGGTGTCAACGTGCATGGTTAGAAAGCCTGTGATCTCAGACTGGTCTGATTATGAATCTCTAGAGTGTTTTGAGGTTGATTCTAGGTGCAATTTTGAGCCTTGAACTGAGGGTGATAATCTAAGCAGACCGGTAGTAATTTAAAGAAATTAAACAAAACCCTTGACCTGAAACCCGTTCGAGCAGTTAGGATAGAGATAATCAAAGAACGGTAGCTGGCCAGCGCCATTATGGAGATCTAGTCATCAAATTTGGGAGGGTTTTATCATGGGACTATTTTCATTCGGTAAAAAAGTTAAGTTGTACGCACCAGTTGATGGAACGTTGCACGATTTATCCACAGTGGCTGCGAATAAGACTGGTTTCGCGGTGGTACCAGAACGACACCATATTTTCAGTCCGGTGTCGGGGACGGTCAGCGCGTTGATGCCTGAACAAAACGCGATTGAACTATCGACGGGCAAACTGACAGTAATATTGCAGATGGGGGTCAACACTAGTGTGGCGCCTGCGACCTATGTGCATGAAGGTGACCAAGTGACCCCAGAGACGCCGTTAGCATTTGTGGATCAAGAACAAGCAGCTGAGAATGATGAGGATATGACGGTAATGGTGACTGTGGATAAAGGTGGCCAACCGGCTGAAAAAATCAACCTATCCACAAGTGGACAAGTTAGTCATGATCAAGAAGTTGCAACGGTTGTTGATAAGTAGTAATTGATCAGCGGTTAGTTATGTACGGTTAAAATAAGTTAAGTGGGCGTCAACGATACCAATTAAACAATTGAATTTAGTGCGGTACCATTGTCGTGGAAAACAAAACGCGTAAATTACTCAATTTACTTTGGGTAGTTTACGCGTTTTGAAGTTTTGTCCAAATCCTTTTTAGACAGCCAATCGAGTCTGAACTAATTGTCAGTAGCTGAATCAGGCTGGCGACCTTCAGTAGCAGCTAGTTCAGCTTGATAAGCAGCATTGATTTCATTAAGTTGTTGATGAAATTTAGTCATTAATTGGTTCATTTGGCGCTGATATTTCTCGTCCAGTGAGAACCCGTTACGACTATCTTCTTTTGGTGTCGTTGTTTGATTTAAGTAAGCTTTAAAATCATCATCGGGCTGTAGCTTTTCGTATAGATCTACGTTATCGAGTAAGCGGACGATTCGATTATATTTGCCAGTAAAAGTACGCCGGATAATCTGAATTCGTTGCCGAAACACATAGCAACCAGCCTGAATGATCTCTTCTGGTTCTGGATAGGTGACGGTCGTATCCTGATAATGCTGCACAACGGCGGGAACGATTTGTTGGATGGCATGATTGATGGTTGGTGCGATCAAGGCCGTTGCAATCTTGGTTTGATTTGATTGTGCTTGTTCAGTATGAGAAGTTGGGCTGAAGACATCACTGGATAGCACATTGGGATTAGTTGTTGTTAAATCCACGTATTCCCATAATAAGACGTTAAATTCTGAGTGATTAAGGCCATTTTTTTGGAAGACAGTGGTCACGTATTCAGTCAGGTTACCATACAGAAGATAGTTAGTTGAGACCTTGAAAAACACAGCTAATTTAGTCATTCGTTCAGTGCTAGCTAAGGTTCGTCCTTTTTCCCAATCATTAATGGTACTTTTACCAGCTAAACCAACTGCGGATGCGAGTGCAGCCATACTTAAACCGGCTGCTGTTCTAAGCCGATGAATCCGCTTGCCGACTTGTTGTTTATCAATCTGCATGTCAGCTTCCTCCCCCTTGGTTACTTCTCTTTATTTTAACATAGGAGTTGAAGCGCCAGCAGTTTTATCAACAAATTTAGCAGTGATACTTGATCGAATTGGTGATGGTTGGATAGACCTGTGGTGTAGTTATAAATTGGTCAGCGATATTTCTGAACAATCGTCAGCAACGTCATACTATCATCGACGGGCCAACCATCTAGTGATATATGGTAGGGTTGGGTGGTACCAGGATAAATGTGACCCGGAATCGCTATTTTTTGACGATGGTCATGAATAATCAATAAGAACATGGATGTCTCATAAAGAATCGTCACATGAGCGGCAAGACAGTCGCTAAGTGCGGCCGCCAAAGGTTGTTTGATAGTGACTAATCCTGAAAGGCCTTCGTGAGTGATGATGGCCCAATAGTGGGATAAAGCAGAATAGGTCGCTAATGGTGTTAGTTGTTGCATAGTAATGCCCTCCCCCAAGGTATTAATTAATCTAAATGTTATTATTAGCATAAAAGCGAATACTTATGAAGGCGACTATCTGCGCTTATTCAACGACATTAATAAGGTCGCTTTACAGATGCGACATTCATGATGTGCCGGCGTATACTGGAAGTAATAAGTTACATAAGGAAGTGGCAAGAGATGTTACACCGAATTGCGGTATTAGCAGATGTTCATGGCAACTTAACGGCACTTAACGCCGTGCTTGCTGATGCAAACCAACGAGCAGTGACGGACTATTGGTTTTTGGGTGATTTATTCTTACCCGGTCCGGGTGCGGAAAAGTTATATCAGACGCTTGCGGCGCTGACACCATCGGTATGGTTGCAGGGCAATTGGGAACAAGGCATCAATGCTATTATGACGGGAATGGGACAATTAAATGATCCGTCGCAAGTTTATTTTGCGCGTTTGACGGAATATTTGGTGACACACCTAAGTGCTGATCATTATGCTGAATTGGTACAACGACCGATTGCAACGACCGCGACTGTGAATGGGGTGACCTTTCAACTAGCCCACAATCAGCCAGAACGTTCGACCGGTCATGATTTGTACCCAGATGAACAGCAAGCTAATTTTGACCACTTGGTTGGGGCTGCGGATGTGGCTATTTATGGTCATACGCACCAACAAATTATGCGAGTTAGCAAGCGGGGCCAACTTATTATTAATCCTGGTGCTGCGGGTCAGCCTTATAGCCCGTATGCTAAATTCATGGCTGACCAGCGGGCACATTATGCGATTTTAACGATAGATGAAGCGGGCCGACTCAGTGTTGATTTTTGCAAAGTTGATTATGATATTGAGCTTGAGTTGGCGGTTGCCCGTGATCAGCAGTTACCGTACTTGGATTTATATGAACATCTTCGCCGAACTGGGTTCACCAGCACTCATGATCAAGCACTATTGGCTAAGGTGAACGCTGATAATGACTATATTGCTGAGGTACAACATTTTTTTGATGCCCGAGCGTGACCATTAGTGGCAAGTTAGCTAGTTAACTTTTATAATGAACTGAGTATCATATGAGGAGGATTTTCATGAACTTTGCACCATCAGAGTGGTTTGGCTTCAATAAGCGGGCCAGACATGACATGACGTTTACTAAAACAATCAATGGGGAGACTAGCACCAAAAAAGTGTATGGGCACTTTAACGTGTGGGCCCTATTATTCACGTGGTTTTATGCGTTATTCAGTGTACGGTGTCGGACACCATTTTTTATGCTGAAAACAGCGGTACCGTTTTTAGGGATGGTTTTGTTGAATATGATTGCTCAGTTGTTTTTTACTGATCAGATCGTACTAGGTATTGGATTACTCGGTGATATTTGGTATGGATTTATGTTTGAGACTTGGTTTAGAAATCAGCTGGTGGCTAACGGCTATCAACAAGCAGCTTAATACGATGATCATCTAGGGCAGTACGGCTTTCCAGTATTATTACGGGAAGCCTTTTTAGTATCTAGAAGTGAACATGATTAAGCTGGGGTAAATGGCATAACACAAATAATATCGTTTCTTTACAAATATCTGACTAAACACTTTACATTCTTTAACTATCCTTAAAAGTGCAGTTTGTTTTACGATAAAAAGGATGGAGTGATGATTTTATAATGAAGCCGCGTGTTTTAACGACCTTATTAGTTTGTTCAGCAATCTTAACAACGACAGTGACCCCGGTGATAGCCGCAGGGACCTCGATGACAACTGCGACTGAGCAAGTGGTAGAACCAGTTGCTAATACAGCAGTTCCGACAGCAATACTGAGTTTAGCAGTTCAGGATCAACATTTGATGGATTCGATTGGACAGACGCAGTGGCAACCAGTTGGTCAACCTGCCGTGACTAAGGATCCTGAATTTGACGACCAGGTGCTGAACTTAGATGGTAAGTCAGCATTCTATACGACGTTTACGGACCAGCAGTTAGCACAATTACAAAATGGGATGGCAATTGAAGCTTATTTCAAATATGATCCGGCCGCTGATGCTAGTGCCGAACACGAAATTTTTTCCAGTCAACAAGGTGGTGGGCTAGGGCTTGGTGTTCAAAATGATCAAGTCGTCTTTTTTGCTCATGATGGTTCTGGCTACAAGACGCCCAAAGGAACGTTGCAAAAGGGCCAATGGGTTCATGCGGTTGGGGTGATCGACAAGCATAAGACAGCGAGCTTATATTTAGATGGTCAACTGGTCCAACAAGTGGCTATGCCAGGTGATTTGAAGCTGGCCCAGGGAACCAAGGATTTCGTACTGGGCGGTGATGCGGTACCGGGAGGAAGTCATGTCCAATCAATGATGACTGGGAAAATCAAGCAGGCTCGCTTGTACAATCAAACTTTGACGCTGCAACAAGTGCGTCAATTGAACGATGCCGCCCAGGTCGGTAAGCGACCAGTTGCGCCAGTGCCAGTGGAACAAACAGTTGCGACTAAGTTTGTTGGCCCTAAACAGATTGCTAATGGTCATACATATGGACTGAATGTGCATGCCCGACAAGTTAAGGCTACGGGTTCAGAGCCAGTCACGATGGATATTGTTTATGACGCGGCTAAGTTTGATTATGTTGGTGCTGAACGCTTATTGCAAGGTGATAAGACGCGGGTTCAGCTTGTTCAGCCAGGACGCGTACGTTTGACCACCACGGCCAACCTATCAAAGGCTGATTTTAAAACTTACGCTCAAACTCGGTTAGCACATCTTAATTTGAGAGCGAAAGCGGCTGGTGAAACCCAGATTAAATTTGAGCAGGTAACTAAAAATACAACAGTCGAATTAGGTCCGGCCCAAGCCATTGAAATTCAAGGCAAGTATGTGCTCGACTATAATGGCGACGGGATTGTTGGTATTGGTGACGTCGCACTGGCAACCGCAACTGACAAAGTTGCGGCAGCCAAGCAAGCTGAAATTAGACCGTATAAACACGTTGTCGTTTTGACAACTGATGGTGGGGGTAATCCGTGGGATCCTAAGGGAATGTACTATGCACAAGGCGCTGAACAAAATACTAAGACCCCAGTATGGACGACGAATCCAGATATTATGAAAAAGCGCCGGAATACGTATACGATGGACTTGTTCAACAAACAGTTTGCAATGAGTACATCGGCGCGGGCGGTCTCGCCAGCAATTTCGGCGCAAAACTATATTTCCATGTTACACGGTCGGCCATGGGATACATTACCTATGGAATACCAAGGAACTAATGCGACGATGGGGCAAGAGTATTTTGCGGATTTTGATAAGTCCCAGGCACTGTTCCCCTCAGTATTCAAGATATTGCAGGCCAATAATCCCACGCGGGGGGCTGCAGCTTTTTCAGAATGGGGCCCTATTATCAATAGTATTGTGGAGCCCGATGCGCCAGTGATGACTAAGCAGTCGGCGTCATTGAAATCCTTTGATGATGTGGCCGATTATATTGGCACGCCAGCGTTTAAGAATACCGGCTTGGTCTATATGCAAAGTGACTACATGGATGGTCAAGGCCATGGTCATGGCTGGTATAACGATAATTATTGGGATAAGTACGCCCAGTATGATGCGCTATTTAAGCGGGTCATGGATAAGCTCGAGGCGACTGGTCATATTCATGAAACGTTAGTGATTGCCAATGCTGATCACGGTGGTTCTGGTAAGAGCCATGGTGGTTGGGATGAATATAATCGCAGTATTTTTATGGCGTTGGGCGGCGAAACCGTTGATAGTGGCCGTCGATTACATGGTGGTAGTAATGCTGATATTAGTGCACTGATTTTAAACGCTTTACAAGTACCGCAAGCACCGCAGATGTTTGATAGCCAAGTCTTTGATTCATCAGCTTTTCTCAAGCAAACTGATTTGGCTAAGAAGAAGCGTGCCGTTGAAACATTAAAACTTAGTCGCAATGACCAAGTAGCCCAAGTCCAATTAGTTGGCAAACAGAACCGACAATTAACTGCTTTTGATCTACAATTTGATTTAGCCGGTCGGGAAGTCGCTGATATCAAAGTTCCAACTGGCGTTCAAGTTTTACGGCAGACCGTTGCGAATGGCCAACTGCGACTGACAATTAGTGTGAGCCAACCAGTGACTGAGTTGGTAACGGTCAAGTTGCTCCCAATCAAAACACGGGCGGCCAAGACGATCACGTTAAGTCAGGCAATGGCCGCGACTGCAACTGGTACGGAGGTGTTAGTTGATTTGGATAATGATAATCCACTAACTAGTACGACCAAACCAGATGGTAACGGTAATGCTGAAAAACCAGATGAGAACGGAACCGGTACAACCAAACCAGGTGGTAACGGTAATGCTGAAAAACCAGATGAGAACGGAACCGGTACAACCAAACCAGGTGGTAACGGCAATGCTGAAAAACCAAATGAGAATGGAACCGGTACAACCAAACCAGATGGTAACGGTAATGCTGAAAAACCAGATGAGAACGGAACGAGCGCAACCAAACCAGGTGGTAATGGACACGTGGTTAAGCCTGATGAAAACAACAGTATCGCTAACCCGAATGGTCATGGGACAGTCGCTGAATCTAATGCAGATAAAGCAAGTGCAACGAAGCCAAACAGTAATGGTACACCAGTGAAGTCGAATACTGCCAGTTCGCAGGCAGATACGACTAGCAATAGTACGATTACCGGAAAACTGTTACCTGAAGTCGACGCAAGTACAACGACTAATCATGCTAGTAGCACGGCTGGACACCATAGGGGGAGTTGGTTACCGCAGACAGGTGAAGCTGTGCAACGATGGTTGGCAGTAGCCGGTAGTGTATTGCTCATGATTACCGGTGGTATTGTAGTTTGGTGGCGTAAACGACGGGCATAAATAAGCATATTTTGTCAGCGTAATTTGCTGATTACATGTAGCTGGGCAGTTTCTGAGAACAACTTGTTTCTCGAAGCTGCCTTTTGTGCGTGTCAGATTGATTAACCCAGGAAAGCTTGACCGAATGGCGAAGTAAGCAAGCTGGATTCAAAATAGTGCTAGCAATTATATAGATACGTATTGTGCTAGCTATTTAGTATGAATTATGATTAAAACGTGTCATTCCTAAGTTCAAAGGCTGCCAGCTTAGACCCACAGGAAAAAGTTCAATTTAGTGGCAACTTTTTTAGTTGGGACGTTCCACGCCGACTTCCAGGCATTCCAGCCGGGACAGGATTCGAAAGGCAGGTATTGGTGTCGCTACTTTTAGTTAAACTAGTCGTTATTTCATATGTAGCAATCATTTCAAGATTCAATTATAGGATCGATAGTAATTGCAACAATTCATTTGTTTTTTGGTTACTACATTAATATTTGAATGTTTCAAATCGACAGGTTACACTGACGCGAAGTTTAGAATAAGACTCGTATTTGAGATTGTGCAGTGGGTTTATGCGTGAGCTCAAATCGACGTCGGCTACGTTCCAGCAATTGGCAACCAGCCCCGGAGGTCGGAATAGGACGCATGTATGTTGATGAACAATAATTCAACTAACTGGTCCATTTTCATCATGATTCATGACAGTTTAACTAACCGTAATATATTTAGAAATATAGTTAGTTTTCGTTGTTTTAGACTAACTAAAGTGCTATGATAAGCTTCATTCAATTAAAGCTTAAGGGTTTTACCCGGGCAGTATTTTTGTTAAACTTAGTGACTAATAGTCACAGTTAAAGTCCTTTATGAAGTTGCACACACGATATTGACAGTAAGGTAGGGTGAGTTAGCGTGAGTTACTTAGAATTAAAAGATATTCACAAAGCCTATTATTTAGGTAAAGAAGCTTTCCCAGTTTTAAATGGGATTAATTTAACTTTTGAACGTGGCGAATTTGTCGCAATCTTAGGTGAATCTGGTGGTGGTAAGTCAACGCTAATGAATATCATTGGTGGCTTAGACCGTCAATTTGAAGGCCAAGTGTTATTACAGGGAACGGTTTTAGATCATCATCAAGAAAAGCAGATGGATCAGTATCGACGTGAAACGGTCGGCTATATTTATCAGTCGTATAATCTGATCAATCATTTGTCGGTGCTAGATAATGTCCTGATCTCATTAGATATGACTAAGCTAGGCCGCTCAGAGCGTGACCAACGGGCGAAAGAACTCTTGACTCAGGTCGGATTAGCGGATCAAATTAAAAAGTATCCTAATCAATTGTCTGGTGGTCAGAAACAGCGAGTGGCCATTGCTCGGGCATTGGCCAGTGACCCACAAATTATTATTGCGGATGAACCAACGGGCGCACTGGATTCTGAAAATACGGCCGAAGTTTTGAAAATCTTGGATCAAATTGCAGCGGAAGGTCGGCTCGTGATTTGTGTAACCCATTCGCAGGATGTGGCCAATGCTGGCACGCGTATCGTTCGGCTAGCTGACGGAAAAATCACTGATGATGAGCGGTTAAAGTCAGCTTATCCCGTAGATGAAAACCGACAACAGATTCCAGCACGCAAGTTACCATGGTATGTACCGCTGAGTACGGCGTTTAAACACCTTCGTTATACGTGGACTTGGAATTTGATTATTATCATTGGGACGGCGATTGGTCTATTTGCAGTAATGTTATTCAACGGTTTAGGCAACGGGTTGAAAGGTTATATCAATCAGGAAATCAATGATATGGTTAATCCACGGGTTGTGACTGTGAGTCGGTATCAGAAATCCAGTCAAGGTCAACGAGGTGGTGATCAACAGGGCAATCAGCAGGCGGCTGCAATGGGAGCCAGTGTAATGACTACTAGTCAACCAACTTTTAGTACGGCCCAGTTGAACCAATTGAAAAAAGTTAAGCATGTCACAACTGTTCAACCGATTTTAAGCGCCAGTAATGCGACTATTTCAGTTGGCAGTAAGGATTACAGTGCTTCCTCAGTAACAACATGGACAGCGTCAAATCGTCAATCGATTATTAAGACCGGTCATGCGGCTGGTAAAGATGAGATTGTCGTCGATAAGAGCAGTATTGCGAAAAAATGGTCATCTAAGAATTGGAAGCAATTGGTAGGTAAAAAAGTCACGGTGGCTTTTCAGACAACTAACAAGCGTGGCAAGAGTGTTACGGTTAAACGGCAATTAACGGTTTCTGGGATTACGGATAGCACGACTGGGAGTAGTGTGAACGCGGTAACTTATGCGACGATGAAGGCCATGCGTTCAGCGAAAGACTTGAGTACACAGCCAACCTCAGTAGCAGTTAAAGTTGATTCACGTAAGCATAATGATGCCGTGACGAAACAGATTAATAAGTTGAAGACTGATAGCAAACGGGCTTACAGTGCTACTAGTATTGCTAGTATACTTGATACGGTAAACACGTACGTAAATTTAGCGACGACCATTCTAGCAGCTATTGCTGGTATTTCATTGTTAGTGTCAGCATTGATGATTATCGTTACGATGTTCATGTCGGTCAGTGCCCGAAAGAAGGAAATTGGCATCTTACGTGCCCTTGGTGAAAGTCGACGTGATATTCGCCGGTTGTTTACGAGCGAATCGTTGATTATTGGGGTTATCAGTGCTTTACTGGCCACTGGTATTGCTTATGGTATTGGGGCGGTACTGAATAAAGCCTTGTACCAAATTGCCAGTTACAATATGATTGAGATTCAAATGAGCAATATCATTTCAACCTTTATTATTGCGCTAGTGATTGCACTACTGGCAGCCATTTTGCCAGCTTGGCGGGCAGCACGCTTGAATCCAATCGATGCGCTAGCTGCTGATTAAGGTGTTCGTGATAAATTAAATAGTGTTTGATTTGAACGGTAACAAGGCCCTCAGAGGCTTATTGTTACCGTTTTTTGTCGTTTGTCGAGCTTGGCTGAGACGAGCTGAATCTAATTTATTGGAAAGGCGGAAGGTTTCAAAGTGGGTTATAATTAGCTTTACATATGTCGAAACTGACATATAATAGGGTTAACTAAATGGAGTGGGTGATCAAATGCATTATGGAATTTTGGCGTTAACTTTTCTGAGTGTCAACTTGGATTTTTTTCTGATGTTAGTTTTTTTGTTGAAAAAGTATCAGTTGCGACAAGTATTAGTCGGCTATTTATTAGGTAATCTGATTCTCCTAACAGCTAGTTTTTTTGTGGGTAAAACATTGACTTTATTTTTGCCAGAATGGGTATTAGGCGTGCTAGGCGTACTGCCTATTTGGTTGGCATTTCACGATGATGATGATGACGCGACTGATCGATCGGGCCGTTCACCAGTGATTAATGTGCTAGTTACTTATTTAGCTGTTTGTGCTGGCTGTAATTTATCGATTTTCTTGCCTATCCTCGTTGGTGAAAGCATGTTACACTTTTTGATGACTTTAGGTTTTATCGGAGTGCTAACAATTTTAGTGGTGCTTATCATTAACCAAGTTGCGGGAATAAGCGCTGTTCAACGACAGATAGCGGCCCACGGCGAATGGCTAATGAAGGTTTGTTACGTTGTGATTGGTTTGTATGTTTTCTGGGATAGTGGCTTGATCAGTCATCTGTTAGCACTCCTATAGTTCAGCAAGACAGGAGGAGCCGATGTGGAAGTCAGTGAACCGCTGCTAACGGAAGCAGCCAGGATTTATAAAGTACTCAGTAATGTTAATCGGATTAAAATATTGATATTTTTAGAGCAACATGAGGCAGACGTCACTAGTATCGTTGCACACGTTCATTTGGCACAACCATTAGTATCTCATCAATTAGCAATTTTATTTCAGTATCAGCTAGTTTCTAAGACCAAACGAGGGAAGCACGTTTATTATTGCTTAGATGATCCCCATATTTTAGAAATGGTCGATGCAATGATTGGACATGTGGCACATGAAATTAAGCATGAGCCACATCATGATTAGTGGTGGGAGGATTATCTTGAAGGATAACGTAATGAAGCGACGGCTTATCAGGGGTGCTTTATTATTAGCATTACTATTAATTGGTTTGCTAATCTATCGATATCATGGGATGTGGGCGTTGTTGCAACACCGGATGTTTGATCAAGCAACGCTGGTTGCACAGGTCCGGCAGCATCAAGCTATCGACATTTTGTTAGTAGTCCCCTTACTAATCTGTTTTTCAATTATTCCCGGAGCACCTGTGGCGACGGTTAGTGTTGTCGCTGGTATCTGTTTTGGCAAGGGACTAGGGGCGGGGTTGAACGTTGTTGGGATAACCCTCGGCAATTTAATTGCGCAACGTTTTTTTGGCCGTGTAACGGCACGCCGGGAGCAACAGCCTTCGAGATTAGTGACAGCCATTAGTAAAATGCGACATCCCTTGTTAGGTATCATGATTGGCTATACAGTACCGTTTATTCCAACGTCGTTAGTTAGTTTGGCAGCCGTTGAAACGGCAGTGACGCAGCGTCAATTAGCAATTGCTACGCTGATTGGGAGTATGCCCACAGCAATTATTTATGCTTGGGGTGGGGATGAGTTAATCAACGCCCATTTTAAAAATGCTTTGTTGTTGATTGGTGTCTTGATATTATTGGTTGGATTGTTGTGGTTGATTCACCATGATCGCCAGTGAGCAGTCGATGTGGATACTGATCGCTCATAAAATAAATGACTAACGTAGCACTTCAATTGGTTGAGGTGCTGCGTTAGTCATTTATTGTTCAAATTGCTGTTATGAAGTAATTGGCTGGTTATGCTGCCATTGATTGATTTGAGCCGCAGTTAACTTAATCGTCTTGAATGGTAAGAAATGCTCGGAAAGTTCCGAACTTGGGTCGGCTTGAAAAATTTCAACCGTGGTGTTAGCTAAGTCTAGCCGGTATACACGGTGAGAGTGAGGAGTATCAACGTAAATAGTGGTAGCAGTGAAGGGCCGCCAAGTGAAATTAGTTGCTGGTAATAAGTGCCATTGTGCTAATGCTGTGTAGGTTTCGTTAGGTGTCATAATTGAATCCCCCTTCAATCATTATTATAGTAACTTTGGCAAAATAGTCAAATAATATTAGGCTAACCTAAAAAACTCTCTTTCGGTTTAGAAAGAGAGTTTTTTAGGTAACATTGTATGGAATTAACGAACCACTAGGACTGAGACAGGTGCGTATTTTGCCATGTATGCGGCTTGACTACCGAAATGCTTGGCAATCCCTTTTTTAGCTAGTGAACCAATAACGAGCAAGTCCGGGTGAACATGTGGAATAACTTCCTTGACGATTGTTTCACCAGGTTCGCCTTCCGCAATCATGGCATGAACTTTTGTCACACCAGCAGTTTGAGCCTGTTTTTGATATTTTAAAATATGCTGTTCAAGTTCTTGACGTTCGCCATGGATATAATCCTTGCTAAGGGCTTGATAAACATTCATTTCATCATTTTCAAGAATTGAGACGATGACGAGTTCTGCGTCATCTTGCTTGGCTTGATGAATCGCATAGTCAAAAGCTAATAATGCATCAGCTGAATCATCGACACCAACCAATATGCGTTTGAATTTTGTTGCCATTATTTGTTGGCCTCCTTAGCTGCAGCAGCGAGTTGTTGTTCAACGTAACGCTTGTTACCACGTTGCAAATCGAAGATAGTCCAAGCAAGTAGGGCAAGAATAGCAGCGATTAAAACGTAAGCTAAGATTTTAGAAAAAGTCTGTTCTCCAGTTGAAGGATTATCACCAAAGAATCCTAGAATAGAATCAGGTAGCCCGAGTAGATTTAAGAAAGTTAAACCAATAACGGATAACCAACCTAGACCCTTAACCCAAAGTGAGTTTTTGAATCGTTTGCCCATTTCGGCGGCGCTGTCAGTCATCATGAGTAATGGCAACATGGAAAATGGTAGGGCAAAGGCTAAAAAGACTTGCGAGTTATTCATCAGGTTATTCAAAGCAGTGTGTTCATCAATGGCACTTTTACCACTAGTTAATAGCACACAGATAAGTACGGGAATAACCGAGATCAACCGGGTAACTAACCGTCGTAACCAAAGTGGCATCCGCATGTGAACGAAGCCTTCCATAATAACTTGACCGGTCAAAGTACCAGTAATAGTGGAGTTTTGACCAGAAGCTAGCAAGGCGATTGCGAAGAGCGCGGATAGGGCCCCCGACTTGGCAACGCTAATTAAAATGCCGTTGCTTAACATGGACGTGTTCGATAAAGCTTCATATAAACCGAAGAATGATGGATCTTTGACGGCACCACTCTTGAAGACGGCTACCCCCATGATTAAGAGTAATGAGTTAACCACAAACGCAAATGAAAGCTGAATGTTAGAGTCCCAAGCAGCAAATTTCACGGTTCGTGCAACGTCTGCTTCATCAGTATGGTCGATTTTGCGCGTTTGTGAAATTGCCGAGTGCAAGTACAAGTTATGCGGCATAACGGTCGCCCCAATAATTCCGAGGGCACCGGATAATGGCGTCATCCCATTGACTGAACGGCTCGTAGAAAAAGTATCGGCCGTTGGCACTAACCCTTTAATAACGCCACCCCAATCGGGATTGGATAATGCAACTTGATAAACGAAAACGAATAAGATAACTAAGATCAAGCAAACCACGATGGCTTCAATTTTACGGAAGCCGATTTTGGTCAATAATAGCAGAACTAAAACGTCTAAGACGGTAATAAACACCGCGATGACTAACGGAATGTTGAATAATAAATACAGGGCGATCGCAGCACCAATAACTTCGGCAATATCGGTCGCCATAATAGCTAATTCAGTTAAAATCCATAAAACAATTCCGAGTGATTTACTCGTGCGAGCCCGAATTGCTTGGGCCAGATCCATCTGACTCACGATACCAAGTTTAGCGGCCATGTATTGTAATAACATCGCAATCAAACTTGAAATCAAGATGACAGACATTAGCATGTACTGGTAATTTTGCCCACCAGTAATGGAAGTTGACCAGTTACCAGGATCCATATAGCCCACAGCAACTAGGGCACCAGGACCAGAATAGGCAAAGAGGGTTTTCCAAAAACTTAAATTTTTAGGAACCTCAATCGTACCGTTGATTTCCTCTAGTGAGGGGCCGTTAGCATATTCAATCAATTTATGCTTCCGGTTTGGGGTGTTCGTCTTTTCGCTCAATTAAAAGACCACCTTTCTATTCATCTAAAACTTTGAGCCGTTGTCATTGTACAATAAATAAAAGTAAATGGAAACACTTTTTTAGGTACGCCTACAAAATAAATAAAATTCTTTAATCTAAAATTATTGTTTTAAAAATAATAATTTTAACTTACTAATCGGAACTAATTGTGGGCAAACGCTATGATGAGAATAATACGAATAGCGTTTGTTCTTCCGTAAAGCTGCGTGTTTTTAGTCACCGTAGATACGTGCAAACTACCGGAACAATCGCAATGCTTAGAAAATTAGCTTGTATCCTAGTCACAAATTACATACGCTATTCTGGGAGGTGCGCGATGCGTTTTGCGGATAATTTAAAAGTCGTTCGACGGCAGAAGCAGATGACACAAACTGACATTGCCGCGCAATTACATGTTTCACGGCAGACTATTTCAAGTTGGGAAAATGGTCGGAGTTATCCAGATATTGGGATGTTGGTTCAGATTAGTAAAGCTTACGATCTTTCGATTGATCGTTTACTAAAGGAGGATTTGGGTATGTTGGAACACTATGAGGCTCAGGCGACAAGTAGTCGCCATCAACGGCGCTTGGTTGTGGTTAGTTACTATTTGGTCGTTGGGTTACTGTTTTTAAGTTACTTGTGTCATTTTATGAATTGGTCGGTTGGAACGGTGCTCGTGATTATCAATGGGAGCTTAATTGTGACGACTGTGACGTTAATAATGAATTATCCTTATTTTGATGATTGGGTCCCTACTAAAAGGCGCGGCTGGGAATTGTTTGGGGTAATTGCAATGTTAGCGGTGTTGAATATTGCGCTAGAATGGCCGGTACTTGCCCATCAAATTCCGACAACGAGTTTTTTGAATGCGCACGCTGGAGCTTATTTGGCGGGTAACGCCAGCGGTAAGTTGGTTGGCGACTTTCTGCACTTGTTTATTTGGACTGCTGCTGTCATGGCCATTGAAATTCCGTTACAACAAGCGAGAAAAGCTGCCAGTTAATTGGTGACGAATGGACAGCGCGCCAGTGACTGGTTTATTGACCGTCGTCCGGCTAATTTTTAGCGCCAGTCTTTTTTCAAAATGACGGATATTAACAAGGGGACTGCCAGAATTGATAATTAATTCTGGCAGTCCCCTTGGTCTTGAAATGATTTGTTTGGTGTGGCCTGAACGTTGACAGTCAATGTGAGTATGACGGCACTAGTCCACGTGTTCCGAACTGGTATGGTGGTACATCGTTTCGCCGAACAAAGTTTGTTTGGCGGCGGGCGACCGGTGTGCTAGCCATAAGGTGTAAGCGAGACTAGTCCCGCCAGTTAAAGCCCATAGTGTCCAACTAGTATGACGACCGCTAGCTGAAAAACGGTAAAAAGTGATCAAATCCGCGAGCACTTCTTGGAAGAATTCCTGGTTGATTTTAGTCCAAGAGAGATGTTCGTGAAGATAGGTGATTTCGATGATGAATTGTGCACCGAGTGTCATTAACCAGCCTAAAAGATAAGGGCGACCACCTTGAGCGGTAATGACCTTACGATAAATCGGAATCTCGTGCTGTTCAGAATCGCGAAAAAAAGTGGTGGCCGTCTCTTCTAGGCGGATTTTAGTGTGGCGAGCTTGATAATGACCGATCCAAGTAGCAAAACCAATGATAATCATTAGCACAAGTCCGTTGATTGGTGACCAAGTGAAAGTTCGACCAAACTGATAAAGAGTGAAGATGGGAATAATCCAGTAGCCTAAACGGGTAATTTTACTGAATTCAAATTGTTCGTGTAAGAAGTGGTAAATAATTAAGCCAATTAATAAGGCACTCATTAGTAACATCCTTGTCGTTGAATTTTTAATCTATTGACTTGCACACCGGCAAAGCGATGTGCAGATATTGGCCCTTGACTGAAAATTGCGGGATAATTATTGGAGATAAACACAATAGTTGTCATCGCCAATAGTTAACTGCTGTGATAAGATTAAGTTGTGTTGAATTTTACTCATAAAGTAATAAAGATGCAACTTAAAATAAATTATTTCATGATAATGACGTTTAAGTGAAGAAAGTCAGGTGTGGTAACCATGAGTAAACTGAATTCAGTTAATATTGATCAAACTGAAGAAACCGCTACTGAAATTTTAGAACCGGTTGCTGAGTTAGATAAGCAAATTGTGTCACCCGTGAAAGAAACGCGCAATCAAGCGATCCGTTATATTTTGTGGGGGTTAATTAGTGTGGCCGTCAATTTTGCAACGTTCTATACGACGTACCATCTAATTGGGCTTGAGTACCAAGTAGCAAATATTGTGTCCTGGGTAATTGCTGTGCAAGTCGCTTTTTGGGTCGACCGCCTAAAGGTATTTGATCACCATTCTAATCATGTGTATCGGGAAATGGGTAAATTTTATGGGACCCGAGTCGTGACGTACGTGGTTGAAGCCATTATTTTATGGCTGTTGATGTCGGTGCTTGGTAGTTCGGCGGTATTAGCCAAGGTGCTTGGTCAAGCCGGCGCAATTATTGGCAACTTTCTCTTTTCAAAATTATATGTTTTCCGAAATAAATAAAGTCGATTAGGTCACGAATATTAATTCGGGCCTTTTTTGATAGCCGCAGTTATTGAGCTGGTCAAGACCGTAGATAGTGAAAACGGATTAAGATTACAAGTAGATTGCGGTAATCCTAAATATTCTTAATGATTCACTAAGAGCAGTGTCTAAGCACGGGATCATGTGGTTTAATAAACTTAAATGTGGCGTAGTCCCCATTTGAAAAATTAAGAGGAGCGCGTGCCATGTTAAAAAATCTAATGCGTGGGATTAAAGTGCTATGTTTAATTGGGCTATTAATCTTTGGTTGGAGCCACTATGATACATTAGCACCGCGCGCAATTGCATTATATCAAACGAGCCGCCAAAATCTGGCCGCGGCTCTATCCGGTGATTTATCAAGTCATCTGCTTGATGCGGACGAAGCAAGTCAGTCAAGCACGAGTAGCGGGGCCAGTGCGACTAAGCAATCGCACAGTTCAAGTACTACTGTGAACACGGATGCCAGTTCACAAGTGACCAGTTCAACTACGTCCACAACGCGTGCGATGACCCCGATTGAATCAATCGTCCAAGAGGCCACGTTAAAGAAGACGTATTATTACAGCTTTGCCAGTGATTTACCTAAGGCGGGGCGCCAAGTCTTTCAAGCGGCAATCACGGCTTATAATCAAACGGGTTTAGTTCACTTAGTAGCGGGCAAAGCGAGTGGTTCTCAGAATTCAATTACCTTCTCGTTGTACCATAAGAAGATGGTCGCCGGTTCGACTAGTGTTGAGCTCGGGCATGGTGGTCCTGACATCACGAAGCAAGTTAGCTGGCGTGGAACTCAGTATTGGAACAATGCAACGGCCAGTCTCAATGGCTCATACACGGCGGCCTATAGTAAGGCAGTGGCGGTTCATGAACTTGGTCACGCTTTGGGATTAGATCACAGTTCATCGACTGAGTCGGTCATGTACCCGGTCTCACAAGGCAAATGGACGCTCTCGTCAGCGGATGTTGCGGCCTTACGGGCCATTTACGCGAAGGATGCATAACAAACGGGACGTAGTACAAACAGAATTTAACCACTTTTCAAATAATGACCTATAATCAAGGTGTATCAAAAATTAGAAAGGAAGTTGTTTTAGTATGGCTGCAGCAGTTGAAATGAACAGTATGTTAGACGAAAAGATGACGGACGTGTTTGATTGGAGTGATTCCAAGTTACCCGTACGGGATGCGATTTGGAATCATTTCATGGATGCGGATAGTCATGATACTGACAAGACGGCTGACGAAGTAGCGCCTTATATGAGTATGGATGAAGCTAAGCTCAAGAGCGAAGTTGAAAAACTCCTAAAGGCTTAACTAAAATAACGACCATAATGGCCTAATTTTTGCACCGAGATATCTGGGATAACGACCCGGACACACCGATTAAAATAGTGGTGATCATCTGTTATTGATGATCACCACTATTTTTAGTCAGATCTGGGCATTTGATATGCTCAATCGAATCAGAACAATCCAGGGTCAGTTATTCAGCCTAGTCTGATTATAAGTTTTAATCTGGATGCTGAGCTTGCCCGCTACGGTTTGATTCAGTGTCAGTTGCGTTAGTTTGCCGTTTTCAGGTGTGATTGGATCGAGTTGTGACGGAGCGTACCGGGCAACCAGACTGCGAATGATGGAACTGTGAGAGATTAGTAAGACGTGGGCCTGGTCGGGTTGCTCAGCCATGATAGCCGTTAAGCCAGGTAAAAAGCGTGCCCAAAACGCTTGGCTAGTTTCTGTTAAATGACTGGGATCAGCGGCGCTTAACCAGTCTTGGGTCTGATCGACACCGTATTGAGTGACTAAGTCTTCGTAGGTTTGGCAACCGTGGGCCTGAGCAATTGGTTCCCAGACAGTAGTCATTTTTTGACCTTCAAAGCGGCCGTAGAAATGTTCACGTAGAGCCGAGCGAAAATGAATGGTAGTGATGGGCCACGTTGCGTCATGACAGAGGATGGTGGCTGTTTGGCGGGCACGAGTGACGTCGCTTGCGTAGACCGCGGTAATCGGTAAAGAACGTAATTGGTGCGCCAATTGATGGATTTGCGTTACGCCTGCCGGGGTCAGCGGGGTATCCGACCACCCTTGAAATTCATGAAAAATATTAAAGTAAGTCTCGCCGTGACGAATCAAAGATAGTGTGATTGATTTCATTGTTGAACCTCCTAGGGGATACTAGCTGTTAATTTTAAAGTAACATAAATGGTTAGCTGGTTCTCAAGCCCTTATTTAAGCTAGTTAATTAGTTTAATTTTAGGTGGGTAAGCTGCCGTGAATTAAGACTTGTGAACAAGAATAGCGGTTAATTATTTTTGATTAATATAAAAATAATTAAAAAATCACTTGACTTATCATTGAAAATTAATTAATCTAAGAAACATCAACATTACAAAAACTTTTGAAAGCGAGGCGCGTCAATGATGAAAATTCAATTTAACCTAACCAATTTGTTGACAACCCTTGCTGTTCAAAATTTAGCCTTATTATTAACGAAGAAGGACCCGGTCGCTTGACCTTGAGTATAACTCAAAATTCAAGTGAACTGAGCCCTTCTTTCCCATTGTGGTAATGAGGCTCAGTTCCGGGTAAAGGCCTCATTCACTACGGTGGATGAGGCCTTTTTGTGACTTAAGGAGGATCGGGGTCAACAACGTAGCAATAAAAAAACGAAAGTGGGAATAATTAATGAAAAAATGGGAACAACAAACGATGAAGATTGTAGCAGTTGGAGCGATGGCGTTGACACTCGCGGGGTGTGCAACCGCAAAATCAAGTTCAAGTCAGGGGAATAATTCTGGTAAGACCATCAAGATTGGGGTCAATATGGAATTATCTGGATCTGCAGCCGGTTACGGAGAACAGCAAAAGCAAGGAATTCAATTGGCGGTTAATAAAATCAATAAGAGTGGTGGTATCAAGGTTGGGGGGACCAAGAAAAAGATTAAGCTGGTCATCCGGGACAACAAGACGTCCAACACGACGGCGGCCTCGGTTGCGGCTCAGTTGGTTAATAACGATAAGGTCGTAGCGGTAGTTGGGCCAGCAACCACCAGTGCCGGAACAGCTGCGATTCCTAATATGACTAAGGCGGCGGTGCCATCAGTTAGCCCATCGGCAACTGATCCGGACTATACGTTGCAAAAGAGCGGTAAAGTCCAAAAGTACATATTCCGAGCTTGTTATCAGAATAATTTCCAAGGTTCAACGGCTGCAACTTTTGTGACTAAGAATTTGAAAGCCAAACGCGTCGCTATCTTGACCGACAACTCAAGCGATTACGGCACGGGGCTAACCAAAGCATTCAAGAAGCAGTACAGTGGCAAAGTCGTTAGCAGCCAAACTTTCCAAGAGGGCGACAAGGACTTTAATGCCATCCTGACTTCTTTGAAGCATAAAAAAATTGATGCGATTTATGCGCCAGGTTATTATTCAGAAATCGGTTTGATCGTTAAGCAGGCTCGCCAAGCGGGCATTAAAGTCCCAATCGTTGGTAGTGACGGCATGGCGGATGCTAAGCTGGCCCAAATCGCTGGCAAGTCCAATGCCACTAACGTTTATTACACGACGCCATTTTCTACTAAGGCTTCGGCAACCAACAAGCTTGCTTCAAACTTTATGAGTGCTTATAAAGCAAAATATGGTAGCACGGCGCCAACCTTCTCAGCATTGGCTTATGATTCAGTTTATATGATCAAAGCGGCGATTGAAAAAGAAGGTTCGGCTAATTCCGTTAAAATTGCCGATGGCTTGGCTAAGCTTAAGAACTTCAAGGGTGTCACTGGGACGACAACAATTAACAAACAACATAATCCTGAAAAGACGATTTCGATTGAACAATTGACCAACGGTGCTGTTAGCAAGGTATATAACGTCAAGTAATCTAACTCGTTAAAGCGTGGGGGAACACATATGCAGACATTTGGACAACAACTGATTAACGGACTATCACTGGGCAGTATCTATGCGCTATTGGCGCTGGGCTACACGATGGTTTACGGTATTATCAAATTAATTAACTTCGCGCATGGTGATATTTATATGTTGGGCGCCTTTTGGGGCTATTACAGCCTGAAAACACTACACTTTAATTTTATTGCAGCGCTCCTCTCAGCCATGGTGATTTGTGCGATTAGTGGTGTGATCATTGAATACTTTGCGTACCGACCATTGCGACATTCGCCGCGTATTACGGCGCTGATTACGGCAATTGGTGTCTCATTCTTACTTGAAAACGGCATGTCATACTTTGTTGGTGCGAGTGCCCGCTCATTCCCGCAAGCGATTAAAGTGGTGACCTACCACTGGGCGGGGCTACGAGTGTCGAATGTCCAATTATTGATTCTCGGTACGGCCTGTTTATTAATGGTTTTATTGGAATTAATCATTAAACATACCAAGATGGGTAAGGCGATGCGAGCAGTCTCGGTTGATCCCGAAGCGGCCCAGCTAGTGGGAATCAGCCTTAACCAGACGATTTCGTTCACCTTCGCATTAGGTTCCGCAATGGCGGGAGCCGCAGGGGTCTTGATTGGATTGTACTATAACTCGATTGATCCATTGATGGGCATGACACCTGGTATTAAAGCCTTTGTGGCTGCCGTTATTGGTGGAATCGGTTCAATACCAGGAGCCTCACTAGGTGGCTTGATTATTGGTGTTCTGGAGACCGGGGTGCAAGCAATTGGACTATCAGCGTATAAAGATGCAGTGGTCTATTTCGTTTTGATTGTGATTCTACTAGTATTACCGGCTGGTATTTTTGGCAAACGAACTAAGGAAAAAGTCTGAGGGAGGTGGCTGATGATGAAAGCAAATTTGAAAACTAACTTGGCATGGCTAGGCATTATGGTCGCTGGTTTTGTCATTATTGATGGCTTGGAACTGATGGGTATCATCAATTCGTTCATTGAAAATATGTTAGTGACGATTGGAATCAATATCATTTTAGCAGTTGGACTCAATCTGGTTATTGGTTTTGCGGGTCAATTTTCACTCGGTCACGCCGGCTTTATGGCGATTGGCGCCTATGCGACTGGTATCATGACGCAAACGATGGCGACCCCCGCTGGCTTTTTCATTTCGATGATTGTCGGCATGGTGATTGCTATGATTGCGGCAGTGATTGTTGGTATCCCAACATTACGGCTCCGTGGTGACTACTTAGCCATTGCAACGATGGGGGCAGCGGAAATTATTCGCATTCTCATTAATAATTTAAAAATTACGAATGGTGCGGCCGGCCTATTCAACATTCCGGCTTTGGCATCCTGGGCGACCGTGTACGTTTTAATGTGTCTCACGACGATTGTGACGGTTAATTTTATTCATAGTCGCGGTGGTCGAGCCGTGATGGCTGTTCGTGATGATGAACTCGCTGCCGGCGCTATGGGTATTAACACGACTCGCTGGAAGCTAGCGGCCTTCGTCTTTGGGGCAGCGACTGCTGCCATTGGTGGGTCGTTACACGCGGCGTATATTCAAACGATTGCACCGGGTGACTTTAATATCATGGCCTCCATTGCAATTCTGATTATCGTGGTGCTTGGTGGTGTCGGCAGCATTACGGGTACCTTTGTCGCGGCGATTGTCTTAGGCGCACTTGATACGATTCTACAAAATTTCGGTACGATTCGAATGATTATTTATTCATTAGCACTGATTTTGATTATGATTTTTAAACCAGCTGGATTGTTAGGAACATGGGAATTTTCGTTTGCGAACCTGTTTAAACGTCGGCCAGCTAAGGAGGCGGTTAATCATGACTAGTCGGTTATTGGATGCGCAAGGCTTAGTGAAGAATTTTGGTGGGCTGACGGCCGTTGCTGATGTTTCAGTTCACTTTGATCAAGATGAGTTGATTGGACTAATCGGCCCCAATGGTGCGGGCAAAACGACCCTGTTCAATTTGTTGACCGGCGAGACGCCGGTTAGTTCGGGGAGTATTAGTTTTTATACGGATCAAGGCGTGGTGTCGTTAAATGGTCAGCGACCAGCTGCTATCGCCCGTGTTGGTATTTCACGAACGTTTCAAAATATTCGACTATTCAAAGAGATGAGCGTGTTAGATAATGTTCGGATTGCGATGACTAATCATTACCGTGAAGGATTTGTGACTAGCGTGTTACGGTTACCTAAATATTATCAAACTGAACGAATGATGACCAAGGCGGCCCAAGAATTGTTGTCAATGTTTGATTTAACGGCGGTGGCTGATCAACCTGCGAAAAGCTTGCCCTATGGTATTCAGCGACGATTAGAAATCGTACGGGCACTGGCAACTAAACCTAAATTGCTCTTTCTTGATGAGCCAGCTGCTGGTATGAATCCCGAAGAAACGGCAGCTTTGACGCGGTTGATTCGGCGAATTCAGCAGGAATTTCACATTACCATTGTATTGATTGAACATGATATGTCACTTGTCATGAACGTCGCTGAACGACTTTATGTGTTGGAACACGGGGCCTTACTGGCAACTGGCACTCCGCAAGCTATTCAGCATGATCCGGCCGTTATCAAAGCCTACTTAGGAGGGGTGTAAATGCTTAAAGTACGTGACTTAATCGTTAATTACGGTGCGATTCAGGCAGTCAAAGGTGTCAGTTTTGACGTGCATCAGGGTGAAATTGTGACGTTGATTGGTGCTAATGGGGCTGGAAAGTCCACCTTGTTACATACGATATCGGGATTAATGCGACCAGTTAGCGGCACCATTCACTACTTAGGTCGTCCGATTCAAAAAGCAGCCGCACCTAAAATCGTTCGCGCTGGCATTTCACAAGTCCCAGAAGGCCGGCATATTTTTCCCGGCTTATCAGTCCAAGAGAATTTGCAAATGGGGGCTTTTTTACGGCAGGAACGTAGTCAGCTGATTCAGACTTACCAGCAGGTTTATGAGTATTTTCCAATTTTAAAGAAGCGTCGTCATCAAGATGCGGCGACTTTATCAGGTGGTGAACAGCAAATGTTAGCGATGGGGCGGGCACTGATGGCCCAACCTAAACTAATGTTATTAGATGAACCATCGATGGGTTTAGCACCAATCTTTATTAATGAAATTTTTGAGATTATCAAGGCAATCAACCAGGCCGGAACGACGGTCTTATTGATTGAACAAAATGCCAATCAAGCACTCAAAATTGCGGACCGTGGTTATGTCTTGGCTAGTGGGCAGGTCAAGCTTAGTGGTCGTGGTTCAGAATTGTTGGCTAATTCAGAAGTTCAAAAAGCTTACTTAGGGGGTTAAGTATGAGTGTTGCAGATTATATGACACCACGACTGGTAGTTGTTAGTCCGAAAACGACGATTAGTGTGGCGGTCGAATTAATGAAGAAGAATGCGATTCACCGATTACCGGTTATGGCAGGACATCGAATGGTTGGTATTATTACGCATGGTATTATTCAGCGGGCCATGCCATCACAAGCGACCAGTTTGTCAGTTTACGAGTTAAACTATTTACTCAACAAGACGACCGTGGATCAAATCATGGAGACTGCGGTTCAAACGGTAGCAGCGGATGCACAATTGGAAGTGGCGATTGCCACGATGCGTCGACATAAGATCGGTGTCTTACCGGTGATGACGGCTGATCAAGTTGTGGGCATTATTACAAACAATGATATCTTGGATGCCTTCTTGAATATTGCTGGTTACGGTGAACCAGGTATTGTGACGCGGGTCGTCGTTCACCATGATCATGTTGGCGTTATTTTTGAAATCGGTAAGGTCTTAGCGGAGCATGATTTGAGTATTCAGACATTAATGGTAGTGAATCACCAAGCAACTAAAGTCATTGAGTTGCATGTTAACAGTGAGCAAGCCGTAGCAGTTAATCAAGTCTTATCACGTGCCGGCTTTGAAGTGCAACCAGTCAGTGATTGATGATGATTAGACGCGCATGTGGAATAACGTATGACGGGTCTTAAATATAGAGAAATAGTTGAAAGTGGACTAAAGGTGGTCTGCTGACAAGCATTAACATAAATCCGGCAATTATTCTGAGGCTTGGAATAATTGCCGGATTGGGATTAAACGAACCAAGTAATGTTGGTCAATCAAGGACAAAAAACGGCCGGGATGACTGACACGGTGGTGACCGACGATTGGGCAGCGACGAAAGGCATCGGATTAGCAGCTCAACCAGGTATTTATGCCGATATTTATCAAGGCACCTCGAGTTGGACATTGACCGATACACCAGATAAATGATTGGTTGGGTATCGGCTCAGTGACGGGTGTTTCATCGTTAGCCAGTGAATTTTTTACTAGTTGGTAGTTGACAAGTTAGGTGTCGCCATGGTTTACTATAAGCTATAAATTGAAATGGAGGATGACTAATATGTCATTAGTAACTAACCTTCAATTAAATAATCAATTTGCCTTTAGCTTTTTCTTTAGATAGCGTTTGTATTCGTTTGATGGATACAAACGCACGCAACGCGTTTGTATCTATCGGGAGCTAAAGTTATTCAACATGACTTAAATGCCAGGTAGATGCAGGGACAATCTATCTGGAAAACTATCGGGCCCGATAAAACACCAGTTAGATTCTTCCCAGAATCTAACTGGTGTTTTTTATTTTCGGTCCACTTCGTCAAGACGTTGATGAAAGTTGGGCGGAACACACAACTTTTAAGGGGAATCTCAAGATGAAAAAGACAATTTTAAGTGGATTAATTTTAGGTGCCGGGCTACTTTTGGCCGGCTGTGGTCAACAGGCGACCAGTAGCAAGTCAAGTGTGTCGGTGGGAATCTTACAAGTTGTTCAACACGGTTCATTAGATCAAGCGCGTAAAGGATTCAAGGTAGGACTGCAAAAAGAACTCAAAGCGCACGGTAGTAAGGTGACCGTTAAATATCACTATCTGAATGCGCAAGGTGATCAGAGTAATCTGAATACGATGAGTCAACAACTCGTCCAACAGAAGAATGATTTGTTAGTGGGAATTGCAACGCCCGCTGCTCAGGCCCTCGCTAAGAAAACGACAACGGTGCCGACCTTGGTTACGGCTGTCACCGATTTGAAAGCGGCGGGGTTGGTCAAAAGTGATGCGAAGCCCCAAACTAATGTGAGCGGCACGAGCGATTTAATGCCCGTTGGCAAACAATTACAGTTATTGAAGAATATAACCACTGGTAATAAACCGTTGGGAATTATGTATAACTCGTCAGAAGAAAATTCGGTGCTACAAGTCAAGCTGGCGAAGGCTTATGCGAAAAAGCACGGTATCAACTTAAAGGTTGTTAGCGCAACGAGTACCAATGACGTTGCCAGTGTTTTGGCCGGTTTGACGGGTAAAATATCAGGGCTCTACTTACCAACCGATAATTTGATGGCGAGTGCGATGAAGACGATTGGTCAGAAGACCAAGGCTGCCAAGTTGCCAGTGGTAACGGGTTCGATTGAGATGGCTGAAGATGGTGGGACTGCGACGTATGGTCTTAACTATTACGAATTAGGTGAACAGACTGGAAAAATGGCTTACCAAGTATTAATCAAGAAGCAGAAGCCGCAAACGATGGCGGTTCAAACAGCTGACAAGTTACACCTTTACATCAATAAAGCGAATGCTAAAGCAATCGGCTTACAACCAAGCACAATTAAGCAACCATAAGAGGGGAGCGAGGTAATATGTTAATCACGAGTATTGGACAAGGTTTATTATGGGCGCCACTGGTCATCGGGGTGTTCCTCACCTTCAGAATTTTAAACATTCCTGATTTGACCACCGAGGGTAGTTTTCCATTAGGGGCTGCCGTGACGATTAGTAGCATGTTGGCGGGACAGTCAGCTATCGTGGCGAGTTTATTAGGATTTGTCGCTGGGTGTTTGGCCGGTTGGGTCACGGGGGTACTGGATACCAAGCTTAAGATGCCGTCATTATTGGCCGGAATTCTAACGATGACGGGACTATATTCCATCAACATGCACATTATGGGCAAGGCCAATATTCCCTTGCTTGACCAGAAAACGTTGATGGGGTGGTTACCAACGAATTGGTCTTTGAATTTACAAACGATTGTGATCGGTGCTGTGGTTACGCTGGTCGTCCTGGCCGGGTTGATTTGGTTGTTCCAAACGCGTTTGGGACTGTCCTTGATGGCAACGGGTAATAATCCTGCGATGAGTGCTGCGAATGGGATCTATACCGATCGGATGGTCATTATTGGGTATATGTTATCAAACGGCTTGATTGCCTTGTCGGGTAGCCTGATTGCACAGAGCAATGGCTACGCGGATATTGGGATGGGGATTGGGACGATTGTCATCGGGCTGGCTTCAGTCCTAGTTGGTGAGATCTTCTTACATGGTCGTCAAATCTGGGTCCGTTTGACCGGCATGGTCGTGGGCGCCATTATCTATCGTTACTTACTGACTTTGGCAATGGGCTTAGGTTTTCCCGTCAATGATCTAAAGATTTTATCAGCGGCGATTCTTGTCATCGTCATCTGCTTGCCACTATTACAAAATAAATACCGGACAAAACGGCAGTTGCGCCGGTACCTTAAAGAGATTGGAGTCGATCAACATGTCACAACCAACTATTCTGAACGTCCAACACTTACAAAAAGTCTTCTTTCCAGGAACCAGCAACGAGCGGCACGTCTTAAAGGACGTGAATCTAACGATTGAGCCTGGCGAATTTGTGGCGGTTATTGGGAACAACGGCGCCGGCAAGTCGACCTTGCTCAATACGATTGCGGGCACGTTAAATACGGATGCTGGCGAGATCACACTAGCTAATCATCGGGTGACCAATCGCCCCGTCGCGTATCGGTCACGGTGGGTGGCTCGGGTTTTCCAAGATCCTAAGTTGGGTACTGCTGGCGAATTAAGCGTGGCTCAGAATCTTACGTTAGCCCAACGCCATACGGGGAGTTTGAGCCTGCGCCGTTACCGTCAACGTGGACAGGAAGAACGGCACTTAAAGTTGCTGGCTAGTCTTAACATGGGGTTAGAGGCGCGACTGAATACGCAAGTGAAGTATTTATCCGGGGGGCAACGGCAAGCCTTATCTCTATTGATGGCCACCTTAAGCCAACCAGAGCTCTTGTTGCTGGATGAGCATACGGCGGCGCTTGACCCGAAGACGAGTGCGGAAGTGATGGCGCTGACCCAACAAATTGTGACGTCTAATCACCTGACAACGATGATGATCACGCACAAGATGAGCGACGCGTTGACGTACGGCGATCGGCTGGTGATGGTGCAGGATGGTCAGATCAAGTTGGACGTGCGTGGTGCCGAGAAGCAGGCGTTACGGGCGGATGATTTGGTGACGATGTTCGCAGCTGAGGGGTGAGGTTGTCGTTGCGATTGTGAGAATCGTTTGACAATAGCCCAGTGTCAGTTGGCATCCACATGTAATCTTGCTTAGCGTAACTTTGCAATTGAATAAATAATAAGTCTTAGGTCATTGATGATAAATAAAGTTGTCTCAATGGTATCGGGGGCTAGCAATAAATTTCTCGAAAGCAACTAGCGTAAAAATATTGGTCGGAACAGTAAGTGGTGACGATAGCGCTGGCAAAAAAAATTGTGAAAATAAATACAAAATCAGTTATAATAAGATTGATTGATGAATTTGTTATTTTTTAAAAGAGGAGCTGTTTAGAATGCCAACAACCATGACGACTAATATTAAAAATAATGATTTTAAAGACGTGGTGTTTAACCGTCAATCAGTACGGCAGTTTGATCCGACTGTTAAAATTGACCGTGAAGAATTGCAAACGATGATTGATGAAGCAATCAGTGCGCCATCAGCATGTAACTTGCAATCTTGGCATTTTGTGGTTGCTGATAGTGCGGCCGGCAAAGCGAAGGCCAAGTCGGTTTTAATGCCGTTTAATTATCCACAAATTGATTCTTGTTCAGCCATGATTTTTGTCCTGGGCGATACGCAATCGCATTTGGTCTATCGGGACGTGTGGAATAAAGCTTGTGAAGAAGGACGCATTACTGCGGAAAAACGAGATCAGATCTTCAAGACGTTCTTACCAATGTATGAAAATGCGAGTCCTGAATTCCTACAAGCCGATGCGATGATTGATAGTAGTATGGCCGCAATGCAATTACTATTGATTGCCCGTGCACATGGCTATGATGCTAATCCAATTGCGGGCTATGCGGCAGATAAAGTCGCGACGACCTTTGGCTTGGATGCCAAGCGCTATGTACCAGTGATGGCTATTGCAATTGGTAAGGCAGCTAGCGAACCGATTACGACGACGCGCTATGCTGGCACACAAGTCTCTGAATTCATTTAATTGAGCTAACCTTTTCAACTCGCGAAAATATCGCGAGTTTTTTTGTCATCGGGCTTGTTCTCGAACGCGTTTGAGCATGTACACTAAGAGCACGATTAATAAAATAATTTAGGGGAGTATATTGACATGATTAATTATTTGTTTTCAGATTTAGATGGGACATTGTTGAATTCCCAAGGGACTGTGAGTCCGCAAACTGTTCAAGCGGTGCGAAAAAGTGGCTTGCCAATGACGTTGGTGTCGGCGCGTGCACCTATTGAAATGCGTGGTGCGATTCAGGCGCTAGGGTTAACTGGGCCCCAGATCGGCTTTAATGGGGGCTTGATTTTTGACTATCGTCAGAATCAAGTCCAGGCATTACAAGCAGCGCCGTTAGAGCAAGCCTTGGCACTGCAGGTGCTCGACTTTATTAAGGCCACCGCACCAACAGTCAGCTTGAGCTGTTACACTCAGTCGGAGTGGCTGACGGAAAAAGTTGATGCGGGAACGCGAGCTGAAGAGCAACTGACGGGACAAATAGCAACACCGATTGCGAGTTATGCCGCTCAATTTAGTCAACATTCAGCTGCTATTTTTAAAATCATGATTATGACTTTAGACAATCAGGTGATGGCGACGCTTGCGATGACCCTTAAACAAATGGTCGGTAGCAGCGCTAGTGTTAAGTTGTCTGGACAGACGTATTTAGAAATAACTAGTGCTCAGGCACAAAAATCCCGTGGCATTGCATTTATCAAGGAACGATTTCATCTAACCACTGGTGAACTTGCGGCCTTTGATGATGGTGAAAATGACTTACCAATGCTGAAGGTGGTCGGCCTGCCGATTGTGATGGGGAATGCTGATCTAACCATTCAGCAATATGGTCAACACGTCACCAAGTGTAATGATGAAGATGGCGTGGCTTATGCCTTGGAACATTTGATTGGGAGGTAGCGTGGATGACGAATATTCATGATATTGCCCGCTTATCTGGCTACTCGGTCTCAACGGTTTCGCGCGTGCTGAATCAAAAAAATTATGTTTCGGCCAAGACCCGTGCCGATATTGAGGCGGTGATTGATAAATTGGATTATGTGCCAAACGCAGTCGCTCGTAATCTAAGTCGGGGGGCAACGCTAACGATTGGGGTCGTGTTACCACACGTGGATCACCCGTACTTTACCCAACTGTTACATGGCATCATGCGCGCTGCGTTTGCTGCTAATTATCATATTGTGTTGTTGCCATCCAAGTGGGAGCCACAATTAGAATTGAAATACTTGGAGGCGCTACGGCAGCATGCTTATGATGCGTTGATTTTTACGTCACACGGATTACCGCTACAAAGGCTGGCAACTTATCAACGGTATGGGCGGATTGTGCTGTGTGAGAATCCACACGACTATTCCTTACCGGCTGCTTACGCTGAGCGCACTGCGACATACGTTGAGGCGTTCACATATCTCAAACATCGACGGCACCAACGAGTCGCAATTTTAACAAGTCGACCACTTGAGGCTAGCGCTACAACTAAGGCGATGGTGAGTGCCTATGAACAAGTGTATCAGCGGGCGCTACCAACTGAATTATTGTATACCGGGATTATTACGGCGGATGATGGGGCCCGTGCTGGCACTTATTTTGCCCAACTTACTGAACCGGTGACTGCGGTACTGACGAATGGTGATGATATTGCAGTAGGAATGCGCCGTGCGTATTTGGCGGCGCACCAGCCCGTACCATTTTTGATTGGCCAGGAGAACCAATTATCTGGTGAAGTATTAGGCATACCAACCATTGACCATCACTTTGAGACCGTGGGGGCCCGGGCACTGGATTTAGCAATCAGTGAGCAGCCACAAAGTATTGCGCTACCAGCTGAGCTCATTATTAATCATTAAGGATCCAAGATTGAATCATCGTAAGTCCGGTCTTTCTGAGAACTGTTTGTCAGAAAGACTGGATTTTTCAGTTATTGCGCGATCGTCAGCATTGATCATTAATTTAAAATCAAAGTTGGTGATGATAATTGCCGTTAGATCGCGGCTGGTTGACGCAATGAAAAATATATTTACTAATTTAGTTAGTTTTTGTTGTATTAATCTAACTATCGTGCTAACATAAGCATCATTCAAATCAAGGAGGACAAAAAATTCATGACAGTTAATAATCGTGATTTATTTAGTAGTTTTGGGAAGTTATTTCAAAATCGGGCCTTCGTCATGGCGGTCGCGCAACAATTTCATTTTGGCGACCGTGGTTCTGAGCGTGGCGGGCGTGGTCAAATGGGCATTTTACGGGTGTTGGCGGATGCCCCCGCTGGTTTAACCAATGCGGAGATTGCTGAAATTTTGGATATTCGACCAAGTTCAGTTAGTGCCACGTTGAATCGGTTAGAAGATGGCGGTTTGATTGAACGTGAACCCAGTGCTCATGACAAACGCGTGGTGATCGTGCGATTAAGTGACCGTGGTCGTGAGATGGCGGACCATCGCGCGCAGGGAACGAGTGATCTGGCGGATCAGTTATTTGGCAATCTGACGGATGATGAGCGCGATCAGTTACAACACTTATTAGATAAGTTGCGGGCCAATGCGGATGACATCGATATTCAAGATTTAATGCAATTTGGTCAACAACACGGTTTTGGTCCACGTCCCGGTTGGGGTCATGGGCATCATTGGTTTAATTAAACTTTAGAAACACGAGGCATAAGAGCAGATGGAACGACCACAAGCAGCATACTCGCGTCCGGCGGGTGGTAAATTTGATTTAAAACAATTCTTACAATTGATTCGGCACGCTAGCCCTCGTTATTGGCAACTCTGGTTGGGCTTGACATTAGGCTTATTGGCGACTGGTGCGCAGTTGATGGTGCCCAAGTTTGCCCAAACGTTGATTAATGGGTTTAGTCACGGCGTTAATCAGACCTTACTAATTGGTGTGATTGGCTTATTCCTAATCAGTGCGGTCATCAGCGCGTTATCCGGTTCCTTATTGGGGATTTTTGGTGAAAATGTTGTTGCTAACTTACGGGGGACTTTGTGGCATAAATTAGTGCGGTTGCCGGTTAGCTACTTTGATAACGTTAAGACGGGTGAAATGACATCGCGGTTGGTCAATGATTCGACGCAGATCAAAGACTTGCTCGCTAACGCGTTTCCGCAAGTCGTGACGTCGTTGATGCAACTAGTGGGGGCGATTGCCATCATGGTCTTGATGGATTGGCGGATGACCTTGATTATGGTCTTGGCGATTCCAGCTGTCCTGTTGGTGATGTTCCCAATTATGCGTCAAACTGGCAAGATTGGTCATGAACGCCAAGATGCTCTAGCTAATTTTAGTGGGACGGCAGAAGAAACGCTGAGTGAGATTCGCTTAGTGAAATCGTCAAATGCTGAACCCGTCGAAACGACAACGGGTGCACGCCAAATCAAGACGTTATATCGGATTGGGCTACGCGAAGCCATCTATGATTCCATTTCGAGTCCAGTCATGACGGCAACGATGATGGCGTTATTCGTCGGGGTACTATTGTATGCGTCTGCGCGGGTTGCCAGTGGAACGATGACGATGGGGACTTTGGTCTCATTTCTAATGTATCTGTTCCAAATCATTGGCCCAGCTGGGATGCTTGGTCAGTTCTTCACCACGTTAGCAAAGGCCAGTGGCTCGACGGCTCGGATTCGGGAGTTGTTGAATGAACCGGAAGAACAATTAACAGTTGGTGTTGAACACGCAGTCGCCAATGAGACTTTGGCGATGCACCATGTTGACTTTGCCTATGATGATGATCAACAAATTTTGCACGATGTCAGTTTTGAAGCTAAACCAAATACAGTGGTGGCGTTTGCGGGACCGTCTGGTGGTGGTAAGTCGACTATCTTTGGCCTTCTGGAACGTTATTATCAACCAACTGCTGGTGAAGTTAGTATTGGCGGGCAAGATGTTAATGAACTAAGTCTCAATAGTTGGCGGTCACAAATCGGGTATGTCAGTCAGGACTCGGCAATCATGGCCGGCACGATTCGTCAAAACTTAACGTACGGTGCTGATCGGTTATACTCCGACAATGAGTTGTGGCACGTCTTAGAATTGGCTTCTGCGGCTGACTTTGTACGTGCCATGGCGGATGGCCTTGAGACGCAAGTTGGCGAACGTGGGGTTAAAGTCAGTGGTGGTCAACGGCAACGGTTAGCCATTGCACGGGCCTTTCTACGGGACCCCAAGATTCTGATGCTCGATGAAGCGACTGCTAGTTTGGATTCTGAATCAGAAGCGATGGTCCAACAAGCGCTCGGTGAGTTAATGAAGGGCCGGACGACCCTAGTGATCGCCCATCGGCTGAGCACAATCGTGGATGCGGATCAGATTTACTTCATTGAAGATGGGCATGTGAGTGGTTCAGGTACGCATCAAGAGCTGATGGCGAACGTTCCACTCTATCGGGATTACGTTAAAATTCAATTTAAAGATTAACTGAAAATAGTTGGTTACCATGACGTGGGCACGTGGTAATCAACTGTTTTTGTTGTCCAGTATCGGTTAGAAAAGCATAATTTGATATAATATGTCGGGATGAATTGTCATTATAAAAGAATATACATTTACTGGATTAAGCGCTATCATTGTTATGATAACTAGTTTAATTGATAAAGGAATGATAAAACGATGCAGTCATTAGGAGTTATTGATATTGGTGGCACGACCATTAAGTTTGCTGTGTGGCAAGATCAGCAATTAGTTGCTAAGGCCAAAGTGACGACGCCCACAACACTAGCTGAATTTTACACTTTGCTAACCACGCAGGTCGCGCAGATGAAACGCGATTATCAAATTGCTGGCGTAGGCATTAGCTCGCCCGGGGCTGTCAACAAGGCAACTGGAATTATTGAGGGTGCCAGCGCACTGCCGTATATTCATAATTTTCGGATTCAGCCGGAATTACAACGACGCTTTGAATTACCGGTCAGTATAGAAAATGACGCCAATTGTGCGGCGTTGGCTGAATTGGCGGATGGGGCTGGGAAACAGGTTGCTAGCCTGTGCTTCTTAATTGTGGGAACCGGTGTTGGTGGGTCGGTCATTGTGAATCATCAAATTTGGCACGGCGCGCACTTATTCGGTGGTGAGTTTGGATTCACGCTCATGAATGACCATCAGATCTTAAGTGAGTTAGGTACCGCGGTAGCTGTTGCGAAGCGATACAACGCGAGCCATCCAGCTCAACCTGAGCTAGACGGGCAAACCGTGTTTGAACTGGCTGCCAAGGGTGATGCTGATGCTCAAGCCGAAGTTCAAGTTATGGTTCGGGCCTTAGCGCGGGCCATCTACAACTTACAATACAGCTTTGACCCGGAATTGATCGTGATGGGCGGGGCGGTCTCGAATAATCCGCACTTACTCCCAGCAATCAATGCTGAAATTGAAAAATTGCGGGCAACGGTCAAAATTGCTTCTATAAAACCAGAGGTTGTGGCTTGTCATTTCACCGATGAAGCTAATTTACGAGGAGCGGTCGTTGACTTTTGTCAGACGTATCCGGATATTCGAGAATAAAAGTCTGGAAAGTCGATGCCAAACAAGTTATTCGCATTTCAACGCCAACTTACTTAGAATAGTCATAATAATTATAAATTCTAAGTAAGGAAGTATGGACTGATGGTAATGCGTGATCTAAATATTGGCACGAAAGTCGGGTTAGGCGTTCTCAATGACCGGTGGGCTGCGTTAGTGCTGATCAACCTGAAGGCGGCGCCAACTGAGATTATGAATTTGCGCCAGCGAGTTAGGGGTCTTAGCACGCTTAAACTACTGAATGTTTTAGCTAAATTAACCGAATTAGGATTAGTTGCGACTGGAGGGAACTATCAATTTCAGTTGACGACTGCGGGCATTAGTTTTCAAAAGCAACTGCATCAGTTGGAAGTGTGGGGCGATCAAATGATCGTGGCCATGCACTGAATATAATAAGTATTGACTGTCGTGACTAAAAGCTGGTCGTAATCCACAATTATGGGATTATGACCAGTTTTTAGTTTGGTTTCTAGTTATTATCGTCCCCAAGCGGACGATCGGAAAAGAGATGGTAAGCTGCGGTGTAGCGGCTCTGAACGATAATGTTGGCGACCACTTCAGGTGGCTCCGGATGGGACTTGGTCAGCCAGTGCTGAATAATTGCCAGTACGCCACTAAAGTAGATTGGCATGGCGTAGTCAGCCGGAATCGACTGGAAATATTGATGATTTAAGGGCGCCTGCTCAGTAGTGGCGAGTAAATTATCAATGAGACCGGCCTGAAACTGATCAAGAAACTGTGGATCACCATGGGGGCCAAGCAAGGCCTGAAAACTAGCCAATTGGGTGTTGATATTCGTTGTTAGTTCCAGATAGGTTGGATAAGCATTCCGCGGGTCAGGATGAACCAAGGCAGCTTGAATCCCTTGGTTAAGGACTTGCTTTGAAACGGTTGCTTGTTCGATTAAAGCATGTTCGAAAGCGTGAATGAAGTCGTAAATATCTTGAAAGTGACTGTAAAAACTCCCACGACTAACGTGTGCTGCTTTGACGACCATGGTGACAGTCAATTTAAAGATGGGGGTCACTGTCAGTAGTGTTGGGACAGTTGCGAACATTTTCTGTACGACAAGCGGATAGTTAGTTGTCATCATGTCACCTCCTGTAAATGGTCAATTCGACATCAATTGTACATTTCCAACGCACTCGTTTGGTCTTAGACTATGGTTATTCTAAAAAACGAGGTGCAGATAATGTCAAAAATTGATTTTCATACCCACTATTTACCAACGAGTTACGTTGAGGCACTAAAGCGTCATGTTCCAGGTGATCCTGATGGCTGGCCGACACCTGAGTGGACACCACAACTTACGCTTAACTTTATGCGTGATAATGATATTAGTTACTCGATTTTATCGTTATCATCCCCACACGTGAACTTCGGTGATAAGGCGGAAACCATACGCTTAGTTGAAGCGGCTAACGACGATGGTAAAAGCTTAGCCCAGCAATATCCAGATCAATTAGGATACTTGGCGAGTCTACCAATCCCTTATGAACTGGATGCTGTCAAAACGGTGCAACAGGCTTTGGACCAGGATGGTGCTTTAGGCGTCACAGTGCCAACCAACTCACGTGGACTTTACTTTGGATCACCAGTCTTGGAACGGGTCTACCAAGAACTAGATGCTCGCCAAGCGATTGTGGCTTTGCATCCAAATGAACCAGCAATCTTGCCTAAAAACGTTGATATTGATTTACCAGTGCCATTGTTGGGATTCTTCATGGATACCACGATGACGTTTATTAATATGTTGAAATATCATTTCTTTGAAAAATATCCTAATATCAAGGTGATTATACCGCATGCTGGTGCTTTTTTGGGAATTGTTGATGATCGAATCGCACAATATGCTCAGAAGGTTTATCAAGTGGATGTTTACGATGTGATGCACCACGTTTATTTTGATGTAGCTGGAGCCGTGCTACCAAGGCAGTTGCCAACTTTAATGAGCTTGGCTCAGCCTGAGCACCTACTTTACGGGAGTGATATTCCATATACGCCGTTAGATGGCTCGCGGCAATTAGGTCACGCTTTAGCAACGACTGATCTATTAACAAATGAGCAGAAACAAGCGATCTTTTACGATAACGCCCATCGCTTACTGACTGAGTAAGTGATGTTAGGATAACTGTTAAATTTTTGGCGTGACCAATATTAAAAGACCGGAACACCTGTTAATTACTGGTGTTCCGGTCTTTTACGTTGTTGTTAGCATAATTAGTTGGGCTAATCTGCTGTACGGGTAATGCAAGTAATCAGAACCCTCGTCTAATAATAAAGTGGCTATGGTGTTGCTGTTTTAGCCATTGTCTGACCGACCGTTGCGGTATATTCACGTTCACCAAGACTGTTGGGATGTAAATTATCTTTGACAAACCAGTTGTCGTTGTCTTGCGCAACGTATAGCCAATCAATGAGATGCACATTGTTATATTTTTTAGCGGCCGCGGCAATCAATTGGTTGTTAGGGTCTTGCCAATCTTTGCCTGGAACGCGGGTGTTGACCCAGTAAATCTGGTGGTTGCTGCCAATCTGATCAATGATCCCATCGATTTCGGCGGCACTCGTTGGACCGTTCGTCCCCAAGTTGATTAGCACGTTTTTCTGAATTGCATTATCAGCTTTTAATTGGCTAATGACGGCTGGTGCTTCCGACACTTGGCGACCAACCTTGGCGTCAACGTTAAAATGGCCAAAGATTTGTTTTAAGTCACTCGTGGTGCGGACCATGATTGAATCACCGATACCGGTTACTTTAAGTTTGCGTAGTGCGTGAATTTCACTCGTTGATAATTGATATTTTTCGCCAAGGGCACTATCCGAGACGGTATGCGTGGCGCCCTTAGTTTTAGTATTCCCCGTAATGGCATTGCCAATGCTGACAACTTGTTGCTTAATGGTTGGTGTTGGAATAATCAATGCGCCACCAATGAAGACGACAGCAAAGATCCCAACTAACCAATAAATTAATTTTTGATGTTTCATTTGACACCTCCATACCCCGCTATAAGATTAGCCTACCACTTTAGCGGTGTCAATTATGAAATTAATTATATGGTCATCAAAGTTGCATCAGCGTTAGTTTGTTAAGTAAGACATTCAAGCCAGTTTTGAAAAGGCCATTGGAAAGTTAAGGTGTGCTTGTTAGACTAAGACTAGTGACTTTTGGAGGTGGATTGAATGCAAAAGAAAACGGTGGGGTTATTGTTAGCCAGTGTGGGCCCCTTTTTGTGGGGGAGTTCGGGAACGGTGGCGCAGCATTTATTTGATACGACGGTCATCTCACCACTGTGGCTAGTTGCGGTGCGGATGCTAGTATCAGGGGGGCTATTAATATTATATGGACTTGGTCGTCGGTTACCCGTAATGGCGGTGTTTCACGACTCGCGGGCAACAGTGCGTCTGATTGTGTTCAGCCTGTTCGGGATGGCTGGTGTTCAACTGACTTATTTTATGGCCATTAGTACGGGAAATGCGGCGATGGCAGCGATTCTGCAATTTTTGTCACCGGTCATGATTATTATTTTCATTACCGCCACCACTTGGCAGCTCCCCAGTAAGGTAGACGTCATTTCTGTAATCTCGGCGATTATTGGGACGATTCTAATCGTTACGGAAGGCCGGACTCATTCGCTAGCTTTACCAGTAATTGCAATTATTTGGGGCTTGTTGGCTGCAGTTGGGGCGACGATTTACACGTTGATGCCGACCAAGTTACTAACGAGGTATGGCGCCACGCCTATTGTTGGGTGGTCGATGTTAATTGGTGGGTTCCTAGTGCTGATTGGAACGGGAGCTTGGCGTCATTCACCACAGCTAACCTGGGCTGCATGGGGGCAAGTCAGTTTTGTAGTGATTTTTGGGACGATGCTAGCCTACTTATTTTTTCTGCAAAGCCTCGAATTTATCTTACCAACGACCGCGAGTGTTTTGGGGGCGATTGAACCATTAGCAGCCACTATTTTAAGTGTCTTCTTTTTACACGTTCACTTTAATTGGGTCGGACTGATTGGTGCGATGATGATTGTTGGGGTGACTATTTTGCAATTTGCCGCCACTCGTGCGAATCAGTTTGTCCCCAAGTGAGTACTAAGTGATTTGAATGGAACACAGAATCAATTAATGGCTCTATTCAATAGACACACATGCTATTGAAAGGTCATCAATCGCCTTAGCATCATTATTCGCAATTAATAATAGATTATTTAAAGGGAGTTGCTTTAAACTTGATAATAGGGGTAAAGTAACGGTTAGATAGAAACGGAGGTGGAGAGATGATTGAGCGCTTAATCTTTGATCCTGACTGGTTGGTTCCTGAACAAGTCCAAGTTGCAGGTCAAACGGTCCATTACTATGCGGCCCGAGATATTCTGTATGTTCAGCATCCGGTGGCAAGTATTCAGGTGTTAAATGTATTTGTGCCAGCAGCTTATTTGCATGATGGTTCAGTTAATGGTTATCAAAGAACGACTGCGCCAATCTTGATGCCTAATACGGTTGGTGGCTACATGCCTGGTCCAGCGGATGATCCACAGCGAACGGCATGGCCAACGAATGCGACCACGATTCAGCAGGCGCTAAAACGAGGCTATGTGGTGGTGGCCGCCGGGATTCGAGGACGTACCACGCTTGATGGGTCAGGCCAACGGGTCGGACAGGCACCGGCCTTTATCGTAGATATGAAGGCGGCTATTCGCTACGTTAAGTATAACCAGAAGCGGCTGCCAGGTGATACGAATCGGATTATCACGAATGGAACGAGTGCCGGGGGTGCTACTTCCGCTTTAGCGGGGACTAGTGGAAATAGCGCCTATTTTGAAACGGCGTTAACCGCGCTTGGTGCGGCACCAACGACTGACGATATCTTTGCGGTGTCGGCTTACTGCCCGATTCATAATCTGGAACACGCAGACATGGCCTATGAGTGGCAATTTAACGACATCAATGACTGGTACCGATATCAACCAGTAGCGGGAACCGCTGTGAACGGGCGTCCGCAATTTGAACCAGTTAGTGGTGTGTTGGATTCTGAAGCGCAGGCACTTTCAGCGACTTTAAAACGCCAATTTAGGGATTATTTGAATCACTTGGGGTTAAAAGCGACTGACGGAACGACGTTGACCGTGACAGCGGCTGGTACTGGCCCTTTTCGTGAAGTCGTCCGCCACTTATTGATGGCTTCGGCACAAAATGCGCTGGACCAAGGAACTGATATTCATAAGTATGCGGGTTTTACCGTCACGGCTGGTCAAGTGACTGAACTAGATTTGACAGCCTATCTGAAATCGTTAACACGGATGAAAGCCGTACCAGCATTTGACCAATTGGATTTGGACAGTCCTGAAAATAATTTGTTTGGTGATGCGCTGGTGCTAGGCAAGCACTTTACAGCATTGTCGCAGGCACGAAGTACGGTTACGGCTCAACTGGCCGATGATGATCTTGTCAAGGCGGTTAATCCAATCAGCTACTTATTAACACAACAGGCACAAGTTGCTAAACATTGGCGGATTCGTCATGGCGCAGCTGACCGGGATACGAGTTTTGCGATTCCAATCATTCTAGCAACGATGCTCAAAAATCAGGGCTATGATGTTGACTTTGCGTTACCATGGGACATTCCACATAGTGGCGATTACGATTTAGGGGAATTATTCGCCTGGATTGATCACTTGTGTCAATAATTTGAATGTTTTAACCTGAATGAGAATGACCAGCAGCTGTACCAAAGCTTGCTGGTCATTCTTTTTATGATGTCGTTATTAGAACAATGCTGAAAATAACGTTGACAATTTTCATAACTCATGGTTAAATGTAGCTATTCTCATATTTCTCTAATCATATTCTTATTAATTTAAATGGAGGCTTACATATGGAAACCAAAACTACCGCGGATAACGCGACACATAAGATGAGTACCATGGATTACGTTTATAAAGTTTCAGCCGGTGTTTCTAATGCAATTTTGGTTTGTTTGGGAATTGGGTTGCTATTGCAATCACTTGCTAATTTTGTTCACTGGACGGCGTTGTATCAAATAGGGGCGATTGCGCAAGTATTACTAGGACCAGCCTTTGGGGTCGCCATTGCGACGATGCTTAACAGTAATACGCTGGTCACGTTTAGTGCCATGATTTCATCCACGATTGGTGCCAACGCGGTGTATTTCTCACAATCAGCTACTAACGGCGTAACGGCTACTGGACATACATTAGCTCAGGCGGCCCAGAGTTCTGTTTTTACCACTGGACAACCGATTTCAGCAGTTGCGGCTGGGCTGGTAGCGGTGCTGGTCGGTAATTATTTAACGGGTAAGACACCGCTTGATATGATGCTAGTGCCATTAGCGGCTACCTTTGTTGGTGCGGTGGTTGGTTTGGGATTAGCAGCAGTGACGACACCAGCGCTTGTCTGGTTGAGTAAATTCATTGCGACCTCGATGAAAGTTAACCCGTTGATGGGGTCAATGGCGGTCTCGCTCGCTTGGGCCTTATTCCTGATGACGCCAGCCTCTTCGGCGGCACTGGCCGTTGCTGTGATGTTGGATCCAGTGTCGTCTGGCGCAGCCTTGATTGGAACGACCGCCCAGTTCGTGGGCTTTACGATTATGTCTTTTCGCCAAAACAACTTGGGGGCCAATATCGCGCAGGGGATTATTACGCCTAAAGTCCAATTTCCAAACTTGCTGGTGAATCCGCGTTTAGCGATTCCACCAATGGTTGCGGCCATTGTTTCTGCGCCAGTTGCGACAATGGTTTTCCACTTTTCAACGAGCTACAAGTTAGCAGGCTTAGGTTTGAATTCACTGATTGCGCCAATTTCGTTAGCTTCGACTAACTTTAACCAGTTTGTGGTCTACCTGCTGACGGGCGTCCTGATGCCAGCCGTTATTTCAATCGTACTGTACCGCGTACTAGTGGCGGCGAAGTGGGTTGAATCGCGGCAGTTACAGTTGGAAGTGGTTTAATGTGAGATTTGGATGCTCAAACTAAGGCCTGTTTCTATGACTAATGATTACCGTCATAGAAGCAGGCCTTTTGTATGGTATTAGCTGATTGCCTGAGGTTAAGTGATCAATCCAATTAATTACTTGTCAATCAGAATACCAATCCACTATATTAAAAGTGTAAGTAATGAAAAGTGAGATGACAACTAATGGATTTCAAAATTAAACGGGATGGGTTGGCTTTACAAGCGAGGCTGGAGACACCAATAACGCCAAGCACGACGTTGGTTATCTTGATGCATGGTTTTACGGCTGATATGGGTTACGATACAACTCAATTCGTCCCCCAACTAGCACAGGCCCTCGTTACCCATGGTCTAGCAGTTCTGCGTTTTGATTTTAATGGTCATAGCCGTAGTGAGGGGCGTTTTCAAGATATGACGGTTGTTAATGAGATTGCGGATGCTAAAGCTGTTTTGGATAAAGCCTTAGCCTTGCATTATTCACGCATCGTCTTGGCTGGTCATTCACAAGGCGGAGTGGTGGCAAGTATGCTAGCGGGATATTATCCAGACGTAATTGACCAACTTGTATTAATGGCGCCAGCCGCAACGTTAAAGACTGATGCGCAACAAGGTGTCCTGCAAGGTGCGACCTATGATCCACAGCACATTCCGGCTTATTTAAATATTCGTGATGACCTAAAAGTTGGTGGCTTTTATTTGCGGACCGCGCAACAGTTGCCGATTTATGAGGTAGCTCAGCAGTATGCTGGTCCGGTGACGTTGATTCACGGCACGGCTGATACGGTGGTCTCACCGCGTGCGTCTGAAAAATATCATGAGGTTTATCAGCACAGTCAGTTGCATTGGGTTCAGGACGGTGACCATCGCTTTAGTGGGGATGCGCGGTCTACAGCGATTCGCTTAGCCCTAGGAGTTTTCAAATAACAACTGCCACTTGCTAGTAAAAGGTTGAGCTGGTTAACGTTGATATTATTAGCTACAGTAGACTCAAATTAGATTTAGGTTTAATAAAAATAACCTTAATCTTTTGATGTGAGACGCCTATACTAAGAGTAGTTATTTTTCTGAAAGTAAGGTGTGCAACGTGAAAAGTGAAGTACAGGGAATTATTCAAGATTTATATCAAGAATTAGCACCAACTGCAGCGAATCAAGAAATTCGGGTAGCACTCTTGAAGGCACACCAACAATTGAAACAGGCGCCTCAGCTTGACCATGTCCTGATTAAGCAGTTGACGAGTAAGCTGACTTATAATATTTTTACCAAACAATTATGTTTGACGCCAACTGAAAATTTATTAGTCAGTGAATTGTTATCTGTCAGTCATCGTTTGAGTGCGTAATGGGCCAGTTGCACGTCTTGGAGGTGGTGCGACCATGCGAAGAATCTTAGCAATCAGTAAAGCGCTACTGACGACCGGGTGGTTAATTACGATTGTTTTGGCATTATACGAGTTTAGTCGTCAGGTTAAGCGGTCGTTTTTCATGTAGTGTATTTGGTACGAATCTGCTGACCATCCTTAGTAGTAAGTAATAAAAGCCCCATGAATTAACTAGTTACAAAACTAGTTAATTCATGGGGCTTTAGTCATGCATGATTTACTCATTAATCCTACTAAATGATAACTAGTATCATATGTACTCGTTATTTTACTTAGATTGTTATGGCAAATCTTAGGAGACTGTAACTGCTGATTAGATCGACGATGCTTTCAATTGATTATGGTAATCAGTCGAAACTTTATTATTCCATTCATGAATAACACATCCGCTGAATCCGAATTGAACCCGCTTACGACTGGCCGTATGATAGTCTTGTAAACTTTAAGGGAGATGAATGAAATGGCAGAACAACCATGGGATTTACGCCGGGTACTTGATGAAATCAAGGATGATCCAAAGAACTATCATGAAACTGACGTAGAAGTTGATCCAAATGCAGAACTTTCTGGTGTTTATCGGTACATTGGTGCTGGTGGGACCGTTCAGCGGCCAACTCAAGAAGGCCCTGCAATGATGTTTAATAACGTTAAAGGATTTCCTGATACCCGGGTTTTAACCGGATTAATGGCTAGTCGCCGACGCGTTGGTGAGATGTTCCATCATGATTACCAAACGTTAGGTCAATATTTAAACGAAGCAGTTTCACATCCAGTTGAACCAGAAACGGTCGCTGAAGCGGATGCACCTGCTCACGATGTTATTTATAAAGCGACTGATGAAGGCTTCGATATTCGAAAGTTAGTTGCTGCCCCAACGAATACGCCTCAAGATGCTGGCCCTTACATTACAGTCGGTGTTGTGCTTGGCTCAAGTATGGACAAGTCGAAGAGTGATGTTACAATTCACCGAATGGTACTTGAAGATAAAGACAAACTAGGTATTTATATTATGCCTGGAGGTCGGCATATTGGTGCTTTTGCTGAGGAATATGAAAAAGCTAACAAACCAATGCCAATTACTATTAATATTGGTTTGGATCCGGCGATTACCATTGGTGCGACTTTTGAGCCACCGACCACGCCATTCGGCTATAACGAATTAGGTGTTGCTGGTGCGATTCGGAATCAAGCTGTTCAGTTAGTTGACGGGGTGACCGTTGATGAACAAGCAATTGCACGTTCTGAATACACGTTGGAGGGCTACATCATGCCTAATGAACGTATTCAAGAAGATATCAATACGCATACGGGTAAAGCAATGCCTGAATTCCCAGGGTATGATGGTGATGCTAATCCGGCCTTGCAAGTGATTAAGGTGACGGCGGTGACGCACCGGGAAAATGCCATTATGCAAAGTGTTATCGGGCCATCCGAAGAACATGTCAGCATGGCTGGGATTCCAACTGAAGCAAGTATTTTGCAATTAGTTGATCGGGCTATTCCTGGCAAAGTGCTCAACGTCTATAATCCGCCGGCTGGTGGTGGGAAGCTAATGACCATCATGCAAATTCATAAAGAAAATGAAGCGGATGAAGGCATTCAACGGCAAGCAGCTTTGTTGGCATTCTCAGCTTTTAAGGAATTAAAGACCGTTATCTTAGTTGATGAGGATGTTGATATTTTCGATATGAACGATGTGATTTGGACGATGAACACCCGTTTCCAAGCGGATGAAGACTTGATGGTCTTATCCGGGATGCGAAATCATCCATTGGATCCATCTGAACGGCCACAATATGATCCGAAGTCGATCCGTTTCCGTGGCATGAGTTCTAAACTAGTGATTGATGGGACCGTCCCATTCGATATGAAGGATCAATTCGAACGGGCCCAATTCATGAAAGTTGATGACTGGGAGAAATATTTGAAATAGGCTGCGCAGCTTAATTTGATTCATAATGCTGTTTAGCTCGTAATTTTAAAAGATTAAATTTCTAATAGTGCAAGGAGCCGCCAGACCAACGGAAGTGTGCTGGTCGGGGGGCTTTTTTGCTGTCAAAATGAAGGGAGCATTTACCTCGTGAACAAGAAAACGATTGGCTTTTTCAGCGGAATCGCTGTGTTTGCTATTATTTACTTCCTACCGATTGCCGGCTTATCAGCTAAGGGTCAGATAGATTTGGCGCTTAGTTTGATGACGGTCGTCTGGTGGGCCACCCAAATTGCGCAACCCGCGTTCGTTGGTGGGATTTATTTAATGTTACTTATTATTATGAATGTGGCGACGCCATCCCAGGTTTTCTCGTCGGCATGGACCGGTTCGATTATGTGGCTTGTGATTGGGGCGTACTTGATTGCCGGTGCAGTTAATGAATCTGGACTGGGCCAACGAATCGCGTACGCATTCATTATTAAGTTTGTGCGTAGTTGGAAAGGAATTGTGATTTCGATTTTTGCACTGACTTTTATCTTAGCACTATTGATTCCTCATCCATGGCCACGGGCTTTCATGATTATGTCTGTCATTACGGTGGTCGCAGAAACGGCGAAGATGCCGAAACGCGACTTGGCTAAATTAGGGCTAGCAGTATTTGCAGCATCCTGTCCACTATCGGGAGTATTCTATACTGGTGATACATCATTGAATCCGCTAGCCGTACAAGCTTCTGGTCAGAGCGTCAACTTCGTTTCTTACTTCATTTACATGGGTGTCCCAATGATTATTGCGGCCGTCTTAACGATGTTTCTTTTCTTATTCCTTTTCAAGCCTAGTCAAGAAGTTCATATTGACGTTGAAGCTTTAAAGCAACAACAAGCCCAATTAGGTGGTATGACGGGGAAGGAAGTTCGGACGATTATTTGGTTGATCATTGCGATTGCACTTTGGTTAACGAGTGGTATCACTGGCTTGGATGTTGGTTGGTTAACGTTAATCGTTGCGCTGATGATGAGTCTTCCAGTCGTGGGTGGTATCTTAACAGCCAAGTCGTGGGAAGGCGTGCCCGTAAACGTGCTCGTGTTCTTGACTTCGGCGATTGCGATTGGGAATGTCGGTGGTGTAACTGGTATGAATAACTGGATTGCTAAGACCTTGATTCCAAGCAATTTACCAACCAATATTTACTTATTAGCGATTGTGATTACCGTCTTCGCTATGATTATCCACATGTTCATGGGTTCAGTTATTGCGGTAATGGGGATTACGATTCCGGCCTTCGTGGCAGCGACAGCCCACATGGGAATTTCACCGTTGGCCGTCTCGTTATTAGTCTTCTCAGTAACGAACTTACACTATATTTTACCGTTCCATAACCTAGCTGTCTTAGTTGGGAGTGACCCCGATACTGGTGGTGGTTACACACAAAAAGACGTGATGCGCTTAGGAATTCCACTGACAGCGGTTGTCTTTGTCGTCGCGTTAGTTGAAATGTTCTGGTTCCATTTAGTTGGGTTAGCATAAGCGAATCAGTGTTAAAAACCTCCTTTCAAACGGCTAATCTGTCGGTTGGAAAGGAGGTTTTTTTAGGATTGCTGGTTAGTCTGAACGGTCAAGTAGTCGATCAAGTCAGTCAGTAATTGATTACCCGCACGCTGGGGATAAATAAAGTTCAGTTGACTGATAAACGGGATAGCCAGTGAGCGCATAACCACGTGTTCCGTCATGAATGGAAGGACCGACTGTTTAAATAAAAAGGTCACGTTATTGTGGTTGAGAATACCTAAGAGCGTTTCGATGTGTGTACTTTCAAAGAAAAATTGTGGGGTCATTCCTTGACGTGTAAAAAGTGCATTAATAGGTTCGTAAACACCAGAGCCTGGCGGTAAAGTAGCGATTTTTTGACTGGCCAAATCCTGTATCCGAATGACAGGTCGGGTAGCTAAGGGGTGATCACGCGGCAGAATGATTTTTAGTTCATCTGCGAGTAGTGGCTGCTTTTGAAATTCGGTGGGTTGCAGTTGGGTCGTCTGAGTGTCACGAATAATGGCCGCTTGCAGTTCACCGTTCAGCAAACGCTTAACGATTTGATCGCCTTCATCTTCGATAATTTTGATTGCGGTATCGGGATGTTGATTGTCAAAAGCAGCAATTTTTTTGGCGATATTATATTGACCTGAAATTGGGATGGCACCAATGATCAGGTTGGCAAACGTGGTTGGTCGGTTCGGTGCCAAATCGTGCATCATGGTCTCGTAATCAGTAATCATTTTATGCGCGTGATGATAAAACGTTTCACCAGCTGGTGTGATTTGTAAGCGACGTTTGTTGTGTGTATCTAGTAATTTGATATTAAGTTCATTCTCGAGGGCGCGCATTCGTTTGGATAATTCTGATTGTGATAAGTGGAGTTCGACGGCAGCGTTAGAAATGTGGCGTAAATCGTACACCATCACAAATGCTTGGAGGTCATTAATGGTCATGGCAGTCACACTTTTCTTTAGGTTAGATTCTATTTTAACACCGATTAGGAGGACAGCCTAATTAAGCAATGGTATAAATTAGTATGAATATTATGGGGCAGTTACGGTAATCAAAATATTAATTATATTTTTTAATGGGAATGGGTCGTTAATAAAATTGTGGTGTCGATGAACAGTTGCTAGTGCTAATGATTATGAGTCGTGACTCGATCATAGATGGGAGCTAGTGCCGTGACACTGACTAATTCTGAGCAGATATAATAATGTTAGTGTTGTAATTAGAAATTGGCGAATGGTTGGTAATTATGAAGAAGTGGAATAGCTAATTTTACTTGCTTTTGGTACCGAATCCGGCAAAATGAAAGGGTTCCAGTGGCTGTTATTTTTGATCAGGACGCTGGTCATGGACTGGACAATACTTTGTAAAAGGGGATTGGTTGAGCATGTCAAAAGCGCTTAGAGTAATGATGGGGATTACGATGTTGACTGGGGGAGTCTTGGGTCAAGCAATCGCGGTGCACGCCGCCGTTGGTACGACGCAAACCAAGCAAGTAAGGTAAGTGGCGCCAGTGGGTAATCTTGCAAGTCAGGTTGAAAACAGTCCGGTAGTTAAGGCTGCAGGCAACCGAGTAACACTAGCAGCCCAAGCGTTAACAACGGCTAGTACGGCATTAACTACAGTAACGGATGCGTTGCCAGCAGCGCAAGCAAATTTAGATGCAACCAATAAAATCTTAGCAAAGAATCAAAAGATTCAGGCACACATGGGGGCCCTTAAACAAGCAGCAATGGTACGCCAAGTTCAGGCACAAAAAGAATTGACTGAACAATTATCAGGACAGACCACCGCACAAACTGCGGTTACTAAGTCGCAAGCCGAAGCGACGCGGTTAGCAACCGCTGTGCAGACGGCCCAAAGTAACTTTGATAAGGATAATAGCGGCGCTAATAAGGTGACGTTACAAACCACGCAGACTAAGTTAAAGGCTGCCCAGCAAACGTTACAAATAGCGCAGTCCACTCTTGATAAAATCAATACGCGTGTTAGTGCGGCTAAGGAAGAGTTAGTTAATGCGAAGATGGAAGTCAGTGGTTCGACTCGTGATTATCAAATTGCGCAAGTTGACTATGATATCATTCTGCCACAAGCAGCTGTTGATCAGGCTAAAGCCAGTTATATGACTAAGATTCAGCGGGTTGCTACTGCTAAGACTAAGCTAGCGGCGGCCCAACGGGATTTAGCTCAGGCCCAAGAGCAGTTAGCGACGGCGCGGGCCCAGACTTTGGCGGCATTGACAGCGGCGACTGAAAAACCAGTGAGTGAACAGCCAGCAATTGAACAACCAGTGAGTGAACAACCAGTGGCTGATCGTGCCACTGACACGTCTGCGGCCGCTAACCAAGCGACTCATCGAGGAGCAGTGGGCAACCAGTCACTGCAACCAGCCAAGCTAACTACAACATCAACACCATATCGAGTGGTTACTAAGTCACGCCAAGCAATCCCAGCCTTAAGAACGACAGTTAACCCGGTAGTGGCCAAACCGGTTACTGAGCGAGCGCAGCCGCGCGTTTCAGCCAAACCGGCTACCTTGCCACAAACTGGTGAACAGACGAACCGTGCGTTGACGGTAATGGGCTTGATATTGTTAACGGCTACTAGTTTGTTAGGATTCAGCAGGCAACGGCAACGTCATCAGACGACTGATTAACGTTAAAATGTGTATGCACGGTACTAGAGTTAAATAAGCGATGATGGTGGGCCAAAATCATGACTAATCAGTTTGGTCGTCGAAACTGAGTAAGTAACTTATCGTTCATAATTAAAAAGTTTTTTCGGAATTTTAATGGTTCCTGAAAGGACTTTTTGAGTGTAATGAGCGGACTCGTTTAGTTAATAAAAAAATGCTAAGAACGCCGGCTTTTCGGCCGGAAATGCTTGCTTGAAAGTGGTCACTGGACTACCATAAACATGGTTTTGAAAAGCCGTAGAATTTTATCAAATAAGGAGTTGAGTTTGTGATGATGATGACGGGAATGATGGTTCTATTTGTATTATTGGTTGGTTTAGTTTTAAGTGGGATTTTCTTCCGATACATGGATACGACTGCCGGTATCTCATTCAGCTCACTGAAATTGACTGATTTGCGGATGGAATTTTTAAACCTAGTACTCGTAATCGGATTATTGATGTGGGCACTGTTTTTAATTCATTAAAATTAATTATTTGAGCTATTTTAGTCAGTCCGGCCGTGGCCGGACTTTTATTTTGGCTAATATTTTAACAATAGCCTGAGGTGGACCACCAAAATACTTGCACTTCAACGTGGAACATCGCTATTATGGTTAAGTGATTATCTATTTAGAAGGGAATGACTAACTATGACGCAGTCGGCATATTGGCAACGGATTGCGGCCAAAGCACAGGCAGAACAGCGACCGTTTTTCAGTTTGGCGCCTATGGAAGCTGTGACGGGGTCCGTTTTTCGCCGCGTTGTGATGCGCGCCACAGCACCAGATGTTTTTTATACTGAATTTACGAATGCGTTGAGCATTACCCACCCGAAAGCTAAGTTTACGACACGAGGTCGATTATACATTGATGAGACTGAAAAGCCACGCCCCATTGTCCAACTTTGGGGTAATAGTGGCGAGGATTTTACCAAAGCTGCGTATGAGGTAAAACGTCAAGGTTATCAAGCGATTGATATCAATATGGGCTGTCCGGATATGGCCGTCATCAAGAATCACAGTGGGAGTGATTTAATTCGACATTTTGACCGGGCCAAAGAAGTGATTGAAGGTGCTCGACAAGCTGATCTTCCTGTCAGTGTTAAGACGCGCTTAGGTTTTGATGACGTGCATGAATATGAGACTTGGATTCCGTTTTTGCTACAACAACAGGTGCCAGTACTGACCGTTCATGTGCGGACTAAGCAGGAAATGAGCAAAGTGCCGGCTCATTATGAATTAATTGATAATTTAGTTCAGATGCGTGACACGTTAGCACCAGCGACACTATTGCAAATTAATGGGGATATCTTGGATTACCAAGCTGGAGTGAAGTTAGCCCAAGCCCATCCTGGTGTTGATGGTATCATGATTGGACGCGGTATTTTCCAAAACCCCTATGCTTTTGAGGCGACCCCACAGGATCATTCAACTCGCGACATGCTGGAGTTGCTACGTTATCAGGTTGATTTATATGATCAATTCATTGGCTTAGGCTTGCAGGGCCACTTTGCGCCACTACAACGTTTTTTTAAGATCTATGTTCGTGGGATGCGACACGCAGCTGAATTGCGTAATGAATTAATGCAAACTAAGACGACTGACGACGTGCGAGCGATTATTGACCGGTTAGAGGCAGCGTTACCAACGGATTAGAACGAATCCTTGTTGACGAACAAACAAGTAAACTCAGGGCACGTTTTAGCATTTTTGCAGAGTGGCAAAGCTTAATATCGTGTATATGCATTGTGCTAGTTAATTTGTCATGAATCATGATTAAAAATGGCTATTTCTAAGTTTAAAAGCTACCAGCTGAAAACCGTGCAATTTAGCGAAAAATCACTTGATTAGTACTTCCTACGCCGGCTTCCAGGCATTCCTGCCAATTGCTGGAACGTGGTGGACGCAGATTTGAGCCGAAGTCCACGTCTCAAATACTGGTCTTCCACTAACCAAGCCAAAGACGCTTGTTAAGTGGAATTTCACCACTGAGCATTGTCAGAAATACCTTCCAGCCGGGATTGTATTTGAATGCAGTTATTGATGGTCTCAACTTTAATTAAACTAGTCGTTGTTTCATATACAGCAACAGCTTAAGATGCAATTGTTAGGGTTGGCAATAACTACAATCAGCTATTCGTTTTTTAGTTGCCATGCTAATATTTAAGCGTTTCAAACCAGTAGATTCAGACTAATGCCATGGTTAGCTAAAAGTTCCACACAACAAATATTCCACAATCAATTGTATCAAGGAGCGTGATTGTTTATCAGCCATTCGAGCGGCCTACCGAAATGTGCCCGGCTTCAACCCGTGGCCCCGCACAGTCTTTTAGACCGGAGGGGCTGGGGGACAATGCTCAGTAGCCAAATTATTCTTAGCTGGAAGCGAATTTCTTCCGGCTTAGAATAAGACTCGTATTTGAGATGACGCGGGTTGGGCGTTAGCTCAAATCGACGTCGGCTACGTTCCAGCAATTGGCACCCAGCCTCGGAGGTCGGCATAGGGCGCGCATATACTGACGAATAGTAATCCAACTAACGGGCATGGTTTAATCATGATTCATACTAAATAATAACAAGCATAATGCATAGTGTATGCACCGCTGAAATAAGCGAGTCATTTCAAGAAAGACTTTTCTTGAAGCGACTCGCTTATTTTTTTGGGATTTAAATTAAAGTAAATCGTTTATCAAGTAAGGTGACCCGTTCAGTGGGAAGGCCAACAACCTGAATCTCACGTTGTTTAGTAACAAAGATAGCACCGTAAATATCAGAACGGTTGGCCGCCCAGCCCGGAATTGGTTGACCCGCAAAGAAGAGTCGGGTGGTTTCGATTTCACCATCAATAGAAGTCTTTGAAAAAACAGTGACACTTTCAAGATCGTTCTGTCGTGGGTATCCCGTCTTAGAATCCAAAATATGGTGATAGGACTGTCCATTAAATTCAAGGTGTCGTTCGTAAATGCCACTAGTAACAGCCGAACAAGGCCCAATGGTGACACTGGCAATGGCGTTGCCACGATCAGTAGTGGGATCTTGGATGCCAACGCGCCATTGACCATCAGCGTGCAAGGGGGAAGTACCGACCATTAGTAGATTACCGCCGAGATTGATCATACCGGCCCGTTGTCCGAATGATTCCCAGTAATCTTGGATGCGATCAGCAATGTAGCCCTTAGCAATCGCACCGAGATCAAGTTCCATCCCTTTAACTTTGAGATAGACACTAAAGTCGTTATCATTGCAGTTGACTTGATTGGGATCAGTCAAGGTTAAACGTTCATTAATGGCTGGTTGTTCAGGTACGTGAGCATTATCAAAGCCAATGTGCCATAGCTTAACTAGCGGTCCAATGAGTGCGTTGAAGCCAAAGTTCTGCCGACTGAGCGCAACAGCTTGATGAACGAGCGTATAGGTGGCGGCACTCACTTGAACTGGGTGTTGACCAGCAGCGTGGTTGATTGCCATAACTTCCGAGGCGGTACGATTGACAGTTAAGCGGTCTTCATAATGGTCAATAAGTTGGCAAGCCGCCTGCAGGTAATGGTCACTATCACTACCAAAGAGGGTTAAATCAATATCAGTACCGAGTGCATGGTGCGCTTGGTGCTGACGTTGCTGGGCGAATGCCGGGATAGCCGATTCACCGTTATAAGCTAAAGTTGTCATGATACCAGTCCTATCTTTCATAAATATCAATTTGTTCAGCAAACTGTACAAAGCTCATTTCGATACTAGTCATCAGATGAATTGTTGGGTTAAATTAGTTTTCCCGCACAATGATCCAACTCATGTTGGATGATTTGAGCCGTAAAGTCATTGAATCGTTGCTGTTGGGGTTTGAAGTGTTGATCCTTGTATTTTACCGTTATCTGATGATACCTACTAGTTGGGCGATCACCTGGTAAGGATAGACAGCCTTCTTTAGTGTCATAGGCCCCATGCTGATCAACAATTTTCGGATTAATCATCACAACGGCGAAGGGCCCCAACTGAACGACAATAATTTGTTTGTTAACACCAATCATATTAGCAGCCATTCCAACACAATTATCAGTGTGGGCGGCAAGGGTATCAAGTAAATCGGTCACGACCTGAGCATCCGCCGGTGTCGCCAATTCGGCGGGGATGCTCAAGGCAGCAGGGTCATGCACAATAGGTCGAATCATTTGACGTTCCTCCATTGTAGTTATTGATGGTGTGCTAGTTTGTCATGGAGCATATTAACTGGCAGACCATGTTAAGTTATTTTATTAGTTTAATTATAGGGAGCGTAGTTCACAGAAGCAAGTTGTTTGCTAGACCGTTAGTGATAAAAAGCTGCTAACGGCACATAACCATGTGTGCCAGATAGCAGCTTTCTTATTCTAATAGGATAATTTAATTGTTGGTGTTAAGGTCCCCGATTTTAATGCTTCATTGGTTGTTGTGGGGATGGTGCTGTGATTAGGGTGCCAGTTAGGGTCCTTGATCAGTGTGATACTGGTTCCTTGATAGTCCAGAGTCAAGCTATTAGCGTTGTTCAGGGTCAACTTAACAACATCATGATCAATTGTAAATGTTGCTTGGGTATCATTTAGTGCCAGATTTGCGTGGCGATGAACTGGTGCGTATCCATCTTGAAACCAAGCAATTTGATGATTAGTATTCAAATATAAGCTTATTGCTGGATTAGCGCTGACCCAGCGGCCTAAAAAATCGTGGGTCGTTACTGAGCGGACAGCACTAATCTTAGACGGCGTTGGTTGAACTGTTTTTGATGATGTATCACTGGTTGAAGAGTGGCAACCAGCAAGTAGTCCGACCAGTAACAGTCCCCCAATCATTCCCCGTATTTTTTGCATAATTATTCTCTCCTCCGATGCCCACATCCCTCAATGAGGACTTAATATTATTATAGCGAATACGTTGGAGGAGTTAAACTAAATAGTCATAAGTTAATTAGTCTGCAACAATTTGGTTGTGTTCAGCTTAATTTTTAACGAATTAAAATACGGTTTAAGCGCAATGAAAAATTTTGAAATCAAGGTATGTCAATGTTAACCAGGTAGTTAATGAGATTGATTAAATATTCTTATTTTAATTCAAAAATGACATAAAAAATAATTTGTTAATATTCGCATGGCGTGCTAAACGGGTGACCAAAGCGATTTGGCGTACACAACTGATTATGTCAGTTGAATTAAGCCATGGGCAAGTTGATAAAAATGAGCTACTATATATAGTATTGATTCAAACAGAACGCACTATCAATTGTATTCAATCAATGACTTTGAAAAGTGGGGAATTAAGATGCTGACAACGACAACTAACGATATATTAGACCAATTACGGTCACTGACTGTTACCAAGCGGGGTGGAGCTCAAACAAAGTTTCATCCGTATAAAATTGACTTTGTCTTACAACAGTTATTGGCAACTGAAGATGAAGTACGAGTTGTCAAGGAGGCGCTGGTTGCGCATTATCAACAGGCAACTGGTATTGATACGCGGGAATTGCGGACAACGGTGATGCAGATTTTGAATGCTCAGGGGCTAACGACGGCGGCTGAAGCTTATCAGAATTATTTTGAGGCTGAACAGCAACGTTTCGCAGCAGCAACGAATGTTCAAGGACGAATTAAAAAGTTGTTTGAGCGCGATGCTAGCGTAGTGCATGAAAATGCAAATAAAGATAGTACCATTTTTAATACACAGCGGGACTTAGAGGCTGGTGCTGCCAGTCGGGCGATGGGGTTAAAGATGTTACCAGATGTCGTTGCTAAGGCTCATCTGCGTGGTGATATTCATTGGCACGACCTGGATTATTCGCCAGTAACTCCTGAGACCAACTGTTGTCTGATTGACTTTGACGGTATGTTCAAGAATGGTTATAAGATTGGCAATGCGGAAGTTGCTTCGCCACGGTCAATTCAAACGGCCACGGCACAAATGGCACAGATTATTGCCAATGTGGCTTCTTTACAGTATGGTGGCTGTTCTGCCAATCGAGTCGATCAATTATTGGCCCCCTACGCGGCAATCAATTATCAAAAACATATGGCTGATGCTGAAAAGTGGGTGGCAGCTGATCAACGCGAAGCTTATGCGCAGGCTAAAACTAAAAAAGATATTTATGATGCGATGCAAGCGTTAGAATATGAGATTAATACCTTGTATTCATCACAAGGCCAAACGCCTTTTACGACGGTCAACTTCGGTCTCGGGACTAGTTGGATTGAACGCGAAATTCAAAAGGCCATTCTCCAAATCCGAATCAAAGGGCTGGGTAAGGAGCATCGTACTGCTATTTTTCCTAAGTTGATTTTTACAATGAAGCGGGGCTTAAATTTGAGTCCTGATGATCCCAATTATGACATTAAGGAATTGGCAATTGAATGTTCAACGAAGCGGATGTACCCCGATCTTTTGATGTATGACAAAATCAAGGAACTAACAGGGAGTTTTAAGACCCCGATGGGCTGTCGATCTTTCCTACAAGGATGGCGCGATGAAGACGGGGTTGAAGTAAATTCTGGTCGTATGAACCTAGGTGTTGTGACGGTCAATTTACCGCGGATTGCGTTGGCGGCACACGGCGATCAACAACTATTCTGGGAAATCTTTGAAGAACGCATGGCTACTTGTCATGAAGCGTTGGCTTACCGAATTGAACGAACCAAGGAAGCTAAGCCAGAAAATGCGCCATTGTTGTACATGTACGGTGCTTTTGGTAAACGACTACCGGCGGGTGGTAATGTGGATGAGCTCTTTAAAAACCAGCGGGCGACCATTTCATTAGGATATATTGGTATTTACGAAGTATGCGCAACCTTTTTCGGTCCTAACTGGGAACATGACGAGCACGCATTGGCATTTGCTGAGACTGTGGTGAAAGCTTTACGTGACAAATGTGCACAATGGGCAGCTGAGAGTGGCTATCACTATAGCCTATATTCGACGCCAGCCGAATCATTGACTGATACGTTCTGCCGTGATGACATTGCTAAGTTTGGTCGCATCGCAGATATTACTGACAAGGAATATTACACGAATAGTTTTCATTACGATGTTCGTAAGCATCCGACGCCATTTGACAAATTGACGCTTGAAGAACGGTTCCCCAAATATGCATCGGGTGGTTTTATTCATTATTGTGAATACCCTAACCTGACACAGAACCCGAAAGCTTTGGAGGCCGTCTGGGATTGGGCTTATAATCATGTTGGTTATTTAGGAACAAATACGTCGATTGATCAGTGCTTTAAGTGTGGTTTTAAGGGAGAGTTCAAAGCGACTGCCCGTGGGTTTGTCTGCCCTGAGTGCGGTAATCACGACCCTAAATATTGTGATGTTGTTAAGCGGACGTGTGGTTATTTAGGAAATCCACAACAACGGCCAATGGTTCACGGCCGTCACGTGGAAATCGCGTCCCGTGCTAAAAATATGTCTCCGGAGATGATTAAGAATGCCGCGCGTTACGAAAGAACCAAACAATCCGATGCCCAAAGAATGGTTAGCAAAGGACTTAAGTGAACAATACGTTGCTGATTATAAGGCATTTAACTTTGTTGATGGTGAGGGGGTCCGGTGTAGCCTGTACCTAAGTGGTTGCCCGTTTCATTGTCCCGGTTGTTACAATGTGGCTGCTCAAAATTTCCATTATGGACAGCCTTATTCACAAGCGCTAGAAGATCAGATTATTGCGGATCTCAGTCAGGACTATGTACAAGGGTTAACATTGCTCGGTGGTGAACCCTTTCTAAATACTCAGGTAGGAATTCGAATTTGCAAACGGGTGCGTGCAGAATTTGGTCACACGAAAGATATTTGGTCGTGGTCAGGGTACACGTGGAACGAGCTACAGCAAGAGTCTGAAGATAAACTTAAAATGTTATCGTTAATTGATATTTTAGTGGACGGACGATTTTTGCAAGATAAGATGGATCTTTCCCTACAATTTCGGGGGAGCTCTAATCAAAGAATTATCGACGTTCCGAAGTCATTAGCAAATGGAAAAGTTATCATCTGGGATAAGTTGGTTAAATAATATCGAAATCAAAAAAACGTTGTGACGTGGTGGTCACAACGTTTTTTGTCGTGGCTGATATAAGGCTTAAATATAATTAGAAATAATTTTTTTAATTAAAGTGTGCAACTATGTCTCGATATTTTAGTTAAAAGCGGTTATACTTTACAAGAGTCATCAATTTATATTGACATAAATAAATCATTAAAAGCGAGGCTTTATGAATGTATCGTTTTTTTGTTCAACCCCAAATTGATCATAGCCAAAAAGCTGTTTTTGGTTATGAATTATTACTACGTAAAGAGATGAATGGTCAGTGGGCCGTTCCCAAATCATTTACTGAATTATCATTAGATAAACAGGCCAAGCTTCTAGAACAACTTGCTAGTCAGTTGCAGACTAAGGTAACTAATCAAGTTTTAGCGCTTAATTTAAATCGGCAACAAGCTGAAGACGACCTCATGTTAGGCACGATTATTTACTTAAAGAAGCGCTTGAATCCTGCTGCGCTAACAATTGAATTAACGGAAAGTTCGTCGTTAGCTGAGATTCAAAAATATAGCCTCTTTTTTCATCAACATGACATCAAGTTAAGTATTGATGATGTTGGTACGGGTTCGAACACGTTTGAGAACATTCAACACGCGCTACCATTTATTGATCAAATCAAGTTTGCAATGCAAAACCTGCGGATGAGTGGGCAAGCAGACCGTATCCCACGAGAATTAGCTTTTTGGCGGGATGTTGCTCGCGCCTATCACTTAGAGTTTATTCTGGAAGGTGTTGAAAACCTGGGGGATCAAAAGATGGCAGAAAAGCAAGGTGTTGAATGGCACCAAGGCTATTATTATGGAAAACCGCGGTTAGTCGACGATGGTCGTCAGTTAGTGAATGGCGGCTGCTAGGAAAGGATTCTTACGATGACATGGTCTAATTGGCGGATTTCGCCGTTCGTAACGAGCATTTTCTTCATACTAGGAGTGTTGACACTTTACTGGGTTCTTTATAATTGGATTACGACTTGGCTTCACGCCCGACATATTAATATTGATGATGATACGGTCAATGCTTGGCATGGTGTGATTTACATGCTGACCTTCGTATTTGTCATGCAACTGTCGGTCGTTGGTCAAGCGGATAGTTGGGAGTTTGTCAACTTTCACTTGATTGCCGTGGTATTTTGCTCATTTTTCTTGAATATTCGAATGCCGTATTATTCATTGTTACCGGTAGTCATACTGTACATGGTTTTTGATCGTTCCATCTTTTTTTGGGAGTCGTGGGGCTATGCCGTAGTCTTCGTCCTATTTTTCTGGAGTATGAACTATTTACGGCTGTGGGTGCCTAAGCATAAACATTCCTGGCTATACTACTATGGTGCGATAGCTTTTTATGGCGGTTTTCTGTGGTGGCTAATCAAAACCAAGTATTCATTGGATTGGGATACTACCTTACAAGAATATGTATACCTCATGATTTTTGCTGGTCTATTGTATGCTTACGTTAATATGCTGACGCAGGATAGTGAAATCAAGTTGCGGTTGGCACAATTTGCTAGCCATGATGCGCTAACTGAAACGGAGAACTTTGCGGCTTATACGGAACACATTAAGTATTTGTTCGATGACAGTGCTAAGAATAACCTCAACCTTTCGATGATGATGTTTGATATTGATCATTTTAAACAAGTCAATGATACGTACGGACATTTAGCCGGCGACCGAGTCTTACAGGAAGTTGCCGCAACAGTCAAGACTGTTTTGGAAGCGAATGATGAGAAAGTCAAGCTTTATCGGACGGGCGGAGAAGAATTCAACGTGTTGTTTCCTGGATATGATTTAGCTAGTACGCGAGTAATTGTTCGACAGGTCTTTGACGCGGTCAATCACCTTGTTATTAAGTACGAAGATCAAGAAATTGTTGTTTCGATTTCCGTTGGCGTTTCCACATTACATCAAGCTGATGGTAGTCCGGTTGATTTCTATAATCGGGTCGATCAAAACCTCTACTTTTCAAAGCGGCATGGGCGAATGCGCGTGACCTTTGAGTAGCTAAGTCTTTAACCTTGAAAAAGGCATGATAGTATTAACTAGATGAGTTAGCAGATTAAATTCTGATAGCTCATTTTTTGCAACTAATTGTAGCAGTGCTTGCCAGGTTTCAAGCGTAAGTTGGCCTTGTCAGTCAGACCGAATGGTAAGTCGAAATATTTGATAACTTACTATTGACACATTCGTTAATCTAGAGATAAATACGAACCTAGGAAAATATTGGTGGTATTAATCAATGATACTAGCTAATTAGGGGCATCGTTCGTTAATTGAGTTTACAAATGAACGCTAACAAATGTAAACCTTGGTTAAAACTGTTAATTATGCTGGTATTCTAGTTTAATTATGGTATGGTTTATGGTGTGAAGATAACAATCAACGACTTAAACTAATTGATTTACATAGATAAAGGACAAGTTTTGTGTATTACGTTTGTTAAGGTTATTTAAATACGGATAAGTAGCAATTCAAATATTAAGGAAGTGAGAAGTGTGCCAGTAACAATTAGCTCATTAATTCCCGTCGTTGCACCGGTTAAACGTCAAGTCATTAATGTGACGACCCTGGCCAATACGGTTCACTTATATGGGTTACTGGGTTTTAGAAAGCAAATTCTACCAGCAACGGATCAAATCGTTGCCCCCTTTGCTGGGGTTATTACAGCAGTTGCGGTTGACCAACGGTTAATTGGATTTTGCGCAGCTAATGGGCTAGTAGGCTGGTTGCGGATTGGGCAATTGACAAGCGTTTTGGAATCGCCTACATTTAAGTTTAAAGTTAGACCGGGTGACCAAGTCGTTGCCGGTCAGATGCTGGTCGAAGTGATGTCAATACTGGCACAACGTCGCCGACTATCAACAACAACAGTTGCATTGACAATCAGACATGCCGTTATACGAATTCGTGAACAATTATTGGCGGCCAGTAATCATGTTGATCCAACGGGGACGGTTATTTCAGGGATTACAACAAGTATGGCCGGTAATCACCGGGTGGCGACGATTGGGCCACCTCAACTAGATTAACTTCTTTGATAATGAGCAATCGACGTTTCTAGATACGGGGTGTGTCTAGACGTCACGCTTCGACGCAGTCCATTTATTGGATAGTAGTGGCTGAGGTGTGCGTTGTAATAACGCAGTTAGGGGCAGTGCTGGATTTTTAAATCAGTACTGGTTCACAAGGTCGTCGTACTGGTAGGTATGGCGTCGCTGATGTTATAAGGTATTAAGATAAGCAGTTTAGTGTAGCAGTAATTGGTCAGCGATTAAGTTTTGGCAGACTTATAAGCACAACTGTTACCATAAGTGAAATAATACCGGGTGGTGCCTAAATCAATAGCAGTTATTGTAATCACTTGGTAAATTGAAATTACGACGGTCAAAGGTTAGGCCAAGTTTACCAAAATGGTTGTGGGGGTATAACTATTTTGGCAATGTTTTATCGTCGCGTTAAATTAAGGTAGAATTAATTGTTTGGTTTACGAACAAATCACTTGCTTTTACTTGGCAGTCCAGTTTATTATGACGATAAATTGTGAAGGAGTGATTCGTATGGATACAACGACGTTTAATCAAACTGAATTAGCCAAATATAATGGTCAAGATGGTCAACCCGCATACGTTGCGGTTGATGGTGTCGTTTATGATGTAACGGGGGTTGCAGCATGGGCTGGCGGTAAGCATCATGGTAATCTTGCTGGGCAAGAATTAACCGCAGTTATTGATACCAAATCACCACACGGTCGTAAAGTTCTAACGGGATTGAATGTCGTTGGTCAATACGTGACTAATTAAGGTATTGAAGACTTGTTGAACAAGACCAGTCTTTTGTTAGCAGTAAGGCAATTATTAAGTAGCTACTAGTGTAAAATTAATTGTTAGCGGATCATCGTTTAAAAGCAGATGTGGCTGATAAGATGAACATACTGGACCGACATTACTGAAAGCGAATTTCAGTAATGTCGGTTTTTTGATGGTAACGATAGCGTTAGGCCAAATGATGGTATTAAGTTGTGTTTATGAAAATAAAAGTGTAAACATCGAAATACATGATTCAGTATTAGTTGTAATCAGGCTTATCGAATCAATAGTAAAAACGTACTTTGTCAAAGTGTCAGACACCCCAGTGATTGTTTATACAATTGTTTTTAGGGCTTTATTGTTTATACAGCCATATAAAATAAATTATATAAACAGTTGAATGTTCTATGTAAAAGAGTGAAAATAGAGTTGAATTAAAGGAAAGTTAATAAACTATGTTTAGGTGGGATTAACGATGGAACGTAAACGGACGCATTTTAAAATGTATAAAATTGGTCGGCGGTGGGCGTTTGCTTGTGCGGTAATTTTAACGTTAGGGACAACAACGCTTATGGCCAAGGCCGATGATGGGGCGGCTGAGGCGACAACAGACTCAAACTCAACGAGTTCAACTATAACTAAATCAGTTACAACTAAAACACAGACGTTAAAATCTTCAGCAACTAAGAGTTCCTCGCAAGCTAGCACGGATACGGCTAGTCAAAAGCAACCGGTTTTGGCTGGTAAGGATACTGAGCATTCCACGGTCATGACTAGTTCGGTTGCTAATTCGACAGTGGCTGCGGATGCCAGTGCTGATTCAAATTCGACTAAGAACGCAAGTACTACGAGTCAGGCGGATGAGACTAATGCGACTATAACGACTAACGTAAGTACAAAGTCAATTGACGCCACGAGTAATGATACTAGTTCCAAGACTACGGCTAATACGGTGGCTGGCACAGTTAGTGATCAATTAACCACTAAGCCAGCAACCGTGGATGCTGTGACTGATCAGAAAAATACCAATACAGTGACAACTCAAACGACTAATGTCAGTACATCCGCTGCAGTAGCTAAAACAACTGCGACCACAACTGATAAAATAGTTAGCCCGCAAACGGCTGCGAGGGCGTTGACACAAGTAGTAACGCAAACTAATGACGCCGTTGCCGATGGTGGTAACGTGACGGATGACTACCCTGATTTACATAACATGCTCGGTATTTCGTCCCAATTCCATATTTTTGCACGTGAAGCTGAATTACATGCACATACCAATGGCAATATTGCTGTTCAGAACTTGGTCGGCAATGTTAATTTTGGGACAAACATTATTGAAGAATTATTGGATAAAGATATTTCTTATATTCAAAATATTAGTAATATTGCTGGTAGTTCTTTTGTTTCAGCTGGTGAAACGCGGAGTAATAAAGTTATTTTTGGTGAGAATATCGATATCGATGTTTCGAATCCTAATCGGCCAATGGTCAACGGTGTCTATATCGATCATCTATTAGCATCTGAAGTTTATCAAGATAAAGCTGGCAATGTTTATATTGATTTTGATGGAGAGTTTGCTAAGTTGGAAAAGTTGAGTACAAGTCTCAGCGAACAGCCAGCTAATGTAACTTATACTAGCGATAGTTTTGAAGATATGAATCAACGGGTTATTGATGTAACCGACATGCAGCCTGATGCGAATGGTCATATTGTGATCAATCTGTCAGCAGATGTCTTAAATACGAGTACGCCTTTGACGATCAAAGGACTGTCAGCTGATGCTGATGGTCATACGGTGATTATTAATGTTGATACAGCTGGAGCAGCAACTTATCAGGTTAATTCACAAATTAAAGTTATCTATGATGATGGAACGGAACGTAACAATAAAGAAACTGAAGATTTTGGTGACAACCATTTGCTTTGGAACTTTTACGATTCAACTGCGACTGACAAGCTGGCTAGCGGTGTAATTAGCGTGGATCGTCCGTTCCAAGGGAGTATTTTAGCCCCGGCGGCAGAAATTGATGCAAACCAAAATATAGATGGCAACTTAATTGCCAATAAAGTCAATGTGCGAGCGGAAACGCACCGTTGGGATTTACAGGATAATGTCGACAACGGCAATGGTGAAGAACCTGGTGACAACGGCAATGGCGAAGAACCTGAGCCAGACTACGATAAGCCAGTACCGCCAACGATTGATGTTGAAATGCCAAGTGATGGCGGCAATGAAGAACCGGAATATGAAAAGCCAGTCCACCCAAGCATTGATATTGAAATGCCAAGCGATGGTGACGAAGCGGAACCGGAATATGAAAAGCCAGTCCACCCAAGCATTGATATTGAAATGCCAAGCGATGGTGACGAAGCGGAACTAGAATATGAAAAGCCAGTTCATCCAAGCATTGATATTGAAATGCCTGATTTTGATGATATTGAAGATGAAACCGAAGCTGAAGAGGCCGAAGAAGAATTTGAAGATGACATTGAGGATGAAATTGAAGCTGGTGTGATTCCTGATGAAGTTGTTGACCAAATCGAAGAAGAAGTCAAAAATGAAGTTACATCAGACTGGGTCACGGACGAAACAGTGACTGAATTAGAAACGGCATTTGAAGAAGTTCAAAAGGAAGCAGTCGTCGGTAATCAGATCAAGGATGAGAGCAGCCTGATTAACTTGATTGATCAAGCAATTGCGCGGGCCAAGGCTCATCACAATACGGTGTTAGTTGCACAATTACAAGCCTTACGGACTAAGGTTGCTGCTGCGTTAGGGGTTGCTCAAGGCCAATCGCTACCACAGACTGGTGAAAATACTAATCAGTTGATTAGTTTGGCGGGTATCGCATTAGCTAGCACTTTGGTGTTAGGTGCAACGATTGTCAGCCGACGGAAGCGGCAGAGTTAAGAACTAGAATAATATTTTGAAAAACTGTTGATTTGACGAGGGTAACCTAGCGAACCGACAGTTTTTTTGAACTAAAAAAGTCACTAAACCAAATTGGCCTAGTGACGCTCAATTCTATCTACTCCATGACCGACCTAATTCCTTGACCCCAAATGCGCCACTAGTTAAACGTGGTATAAATACTAACCCCCATTAGTATTTATAATAATCATTATAAAGATTTTAGCATATTAGTCAATATTTATTCGAATGTATATTGATGGTATGTTGAAATCTATTTACGGATTATTTTCGTCAACTAAGTTAATCAGCCTAAAGTTAAGTGGGCGTAGGCTAAAAATTGAATGATGTTAATGCTCATCCAGTTAATTGGGGTTAGTAATGTTTAATTACGAATTAATTCGTTGAAATTGAATTTGTTAGGAATGAAGTGCGATTCAGTGTATTCGAATTGCCGACCTTCATCATTAAAGGCGATGCTAATCATGTTACCGATACAGTTGTTATCGTCGAGCGCTAGTTGTGCTTTATCAAGTTCAGTTGCGGTTTCGACACGAAGCATTCTTTTAACAACCGCAATTTTGAGCCCGTTTTTTTTGAAATGTTGATAGATTGAGTGTTTAGCAATCGCCATAGTCAGTGTAGGCGTACGTTGTGCATTGAAATAGTTAATATCAAGAACGGCGCGAATACCATCAACGATTCGGACGCGTTGGATGGCATATACTGGAATACCGACCTCAAAGGCGGTGTGTTCACTAAGAGCTTGATCCACAATTTGCTGGTGAAAAGCAACGACCTCAGTCTGATAATCAAGATGCCGCTCTGCGTTGAGACTTTGTAGGCCGTCAAGATTATTTAAGGCCAGATTGAATTGTTGTGTTTGTGGTGTATGTTCCAGTAGGACTACGCCACGGCCCTTAACACTATAAACCAGGCCTTCTTTTGCCAGCTGAGCAATGGCTTTACGAACCGCATAGCGGCTACTATCAAATTCTGTTATTAATGCGTCTTCAATTGGAAGACGCATTTTAACGCTATATTTACCTGTTAGAATACGTTCTCTTAAAATGTCATAGATTTCATTGAATGTTTGACTACCCATTTGAATGCCTCCGACCATCATGTGATTAATTTAATTATAACAAATAATGATTGCCAAAAACTAAAATAACGAATAAATATTAATATTTATTCGAATAAAATTGACAATCGTTCTAGCAACCTTCTATAATAAAATCGAAATTAAATCGGTAATACGGGAGTAGGAGGAAACCATATGCGAGTTGAACAATGTACATTAAGTACCGCGGAACATCCTTTTCAAGTGACTGCCTATTGGTTAGACCAGATCAGTGACTTTGGGACGACGGTCGATTATCCTGTCATGATTATCTGTCCGGGCGGCGGCTTTACTTATCATTCTGGACGCGAGGAAGCGCCAATTGCTACCCGGATGATGGCTGCTGGAATGCATACGGTCATCTTAAATTATCAATTAGTTGCTGGAAATCTACTGGTCTATCCAGGGGCGTTACAGCAATTAGCTGCAACGATTGATTGGATCACCACCAAAGCGTCCGCTCACCATGTTGATTGCCAGCGGATTATTCTTGCAGGTTTTTCGGCTGGTGGACACGTGGTCGCAACTTATAATGGCGTTGCAACTCAACCTGCTTTACGAGCACGTTATCACTTAGATCGTTATCAGGGCCAGCACGCTGCTGTTGTCCTCGGTTATCCGGTAATTGACTTGACAGCTGGTTTTCCCATGACCGCCGCGGAACGGCAGCGAATTACAACCGATGACCATTTGTGGGCTGCGCAGCGGTTAGTGACGGCAGCTAGCAAGCCCGCATTTGTCTGGCAAACGGTGACGGATGAATTAGTACCACCCGTAAATTCGTTAATATATGTGCAGGCGTTGTTACAGTATCACGTTGCAACCGCGTATCATTTGTTTGGTAGCGGGATTCACGGTTTAGCGCTGGCCGATCATGTGACGCAGAAGCCTGGTAAAGCTAAATACTTGAATGAGCAAGCGGCAATCTGGCCGCAGCTCGCACTACGATGGTTACAAGAACAATCGTTATTAGCGGGTACTTTTTGACATAATCAGTGTGGCAATCAGTAGACTGACAAGCGGTCAACTGATTGCCATTTTTTGTCAACGATCCTGACACCGTTTAATTATCTGCGGTATAATAATACGAATAAGCTTATCAAGAGGGAGCGATTGAGATGGCAACGAATCAACACCTAGTCATTATTTCTTTAGATGCACTAGGGTTCCGGGATTTACGGGAACACCAAGCAGAATTACCTGTACTGAATGGTTTAATGACTGGTGGTACTTGGGTCAAGTCAGTGACGGGAATCTACCCAACGCTGACTTACCCGTCGCACACCACGATTATTACGGGGCAATATCCAAGCGTACACGGTATTGTCAACAATACTAAGTTACAGCCGACTCGGCGATCACCAGATTGGTACTGGTACCAAAAGGATATCCAAGTTCCGACATTATATGATTTGGCGCGCAAGCAAAAGTTAACAACGGCGGCCTTCTTGTGGCCAGTGACGGCCGGCAGCAAGATTACATATAACCTTGCCGAAATCTTTCCTAACCGCATTTGGACGAATCAAGTTTTGGTTTCATTGAAAGCGAGCTCACCGCTGTTCTTACTAGAAATGAACCATAAATACGGTCACTTACGCAACGGCATTAAACAACCACAGTTAGATGAATTTATTACGGCTTGTGCTGTTGATACCTTGACCCATAAAAAGCCGAACCTAACGATGATTCACTTAGTAGATATGGATAGTATGCGTCATCGCTATGGCGTGCGTTCCAATGAGGCTATGGCAGCTTTACACCGCTTAGACCGTCACGTGGGCCAGTTAATTGATGCGACTAAAGCCGCGGGGACGTTTGCAGATACCAACTTTGTCATTTTAGGTGATCATTATCAAATCAATGTTGATCATATGATTCACCTAAATACGTTATTTGCTCAACAGGGGTGGTTAACGCCACGCCAAGATCAGACGTTTGAAGATGACTGGTCCGTGATGGCGAAGACGGCGGATGGGTCAACGTACATTTATACTCGTCCAGGATTTGATCAGTTAGATGAACTAAAGACTTTGATCAGTCAAGTGGAAGGCGTTGAAACCATTATTACCGGTGATGCAGCTGCTTTACGTGGTGCTGATCCAACTTGTGCGCTGATGGTTGAAGCGAAGGAAGGCTATTACTTTACTGATGAAAGTCGGCGGCCAGCAGTGGTTGAGCCTGTTCATCCAGCAACACTCGGTCAACCGGACCGCTATCATGGTGTCCATGGTTATGATCCAACTAAGCCTGACTACCAGACAACGCTGTTATTCAATGGGCCAGCGGTCAAAGCTGGTGGAACAATTGAAACGGCCAATTTAGTCGATGAAGCACCAACCTTTGCTCGACTACTCGGATTGAACTTCGATGAGCCCATGCCAGGACAATGCCTCGATGAGATTTTTAAGGCCTAGATAAAAAGAGAGAAAGGAAAAGCGGGCGGACTGAAGTATCACTCATCATATGGTTAGTGATTATTCCGCCTCTGGTTACGATCAGAGGTTCCCGCGAAGTAACTTAATGAAATTTAATAAACAGCAGTGGGGTTGGATCTTTTACGATTGGGCCAACTCGGGCTATGGCATTATTGTCACAACGGCGGTGCTACCCGTTTACTTTAAGGCAGTTGCCCAAAGTAGCGGTGTGACGCCGGCTAATGCAACAGCTTACTGGGGTTATGCCAATAGTATTGGAACCTTGCTAGTTTCGATTTTGGCGCCCGTCCTAGGTGCACTAGCAGATTATCCCCATGCCAAGAAACGTATGCTCAACATCTTTTCGATACTTGGAATGGTGATGACGCTAGGGCTGAGTGTTGCCCCGACTAGTGCCTGGAAGTGGCTATTAGGTATTTATATTTTATCAATTATCGGTTATTCCGGTGGTAATCTGTTTTATGACAGTTTTCTGACTGACGTGGCACCAAACGATCAGATGGATCGATTGTCGTCATATGGTTATGGGTTTGGCTATCTCGGTGGTGTCTTGGCGTTTATCTTATTCTTGGTCTTACAATTAACCAGTGGTTTTGGTCAATTATCAAGCTATGGGGTCGCGCGGTGGAGTTTTGTCTTAGCCGCTGCGTGGTGGATTATCTTTTACATTCCTTTGTTGAAAAACGTTCACCAAAAGTACGCGTTAGCACCCAGTGCGCATCCGGTGCGTTCAAGTTTTCAACGGGTATGGTCGACTTTGAAACACATCCGGAATTATCGCGCTGCGGCGTGGTTCTTGGTGGCGTACTTCTTCTACATTGATGGAGTCGACACGATCTTTACAATGGCAACTTCGATTGGGATGGATATGGGAATTACGACGACCACGTTGATGATTGTCTTGCTGGTTGTTCAGCTAGTCGCGTTTCCGTTTTCACTACTTTACGGGTGGTTAGCGAATAAAACGTCGACCCGGACGGGCATCTTGCTTGGCATTATTATTTACTTAGGTATCTGCTTGTACGCGTTGCGGTTGAATAGTACGACGGATTTTTGGATTTTAGCCATACTAGTTGGAACCAGTCAGGGCGGGATTCAAGCGCTCAGTCGTTCGTACTTCGGTCGTTTGATTCCTAAGACTAGTGGGAGTGAGTTTTTTGGCTTTTACAACATTCTCGGTAAGTTTTCAGCCGTGATGGGCCCCGTTCTAGTTGGAATCGTGACTCAAATGACGGGTAAATCGACGATTGGTGCCGCTTCATTGAGCATTTTGTTTGTCGTCGGGTTAGTGATCTTTTTGGCATTGCCGCATTTGAATCAGACAAAGTCGGTTTAATTAAATACTAAGCAAAAATGACATTGAAACTTTTCAATGTCATTTTTTATACATACTGTTGGATCGTTGACCATATGATTATGGCTACTGTCTTTGTTGTAACTTTGGGTTATTGGTTGTGTTTACTTACGATTAGACTTTCACAATTTGAAAACTAAATAATACCTTCCTAGTGATTGCGGTTATTTGTTTTTGACCTTAAAGACTGCCGCGTTAATTAACATGATGAGAGCAAAATAAGTATCGTTGGTAAGTTTTGATTCAGTTCGGTTAATTAGCAAGGCATTTTAAAACTAAATTGCCTGTTCATTACTGGCGACTAATTATGCCAGGTATGAGAACAGGCTTTCGTTGTTAAAAATGATCATGATGAGGGCTTGATTGTCGATAAGTTTGGGCTTGCTTAGTGCGAACGTTACGAATTGCAAATAACGTATTATCAATCCGCGGGTGATGATGTGCTTCTAAGGCGACAACTTCATCAAGTAATTGATTGCCAGTTTGCCAGTCGCCAAAGTAGAGGGCCCAGATGCCCGACCAGAATTGCTGGCTCAAACGGCCATCCCAATTTAACTGATGACTGTCGATGGCAGCGAACTTTGTTTGCAGTTTTTTGGCCGATTGAAAATCATGAAAGTTCAATTCTCCTTGGAATAAAGAGCCATAAAAATCAAGTAAGTCATTGCTAACGTGAAAGGGATCACCCCAAGCCGTTTGATAACGGGCACAATTGGCCTCCATATGAGTCGTTAGTGGCGCTAATGCGGCTAGGCCGTCGACGGTAGTAATGATTGGAATCAAGACGGGTACCAATTTTAGTTCCTGCAAGGTCCAAGTCTTGGCTTGACGAAGATGGTCAAAAGCAGGCTGGGTTGCGGTTGTGACGCCGATTGAACGATGGTCATAGGATAGCAACAGAATACTGGCGTAGCTGGCAATAAGTTGTTCGTAGGCGTGGGGACTGTGTTGATGGTTGCGAATCCAGGCTGCTAGGACGGGAAAATTCTGTGTTTCGTAAGCGTGACGAATGGTCCAAAAGGCTTGGTCGTACGACGATGGCTGATAATTCTGGTGTATGAATCGTAACTCATCAGCTGAAATGGCCAAGTTATCCAGAATTGCAAAGAGCTTGCTGGCGCCAATATCGTTGGCGCCGCTTTCGAAGCGCGAAGCAAATGAACGTGAGATAATGCCGCTGTACACTTCTTTTTGGGTCAAGCCCTTCGTTAACCGAATCTGATGAATGGTTTCTCCGATTGTTGTCATCGCATTCTCCTTAATGTGGCATATATGCAACCTACTTACTAATTGTATCACGGTATTTGAGGGTAAGCTAAGGTCATTATCTTGATGGGAGATGGGTTAATGCGTGTTCTTTTAAAGAATCGGACACTTCAAACGATTGCTAGCGCGAACTTCTTCACAACGTTGGGTGTGAGCTTGTTCAATATCATTTTACTGACGTATGCTAAAGATTTTCCTGATCCACATTGGTTTGTTTCGATAGTTTCAATTGTGACGGTCGTTCCTTACGTGTTCGGGGGCTTGACAGGCCGATTAGCCGACCAGACACGTCGGAAGACTAACTGGCTGATTAGCACCAAGCTCATTCAGGCAGGGCTATATCTTGTGTTGGCCCTAATTATCAATCGACGAACTGCCAGTATCTTTTACACGGTCGTAGCGATTAACTTCATTTCAGACTTGCTGGGGCGCTATGGTGGCAACATCTTGACAATCGTTATTCAAGACCGTGTTACGCCTGATGATCGCCAACAAGTGATGGGAATTAATACGAGTGTCAGTACGATCATTGAACCATTAGGGCAGACGTTGGGCGTACTAATTATTGCATGGTGGCAGAATTACGCGCTAGCCGGAGTCGTTAACGCGCTGACCTTTATTTTAGCGGCAATTTGTTTATTGGTGGGGCGTTCAGCAATCCGCACGACACCCAAAGTGGCTGTTCAACCACGACATGATCGGGTCTGGCCCGTGATTCAACGGGTGATGATGACAACGACTGGGATGGGAGCGGTGAGTTATCTGGGAATTCTGATGATTTTAAACGTGGCGACGATGAGCAGTGATGCAATATTGAACTTGATGTTTATTGACTTGGCCCCCCGCATGCACGTGAGTTATTCAGCAGCGATTTTAATGGTCAACGTGATTTTTGTTGCTGGAAGTGTGTTAGGTGGCATCACTAAAAATACTTGGTTTGATCGGTTCTCATTGTTTCAATTGTTGCTAGCGGCGATTTTAGCACCAATGGTAACGTATCTGATCTTATTGGTATTGCCGCGGCTGCTCCTGATTCTTGGGGGCATGTTTGCGGTTGGGTTCATGAGTGGCAAACTAAATCCGAAGATGTTCGCCATTATGATGCCACAAATTGATCCACACTTAACGGGTACGGTTTTTGGAACCATCAGTTCGATTGTGACGTTGGCCGCACCAGTTGGTAGCGTTGGTATTGTCTTACTATATAACTTAGTTGGTGCAACGGCGGCGTGTTCACTAGTGATTGGTATGAGTGCGCTGGCGTTGATTTGGGCAGTGATGGCGCATCATGGTGATAGTATGCCTTTGAATAAAAATATTTAAAAAACATACAAAATTGGTATATGTATATAGGCGAAAGGTGAGACTGCTCATTAAAGAAATAGTATTCTAAAATGCTTTTTGAGTAGCGTTTGAAATATAAGCATGTTTCTTTAAATGATTAGTCCGTTAATGTTCAGGTCAAATTATTTAGAGATAGTGCCAAATTTTATTGATGTGGTAACTCGGGTAGGACGTGGTTCGTTGCATTCTACCTTCCTAGCATCAGCTCAGTAAAAAAAGCGTGTCCAACACTAGGTCAGTAGTTAACTGGCTTGGTGTTGGACACGCTTTTGATTAAATATTCAACTAAGACCGTTGTGATGGATTAGGTGAGTTTGAAGTGCATTAGTTAACCGCGAAACAGCGCCAAATGCGCCTTCAAGTACTTGCCCGTCACGCTAGCCGGATTTTCACTAACAACCCGTGGGGTACCAGTGGCGATAATGTTACCGCCATTGATACCGCCAGCGGGTCCCATGTCAATAACGTAATCGGCGTTAGCGATAACGTCGAGGTCGTGTTCGATAGCAATAACCGTTGCGCCCTGCTGAATCAGCTGGTCGAAGACTTTGACGAGTTGTTGAATGTCGAGCGGGTGCAAACCGACTGAGGGTTCATCGAAGACAAAGAGCGTTCCCGTTTGGCGTTTGCCGATGCGGGAGGTGAGTTTCAAGCGCTGAGCTTCACCGCCAGAGAGTGCCGGTGTACTTTCACCTAACAACAAGTAGCCTAGCCCCATATCATGCAAAATCTGGAGCGTATTAGCGATGGCGGCTTGATCTTTAAAAATCGGTAGTGCTTCGTCAACGGCGAGATCTAAAATATCCGCAATCGAATAGCCATGCCATTTAACGGTCAGGGTCTGCTGATTGTAGCGTTTGCCGTGACATTGTGGGCAGACTTCGGTGATGTCTGGCAAGTATTGCACATCTAATGAGATTTGGCCCGTACCACCACAAGTTGGGCAAGCCCCCGCAGCGACATTGTATGAAAATTGGCTAGCGGTCCAACCGTTTGCTTGTGCTACTGGGGTGGCGGCGAATAATTGGCGTAGGTGGTCGAGAATATTAGTATAAGTGGCGACCGTTGATCGCACATTTTTGCCGACGGGGACCGAATCGACGGTAACGACATGCCGAATGTGGCCGTTGTCGAAGGTCTTAACGTGAGTTGGTAGCGGTCGCTTTTGGGCTGTGGCTTGCAGTGCCGGAATCAAACTATCCAGTATGAGGGTCGTTTTACCAGCACCACTCATACCCGTGACGGTCGTGAAACGGTTCTTCGGGATGTGTGCCGTAATATCTTGAATATTAAAATGATGGGCGACTTCAATGGCGAGGGCGCCTTTTTGCCAGAGCGCATCGTCTGTCAGCACGGGACGCTCACGCAGCGTGGCAGTACCGGTGAGAAATGGGGCAATCAAGGAGTTTTTATCCTGCTTGATTGCCGCGACAGTTCCTTGGCCAACAACGGTACCGCCGTGTTTGCCAGCCCCCGGGCCAATTTCAATCACATCGTCGGCTGCACTGATAATACTAGTGTCATGGTCAACCACGACGACGGAATTCCCCTGAGCGACTAGTCCGCGGAAAGCTTTAATTAAGCCCGCCACGTTAGCGGGGTGCAGTCCCACGGAAGGTTCATCTAAAACGTATAGCACACCAGTCGTGGCACTTCGCAAGGTGCGTCCAAGTTGAATGCGTTGTAATTCACCAGTTGACAAGGTCGCACCGGGGCGACTGAGCGTGAGGTAATCGAGACCAAGTTCTTCCATGGGCTGCAGACTGAGTAACAGTTCATCGACTAGCGATCGCCCAAGATGGTGCATTTTAGTAGGGAGCCACGGGACAATCGTGGCCGCAAAGTCATGTAAGTCAGCGACGGTCATATCACTAACCGTTGCAATATTTTGGCCATTCAATTCGTAGTTAAGCAATTGCGGATTGAAGCGCGACCCGTGGCAGTCTGGACAAGTATCAAATTTATAAAAGCGATTCAGCCGAGTAATGGCCCGTTCATTTTTAGTTGTTGCCATGCTATCTTCAACGGCGGCAAAGGCATTCTCATAAACCGCGTTATCCATGTGAAAGATTTTGCCCTTAGAACTCGGAATGTTAATGGCGACGGTTTGTTTTGGGCCGTGTAGTACGCGCTGCTTATCAGCTGCACTAAGGTCTTTATACGGAATGTCAATAGGAATACCAATCTCACGCGCGACGATGGGCATAAAGTTACGACCAGGAAGGTGCCAAGAAGCGACAGCACCTTGTTCAATCGTCTGGTCTTCGTCGGCGATAATGAGCGTTGGGTCAATTTGGCGGACCTGGCCTAAGCCACCACAAGTTGGGCAGGCCCCGGCAGAGTTAAAAGCAAAATCTTCTGCGCCAGGTGCTCTGAATTCAACGCCACAAGTCGGACAAGTCACGTACCCGTCGTTTTCAGCCACATCGAGTGTTGGCGACATACGGTGACCATTGGGGCAAACTGCCGAACTGAGTCGCGAAAAGGCCAGTCGTAAGATGTTCAGGCTTTCCGACATCGTGCCGACAGTCGAACGGACACCTGGTACTTGTGGTCGTTGCCGGAGCGCGAGGGCGGATGGTAAGTATTGCACTGAATCAACGCTAGCTTTGCCGACCTGATTGATTCGTCGGCGGGTAAAGGTGGACAGTGCGTTTAAGTAACGCCGAGCCCCCTCCGCATACAGGACGCCCATTGCGAGCGATGATTTACCAGATCCACTACGACCGGTAATTGCAACGAATTCGTTAAGTGGAATATCGATATTTAAGTCTTTTAAGTTATTAACGTGTGCGCCCCGCACTTGAATGTGGGTCGGCAACGTGGTTTGTGGCATGGCTAAAACCCCTTTCGTGTCATCTTCTATGCTACAACAAAAAGGCGCCATTGCCTAAAAAAGCGGTGGCAGTATCTCGCGCCCAACGATTGAGTGAGTATGATAAACTAGGGCTAACGACTATTGGAGGGGGAGACGATGAGATGCAAAAGAAACGACGATTAAGTTGGCTGAGCGTGCTTGGGCTCTTAGCGGGATTTTGCTTGTGGTTTAGCTTATCAATGCAAGCGGCGGCCGATTATGATATCGATCAATACCGAGTAAATGTGGACATTCAACGTGATGGTAGCGCCAATGTGACGCAAGCAATGACCTATCAATTTGATGATGATTATCACGGGGTATTTAATGTTCAAGATTTGAAGGGGATTCGGGGGGCTCAGTTAGAAAGCGTCACAACGCAACTTAACAGTGGCCCAACGACGATTGCAACGGCAGGCAACACTGAGGCAAACAATACGTATCAATTAACGCAAAATGCTGATCGGATGCGCGTCAAGCTTTATCGACAAGTTCAAGATGATGATGAATTAAGGGTTGTTTATCGGTATCGACTGCAAGGTGTTGTGACTAATTATGCCGATACGGCCGAGCTTAATTGGAAAGTCATCGGTAGTGGTTGGGATGTTGCGTTGGACAACGTAAAAATTGTGATTCAACTACCAGCTAAAAATGTGAGCGCATTACAAGCTTGGACGCACGGTCCGTTGAGTGGCCAGACGAAGGTTGATCGGGCAGCTGGACGGGTCACGATGACGTTGGGGCATAATCCGGCGAACCAGTTTGTGGAAAGTCACTTACTGTTTCCAACGACAGTCACAGCTACGAATACGCGTACGAGTACGGTAAAACGGAAGGCAACGGTCCAAAAACAAGAAGCTAAGTTAGCGCAGGCGGCCAATGAAAAGCGGCGACGCAATCAATTATTGCGTCGCGGGTTGTTTGGTGTTGCCGTAGTTGTTTGGTTGCTGGTCATGATTGGCTATGCTTGGTGGTTAGCGCGGCATCCGGCCAAGCGACATCAACAGCCGATTCCCATTAACCATTCGTTTGATGTACCACCAGTAGCGCCGGCAGTCGCAGAATCGTTATGGGCGCAGAAGTCACCGAATACGGATGCTTTAACGGCCGAAATTTTACGGGCAGCTGCGAATCAAGAATTAACTATTGAGACGGTTGCTGGTAAACGAAAGCCAGATGTGCGGTTAACTCAGCTGAAACCAGTAACTAATTCATTTTTGGCGCACTGCTTTGATAAGGTGGCTGTCGACGGGCAGTTTCTGTTAACTGACCTTAAAAAATATGGTAAGCGTGATAAAGCGGGGCGGCTAGGTAAATGGTTCAGCAAGTGGCAGACCGAGGTTGACCAAGATGTCGCAGTCTATCAAGATGAAGCTAATTACCGGCTGCGTAATCAATGGCTGACGGCGGCGAATATCGTAAGTATTATGGGCGTCATTGCCACGGGTGCTGGTCTATTAGTTAGTTCGAAGGCTGTGATTTTGATGGCAGTTCCAGCGGTGGTGGTCGCGGTGGCTTTCTGGATCGGCTGGTTGATTCAACGGCGGCGGATTGCCATCAATACTGACGAAGGCTTGGAATTACGTAATCAGATCAATGGACTACGCCGCATGCTCAAGGATATTGGGCACTTTAATACGGCCCAAGTCGGTGATTTGATTTTATGGGAGCAAATTCTACCTTATGCTGCAGCGTTTGGACTGGCTGATCAAGTCACCAAGCAGTTGGCAATCGACTTTGGTACGGAAGCCCTAGCAACTGGGATGCTTGTCTATTACCCGCTCTTTTATGCGAATGGCGGCCTCGACTTTGATTTGTCTGGGGCAATCAACGATAGTTTCAGCGGTGCGTTGGATGCTTCAGGTAGCGCCAGTTCTTCATCCGGTAGCTCCGGCGGGTTCTCAGGTGGTAGTTCCGGCGGTTTTGGTGGCGGATCTGGTGGTGGTGCCTTTTGAGTAGTGTCATAAAAGGCTTGTACTTTAGTAGAATTATCGGTAGGCTAGGGGTAGTAAAGGCTTACATGAAATGGATGATTAGTAATGACAATTAAATTGATTGCAGCAGATATGGATGGGACCTTCTTAGATAACCATGGTGAATATGATCAAGTCCGCTTTGCAAAGGATTATGCAGCGCTAGCACAGCGCGGCATTCAGTTCGTGATTGCAAGTGGTCACCAGGCGATTGAATTAGCGACAACGTTTACAGACTATCCCGAAATGTGGTTGATTGGTGGCAATGGTGCAGAGTTGTGGCAACGTGCAGTGGGGTTGACCGCGACAACGTTTAGCCCCGCAGCGACGCGACAGGTACTAGCGGCGTTAGCACCGTATCCTGAATTACAAATCGCATTGTGTGGTACACATAAAGTCCATGTATTAGCGCATGCCAATCCACAATTTGTTGCTAATATGCGGGGCTATTACTATCAATTAGAGACGTGTGCGGATTTGACTATGATTACTGATCCGGTCGTTAAGTTTGATATTATCTGTCCACCAGCGATGACCGACCAATTAGTATATGAACTGACACCTAAATTAGCGGGAATCGCGGTTCCCGCTTCGGGCGGTCAGGGAAGTATGGACTTGATTCAACCAGGCATGCATAAAGGGCGTGCACTTAAGCAATTGGGGGAACGGTTAGGAATTAGTGCCGATGAGATGCTAGTCTTTGGTGATGGTACTAATGATCTTGAGATGTTTCACTATGCAACGCATGCGATTGCGATGCAAAATGCCCCGGCTAACGTACAAGCTAACGCAACGGCGATAACTGGAACCAATGCTGATAATGGCGTTTTAGCTTATATTGAGCAACATGTTTTGGCATAACTGATGGGTGGGGCTGGTACAACGGGCTGATTAGTTAAGCGCATCGTTAGTTCGTGTTGGTATTAATGAAAGTAGCGGTGATGGTAGCTTGCTTATGAAAATGATGAATCGTTTTCAGAAAGTGAGCTATGGTTTTGATTGCCAAACTGGTTGAAAGCATGCTAGAATTGAACTTATATAATTAACGACGCAGAGGTCTGGAAGGTTTGCTTAATTCCGACCTCTTTTCTATCGGACAATTTCACTTAAAAAAGAAGAGGTAATGCAATGCTCACCGTAAATAATGTTAGTATGCAGTTTTCAACACGTAAGCTTTATGAAGATGTCAATTTAAAATTCACGCCGGGAAACTGCTACGGCGTTATCGGAGCCAATGGTGCTGGTAAGTCGACGTTCTTAAAAATCTTGGAAGGTAAGTTACAGCCAACGTCCGGGACGGTCTCGATGGGACCTAACGAGCGAATGTCTAGCTTGAATCAAAATCACTTTGCTTTCGAAGATGAAGAAGTGTTAGCAACTGTTATTCGTGGTCACGAAAAGTTATACGAAATCATGACTGAAAAAGATGCGTTGTATGCCAAGCCTGATTTTAGCGATGAAGATGGGATTCGGGCCGCTGAATTAGAAGGCGAATTTGCCGAAATGGATGGCTGGAACGCGGAGTCGGAAGCGGACCAGTTGTTACAAAATTTAGGTATCGACGAATCAATGCAACACATGAAGATGAGTGAATTAACGGAACCCCAAAAAGTGAAAGTCTTATTAGGCCAAGCGCTCTTTGGTAGCCCTGATGTACTATTACTAGACGAACCGACGAACGGGTTGGACGTCCAGTCGATTAGCTGGTTGGAAGACTTTTTGGCTGGTTACGAAAAAACGGTCATTGTCGTTTCTCATGACCGGCATTTTCTAAATCAAGTTTGTACCCACATGTGTGATGTTGACTTTGGCAAGATTACACTATTTGTTGGGAATTATGATTTTTGGATGGAATCTAGCCAGTTAGCGGCCAAGTTACAAGCGAATGCCAATGCCAAGAAAGCTGACCAAATTAAAGAGTTGCAAGAATTCGTGGCGCGATTCAGTGCCAATGCTTCGAAATCTAAGCAAGCCACCTCACGGAAGAAACAATTGGAGAAAATTACGTTGGATGATATCAAACCATCATCACGTAAATATCCGTTCATTAAGTTCACGCCAGACCGTGAAATCGGTAATGACCTTGTGAAGGTCGAGAACGTCTCCAAGTCGATTGAAGGTGTCAAGATTCTTGATAACATTAGCTTTACGCTGCGTCCCAATGAAAAAACGGCGTTGATCAGCCGCAACGATTTGGCAACGACCACGCTGATGCAAATCATTGCTGGGTCGATGGAACCTGATAGTGGAACAGTGACCTGGGGACAAACGACTTCGCGGACTTATTTGCCTAAAGATATTAATGAAGAATATGCGGGCAGTGAATTGCCAATTATTGACTGGTTACGCCAGTTTGCATCGAAAGAAGAAAGTGATAATACTTTCTTGCGAGGCTTCCTAGGCAAGATGTTGTTCTCTGGTAGCGATGTTGAACGACCGGTGAATGTGCTGTCTGGTGGTGAAAAAGTACGGGGAATGTTATCAAAGATGATGCTTAGTCGGGCTAACGTCTTATTATTAGATGATCCGACCAACCATTTGGACTTGGAATCCATTACCGCACTGAATGATAGTCTGATTGATTTTAAAGGCGCCATCGTCTTTACTTCTCATGACCATGAATTTATTCAAACGATTGCCGACCACATTGTCGAAGTGAGTGCAAAAGGCGTGGTTGATCGTGGAGATACGACTTATGATGAATACTTGGCCCATGAAGCAACACAGGGCCGGGTGCAAGATCTTTACTAGTTAGTTGCTGAACCACGCGTTGTGCTAGTTACTGTTCGGGATGAATCATGATTAAAGCGTGCCAAACAGTTATGGTCAAAAGCAGCCAGCTTAGGCCCGCTGGAAACAGTTCGAGGTAGCGTAAACTTGCTTAGTTAGTGCGTCCTACGCCGACTTCCAGGCATTTCTGCCAATTGCTGGAACGCGGCGGACACAGATTTAAGCCGCAACCCACGTCTTAAATACTGGTCTTCCACTAACCAAGCAAAGGACGCTTGCTAAGTGGAATTTCACCGCTGAGCATTGGCCGAAACACCTTCCAGTCGGGACAGTATTCGAATGGCTGACAGGGATATACCCAACTTTTGCTGGATTCATCGTTGTTTTTCATAAATGGTAACTTTATCAATCAATTGTCAGACTGAAAGTGATATTGAGAGAACTCACTAATTCTGAATCAGCGTAGTAAGATTTAATCTCCCGACAAAGTGCTAATGCACCTAATGCTTTGTTTAAAGCTCAAGTATCAAAATAGTCAACGATAAATTGCGCTAAGTTCGGTGGCCGTTCATCCGCCATTCGAGCGGCTTACTGAAACGTGCTCGGTGCCACTGAAACCTGTGTTTGCTACGCCAATGGACTAATGCCAAGACCGCAGTAATCCGTTGGCCAGGCAATGCTCGGCTTCAACCCGTGACCCCTCACAGGCTTGAGACTGGAGGGGCTGGGTGACAATGCTCAGTAGCCAAATTATTCTTAGCTGGAAGTGACCTTCTTCCGGCTTAGAATAAGACTCGTATTTGAGATGACGCGGGTTGGGCGTTAGCTCAAATCGACGTCGGCTGCGTTCCAGCAATTGGCACCCAGCCCCGGAGGTCGGCATAGAACGCACACGTGCTGACGAACAACAAACCACCTAATCAGCACGCTTTAATCATGATTCATGACAAACTAACTAGTACAATGCGTCGTTGAACCATATAAATATAAACAAAATCACGTGTGAGTGTCCCCCAATCTGGTATGATTAATGCATATCAGATTGGGGGATTTTTTTATGACGCCGGAAACCGAACAATTATTACGACGTTGGTACATGGGGCAGCTCATCGTGTTATTTGGTGCGGCCTTTATCCAACTATTCACGTTTGATGGTGGCGTGTTCTTCCCAGTTGGTGGCATGCAGTTGCTGATATGGGGACTGTTAGCATGGTGGCCAGCTGCCGAGGAAGATCAAGCGCAGTGGTGGCGGTTGCGGCATGTTAATTATTATGTCCAAACAGTGCTGCAATTCACACTCTTACCGATTTTACTGGCGAATTTAGTGGCTTGGTTAAGCCAGCTGTCATGGTTAGACGAGCAGGGACTGATTGCTGTGGGGATGGCTTATTTAATAGTCGCATTCGTGCCGATAGCGGCGGTGGTCACTAAGCCGATCGAATCTGTGTTTGGCCGGATTGCGGTCCTGATTACGGCTATTTTTAGTGGTGTCGTCAGTGCGCAGCAGACTTTTCTGATTTTACCGAATCTGAAAGTACCATCAGTGTTCGAGATGGTCAGTGATACTGGTATCTTAGGCGCTCTGGGCTTTGTGATTGCCGTTGGGGTCTTACTGCGGGGATGGGGATTGACTGGCCCATCGTGGCGGTTTAATCGTCAGGCCCAAACTAGTTTAGTGGTTGGGCTGATCGTGGTGGGAACAGCTTTTAGTCTATGGAATGCCTTTAGTGCGGGTGGTTCATGGGCGACGACGTTCACACATTGGGACTTCCATCTACGGTCAGCGACTTGGAAAATGTTTTTGAGTGGGTTAGAACCGGGAATCGCTGAAGAATGGTTGTACCGTTTTGCCGTTTTGACTTTGTTATTACAAGCTTTTCGGCAGCGACGTCATCAGCTGGACTGGGCAGTGTGGCTAAGCGGTGGCCTATTTGGATTGTGGCATATTACAAATGTTTTTGCGGGCCAACCTTTGTCAGCTACGGTTGAGCAAATCATTTTTGCAGCGACGCTAGGCTGGTTTTTAGCCTCGACGTACCTGTACTCAGGTAGTATCTTGCTGCCGATGGTGATCCATGCTGCCATTGATATTTTGAGCATGATGGCATCAGGTAGCCAGACAATGGTTAAGCCGGATGCGTTCGAATGGCAGACAATCGGCGCTACCGTTATTATTTTTGTTGGCATAACGATTTATTTCTTGACCGGTTCCCGGCGACAAGTTATTCAAGCACATGTTAATCAGCGGCTTTTAGCTCAATAAAGACCCGACTGTTAAGGCCATAGTGGGCGACTTTGTTCGTTAAAGATAAATCGGGTGTCCGTAATCAGGTACGATCAAGTAATACCAGGCTAACTTTTAGCTGGTTTAGACCAGTTGTAACATTTTTGTAATCTTCGTGTTATCTAAACGCAATGCTGGCTCGCTATACTAAAGGCAAAGTTATGAAGCAATACATATACTTTGTCAGCGGATTTAGGTTGGGAGCCAGATCGATTTACTTTGTCAGGACATTATTAATAAGCAATTATTGATAGTGATAAGTAGCTCAGTTAGCTGAATCATAACGTTTGACAAGCATTTATACCTCTCGGGATGGGCTGGGTCCATGACGAGGCACATACACAATGGCAAACTTAGGGTTTGCAAGTCGATCAGAGAAAGGGACGGTTGGTTACCGTCCCTTTTATTGTGGTTAAAATTTGTGGGAATTGTATTTAGGAGGACGAAATGAGAACGCTGCATAAAACGTTAACACGGTTATTACAGGCAGACTTGATTCCGATTGCGCATGTTTCATTTAATGAGATGTATACCGGCTATAGTCGCCGTTACGACACCGTAGTTTTTGTTAAAGTTTTCGATCCGGATCGTGAACGTAAATTTAGAACTGAGCAGCAAGTGACAGCGCAACTCACACACCGGGTCTTAGCCAGTTTTCAATTAGCAAGTCACGAGTGGGTGTTGGTGTTGCGAGATTGGCAACTAACTCCTGTACCGACAACTTTGACTCCGGCGCTCGTTTACCAAATGGGTCAGGCAGTCTCCCAGTTTCACCATGCAATTCAACTTCCAACAACCCCAGATACGATGCCGGTTCTGGATTTCGATGGGATGGTGGCGCGGGTCGAACGGTTAAAGACTAGTCTCCATTATGGTGAGCTAGTGTCCGCATTACAATACTTTTTCGATCACCGGATGATGATTAGAACCGCATTAGCACAGCAACCGGTCGTGACACTGCATGGAGACATGGGCACTCGTAATTTTCGCTACCATCATGGTCGGCTAGTCCTGATTGATTTTGAACGGGCTCGCCGTGGGTATGCCCTTGAGGACTGTTTGAAATTCTTTTTTGAGGCTCTTCAGCAATCTTCAACGTTGATTCAAGCTTTTTGGGCTGGTTATGGGACAGACTTACAAATACCACCATTAGTGACACAGTGGTTATTGTTTCAATGTAGTACTGGCATATTTACGTACGTTAATCAGATTACTGACCCCCGATTTGAAGCGGTAGGAACTGCGATGCTGGCACAGGTGACTTTGCCAAATCATTGAGAGTGGAACGAAATAATTTACATTTGCCAGTAGATTATTATAATTAACGAATCAATAATAATTTGGAGATGGCAATTTGACTCAGTTTGAAACGGAACGGTTGATATTACGACCAATGACAACGGCGGATCATGATGCGTTAGCGGACATGATTTTTGATCCGCAGGTTGTCGCTTATTTACGTTATCGACGGGTTCAGAGTCCGGCCGCGTTCGAGCAACTGTTTACGACTCACTTTTTGGCAGACACGACCACTGTTTTTGGCATTGAACGCCGACGTGATCATCAACTGATTGGATTCTATGAGTTTCATGGTAGTGGTGCGACCGGTGAATTGACGTACGCTTTAAGCCCAGTTACGTGGGGACACGGCTACGTTGCGGAAGCCGGCAATTGCTTGATGCACTATGGGTTCGAAACGCTGAACTATGAGACCATCGAGGCCCACTATGCGAGTGCCAACCCTAATTCTGGCCGAGTGATGGCTAAGATGGGCATGCAAGCGGCTGGAGAATTGCATACGTTTACCAGTGATAAAGGTGAAGTGATTCACGTCATGCGGTACTTACTGACCAAAGCAACCTGGCGCCAACTCAGTGCTTGACCTGAAATGCGTTTCAGCAACTATACTAAAATTGTTGCGACAGCTTGCAACACACGCTTAGGACTTATGACCACCATTCTTTCAGCCAGAATGGTGGTTTTTAGGCTGGCGTTGTCCCTAGGCGAGCTAAAGTCAAGGACGGCTAGCTTCGGTCCGCTGGAAAAGGGGCCGGTTAATGTAAGTTTATGTGTCCACGAATGTGATTGTTGTTAGGGCGGGTTTTCGATATAGTAGACCTATGAATTGAGAGGGTGTGATCAAATGACGGCAACAATTACAATTCGACCGCTTCAGCGCGCAGAATTAACGACGTTATGGCAACTAGGTTTCAGTAATCCAGATGCGGAGTGGACGCGCTGGAATGGGCCGTATTTTCATGACCAACTACCGACCCAAACGGACTTTGAGACGATTATTGGCCCCCGTGATTGGTTAATTCAACCGCGTAACTGGGTCATCACACGGGATGGTGTGATTGTCGGCAGTGTTAATTGGCACTTTGTGGATGGGCCACTAAAGCGTTGGTTAGAGGTGGGCATTATTATTTATGATCAGGCACATTGGGGTGAACATATTGGTCGGATTGCGTTGACTAAATGGTTGACTCACTTATTCCAAGAAGAGACCACCTTACCGCACATTGGGTTAACAACTTGGTCGGGGAATACACGAATGATGCACTTAGCAGAAGCGGTGGGTTTAAAGCAGGAGGCCCGGATTCCACAAGTCCGCTACTGGCAAGGCCAGTACTATGATTCGGTTAAGTATGGCATTCTAAGGTCTGACTGGCACCCACAAAAAGATTAAAAGAAAACGTTTGTTCCCCTCACGAAAGTACGGTATGATAGAACTGTACTTAAAAAAGACGGGGTGGAAGAGAATCATGGTGAAATTAATGCGACGCGTTGGCATAGCGGGTCTCTTAAGCTTGAGCTTATTATTGGGTGGTTGTAGCTTGTTAACATCTGGCACGAATACGACGAGTTCAACGACTAGTCAGCAGTCTGAATCCAGTAATCAAACGACTAGCACGATGGGTAATACGCAGCAGACGTATCAGCAACTGGCTAAGATGACTTATCAATCGGGTAGTGCGGCGGCCATCAAAGTCAATAGTGGTAAGAGTACGTTGGCCGCAAGTCAGTGGAAAAATTCGAAGATCGATTATGGTAATTTAGATTCATTGAATCGCACAACCACGGACACGGCTTATTTGAGTAAGGCTAATTTGGGACGGTCTGAAGGACGAACGGCGCAAACCTGGAGTCCAACCGGGTGGCATAACCAACCAATTACGGTCAACGGTAAACGGGTCTATCCACAAAATCGTGGGCACTTGATTGCTTACACGTTATCCTTTAACCTGACGTCTGACGGTAAATATCGGGCCGGTGAAGATGGTAGCTTGGATAACCCGAAGAACCTGGCAACGCAGACGGCCTACTCGAATCAGAAGACGATGCAGATTTATGAAGAGCAAGTACGTACGGCGTTAGAGCAAGGTAAGAAAGTTATTTATCGGGTGACGACGGTCTTTCGGGGCAATGAGTTAATGCCTCGGGGTTACTGGTCACAAGCAATTTCAACTGACGGTAGCGTCAATTTTAATGTCTACATTTGGAATGTTGAACCCGGCGTTAGCTTTGACTATGCGACTGGTCGCGGCAAAGCGGATTCAGCGATGCAGGTCGCCGGGGCTGATAAAGTCAACAGTAGTCAGAATACGAGTGCGAGTCGCTATTCTCAATCGACGACGACTAGTAAGCAAGTTGAACGTGAGTTGGTTAAGTATGGTTACAAATATGTGAAGAAAGCGTTGAATTAAGCGTCAGGACAGTAATAAGGCTTCGTAAGATAGCCATCACTTTTGGGGATTGCCAGTGAGCAATACAACAGTTTAGACTAAATGTCCCGTTTTACGACAAAATTTTTAAACTAGGACTAGCAAAGTTAGTCTGAGCGATTATACTGTAGTTATTCGAGTTACTTAACCGCCGTTAATTTGCTGATGTTTCTGTCATTATTAACAAGTAACGCGATGTCTTAGATCATGGGGCCTTCCCAAACACCTGTGATTTTCCATACAACGGCTCCGGCTCCCAACCGGACGTTGCTATCAATCGTTTTGATTGTTAGTACTAATTACCCTTGGAAACGTCTGACTGCGTGGTCAGACGTTTTTTTGACTAAAAACGCGACATATTTAATGATTTGTCGCGTTTGTCGACATAGCCGTTTTAGTTGTTGCAAACGAAAACAAAAAGCCTTATCATTGATACATTCGAACATTAGAATATAAGAATATAGGAGGCTGCCAGCATGGTCAGTAGTGAGGAAGCACTGCAAGAATTTCGGGAAACCATTCCGATTTTTGAAGTTTTAGCCGATGAACGGCGTCAACAAATCATGATTGAACTTTCGCAACATGCGCAAGGGATGACCGTTGGAGAATTAACTGAGCGGATGCATATTTCGCAGCCGGCCGTTTCACATCAATTAAAGACATTAAAGGAACGGCACTTTGTTGCGGTTGAACATCAAGGGACCCGGAACTATTATCGGGTAACGTTTGATGCACCGCTAACGCAAGTCGAGCATTTGATTCATACACTCAAAGCTGATTTGGAATTGAAACCGTACTTGCACTGAACTGCATGAAAACCAGCAATCGTTGCACGGGGATGCAGCGGTGTTTTTATGGCAACTGCATTCTTCTATTCGAATATAAGAATAAAAAACGGGGTGATGGGTATTTCAATTCGTACGGAGCTGGATTTACAGCGGGCGATGTACCAATTGTTGGAGCAACGTTCAATCTCACAAATTACGGTTGAGCAGATTTGTAAACAAGCATTTATACATCGCAGTAGTTTTTACCGGTACTATACCGATAAGTTTGATTTGCTCAGGCAGATGGTGATGCACACGTTAGACGAATTACTAGCAGCTGAACGTACGGATACGGTTGGTTCGGCAATCATGTCGACATTTATTGGGACGCATACGCAGGTGTTGCGGCATTTATTGGTTACTAATAATGAGGGTGATAATACACGTTCACAGCAAGTAATCAACGACTGTTTTGTGACGGTTGCGCAAACGGGTGCGGACGATCGGGTCTTTGCCATGATTCGGCAGTCACAGCACCCGGACTTAACAGCTTACTTAGTCAGTGGTGTTGTGACGAGTATTGTGCAGTGGCTCAACAATGGTCATCGTGATGGTCAAGCGGCTAGTACGCAAGCAATGATTCAGGGGACGCTCGCGACGGTGTTTTCACTCGAGCAGCACACAGTTTAATTATTTGAAGGAAGGTTTCAGGTTGTGAAAATGATACGCGACGAATGGCGGTCAATTCGTCATAGCAAAATATTATGGATTTCAGTTTCAGTCATGATTTTGATCCCGTTTTTATACAGCATCTTCTTCTTGAAGTCGGTGTGGGATCCATACGGGGATACGCAAAACTTACCAGTGGCTGTCGTTAATGAAGATAAGTCAGTGAACTATCAAGGCGAAAAGTTTGCAGTTGGTAAGCAAGTTGTGACGAATTTAAAGAAAAATAACGATTTAGATTGGCACTTTGTGTCGGCTAAAAAAGCCAAGCAGGGATTGAAAGACCGGAAATATTACACGGTCGTCACAATTCCTAGCAATTTCTCAAAAAATGCCACAACGATGACGGATACCAATCCGAAAAAGATGAACTTGCATTATGAGACCAACGAATCGTTGAATTATATTGCTAAGGTCATTACCGATACTGGTGTTTCGCAAGTCAATAAGAGTATTCGGGCGCAAGTCACTAAGGCTTACGCATTAGCAATCTTCAAGCAGATTCGGACTGCCGGTAAGGGTTATCAAAAAGCCGCCGATGGGGCCACTAAGCTTAAAGATGGTGGCGTTGAACTGCAGGATGGCTTGACGACCTATACGACGGGCGTTCATACGTTGAAGAACGGGACGACTGAGTTGAATACGAAAGTGCAGCAATTACCTGCTGGGATTGCTAAGCTTGCCGATGGTGGTAGTGCGTTGAAGACCGGTCTGGATACGTTGAATAGTAAGACCGGGGCGTTAGCTAGCGGTGTCAGTCAGTTATCAGATGGTTCCGGGCAAGTTACTAGTGGGCTTGGAACGTTGAATGGCAAGACTGGTGCATTGGCTAGTGGTGTCAGTCAATTGGCAACTGGATCAGCAAAAGTAAGTAATGGTCTGACGACATTGAATGGTAAGACTGGTACGTTATCAACTGGCGTTGTTAAGCTAGCAGACGGCTCTAAGGCCTTGCAAGTAGGAATTGTAAAATATACTGGCGGTGTTTACACTGTCTCGCAAGGGTTAAGCAAATTGAATAGTCAAACCGGAGAATTGTCAAAGGCTGTGCCGCTGCTGAAAGACGGGTCCTCAACATTGAAGACTGGTGTTTCAGATTATACTGGTGCTGTTAATAAGATTGACGGCAAACTAAAGACCGCTTCTAATGGTGCTGGTATGCTTAGTCAAGGTGCAAATAAATTAAAAGAATCAACAAGTGGTTTAGAAGCACAATCAACTCAGTTGCTATCTGGAGCAACAGATGTCAATAATGCGTTAAAAGGAATTCATAGCGGTAGCAGTACAGTAACGACTGGACTCTCAGATTTGTATAGCGTGGCGACATCTGATAGTGAAAAAAAACAGATTGCAACGTTACAGTCTGGAATGACTGCGATGGCGTCAACATTGGAAGATGTTGATACACTTATTGCAAATTTAAAGGGCAATGCTAACGCAGCAAATATTTCTGCTTTAAATAGTGCGATTAATAACGATGTAGCTACTTTGACGGCATCCACGGATACTAGCAATGTAAGTGCTGAAATTAATACTAAAATTGAAAGTATTAAAGATGCACAACATTTAACGGATGCTCAAGTTAAAGCGCTTGAAGACACACTGTCCAGTGTTGGTAAAGGCAACTCGGATAGTACTGCTAAACAACAAGCAGCTACGGACTTGAATGCCAAGATGAAGCAAGTTCAGACAACACTGGGAACAGTTTCTAAAGCAACGACAGTCGATGCTAGTTTGGCACAAAGCTTTGAAAAGTTGCAAAGTGGTGTGAATACGTATATTGATTCTGTTAATCAATTAGCGGCCCAAATTCAAAAGCTTCAAGCTGGTTCTGCAAAATTAACCGATAGTCTTGAGCAGGTTCAGTCCGGAACGAGTCAACTGACTACTGGGCTAACTCAATTGGATGAGGCGGTACCAGGGCTAACCTCTGGGATTTCAAACTTATCAAGTAAGACCACAGACTTGTCTTCTGGTCTAGGACAGATTTCAGAAGGAACGACTGCGCTCAATAGTAAGTCTGCTGATCTCAATAGTGGTGCAGGCAAAATCCAAGGTGGACTAACCGCGTTAAATGGTCAGGTCCCAACTTTAGTGGGTGCTATTGCTCAGCTAAATAATGGAACCACGGAACTAAATAAAAGCTCTAGTACATTGAACAGCGGGGCAAATCAAGTGGCCGCTGGCAATCAAGCATTGAACGTGCAGGTGCCAACGCTAGTTTCTGCAATTAGCATGTTAACCGGTGGCTCAGGTCAGGTTACAAATGGGTTAGTTCAGCTCAACGGTCAGGTACCAGTTCTGGCTAGTGGTGTTCAACAACTCTTTGCCGGTTCAAGTAAGGTCACAAATGGTTTAGTAACGTTAAACGGTCAAGTACCAGTCCTAGTAAGTGGTGTCCAACAACTTGACACCGGTGCCGGTCAACTAAACAGTGGTTTACAAACCTTACAAGGTAGTACTGGTCAATTAACGAGTGGTGTCAGTCAATTAAATGACGGGGCCACCCAGCTTGACAACAACTCTGCCAAACTCCTATCTGGGACAAAGCAGATCAAGAACGGTAACAAGACACTTGCAACTTCCTTACAAGAAGGTGCGGATCAAGTTAACGCGACACCATTAAAGAACGCGAATGCGAAAATGATGGCGGCGCCAACTAAGACGTCTTATAAGGACTACACGCACGTGCCAAACTATGGTCATGCGTTAGCACCTTACGTCTTGTCACTGGCCTTGTATGTTGGGGCAATCGTCTTCAACTTCGCTTATCCAATTCGACGGATTGCGGATGACGACGGCACGCCAACACAATGGTTCTGGAGTAAAGTTGCCGTTGGTGGTCCTGTAGCACTTGCGATGGCGGTCATCGAAGCGACAGTGTTATTAGTTGCTGGTTTGAAACCAATCAGTGTACCTGAATACTACTTGACGGCAATCATGATTGCCTTAGCGTCAATGTTCCTAGTCATGTTCTTATCGATGCTATTCGATAACCCAGGACGGTTCGTCGCAATGGTTATCTTGATGCTACAACTTGGTGGTTCTGGTGGGACCTTCCCAATGGAAATTACCAACAAGTTCTTCAACGTTATTCACCCGTACTTGCCATTAACGTACTCGATTCAAGCGTTCCGGCAAGCCTTAACTGGTGGTTGGGGTAGTGGTATCTTCTGGTCATCAATCGTTGTCTTAGCAGGAATTACGATTGTGTCGCTGGGCTTACTGTGGGCTTCCATGGTCTTCCTCAAGCAACACGATATGCAAGTTCCAGCCGAGGCTGAAATTCAGATGAAAGCTGGTAAGTAATTACTGGTAATCATATTATCGCGCTTCCAAGACGAAAAACCGCGTCTTGGGGGCGCGTTTTTTTTCTCGAAAAGGGTTAAATTTTAATTTTACTGATACCATAATTCGAAGACATTACTTTTTTCTACGAGTGAGCGCAACTAATGAATAACTAGGCACATCTAATCGCGTACCAGGCTAATTGTGCGGCGATAAACCCGACTCCGATGCCATCGATTAGTAATTTAGCCGCTGCCTTCCAGGCCTTTCTTTGGATTAATCCTTGAATGCCTCCGCGTAACAATGCTTGGAAAGTTTGATAGCCAATCATGTCCAATAATTGATTTTTCATACAGGACCAAAAACTTCTAGTTTGAATACTATTTAGCTTGCCTTGGTTGAATTGCAAATTTCGCTTGTATTCATATTTCATTATCTCGTTGATATGCTGCAATTGGTTCTGGTTATTGGAACCGTATTTTGATATTAAAGCGTTCACATCTAAGTTGGTTGCTAATCCAGTCTGGGGATCATACCGAATGCTATTTGATACATCTGCTAATTCTTGAGCGATACAATCTATGGCTTGTTGTGACGATGATGTCGTATTGGCAGAAATTTTCAAAGTTATGGTAGTAGATATTAGGATACTGCTCAATAAAATAATGACCAAAGATACTGTAAATTTGTGAATGTTAGCTTGACTGGTGTAATTCATTGGATTTCCTCCTTATTCCAGCAGTGTACATTTTTGAATTGCGTATGTATAATAAGACAAAACGAAACCGGTTTCAACAGATGGGAGTAGGATATGATGGCTGTTTTTAAATCAAGTTTCAAACAAAGCATGATTGTTTTTGGAATATCAGTTATTTATTTTTTTGTTTTACATGGTGGATATGATCTTCTCACACAATACAAATATTGGTTTACAGAATACTGTGCTAATGTTTTGGGTATTTCCATTATTTATTTTGTAATGTCACTAGTTTTCAATTATGCCATCATAATATGGAAACTCTATTTTAGAAAGCATTGAGATAGTAATCTGCTTAATAGTGTGTTTATTGACGCTAGAGTACGCGAAAAGGCCCAGGTTAAAGAAAACCTGAGCCTTTTCGATGTAGATTTAAAGCATTTAAATAATTAATTTCCAAAAATGCAGCAATCAATCCACTTGCAAGACTAACGATGCTACCAGTCAATCCTAGTTTTGTCTTATTTCAAGTCGTTTAACATGCAGAACACTAACCAAAATGGCGATTGCCAACACGAATAATAGCAAGAAATCCAACTTGCTCCCCATAATCGTTCCAGTTACGGTGGAATGATGAATTTCATAGCCGGCAATTACAGCGGACATAATACTGGTCCCGATTGAACCGGCGTACTGTTGCATCATACTGAACATCGAGTTTTGATCGGATTTTTGAGGCAGAGGGACGCGGGTGCTACCATCCGAAATCGCGGTCCCAAAACCAGTATTAAAGCCGACGCGTAGTAGCGCGTAGATGACGGCCATGATGATGACGGTGAAGTAATCGGTTGTCAGCCAGAATAATAGTAAGGCGGCGCTCGCCATGATGGCACTAAATGTTAATAAGGTTGTTGGGCCTTGTTTATCGTAAATTCGACCGGCGATTGGCCCAGTGATTGCGCCGACGATTGCGCCGGGCAACATCATGAGCCCCGCCGTCATGGCCGAAGCCCCAAGGACGGTTTGGGCGAAAAGTGGCAGGACGAACGACAACCCAATATTAATGAATTGTAAACCAAAGTAATTAAATAGCCGAAGTCGCAAGATTGGCAATTTGAGAATTGAATAATCGATCAGTTGGCGCCGGCCCTTGATGGCGTACGTCACCATCGCACCAATCAGCACGAGGCTCCACAGACACCACAGACCGAAGTTCAGCGATAGCCAGCCGTGAGTTCCCGCGTTGTTAAACGTGAACAACAGACTAGTGAAGGTGATGGCTAAAAGGATTGCGCCCAGATAGTCGAACTTTTTATTACCAACACCTAAGGCCTTCCCTGAAATGTTGAATGCCCCTAAAATTGCCAGTAATGCCAGCAAAGGAACGATACCAACGAAAATTGCCCGCCATGACCAGACGCTAGTTAAAATCCCGCCATAAGTTGGTCCGAGAGCCGGGGCTAGGGACACGATGACACTAGCTAAACCGGTATAAGTTCCTAGTTGATTGCGAGGGACGTTTGTAAAAATTAGTTGGAACATCAATGGAATCGAAATCCCCGTGGCCACGGCTTGTAGAAGGCGCCCCGTCAATAATACGGGGAAGTTCGGCGCTAACCAACAAAGAATGCCTCCAAGCAGACACACGAGGGCGGCAAATAAGAATAAGGGCTTGGGGTTAAACCGCTTTAGCACATAGGCCGTGGTACTCATGACAACGGTTGTCAGTAATAGGTAGCCGGTCGTCAGCCACTGGACGGTATCTAGTGAAACCCCCATTGTTTTAATCAGTGTGGGAAAGGTCACATTCATCGACGTTTCCACGAGAATCCCGACAAATGAGAGTAAACCAACGGATAAGATTGCCAGTTTGGTTTTTAAAGTGACGGTACTTGGTTGGGACACAATCAACACTCCTTATAAAAATAATTGGCGTATTTTGGACAGCTCACCAAGCCCAATAGTCGCTGGTAAAAATCAGTGATCTGAATTTTTACGATTGAAAGGGACGATCTTAATGACCGCCCCACTAACGTCCCCAGTTTAAGCTTATTTTCAATCTGGTGCAATCACTTTGCATTCGGGATGGAACTTATCATTAAGGGGTTTGCGCGAGGTATGGTATTATAAAAAGTTGTCTAATTAAATTTTAATTAAATTATTGGAGGTGCGCTGTGAGTATATTTTTGAAATTAGGCTGGTATTTTCGGCGTGAATGGAAGTTGTACCTCGCGGGGGTGCTTGGACTAGTTTTGACTGCCATTATCGGCATTGTGCCGCCCCGGATTATTGGGGACGTCGTTGATGGGATTAATCAGCACAGCTTGACGGCGCACACGCTGACGGTCTATTTAGTTATTATTGGTGTGGCCGCCGTTGGTCAGTACCTGGCGCGTTATTTATGGCGGAATGCCATCTGGGGAGGTGCAGCCGGCCTTGAACGAACGCTGCGGGAACGACTCTTTTGGCATTTTATGAAGATGGATGCGACGTTTTATCAGCAATACCGTACCGGGGACTTGATGGCTCATGCGACCAATGATCTCACGGCGGTTGAACGGGTCGCTGGTGGTGGCATTCTCCAATTTGCGGATTCCATTATTACTGGTGGGACAACGTTGATTGCGATGATGACACTAATCGACTGGCGACTGACGCTGATTGCGGTGGTGCCTTTCCCATTATTAGCGGTCGTGTCACGGTATTTGGGTAAAAAAATTCACGTCGCGTTTCGTGCCTCCCAAGCCGCCTTTTCGCGACTGAATAATAAGGCGCAGGAGAGTATCAGTGGCATCAAAGTGATCAAAGCGCTAGGTCAGGAAAAGGCTGACGTTGCTGATTTTAATCAACAGATTGATCAGACGATTAAGATCAATCGGCATGTCAACGTACTCGACTCGCTATTTGATCCCGCGATTACCATGATTATTGCGTTATCTTACGGCGCCACAATTATTTTGGGCGGGTTGTACGTGACCCACGGTGTCATCACAATCGGTAACTTGGTCTCGTTCGTCACTTATTTGGGAATGATGGTCTGGCCGATGTTTGCGGTCGGGATGTTATTCAACACGATGGAACGGGGAAACGCCTCGTATGATCGGGTCATGGAATTATTGAATCAGCAAAGTGCCATTATTGATGCCAAACGGGGCATTGAACAGCGCCCGCATGGTGATGTTCAGTATCAAATCAAACAGTTCAATTATCCCAACGATGCAGGAACCAGTCTGAGTAACGTGGACTTTACTTTGAAGGCGGGACAGACGCTCGGAATTGTCGGGCGGGTTGGTGCTGGTAAATCAACGATTATGAAACTGATTTTGCGTGAATTTGATCAGTACGAGGGCCACATTACTTATGGTGGTCATGATATTAAGCAGTATGCGCTTGATAGTTACTTACCAGCCCTTGGTTATGTGCCCCAAGATAGTTTTCTGTTCTCAAATACGATTCGCGAAAATATTCGTTTTGCCGATCCGACTGTGGGTCAAGCCGTTGTGGAAGCGGTTGCCGCCAAGAGTGATTTGAGTGGCCAGATTGCCAGCATGCCCGCTGGTTACGATACCCAGGTTGGTGAGGAAGGTATCTCGCTATCTGGAGGGCAACGCCAACGACTAGCCATTGCGCGGGCCTTACTCATCAATCCTGAATTGCTCATCTTAGATGATGCCTTATCCGCGGTTGATGCCGAAACTGAGGCGGAAATTTTAGCTAATCTAAAGGCCGAGCGAGCAGACAAAACGACGATTATCGCGGCCCACCGGTTAAGTTCTGTGATGAACGCTGATGAAATCATTGTGTTGGACGCCGGTCACGTTGTTGAACGAGGGACCCACGCGCAATTAATGACGCAACACGGGTGGTATCAGAAGATGTTCAAACGGCAACAACTCGAAACTAAAGTGGAAGGGGCGGTGCAATAATGGCAGCACGTCAATCGGTATGGGCACGTTCCATGCCTGTTAAGGAACAACTGACGGTTATTCGACGCCTATTACCATATGCGAAACCATTCAAATGGTTCTTCATTGCAGCCATTGTCTTTTCCGGTCTGATCAGCGTGGTTAATATCTATCTACCGCGTGTATTACAGACCTTTATTGATCATTATCTCAAAACAGGACACGCCACGGTACCGGTCATGTGGTACTTTGCGGGCCTGTATTTCTTCGGCATGGTTGTGCGCGCGTTGATGCAGTTCGTTCAGAACTTCAGCAGTACGATGGGGGCGGAATACATGCTTGAAAATGTCCGCCGACAAATGTTCGCCAAGTTGCATCGGATGGGCATGCGCTACTTTGATCAGGTCCCTGGTGGCTCAATTTTGTCACGCCTGACTAACGATACGATGTCGTTTTCCAATTTTTGGGCGTTGTTCAATACGCTGTTTACCGCCTTTTTTGCGGTGATTTCGTCGTTTGTCGCGATGTATCTTACTGATGCACAGATTGCCTTGTGGCTATTGATTTTCATGCCTTTTTTGGCTGTAACGATTTGGTATTATCAACGGTATAGCTCACGGGTTTACCGGCGAATGCGGGAACGGCTCAGTGAGTTGAATACCAAGTTGAGTGAAGCAATTACTGGAATTAGTGTTATTCAGCAATTTCGACAAGAACACCGCATCAATGGTGAATTTGATCATACCAATGATGCCTACTTCAAGACCCGCCAAGCGATGATCCGGACGAACTCATTATTATTAAGTCCACTGATCGACTTGTTTTATGCGCTAGGGACGGTCATGGTTCTGGGAATCTTCGGGGTTCGTGGACTCAATGGTTATGTGGCTGCCGGGGTCGTTTACGCGTTCATCACGTACCTGAATAACTTCTATAATCCGATGACGTCGATGATGGATAATCTATCTGACTTTCAAGATGGGGTCGTCGCCGGGTCACGGGTGTTACGGGTCATGGATGACCCAACGATTGCGCCGACCCAACACGCCGATCCTACGGCTAAGATTACGCGCGGTAAGATTGAATTTCGGCACGTCACCTTTGCCTATGACGGCCAGCATCCGGTCTTAAAAGACGTTTCATTCGTGGCTGAACCGGGCCAAACGGTGGCACTAGTTGGTCAGACGGGGAGTGGAAAAACGTCGACGATTAATGTTTTGATGCGATTTTATGAGTTTCAGTCAGGAGAAGTCTTAATTGATGATCGCGACATTCGTGAGTATCCGGCTGAGGAATTGCGACAGAAGATGGGGTTGGTCTTGCAAGAACCGTTTATGTTTTATGGTGATATTAATTCCAATATTCGGATGTTTAATGACCAGATTTCAGACGAGCAAGTGCAAGCAGCGGCACGGTTTGTAAAGGCTGATGACTTCATCAATGATTTGCCTGAAAATTACCAGTCACGTGTCATTGAGCGCGGGGCTAGTTATTCCTCAGGTCAACGGCAATTGATTTCATTCGCCCGGACGATTGTAACTGATCCTAAGATTTTAATCTTGGACGAAGCCACGGCGAACGTCGATACTGAGACGGAAGAGATGATTCAGACTGGCTTGGATCGGATTCAGGAGAACCGGACAACGATTGCCATCGCGCACCGGCTGTCGACGATTCAAAATGCTGATTTAATCTTGGTCTTAAATCAGGGGCAAATCGTTGAACGCGGGTCCAACGACGAGCTATTGCAACAGCATGGTTACTACTATGATATGATTCAGTTGCAAAATTCCGCTCACGTCGATTAAAGTGTGGTATGCTCGATTTAAATTAATTGAGGTGATGCCGAATGCGTCGAAAATTATCGTTAATGGTCGTGATGACTGTTATTAGTACGCTGGTTAAAGTGGGCTGGCAATTAATCTTAGCGCGCCATCAAGCGCCTAAAAAGTTAAAAATTAAGGTAAAACTGAAATAAGCATTGTCGTAGTGTTGTCATTGACAATACTACGACTGTTTAATCAGTTAATGATAACCGACTGTTCTGGAAAAGGTCTAACTTCCAGTGCGGTCGGTTTTGTATTTGTAAATTGAATTTGAGCGGGTGGGCGAGCCAAATCGTGATGGCGCCTACAAAATCGTTTCATCGATGTCTTACTCAAAGTTAATCGCTACTAAAGTTGATTGCTACACTCCAGCAGGTCCTGGCATGGTCATGACCTGTAGTGTTTGTCCGTGTTTGGACCAGCCCCTAAAATACGGCCGCCACAGTTGTCTGTTGTCAGGCGGGTTGAAAATAATGCGCGGTAACTAATTACTGGTATTGATTCCTAAAATGACTGAATAGGAGTTATCTATACGAAATGATTATAATTAATTATTTGAACTAGGTATTGTACTCTTTCAACGAATCGCGGTTTAATAAGGGTTGTAATGAGGTAATGAAGGGAGTTGTGATGTAATGCAATATCGGCAATTAGGAACATCCGATTTGAAGGTCTCGTCAGTCGCACTTGGCTGTATGGGGTTTGGTGCGGGTACTGGGACGGATGTTAATCAGCGCTCATGGGCGGTCGGCCAAACACAGGCGGATCAAGTTCTTCAGCGCGCAATGGCACTAGGGATTTACTTTTTTGATACGGCGCCAGTCTATCAAGCGGGTGCGAGTGAACGCGTCTTAGGACAAGGTTTAAAGCAATTTCAGCGTGATCAAGTGGTGTTGGCGACTAAGTTCACGAATCGGACAACTCAAGAAATCGAAGATCATGTTAGTGGCCGCGAACACGTCTTGCGGTCACTCGATCAGAGTCTACAGAATCTACAGACGGACTATGTTGATTTATACATTTACCATATCTGGGACTGGTTAACGCCGATGGCAGATATCATGGCGGGCCTAAACGAAGCCGTTCAGGCCGGAAAAGCTCGCTATATTGGGATTTCTAACGCTTATGCTTGGCAAATTGCACAGATTAACGCGCTTGCTGCACGCAACGACTATCCGCAGTTTGTCTCGATTCAGAGTCATTATAATTTGATTTATCGAGAAGACGAACGGGAATTGTTCAGTTTTGCCCATGAGAACGGTTTGGCAACGACACCGTATAGTCCGTTGGCCAGTGGTCGCTTGGCACATCCCTTTGGCACCCAGACGACTCGGCGTAAGCAGGATACGTTTGCTGATACGAAATATCAAGCAACTAGCGAGCTGGATAAACCGATTATTGACCGCGTTGAAGAATTGGCGCATCAACACCATGTCTCAATGGCGGCCATTAATCTCGCTTGGTTGCAGCAACGAGTGACGGCGCCAATTGTTGGTGCGACTAAGCAACATCATTTGGATGCCGTAGCCGAGGCGGTTGATTTACAGTTAACCGCACCAGAAATCCAATACCTAGAAGAACTCTATCAACCTCATGATCTAGAAGGGGTGATGGCGCTCAACCGCTCGCGGACTAATAATTGGAACCAGTATGCCGGGCAGTAGGTGGACAAGTTAGTTGACTTAGAGTGCAGTTAAGGGAATACACTAGGAATATCGTGGGTAAACAAACCTATGTTTCATAATAAAGGAGTTATTGAAGTTAAATTGAAAACAATCACACAACAGTATTTAACGGGCGAACGGGCCCTCTTTAAGGCTCATGACCTTGAAATTAATAACACAACGTTTGCGGATGGTGAATCACCACTGAAGGAAAGTCGCAATGTCACGTTGAAACAGCCAATCTTTAAGTGGAAATATCCCTTGTGGTACAGTCAACACGTGACTGTGGATCAAGGTTTGTTTGAGACAATGTCTCGCTCTGGCATCTGGTACACCAAGGATATTACGATTACGAATAGTACGCTACAGGCACCTAAGCTATTTCGGCGGGCCAGCCAAGTTAAGTTAGCGCACGTTCACTTTTCAGATGCGGAAGAAACGTTATGGAACTGCCAAGATATTACGTTGAATGATGTTCAAGCAGCTGGTGATTATTTTGGAATGAATAGCCAGAATATTCGCATTGATGGTTTCAACCTCGTTGGTAATTACGCCTTTGATGGTGCTAAGAACGTTGAAATTCATCATGCAACGTTGATGACTAAGGATGCGCTGTGGAATTGTGAAAATGTTACCGTTTATGATTCACAAATCATTGGTGAATACCTGGGCTGGAATTCGAAGAATATTCGGTTCGTCAACTGTACGATTGAGAGTGATCAGGGCCTGTGTTACATGGATAATGTCAAGTTGGAAAACTGTACGTTACTCAATACGGACTTAGCTTTTGAATATTGTCGTAACATTGACGCTGACGTGGTTTCAACGATTGATAGCGTTAAAAATCCGCTTAGTGGTCGGATTCATGCGCAAGCCATTGGTGAAATCATCATGGATGATCCTGAAGTAGATCCTCATCAGACCCTGATTAGTGTTGACCATGAAAGCCGTGCGCCTCATGCCGTTTGATTTTGAGACCGTGCTTAATCGGCGGCACACGAATGCCGTTAAGTGGGACGTCGCGGATAATGAGTTGCCGATGTGGGTCGCTGACATGGACTTTGAAACGGCACCAGTTATCAAGCAAGCGTTGATAAAACGCGCCCAGTTTGGCGTCTTCGGTTACGAAGAAGTCCCCACGGCTTACTATGAAGCCGTGGCAGACTGGTGGGCAACGGAACACAACTTCCGTCCGCAAATTGAGTGGTTGATGTTCTGCACCGGCGTCGTTCCGGCGATTTCATCAATTGTTCGTAAAATGACAGCGGCTGGCGATAACGTGTTAGTTCAGGCTCCGGTTTATAATATCTTCTATCATTCAATTGAAAACAATGGCCGGCATACCTTGAGTAGTGACTTAGTGGCACGTGGCGCGTCGTACGCGATTGATTGGGACGATTTGACGACGAAACTAGCCGATCCGTTGACCACGATGATGATTTTGTGCAATCCGCAGAATCCAATCGGCATCGTCTGGTCACGTGCGACGTTGCAACGCCTTGGCGAGCTGTGCTTGAAATACCATGTGCTAGTCGTTGCCGATGAGATTCATTGTGACTTGACCCTTAACGGTCACACGTACACGCCATTCTCATCATTGACTGCGCCAGTAGCACATAACAGTATCAGCTGTGTCTCGCCAAGTAAGACTTTCAACGTGGCGGCCTTACACGCGGCAACGTTGATTATCCCCGATGCACACGTCCGCGCATTAGTGAGCCGGGGTATCAACAATGATGAATTGGCTGAACCCAATTCGTTTGCGATTCCAGCCAGCATTGCGGCCTATACTGAAGGCCATGACTGGGTAGCCGCGTTGCGAACCAAACTAGCCGCCAATCAACGTCAAGTTCAGACTTACTTGACTGCTGAATTGCCGCAAGTTAAGCTGGTGGAAGCCCAAGCGACGTATCTATTATGGTTGGACGTGAGTCAAGTGACAACCGACAGTGCGGCTTTGGCTGCTTTTATTCGCCAACGAACCGGGTTGTTTTTATCAGCGGGCGATGTTTACCGTGGTGATGGCAACCGCTTCTTGCGACTGAATGTGGCTTGTCCAACGATTACCCTGACGGATGGATTGGCACGATTAAAAGCTGGTATTACGGCTTACCAACAAGTTCAAGCATAGTTGACGCGTATGGGGTGCAATTCCATAATGATTTCGCTATCATTAAGATAAGCTGGTTTGGTCTAGATGACCGCTGACAGTCCGTGATAACGGACCAGATAAGTCGGTTAATTCAAACCATTATTAAAAGATGAGGTGGAGGATAGTTATGGAAATTGGAATTATTGGTGCCGGTACGGTCGGCACAGTATTAGCCAAGACCTTTGCGCGCGGTGATCATCAAATCAAATTAAGTCGGCACAGTGGTGCGGCTAGTTTAGCAACACGGCGCGCCGAGTTTGCTGGCAATGTGGCTTTTGTAGAAGTTGCTGAAGCCTTACAACAACCGTTAGTCATTCTTGCGGTGCCGTTTGAACAGGCGCCGGCAGTATTAGCGCAGGTCGCCGATTATAAGCAACGGATCGTGGTGGACGTGACGAACCAGTTTACGGCTGACTTTAAGAAAATTAAGACGGCCCCGTTGACTGGAAGTGAAGTCATTGCTCGTGCAGCTAACAATGCCCGGGTCATTAAAGCCTTCAATACGATTCCACCGGAGTTTATGGATGGGCACGTTGATGGGCCTGGAAAGCGGGTCTTGTTCTATGCGGGCGATGACGTTGCTGCCAAGAAAGAATTCGCTGCGCTCGTCCGGCCGTTGAATTTCCGCCCCGTTAACTTGGGCAAGCTTCGGCATGGCGGCAGTGTCATGCAAGTTGGCGGTGGACTAGGTAACACACACTTTGTTCAGATTGAAGAATAGTGGATTGTAAAAAGGGGTTCACTTTTGAACCAAAATAGCTAGTGCTGACCTTGTAAGAAAAGGTGTGGCTAGTGTCACTTTGATTGGGGCGTGCGGCGGGCATCAATTGACAGGTGTTCCTGCCAATCGTCGCCGCGTGGTTAAATTTGAATCGTGTTAGGGTCATGCAGCCTAATTCTTACTGTGTCGTAACTGTAAGAATGGGGCTGCATGGCTTTTTTAATTGAGGTTAATTATTGTTTTTGCGTTTAAGCTGTTAATAACAGTTTTTGCAGTTGCTTAAAGTTATCCACAGTGTAAGTTGGGGCAATGGTTGTGTCGTTATGCACATGCTGTGGATTGTACCAGATACTAGGTAACTGGACGGCGGCCGCCCCCGCAATGTCTGAACGTAAGCTGTCACCAATCATGACGGTATTCATGGCATTCATGTCTGGGTATTGGTCATGAATAGCGCTGAAAAAGTATGGGTTCGGCTTGGCATAACCGATACTTTCAGAGATGAAGATATGGTCAAAATAGGGCGTCATATGGGCACCTGCTAAGCGACTGAGCTGGGTGTGTTTGATACCGTTAGTGCCGACGAGTAAGGTCAGGCCAGCATTGGTCAGTGTGCGCAAAAGTTCGTGGGCGCCGGGAATTACTTGGTAACTGTGCGCTAATAATTGGTCGTATTCTTGTTGAACCGTAGGACCGTCAACGGTGATGCCCAGTGTGCCTAGAAAGACTTGAAATCGTTGGTCTAATAGGCTGTCACGATCGGCCCCTTGTTCGATTTGCTGCCAAACAGTTTCGTTATAGTCCTGATACTTATTTTCTGCACGGCGAATATCAGTGACGCCATGATGCTGAAAGACGGTCGCGAGGTTGGCAGCTTCAGCGCGGTCAAAGTCAAGGATGGTATTATCGAGATCAAAAATTGCGTATTGCATGGAACCACTACTTTCAATAGGTTTATTTAAACCATCATACAGCAATTTTGAACGGTGTGGTATGCTTAAAGTATCATACTTAAAAGGAAGTTAAACATGGAAATCGATAATGACCCAGCGTATCAACAGATGATCAATGGTGAATTGTACTTGGAATCACCAATCTTACAGCAACGTCGGCGAGACGTGCGGACGAAGTTAATGCAATATAATCAGATTGCTGATAATGATGACCGGAATACTAAGATGAAAAGTCTCCTACGTTCAGCCGGTGACCGGTTCTTCGTTGAACCGACCTTTGAATTTAGTTATGGCGTCAACATTCGTATCGGTAATCATTTTTATGCGAACCATGGGGTCACGTTATGTGATGAAGGGCTGATTACGATCGGTAATGATTGCAAATTCGGTCCTAAAGTTGGCTTGTACACGCCTGCTCATCCACTAGACCCAACTGTGCGGCGGACTGAAGCGGAACGGACTGCGCCGATTACGATTGGTAATGATGTTTGGATTGGTGGTAGTGCCGTGATCTTACCCGGAGTGACGTTGGGCAACAACGTGATTGTTGGTGCTGGTGCTGTCGTAACACATTCATTTCCAGATAACGTCATCGTAGTCGGTAATCCGGCGCGTGTCTTGAAACAAAATGCACCGCAGTCATAATTGACAATTACGCCTAAATTGATGAAAATAAGGGTGTAGTCAGATTATCAGAGAATGGGGAGTGGAGCCATATGTCAGAGATGAGTCCTAAGGAATTTAAGCATATCTTAGTTGGTGTTGATGATTCGGATGACGCGCAGTTAGCGTTTCGGTACGCCATTAACCGGGCCAAGAGTGACGGTGCTAAGTTAACCATCGTTTCAATTTTGGAACAGGATAATATGAACGTGTATGAAGCGATGAGCAAAGATTTTGTTCATGGCCAACGCAAGGATCTGGAAGAACACGTCCAACAGTATCAGAAGTTGGCCCGTGACTTCGGGGTGACGGAAGTGAACGCGGTTGTCGATGAAGGTGACCCTGGTGAAACCATCGTTAAGACGGTGATTCCAGCGTTGAAGCCCGACCTACTAGTCATTGGTTCAGTTGCAAAAAAAGGGGTACGTAAGTATTTTGGATCGCAAGCCGCATATATGGCAAAACACGCACCGATTTCAGTACTAGTGATTCGGTAGTGATAAGAGAAGAAATTTTGATTGATAAGGCCCTCCGATTACGGGGGCCTTTTTTGTTTGCCAGCTGTATGTTTTAAAATGATAGTTGTTTCATCCTTGATGACGATTCTACTCAAGTTAACATTAAACAAGTCTTAGAGTCCGTTTGTCCGGCCAAGTTTTTATGCTAAAATAGTTGAATAATCTAAAAAAACTAACGGAGAATTAACCATGAAATCAATCACCTTACACTTAGTCGTTGCTGGAGCAACGTACTTTAATCAACTTGACCGGTTCCAGGGTTGGAGCGGCACGCCGTTGACGGCGACTGGCGAACAAGCGACGGCCAAGGTTGCGCAGCAGTTGGCGTCGACAACGTTTGATACCGCCTTCGCTAGTGATACGAGTCGGGCGATTCAGACTGCGCGCATTATCTTAGATTCACGAGCACAACCCGTTAAGTTGCGAACGGTAGTCGCGTTACGTGCGCCATTCTATGGTGGCTTTGAAGGAACTGAACGTGCGGCGGTTTGGTCAGGCTTTGCGACTAAGTTGGGTTATCAGAGCGTAGCCGCTTTTGCCGCGGATCAGACCCCCAGTGAGCTACAGACATTGTTGCATGATCACGATGCGGATGGACTGGCGGAAAGTGGTCAGGAGTTCTGGGATCGCTACCAGAAGGGGTTACAACAGGTTATGGCGGCAACGCCTGATCATGGTCAGGTCTTGTTGATTGTGGACGGCGCAACGTTGCGAATGATGCATTACGTCGCAACTGGTCGTGCGGCAACGAGACAGGCATTGGCACCAAGTGTGGTGACAACGATGGTTTACACTGGGGATAAGTTGACTGTACCGGTCACGGAATAAGTTATCCACTGTGGACAACTAGCGGCTTGCGGTTTGTGCAAAAGTGCGCTACTGTGAAAATTGAGTTTAAAATTTAAACGAGGGGTTTTTAAAATGCAAGTTAATGTTATTACGAGTATGGTAGCGGGCCAAGAGACGGTTGCAACTGCGGATGTGCAAGCTTTCATGGCTGCCATGGAAAAACAATTGGGCGCAGATTTCAACTTCACGTTAGATACGGATTACGGTCATAGCTTGACGGATCATAGTGCGGACGTTTACCTAGTTTATTTTGGCTCCCAAGCGAACTTATCCCCAGAACAACGGTCTCAAATGATTATCTTCTATTCTGATGAAGATGTCGCCAACTTAACAATCGGACGTTTTGTGGATATGTTACAACAGTTGAACAAACAGTAGTCACTGAGTTAATCACAAGTTAGGAAGTGGCACCATGCAATTACTAATTTTAGGTGTTATTGCAATTGTTATCTTTATCTTAGAAGAGTACCTGTTTACGGCTAGTCGCTACTTTTGGGTCGGCGGTATCGTTCCGGTTTTATGGACGGCTTTTTTGGCGTACCTTGTCGTGGTCAATGCCATGAACTTAACGGTGCGCGAGTATGCTTTAGCAATTATTGCAGTCATCATTCCTTATGTTTGTTGGGGTAACGGCTATCAACGGCATCAAAGGGGGCAGTCATGAAAATTCAACCGCTAGCGGCAGCTCAAATTCCACGGGATTTACTGTTATTAGCCGATCCATCTTGGGCACAGGTCACAGCGTACTTATCGACAGGCCAATGTTATGGTTATCAACAAGATGGACAAGTGGTGGGGGTTGTCGTGTTAACAACGCTCACAACCGGGGTGTGGGAAGTTAAAAATATTGCGGTGGCGCCCGCCTATCAACATCGCGGCATTGCTAAGGCCCTACTAGCAACGGCGATTGCAGTCTGCCAAGCAGCGCCAACCTGTGATGAACTGCAAATTGGCACTGGTAATTCATCGTTGCGGCAACTAGCGATTTATCAACACGCTGGTTTTGAGATGATTGCGGTGTGGGTCAACTTTTTTGTGGATAACTATCCAGACCCGATCTATGAAGCTGGCTTGCAGTGTAAAAGTATGGTGCGATTGAGTATGTCAACAACCAGGGAGGTGGCACAACGTGTGGAAAACGAGTCATTTACTAATTAGTTGGTTTTACGGTGCAATCGCCGTCTTCATTATCATGTTTTTTACGGCCCGTCAGGAAGTCAATCGGATCGTGTTAGAATTGAATCCGTTCGTCATTTACAGTATTATTTGTGCGCTCGTGCTGTTTCCAATTGTGAAGTATCGTTGGCCGCGGGTGTTTCGAGTCTGGCGTAAACAACCCAAGGAAACACCGTCAACGCGACCAGACGATGAGCAAATCATTCAGGACTCTGGCCGACCATGGTCAGTAGCGGCCAAGCGGACAAAGCCCAAACCTGTTCCAACCGCATTAACGCCGCAAGTCGAGGCTAAGAGTGACTTCATGGATGGCTTTATCAACTTCTTTAAGAATATTTTGATGGCAGTGATTTTGGTTCCTTTAAGCCCAATTATTTGTGGGTATTTTGGGGTCCAGGATTGGCGTCAGCGCCAAAAATAGTCGGAGCTGATAATCTGTTCAGAAAGCTGATCAAATCAATTGAAGACTTATGCAGATACTGTGGATAACGGCATTAAGTTATTAACTGTGGATAAAAGTCTGGTTAACAAATAAACGAATCAACAAGTTGTTCATAACTTTGTTGATTCGTTTATTTGTTAATTTTGAAAATGATTGATGTATTGTTGCCGGTTCTGCCACGGCCAAGCCTTAACAACGCCAATGACTTTGTTTTGGGAGACAAATCCCCAATTACGGCTATCATTAGAGACGCTCCGGTGATCACCAAGGACAAAGTAACTGCCTTTAGGGACCCGGTTGTTGGTAACGGTGACCTGCCAAGCTGGCTGATTATGGCTCAAACTGGTTAATGTCCAGCCGGTAAATTGGCTGTGGGCGTTGGCCATATAAGACCCAGTTGTGAGTTGATAATGATTAGGCTGATAAGTTTGCTTGACTAGCTTATTGTTGACGTATAGTTTACCAGCATGTGTATAACGGACTTTATCGCCACCAACTGCTACGACTCGCTTGACGTAAACGGCGTTGTGGTCAGCTTGGGCGGCATCGACGCCGTATGCGTAGAAGACGATGACACTACCACGTTTGATGGTACTAGTTTTGACGGCGACCACGTGTTGATTGTTTTGCAAGTTTGGTTGCATGGAATTACCATCCACTTTTACTACTGTGAACCAGAATTGGCGAATCAAAAGTGCGATAATCAGACCAATTATGATGGGGAGTAGCCAACTAAGGACAACTTTTACTTTGGTGGTCATTGATTAGACTCCTTATTATTTAAATAATATTTTCAGTATAACAAAAAAGCAAGTCGCAGTTAACGATTTGCTGATAAGGTGTTCAAATCTTAAGGTTGGTAGTTATTAATATATTGTTTGCGGTTCTGCCATGGCCATGCTTTGACGACCCCAATCATCTTGCTCTTAGGAACGAGCCCCCAGTAACGGCCATCGTTAGAGACGCTCCGGTGATCACCAAGGACAAAGTAGTAACCCTTCGGCACCGTATTGTTGGTCACGGACTTGGCCCAGCCTTGATCATGGCTCAAACTATTGAGTGTCCAACCAGTGAACTTGCTGTGACTATTAGCCATGAAGGACCCAGTCGTTTGTTGATACTTATTTTTGAGATAGGTTTGCTTGACTAATTTGTTGTTCACGTAAAGTTTACCGGAACTTGTGTAGCGGATCGTATCCCCAGGCATCCCAATGACCCGCTTAACATAAACGGCGTTTTTGTCGGTCTGGTTCGGATCGAGTCCGTAGGCGTTGAAGACGACGACGGAACCTGCTTTGATTTTGCTAGTCTTAAAAGCTACGACGCGTTCGTTATTTTGTAAATTCGGTTGCATCGAAGTCCCATCGACTTTGACCATAGTAAACCAGAACTGACGAATCAGTAGGGCGATGATCAAGCCAATCGCAATCGGAACCACCCAGCTCATAATGCTTTTAAATGTTTTCAATGGTTAAAACTCCCTTAATTGTGTGTATACCTCTCATTATAAACGATAATGATTTTTTCGCAGTATAAAAAAGCTTAAAAGTTCAACGATACTCAAAATGGGGGCGATTGCTTTCGAGAATGCGTGTTCATGGTGACAATTGCGTGCTATGCTGGTGAAAGTGAAATGCGATTGATGGGAGGAACTGGGAGTATGAAAACACAGAAAGAACGAATGCTGGCGGGTGAGTTGTACGTTGCTGATGATCCAGAATTAGGACGTGAAAATCATCGTGCCAAACAGTTAGTACGGGAATTTAATCAAACAACCGAAGCCCAACCAGAAGAACGGCAACGATTGTTAACGGCAATGTTCAACAAAATTGGTGACGGGGGCTATATCGAACCGCCATTTCATACCGACTATGGGAGCAACACGACGATTGGCAAGCACTTCTACGCCAATTACGATGCGATTTTTGTTGATGTGGGGCGGATAACGATTGGTGATAACGTCTTTATGGGACCGCGGGTCGGCTTGTATACGGCGGGTCACCCCATTGACGCCGCCATTCGTGCTGAACAACTTGAATATGGTTGGCCAATTACGATTGGACACGATGTTTGGTTTGGGGGCAACGTGGTCGTTAATCCGGGTGTCACGATTGGGAGTAATGTCGTGATTGGGTCTGGTTCTGTGGTTACTCATGATATCCCGGATAACGTGGTTGCGGTCGGCAATCCTTGCCATGTCTTACGAGAAATCACCACCGCCGACCATGAATATTGGGCTCGGCAACGGGCCGCCTATTTTGCTGATCGTGATGATGATTGATAGAAATTAATGGTACTGTGTTCATGTCATTGAAGTTTGGATTAGAAATAAGGCCGCGATATTTTTAATAATAGACATTACACCCCCTCAGCCTTAAAATTAACTTAGAAAAAGGATAAGAAAGAGGCGGTAAGCGCAATGCTAAAAGATGATCAGATCGTGTGGGCAATTCACCAAATGGAAGCAGACATCGGACCAGTGGGACCTTCCCTGGACTCGCGGACGCCGTTTCAGTATTTGATTTCAGTAATTCTGAGCGCTCAGGCGACCGACGTCTCGGTTAACAAGGTGACGCCGGTGCTGTTTGAGAAGTATCCAGAACCAAAGGACTTGATGGCTGCCGATGTTGCGGATGTGGAAGCAATTATCAAGAGCGTCGGATTATTTCATAATAAGGCCCGCAACATCATTAAAACGGCGCGCATTGTCCATGAAGAATTAGCCGATGTCGTGCCTACCGATCGTAAAGGCATCATGGCGTTACCAGGTGCGGGCCGCAAAACTGCCAACGTGGTATTGAGTGACGTTTTTGAACAACCGACGTTTGCTGTCGATACACACGTCTCGGCAATCTCGAAACGCTTGCACTTTGTCGCTCAGACCGCGACGCCGTTACAAGTTGAACAAAAAATCGTGAGTGTGTTGGCACCGGCAGAATTACATCAAGCCCATCACACGATGATTGAATATGGGCGGAAGTATTCGATGAAGTTGACGCCAGACAAAGAAGTTTGTCAATTGATCATTGACTGTGACAAGTTGAATGAGGAAAATGAAGCGTTGATCTAGTAGCGTGGGGCGACAGCGAGCATGTTTTAGCCATTGGTAGAACTGCTTGTAAGTCTTGCTAGACGTGTAATCAAAGCCAGGGTACGCTAAACAACCTCTTTTCCGACAGGCCGAAATTGGCTGCCCTTGACCTTAACTGGCAGTCCTATTTTTAACATAATTACGTACTGACGCGAGCATTAAGACGAGTGGTGGTCTTGATGTTCGCGTTTTTTAGTTTGTTCACGGTCGTGTTTTTCGATGCGTCTGAAAAATAGGCTATTCAGAAAGTAAGTAAAACCGAACATAAAAACAATTAGCATTAAAACAGTCGCAATGGCTTGGGCAATCATAGTTGGACCTCCTCGGATAACGGGTGATAACACTGGAATTATCAGTGTCAGTGACTGTTGTCATTGTACGAGCAATGCGAGGAAAAATGCAAGCGGTGGCTTAAATGCTAACCGTGAATCTTGAAAATACGGTATGATAATAGTAACCGATTACATATAGGAGGCTAAATTATGGCATACATCGAAGTGCAGCAGGCAACGCGCCAGTTTAAAAATGGTGAGCAGGTCACCGTTGCTAATCGTGATATTTCATTTGAAGTTGACCAGGGCGCGGTCGTTGTGATTTTAGGCCCAAGTGGTGCGGGTAAGTCCACGTTACTCAATATTTTAGGTGGCATGGACAGCCCTACGAGCGGCCGTGTACTGGTGGATGGTGTGGACATTGCGCAATTCAACTCACGGCAATTAACGACCTATCGCCGGCAAGCGGTCGGGTTCGTTTTTCAATTCTACAACCTGGTTCCGAACTTGACGGCGCGTGAAAATGTCGAGTTGGCGTCACAAATCACCAAGGATGCCCGCGATGTTGACGAGACGTTAGCCTTAGTGGGGCTGACGCACCGAGCGGATAACTTTCCCGCCCAATTGTCCGGTGGCGAACAACAGCGGGTCGCAATTGCGCGGGCAGTTGCCAAAAATCCCAAATTATTACTCTGTGATGAACCTACTGGTGCGCTCGACTATCAGACGGGAAAGCAAGTCTTACAGGTGATTCAAGATGCAGCTAAGCAGACGCAGACAACGGCCATTATTGTGACGCATAATAGTGCGATTGCGAAGTTGGGTGACCAAGTCATTCGTATCAATGATGCTCAAGTGCAGTCGGTTGAGCATAATGCTCATCCAACGCCTTTGGCTGAGATTGAATGGTAGGTGCAGCGATGACAGCAGCTTATTTTAAAACAATTATGCGTGAGATTTGGTCATCGAAAGCCCGTTTTGCTTCAATATTACTGATCATTTTCTTAGGGGTGGCTTTTTATACGGGAATTCGGGCGACTGGTCCGGATATGTCGCAGGCGGCTAATGATTATTATGCGAAGCAAAAACTAGCGACTAATAGTGTCCAGTCGACATTGGGACTGACTAAGGCCGATACACGAGTACTGAATCAGCACCGCTCACAGCTCACTTACCAAGCGACACGCTACGTTGATGTTAATCAGTTGAACAATAGTCAAGTTGTGCGGGTGATGGCGTTACCGACAACCCAACGACTGAATCGGTTACGGATCGTTAAGGGACGGTTACCGCGGCATGCCAATGAGATCGTGTTAGACGCGCAAGCACAGCGATTGCAGCCGAAGCTAAAAGTCGGTTCAACGTATCGAATTAGCAGTACGGCTAAGCGCAATGCACAGTTCACGCGGCAAACATTCAAGGTCGTAGGGTTTGTCAATTCACCAACATATGTTGAAAATACGAATCGAGGCGTCACCAACGTTGGCAAAGGGACTTTGGACTACTTGGTCTATGTTCGCCCGCAGGTGATTAGGTCCAGTGTGATAACGCGCATTGACGTGCAATTCAAGAATTTGCGGGGCGTCACCCCCTACACGGCGAAGTATCGGCGCTTAAATCGCGAGAACACCGCGCAACTCAAACGCTGGTTAAAACCACAAGCGCGTAAGCGGCAGCAGGCATTACAAGCCCAGGCCCAGGCTAAGCTGAAACCATTGCAGCAGGCGACCCAGCAACTTGCGAGTCAAGTGCCAGCGGGAACGGCACAACTAGTCAAGTTACAAAGTCAGTTGAAGCGCGCGCAGGCCCAGGTCGCGGCCATCACAATGCCGACTTATTTGTACACTGACCGTACGGATAATCCGGGTTACACAGAATATCACGAAAATACGCAACGAGTCGTGGCACTGTCGACTGTCTTTCCGCTGTTCTTTATTGCGATTGCCGCGTTAATTTGTCTAACGACGATGACGCGGATGGTTGAAGAATTGCGGCTACAGATGGGGACGTTAAAGGCCCTCGGGTATACGAATACCGCGGTTGGTAGCGAGTTTATGATTTATGGTGGTTTAGCCGCGCTGATTGGGACCGCGCTAGGCGTCCTGTTCGGCGTCAATTTCTTCCCGCGGTTTATCGCGCAGGCCTATGGCAGTATGTATAATTTGCCCGCCATCAACGTTCAATACATTTGGATGGACATTGGTATCGCCTTAGCCATTGCGTTGTTGTGCACGTTAGGGACGGCACTGGTCGTGCTCCGTGTGGATTTAAACAGTTTACCGGCGCAGCTCTTACAACCGCGAGCACCTAAGGCTGGTAAGACCTTGTTATTGGAACGCTGGCGGTGGTTGTGGCGCCATCTCAGCTTTAATCATAAAATTACGATTCGTAATCTGTTTCGTTACAAACAACGGTTGTTGATGACCGTGCTCGGTATTGCGGGCTGCATGGCAATGATGATTACGGGGTTTGGCTTAAAGGATTCCATTGGTGATATTAGCGTCAAGCAATTTAACGAATTGTGGCACTACGATGCAGTGGTGACGCGTAGTGGGAACGAAACGGACCAACAACGGCAAGCACTCAGTCGTGGTCAACTTTACCAGGCTAGTTTGAAATTACAGGCCAAGCAGGTGACGGTCAAACAGTCCGGGGTAGCAGAACAGACGGCTACGCTCGGTATCCCGGCACCCCACCAATCGCTAAGCAAGTTCGTGGTATTACGGCACCGACAAAGTCATCAGGCCATTCATATCGGTAATCGCGGTGCGGTCATCGATGAAAAATTAGCTAAGTTATATGGCGTTCAGGCGGGCGATGATTTAACGATCAAGTTGGCTGGGCAAACGGCTAAGCGGATTCACATCAGTGCGGTGGCTGAAAATTACGTCAATCATTTTATCTATATGAGTCCGACTTATTATCGACGTGTCTTCAAGCAGGCACCAGTATATAACACGAACTATGTCCGGTTTAAGCAGGCAACGAAAAAGCAAGAAAATGCTTATGCGGACCGGCTATTGAAACAGGCGGGGATTCAGAACGTGACACTGATGAGTACAGAGAAAGCCACTAATTTTAAAATGCTGGATAGCATGAACTTAGTCGTCTTGATCTTTGTCATCTCGGCGGGGGCACTAGCGCTAGTAGTGCTCTATAACTTAACGAATATTAATGTTTCTGAACGAATTCGGGAATTGTCAACGATCAAAGTGTTAGGGTTTTACGACGGCGAAGTGACGATGTACATCTTCCGTGAAAATCTGATATTGACGGTTTTAGGCATTATTGCCGGTTGTTTCTTGGGCAACTGGTTGCACGCATATATCTTGCAAACGGCTGAAACGAACGCGTTAATGTTTTCACCAACGATTCATCCGTTGAGTTACGTTTACGCGGCATTATTGACCCTGGCCTTTAGTTTATTAGTCATGGGAATGATGCATCGTAAGTTAAAGCGAGTCAATATGCTGGATGCACTGAAATCTGTCGATTAAACGTGTCTGACAACGGCCAATGGTAGCCGAAGTGGTATAATTAAATTGATTGGAACAGTTTAATTAAGGATGACTAGGGGATGAATGGCATGGCAGAAACGGCACAGTTAGAAGCTGCTGTACAGGCATTAAGCGATATTGTAAAAATGAATACGGTAAATAACCATGAGCAATTGGTGGCGGATTATTTGGTCACACTTTTAAAACAACATGGTATTGAAGCACAATCAATCGAGTACGCTCCCGGGCGGGTGAACTTGGTGGCCGAAATTGGTGATGGTCACGGTCCAGTCGTCGCGTTGGATGGCCATGAAGATACGGTGGCGTTGGGTGATGCAGATAAATGGCACACGGACCCGTTGGCAGCAACTATTAAGGATAATCGGTTGTATGGTCGCGGTGTGACGGACATGAAGGCTGGACTAATGGCTGAAGTTTTCGCGATGATTGCCTTGCACGATCAGGACATCCCACTCCATGGCACGGTGCGGTTACTCGCAACTGTGGGAGAAGAAGTCGACCACTTAGGCGCTGAACAATTGACGGAACTCGGTTACGCCGATGATATTCAAACGTTAATCTGTGCGGAACCAAGCGGTGCGGACAAACAACTTTTACTGACTAAGTCGATTCAAGCCATGTTAGGTGTTGACGGCGACACGGCGCAACGGATGGCGGACGCGAATCCGACGACCGAACAACACTTTATCGAATTAGCGCATAAGGGTTCACTGACTTATACGATTAAAGCACAAGGGGTGGCGGCCCACAGCTCGATGCCAACGATTGGTCAAAATGCCATCGATATGTTGATGACTTACTATCAGAAGCAAACCGCCTATTTTGACAGTTTCAAGACTATCGTTAATCCCGTATTGGGTCCAACCGTGCCCGTCGTAACGTTAATCAGTGGTGGTGAACAGATCAATACCGTCCCAGCCAGTGCCGAAATGTCAGTTAAAATTCGGACAATTCCAGAATTACGGAATGACCGCTTGATTAAGGATTTGGAAGCCATCATTGCTGAATGCAATGCCGATGGTGCCAACTTAACGATGGACATCGCAAGTTCGTTCTATCCAGTGCATACGCCGGAAGATAGCCAGTTGGTCCAGTTGGCGAAGCAGGTTGGGGAACAAGTCTTACAACAACGGCTCCCGTACTTTGGCGCTCCTGGTGGGACGGACGCATCGTCTTATATTGTGAAGAGTCCCGATATGCAAGTGATCGTCTTCGGACCCGGCAATATTACGGCGCATCAGGTTAATGAATACGTTGATTTAGATATGTATGGGCGTTTCATCGAGATTTATCAAAAAATGATTACGGAATTGCTGGCTTAACGGAAACGTTAATAATCGTGAATTAAATTATGCCAAAAATGCTTTCAAAAAAAGTAATAGTCGTTTCAAGAATTGATTCTTGAAATGACTATTACTTTTTTTGAGCAAGGCGACTGAACCTCGGTGTATCTAACTTAATAATGATTGTGGTGACGGTTGTGCGTTATTCAGGTTATTCGTGATGCCCAAACCGTTGCAAGTAACTTGCAAAATCTTCGTGATCCTGGGTAATACCAGCTTCCTTTTCTTCATACCAATTAATTTTGTCGTTGAGAATCTGTAGGTGATGTTGGACCTCGTTGAACTGGACGAGAAAGTCTGCTTTAACGTGCTTGAGCAGTGCCAATCGCTGGGGAATCGTGTCGTCGCCGGCTGCGCGCCAGGTAACGTATTGTTGCAATTCGCTAATACTCATACCCGTTCCTTTAAGATGTAATAAGAATTTGACCCAGTTAATATCGGCGGTCTCATAATAGCGCCGGCCATTGTCTAAGCGATGTGGTTCAATCAAGCCCGCTTTTTCGTAGTAGCGTAGCGTGGGAGCGCTGAGACCAACGGCTTTAGCGAAGTCACCGATCGAATAACGTTCAGTGGTGGTAGTTGTCAATGTGAAAATCTCCTTTGTTCAAGCTTTTATTTGAAGTAACTTTAGCAATAACAATACCACGAAATCCTATTTTAGCAAGTTTAAACTTTATTGTTGACTTAAAGTGTACTTTAAGTTGTAAGCTGTATTCATCGATAAGTTAACAAGCAAATAATTAAGGAGTGTTTTTATTATGACAACAACTAATAATAGTGGTTTATTTGGTTTAGGTGTGAAGAATGAGGCTTACCAACAATACTTTATTGGTCAAAGTTACCTGAACGCCTTAGCCGGTGATGACCAGGTTGACGTGAATGTTTCCAACGTGACGTTTGAACCCGGCTGTCGGAATAATTGGCATATCCATCATAATGGCTACCAAATCTTATTGGTAACGAGTGGTGAAGGTTGGTATCAAGAGGCTGGTAAACCAGCCCAGTTAATGCATCCCGGCGACGTGGTCACAATTCATCCTGGTGTGAAGCATTGGCATGGTGCAACTAAGGATAGTTGGTTTGCCCACATCGCGATTACTAAGGGGACTAGCGAATGGCTCGAACCAGTTGACGATGAAGCCTACGCAAAATTATAAACGTTAAAGCAGTGATTGAAGGAGGAAGTTATTATGGCAGTTAAACAAACCGCAGGACGCGACAATTTAGGCAAATTAGCACCACAATTTGCCGCATTAAATGATGATGTGTTATTTGGTGAAGTCTGGTCACGCGAAAGCGCACTAAGTTTACATGATCGGAGTATGATTACGATTGCATGCTTAATGACCAGTGGTGATTTTCCACAATTAAAGGCGCATTTTAAGATGGGCAAGGATCATGGGATTTCAAAGGATGAAGCCGTTGAAATGGTTACCCACCTGGCCTTCTATGCGGGGTGGCCTAAGGCGTGGTCAGCAATGGCACTGATTAAAGAAGTTTACGGTGAATAGGAGGAGCAGTTAGATGACAGTTAAAAACAAAGTCGTTGTGATTACGGGAGCCTCGTCCGGAATTGGGGCGACGACCGCTAAGCAATTAGCCAGTAATGGTGCTAAAGTCGTATTGGGCGCACGGCGTGAAGAACGCCTGGCCGCTTTAGTTGATGAAATCAAGGTAGCCGGTGGACAAGCGGCCTATCAGGTGACGGATGTAACGAAGTCAGCCGATGTACAAGCACTAGTTAAGCTAGCCCAAACGCAATTCGGTGGGCTTGACGTGATTTTCAATAATGCCGGGATTATGCCGACATCGCCAATCAGTGCCTTGCACACGGATGAATGGGACCAGATGATTGATATTAACATCAAAGGCGTCTTGAACGGGGTGGCAGCGGTCATGCCAATCTTTACTGCTCAAAAATCTGGTCAGATTATTACGACATCTTCAGTGGCTGGAATTAAGTCCTTTGCTGGCTCCGGCGTGTACGGTGCCACGAAGTTTGCGGTTCGTAATTTGATGGAAGTTATTCGAATGGAAAGTGCCCAAGAAGGCACCAATATTCGAACGGTCAGCTTATATCCAGCGGCCATTAATACGGAATTACTGCACACGATTACGGATAAAACGGCCAAACAGAATATGACTGATTTTTATCAACAAGTGGGAATCAGTCCAACTGCCGTTGCGAACGTGGTTAACTTTGCCATTGACCAACCAGAGGATGTTAACGTTAATGAATTTACGATTTATCCGACGAAGCAGGCCTAACTTGATTTAGCGAGTATTACTAGAAAGCTTGATATGAATAATTATATATCAGGGTTAATTAACGGTTGCTCTGAGTCAAGTAGACAGTTCCAGTCATTAAAATCGTAATGTCGTTTTTAGTAAGGTATGAAGCTGAAATCACTTCGAGTTCATGCCAGTAGTGCTTCTTAGTTGGTTACATTGCTTTTTGAGCTAGAACAGCTAGTACACGCATATTTGTGTTTGGTTCTAATACCGTATTTTTTAGCTTTTGAGTACATGTGCTGACTGAATGACTCTGCCTTGGCTAACTAGAATAGTGGGAAAAGGCGTTTTTCTATGATTAATCATAGAAAAACGCCTCCAGAAGAACTAAAATTCGATTTTGTCTTAATTATAATAACGCTTAGCTATGGTTCAGGCCAAATGCTCCAATCTTGTCCACCGCCCCCACCATCGTCACCAAAACCTACTGGAACTTCCTCTCTTAAAGAGCTAGCAGGCAATTCTTTTGTAATAGTTGTGGATGGATTTACAGTAGGTGTATCGGATGCCTCAGCTTTTGTACCGGCTACTATTACTAGACTACCAACTAATAAGGATAAGCCCATGATTGAGGTTGAAATTAATAATTTCATTTTATCTCCACCTTTCGATAATACTATAAAAGCCAAGTAAAATGAGAACAGGACCTGAAATAATCAAAATTAGGCCCTGTAAGAAAAAAGAAAGTTCTCCTGACATTAGTTCATCTCTGGCCTCACTTTCTAAAAGTGCACGATCTCGATAGACAATTGAATCGATACTGCTTCTGTGCTCATAGGAGGCTTTTTCATTTTCTTGAATTTCTTTCTTAAATTCTCGTGTGCTTGGAGAATTTAAGATAAAGTGCGCTTCTTTCAGATTGGTAAGTCTATAATTTAACAATGGATAGGAAAATAAATACGACAGTGTGAATATTATATTGGGGATATTCCATCGAAATACAAATGTACCTGTTGAGGGTGCCGTGACCAGATACATTAATATAATATAAAATATCAAGACTCGTAAATAACTATAGATAAACGATTTCATCAATTTCATTTGGTAGCATCTTCTACTTATTAAGTATTTACGAAACGTATAATAGGCCCTTAAAATTTGGTGGTCAATCTTTTTCCTAAAAAAAAGCAAGTTCGGACTCATTATGAATTAACGCGACTTTTAAAATAGGGTATCTAAGTGGCAGTTACTCAATACGAAGGCAAGCTAAGGGTTAATATTTATCTGTTGTTACCGGCCACTTGAGCTAGTTGACGATAAGTTGGAAATTTCGAAAATTTGAATTCAAAAAATACAAGCACCCGGTTTAGCGCATAATGGCGTTGCTAGACCGGGTGCTTGCTGTTGTTATAAATATTCAACTAGTGGGCCTACTTCAACCGTAAGCCGCGCTTTAAGTTGCCCCAGAAACCGAGTTCATCCGTTTGTAACATTAGCCCACCATAGATTCGGCCGATGTAGATCATACTTCCAATGATTGTTGCAATGAGAATCAGGAGTGACACGATTGCAGCGGGCATCGTTGCCATGCCGTTAATGAGGCGCAATGGCATGAAGTATGATGAGAAAAACGGAATATATGAGAAAATCTTAACGAAGAGATTGTCGGGTGTGTTCTGAAAGGCTAGGGCCATGAAAAATGCTAGCATACTCAGATAGATGACCGGTTGTGCGGCCTTGCTAGCATCTGCGACCCGAGTCACCAAAGCACCACAGAAGGCCGACGCTACGGTGTAGAGTAGTACGGCTAGTAATGCGAATAATAAGTTGATTGAGACCAAGTTGTGAATCACTTGATTGATCAAATCGGTATTCTGTTGCCAAAAATCAATTGTGAGTGAGCTACGTTGGACGAATTGTATGACGGCAAAGCCACCCACTAAATAGACGAGCAGCTGAGTCACAATTACCAGTAAGACACCGTAAATTTTACCGTTGAAGTATTTCCGCGGTGTCGTACTCGAGAAGATGACTTCCATAATTTTGGTTCCTTTGTCTGCGGCAATTTCTTGGGCCGTAATTGCTGAATAGGTGGTCAAGATCAAGTAGACAAAGAAGACGACAATATAGAAGGAGACCGTTTTAGCCGTTTTATCTGAAGCGGCGTGTTTCTGCAATTGTTCAGTAAATTTGGGCTGTACAGCCAACGCCTGAGTCTGTTTGGCACTTAGTTGTGCGCGCTGCACGTTGCGTTGGCTTTGGACAGTGGCTAAGAACTGTTGAATCTTAGCCTTATCGCCGCTGCTGACGGCATTAGGACCAGTGAACTGCGCTTGCAACTGCTGATTCTTGGTTGTTAAAACGAGGTAGCCGGCGATGTCATTGCGCTTCGTCGCCGCCTTGGCGCTGGCGAGTGTTTGGTATTTATTAGCGGTAGCCACATGACTCTGTTTAATGAAGCTTGTGCGTAATTGTGAACTGGTGCTAACGACCGCGATGTCATTCTTACTAGCGCTAGGAGCCGCAAAATAAGAAAAGGCGGCCACGAACCCGAAGAACAAGAAGGGCATAAAAACGAGTGACAAAAAGCTCCAGGACTTGATCTGCCGTAAGTAGGTTTCAAAAGTCACGATCCAAGTCTTATTCATGGTCAACACCTCCCGCTTCAGTTCGGAAAATCTCATCTAGCGTTGGTGGCTGCTGACTGAACTCTTCAATGTAATGACCAGCAGTGACTTGATCAAAAATCGCTGGACCGACTGAAGCATCGGCAAGTTCGAGTCGGAAGCGGCGGGCCCCTTGTTGCGTAACGGTTGTGACTCCTGGTAGATCAGCCAGTTGAGCTTGCGACCAGTCAGTCGTCAAGAAGAGGCGGGTGCGGCCAAACTGGGCGCGGACGTCTTCAACGGTACCCTTAAGGACTGTTTCGCCATTACGTAGCATGACGAGTGAGTCACAGATAGCTTCGACATTACTCATATCATGACTGGAAAAAATAATCGCGGCGCCGCGTTGCTTAGCATCAAGGATAGCTTGCTTGAGCAGGTCAGCGTTGACGGGGTCCAAACCGCTGAACGGTTCATCCAAGATAATTAGTTTAGGCTCATGAATCAAAGTACAAATCAATTGGACTTTTTGTTGGTTCCCCTTAGATAACTTGTCAATTTTATCGGTCGGTTGTCCCTTGACTGCAAAGCGCTTCATCCATGCAGCAATTTTACCCTTGGTCACCCGCGCTGGTTGATTTTTTAACCGCGCCAAGTACACGATTTGTTGGGTGATAGTCAACTTGGACATTAGGCTACGTTCTTCGGGTAAGTAACCGATTTGATCATAGTCATCGGCGGTCAACGGTTGCCCGTTCCAAGTAATCTGACCATCGAATGAGAGAAAATTTAAGATGCTGTGAAACGTGGTTGATTTTCCCGCGCCATTTTGCCCAATCAATCCCATGATTTCCCCGTCATGGACGTCGAATGACACGTCATTCAATGCTTGAACAGTTCCGAAACGTTTCTGAATATGTGCGATGGATAGCATTAGTTTGTCCCCCAAAATTCTTGAAATAAAGTCATTACGTGTTGTGCGAGCTAATTAGTCATGGAATAGAATTAAAACGTGCCAATTAAATCAAAAGCAGCCAGCTTAGGCCCGCTGGAAAAAGTGCGAGTTAGCGTAAACATGATTTGCTAGTTCGTCCGACGCCGACCTCCAGGCATTTCTGCCAATTGCTGGAACGCGGTGGACACAGATTTAAGCCGCAACCCACGTCTTAAATACTGGTCTTCCACTAACCAAGCAAAGGATGCTTGCTAAGTGGAATTTCACCGCTGAGCATTGGCCGAAACGCCTTCCAGTCGGGACAGTATTCGAATGGCTGACAGGAATATACCCAACCTTTGCTGGATTTGTCGTTGTTTTTCATAAACGATAATTTTGTTAATCAACTGTCAGACTGAAAATGATATTGAGCCAGCTCACTACTTCTGAATCAGCGTAGTAAGATTTAATCTCTCGACAAAGTGCTAATGCACCTAACGCTTTGTTTAAAGTTTCAGTATCAAAATAGCCAACGATAAGTTATACCAAGTTAAGTGGCCGTTCATCTGCCATTCAAGCGGCTTCCCGAAACGTGTTCGGTGCCACTGAAGCCTGTGCTTGCTACGCCAACGGACTAATACAAACCGCATTAATCCGTTGGCTAGGCAATGCTCGGCTTCAACCCGTGACCCCTCACAGACTTGAGACTGAAGGGGCTGGGTGACAATGCTCAGTAGCCAAATTATTCTTAGCTGGAAGTGATTTCCTTCCGGCTTAGAATAAGACTCGTATTTGAGATGACGCGGGTTGGGCGTTAGCTCAAATCGACGTCGGCTGCGTTCCAGCAATTGGCACCCAGCCCCGGAGGTCGGCATAGGACGCACACCGGCTGACGAATAACAATCTAAACTTGGCACGTTTTAATCCTAATTAGGATTAGCACAATTAGCAATCATAGTTTGATTTTATGATGACATAGTTGATTCGGTGTGACAAGGGGGCACGCTTGGTTTTAAGCTAAGCTACTTGGTCACGCCGGCGTTTTCCAAGGCCAACAGGGCGCGCTTCATTGGTAAACCACCGCGATAACCGCCTAGTTGACCGTCCTTACGGCAGACACGATGGCAAGGAATAATGATGAGAAGTGGATTTTTACCAACGGCGCTGGCGACGGCTCGGACGGCGGTAGGACGACCAATCATCGTGGCTAGTTGTGAATAAGTTGCGGTTTGGCCGTATGGAATGCGTGCCAAAGCTTGCCAAACTTGTTGTTGTAGCTGAGTGCCGGTTGTTTGGTCAAGAGGCACGTCAAAGTTATGGCGTTGGCCAGTTAGGTAGTCGCGGAGCTCTTGACTGGCTTGTTGATTAGCTTGCTGATCATAATGAATATTAGTAGATTTGAAGAAAGTTTGCCATTCGTCACGTGGACCGTTGGCACGGCCAACAAAGGCTAAACCGGCGGGCGTTGCACCCAGCCAGTAAGTTTGTTGGTTAATGGTTGTTTGGGTCAATGTTAAGTGCATGTTTGAGCCCTCCATCTCAATTAGGATAGCGCTAGTATAACAGAATTTTTGGTGGCTGGACTTTCGAAATCTTGCTTTTTAATCCTTGATTAACACACTGATTAAACTTTGCGCGTATACTGGTAGTCATCAGGAAGCGGAGGTGCGAGGATTGGAGAATTTAACAAAAGCCGATACCATGTGGCGAGCTATTTGTAACAACGATGCAACGACGGATGGTCAATTTTTTTATGGTGTGACGAGTACGGGGATTTTTTGTCGGCCTAGCTGTCGTTCACGTTTACCTAAGCGGGCTAATGTGCGTCTATTTAAAAATGCTGATGATGCCCTAGCGGCTGGTTTTCGTCCCTGTAAGCGTTGTCGCCCAACCGGAACCATTGTAGCGGCTAGCGAATGGGTGCAAACGATCAAGCAAATTATTGAGCAGCACTATGCGGAACCGTTAACGTTGGGCGAATTAGCACAACGGGCACACGGCGCGCCGTTTTACTTGCACCACGTTTTCCAACAACAGACAGGACAAACACCAATGGCTTACTTGCGGTTAATCAGATTGGTACATGCCTGCGACTTGTTAACGACTACTGATCAACCAATTGCCACGATTGCATCAGCCTGTGGGTTTCAATCGGCAGCTTATTTTAGTACGCAGTTTAAGCAGACTTATCGACAAACGCCACGGCAATTCCGACAACAATGCTAGCATGACTAATCCAAGTCTTTGAACTGAAATGGAAATATTGTTAAAGAACATGGTTATACCAACCAGTTCAGCGTGGTTGTGCGACATAAATGAAATGCTAAAAAGCTAGCGCAAACGATGGTCTGTTTGCGCTAGCTTTGAGGTTATGATATAGCTAAATTTAATAATTGCAGATACTGATTAGTACCAGCCGTTTGCTTGCCAGAACGCTTTAGCAGCGGTCCATGAGCCGTAACGACCAGCGACGTATGCGTCAGCAGTCGCTTCTTGGTTGGCAGCAGAATAATCACCATTCAAGAGAACTTTACCAAGTTGGTATTTACCGTAATAAATTCCGTTGGTTGCGGTGTATGAGCCACCGGATTCACGAGCAGCAATCCAGGCCTTGGCTGCAGCTTCAGATGTATTAGTCGAACTAGTCGTTGTGCTCGTCGCTGAACTAGCTGTGTTTGAACTAGCTTGACTGGCAGTTGTGCTGCTGGTAGTTGCACTACTGGTTGCTGCTGAGCTAGCGGTAGTTGTGGTGCTTTGGCTAGTTGCCATCGTACTTTGACTAGCCGCGCTTTTTACTGAACTAGCACTGGCTTGACTAGTACTGCTTTGGCTAGCAGCCGATGTGGCACTTTGACTGGTGGCACTAGTGACTGAACTAGCGCTAGCTTGGCTAGTACTACTTTGACTGGCGACTGTTGATGTACTTTGGCTAGCGGCACTAGTGACTGAACTAGCGCTGGCTTGACTAGTACTGCTCTGGCTAACAGCTGACGTAGCACTTTGACTGGTCGCACTAGCGACTGAGCTGGCACTTGCCTGACTAGTGCTACTCTGGCTAACGACGGCCGTGGTACTTTGACTCGTTGCATTAGTCACTGAACTGGCGCTGGCTTGATTCGTACTGCTTTGGCTAACGGTCGAAGTGGTATCGGTACTTACCGCGCTACTGGCTATATTAGTATGGCTTTGAGTGCTCGTACTAGTTGCTGTAGCGGTGGTAGTTGGAGTCGCTACTGAAGTAGTGGTCCGCGTCATCTTAACCGTCTGGTGCTTATTGACTTGCAGCTTGTCCCCAACGTAAATTAAGTTGACGTTCTTCAAGTGGTTCAACTTTTGAACGGCAGCAACCGTGGTTTTGTGGTTATCGGCAATTTCACTAACCGTGTCACCAGCTTTGACCGTCACCGTATCTGCCTTAGCAGCGGTAGCACCAAGGGCAATGGCACCAGTTGTTGCTAATGAAGATAATAATAGGTGTTTAATTTTCATATAATTGATTCACTCCCAAACTAGAATAGACTTCCTTTAAAGTTTACCATCATGTAAGCGGTTCGTTAAGCGCAATTTGATCATCGATGGACTTTTTATCAAATAAAACATGCCCGATTAAGATACAGTGTAACAGATTAACGCTTACATTACCGCTAATTTGCAACGTTATTTTAGTGATGAGCGTGTCAATGTATTAACCTGAGTAACGTGATCATGGCGACTGAGCTGGTCGTTTAGAAGTTGCAATTGGTAAATGGCGCGAAAAAGTTAACGAATGATGAATTACTGTGGGGGGACGTGTTCAAACTAGCTGGGGGATCAGTGCCTGCCTAGTGACAGGATGAATAGTCGGAATGAAAGTTAGTTGCGTGGCTTGATAACGGTTTGTGATAGGCTGATGGTGCATACTGGCGAGAAAATAAAAGCGCGGCCCTTCATTGAGAGACCGCGCTGATTGTATGTTCAGTTGTGCATGAATATGTTTAGTAATAACCGTTGGCTTCCCAAAAGGCCTTGGCCGCTGCCCATGAACCATAGCGTGAAGCCACGTATTCATTAGCGACGATTTCTTGATTAGAAGCCGAGTAGTCACCGTTTAGGAGTGACTTACTGAGTTGATACTTACCATAATAGTTCCCATTAGAAGCGGTGTATGAACCACCAGATTCTTTGTTGGCGATCCAAGCTTTCGCGGCAGCTTCAGTGTTAGTTGTTGACGAACTGCTGCTAGCGGTCGTTGAACTGTTACTAGTCGTGGCGGTGCTACTTGAAGTTGTGGCACTACTGCTGGCTGCCGTACTCGTGCTTGCGGCGCTAGAAGCAGTGGTGTTGCTTAACTTCGTCATGGACGCGGAAGTGGCAGTTGAACTTGCCGCCGTGCTAGTTTGGCTTGTCGCAGAATTTGAAGCGGCACTGATAGTTGCTGAACTAGTGGCACTGCTTGAAGCGGCGCTAGCGTTAGCCGTGCTGGTCACGCTACTCGAAGCAGCGCTTGTGCTTGATGAGCTGGCGGCACTACTTGAGACGACGCTTGTCGTTGCTGAACTGGTAGCCGTGCTAGCTGCTGACGTGCTGGTACTTTGAGTACTAGCGCTAGTGGCCGCCGCACTGGCAGTACTGGTGCTGGTCGAACTAGCCGTACTTGAAGCAGCGCTAGTTGGTACTTGGGTAGTAACCGTGGTTGCATGGTGTTTGCTGTTGACTTCCAGTTTGTCACCGATATAGATCAAGTTAACGTTCTTTAAATGATTGGCTTTCTGAATCGTTTTGATGGTTGTCTTGTGCGTTAAAGCAATTTCACTGACGGTATCGCCAGCTTTAACGACCACAGTATCAGCATTGGCTACGGTAGTACCTAAGGCTAATAGTCCAGTAGCTGCCAATGAGGTTAATAAGGCATTTTTAATTTTCATAAGCTAATCAGTCACTCCTATAAAAGTTGTGTTGTTATTTCGATCGAATGGTGATTAGTATACCGACCGCAGATTGCAAAGCAATAAATAACAGATTACGGTTTTAGCCCATTTTGTAACAAAGTAACATGGTGTAACAAGTTAACACTTTCATCATCTTTTCGCCACATTATCATCACACTCGCGGTAAAATTCAGAAGGTAACTTAAAAAATGGTTTAAAGCGGTGAGCGATATTCTTATTAATTCAGTAAAATTTGTTATAATCGAGACCGTTAAGCAGAACGTTGTGTAAGGGAGCGAGTAATAATGTATTATTTTGTGAATACCAGCATTAACCCGAAAAAATCGGGAATCGAACATGCTGAGATGAAACGGCTGGCACTTTTTAACCAGCATCACGTTCCTGCTAAGATGGTCACGCGATTCTTTTCGTTATCGTTACACCAGACATTGAAAGCGGCGGGAATTAAAGCTGAAAATCAAATTAATTTGTTTGATTTTATTCAACATTCAAGTAAACAACCAACTAAAAAAGTGACGATTGAAGATTTACACTTAGCATCAAATTTACGTGTGCAACCCGTTGGGCGTCATTATGAGGTCTATCAAAATGACCAGTTATTAATGAAGGTTAATACATTTCTGAACACGCAAAAACAACTGAACAATGTTCAATATTACGACCAAAATGGTAAGTTAGTTAAGATTGATTGGTATGATACTCGGGGATTCAAAGGGCTTGAACAGTTTTATGCCGCTGATGGACAAGTGGCAAGTGAACAAGTCTTTAATCCGGCCGGCGAGGTCGTCTATCAGACTTTTCATATGGCAGATCGACAAAATCAGGTCCAAAATTCACTTTATCGATTCATTAATTATGAGGGGCAAGACTGGTCATTTGCTGGTGAAACGGCAATGACAACCTTTTTCCTCGATGAGCTTAATCGGACGACGCCACATGCGGTCTTTGTGATTGATCGGACGTATGAGCTGGCCTATGCAGCACTCCATATGCGAACTAAAGCGTTTAAAGTCATGCACTTACACAGTAATCACGTTAATGATCCCGCACATCCGAAGACGGCTAGTCTCAACTTTAATTATGCTTACGCGCTCAATAATCTGGATCAATGGAACGGTGTCATCGCGTCGACTCAGCAACAAACTACTGACTTTCAAGCTCGCTTTGGCAACCAACCGGCCGTTTATACCATTCCGGTTGGGATTGTCGATGACGCGACTTTGAACGCGCCCAAGCCAGCTTTTGATCAACGCACCACTGGCAAGATTATTTTTGTGGCGCGTTTAGCCGAAGAAAAGCAACAGGATCAAGTGATTAGGGCGTTCAAAAAGGTATTGGCACAAGTGCCGAATGCAACCCTTGATTTCTGGGGCTATGCGAATGGCGATACGGGCAAGCAGCTACATCAACTCGTGGAACAACTGGGACTGCAATCGGCAGTGACGTTTAATGATTACACGACGGATTTGACGACTGTCTATAATGATGCTCAGCTGGCGATGCTCACCTCGCGGGCAGAAGGTTTTGCACTCGCCTTACTTGAAGGCCAAGCCCACGGGGTGCCCCAGATTGCCTATGATGTCAAATATGGGCCGCGGGATATTATTCGTGACGGTCACGACGGTCAATTGGTACCGGTTAATGATGAGAATGCGTTAGCTACGGCGATGATTGACTTATTGGCACAGCCGAAAAAGTTAGCCATGTATAGTCAACAGGCTTATCAAGATGCCCAACGCTTTAGCACAGCGGCTGTTTGGCAACAGTGGCAACCACTCATGAAAGCCGCAGCTGATTTTTATCAAGTTGAGGGGGCAACGCAGCGATGAATTTTTTTGTGAATCAGTATTTAATGGCGTTAAATTCTGGCGTAGAGCATGCCGAATTCAAACGGCTCCAGTTGTTTAAAAATCATCAAGCACCGGCTAAACTAGTAACGCGTCAATTCGATGGTTTGTTACATCAGAATATGCGGCGCTTCAATATTGCCGATGATCAGATGGCCAACTTGTTTGACTTTTTTCGTGAAACGACCAGCTTTTCCAGTCGGGTCATCAAGATGGCTGATTTGAACTGGCCAACTGCCTATGACATTAAGCCGGACCCCAATGTCAGTGAGGTGCGAGCTGGTGATCGGCTGATTGCTAAGGTCCACTTTGTCCCCAGCACGGTGGGGCATGTGTACTTCATTGAAATTTTTGACCAATTTCACAATTTAGTTCAGCGAACCGACTATGATGAACGGGGCTTCAAGGCCCGTGACGAATTCTTCTCGTCAGCGGGGGAACCAATCACGGATATTTTTTATCGTCCAGATGGTAGTCGGCTGGCCGAACAATATTATGCGCATGATAGCAATGGAACTAACTATGTTTCGCTGTGCCACTTGCTAGATTATCATGGCCGCGACTACTACTTTAACGGTGAACAGGAATGGTACCGGTTCTTCCTAGATGAATTGAACAAGCAATATGATGAAAACAATGTCTTTATTGCTGATCGCCCATTAGCTGCTCAGTGGCCGGTGGTGAATATGCAGACGACGGCTAAAAAATATTTGTGGTTACCGACACCGCATGCGGTGGACCCGCGTGATCAGGTCTATTCTAATTTGAATAACGCGTATGTTTATGGATTACACGAATTTTTGAGTGCCTGGGATGGCGTCATTACGAGCACTGAACAGCAGAAACAGGATTTGACGCAGTGGCTCGGTGGTCAACCGAGTGTCCCAATCCTGACGATTTCAGCGGCCGTTGTTTCCAAACAGCATGCACCAATTGCGATCAGTGAACGTCATGCGCATGAAATTATTTATACCGGCCGTTTGGATGCGGAACGGCGCGTCGATCAGCTGGTGACAGCTTTTGACCAAGTGCACCATAAGATTACGGATGCGACCTTAGTGATTTACGGGTATGGTGGTGAACTTGACCGTCTAAAACAGCAAGTGTCCCAGTTGCACCTAGAGACCGCCGTGACTTTTGCTGGGTATCAACCGAACTTAACAATGGCTTATGATCAAGCCGGTGCTTACGTTTATACTGGTGAAAGTGATGCGCAGCCATTATCGTTAATTGAAGCCCTTAGTCATGGTGTGCCAGCAATTGCTTATGATATTAACTATGGCCCTAAGGATGTTTTGAAGGATGGCAAGAATGGATATTTGGTCACGGATGGTGCCATCAACCAACTTGTCAGGGCGTTGACCCGGACGCTTGAAAATCCGCAACGTCAGCAACGACTTAGCAAGGGTGCCTATCGGAGTAGTGAACAATATAGTGATGAACAAGTTTGGCAACAGTGGCAGCCGGTTGTTCAGTGAATAGAAAAATGGTCTGACTTTAGTGGTCAGACCATTTTTTAAACGCTAATGTCAAAAAGACCTAATAACAACGGCGGGAATCGCTAATCTGACCACGTTGTTAGGTATTGCGTAATTGCTGCTTGTACGGGGCGCAGTGCCGCTGCCGGTTGCGTGTTGGTCAGTAAAAAGAATTGGCGTTGGTAATGGGCACTTAGCTGTTCGATGGGAATCTCGTTGCTTAAAACGTGACGTGAAATAATTGTTTGGCCGATACCATGAGCGAGGAGGTCCGCGATGATTTGGTTATTGTGGATGACCATGACTTGTGCTGGCTGAATGTTGCGGGCCTTTAAAAAGGCGTTGGTATAATGACGCACACCGGAATTAGGTTCACGTAGCAGCCAGAGGGGACTGGCAAAGTCGCCCGCATGGACGAGCTCATCGTGACCAAATGGCAAGCGATTGAGCTGGTCAGTAACGAGTGGCTTTTCAACTAAACCAAAGTCCAGTTTGTGTTGGGACATAGCGGTCAAAATTTCGGCCGAATTGGCAAGCGTCACTTGAAAGTCAAATCGATCACTGACGGCACTCAAATTGGCTAATAAGGTGGGTAGAATCAGACGCCCGGTTGTGTGTGAGGCACCAATCCGGCAAGAAACTTTCACTAAGTGGCGTGGTGATTGCACCGCTGTTTTGGTAGCGGCCCAAGTTGTTAACAACTTTTGAGCCTGTTGATAGAGGAGCTGGCCACTAGCAGTAGGAACAATTTCTTGGCGACCATTACGTGTAAAAAGCGTGGTTTGTAAATCGGCCTCAAGCTGTTTGATTTGTGTCGAGACGGTCGGCTGGGAAATGAAAAGTTGCTCGGCAGCATGGGAGAAGTTGCGGGTCTCGTACACCGCACAGAACGTTTCCAATTGTTTAAACATTGTGTCCACCTCTAACTATTATGTTTATTAATAGTAACTATCATAATAATTTATTTCTCAAATGTAAATAACTTTCGTATACTTAAAAGCATCGAGATAGAGATGGGAGCAAGCGAATGAAGGTCAAAGGGATTTTACCGGGGTTAGTGACCAGTCTGGTCATTGCAATTATTAGTCAGGGATTGGCGCAATTTGTGCCAGCATTAGGTGCGGCCACCATCGCGATTCTATTAGGAATCGTTAGCGGCAACACGTTTTTGAAACAACCACAGCTTGGTCGGGGGACTAAGTTTGCGGAAAGTAAGTTGTTGGAGTATTCCGTAATGCTGCTCGGCGCGACGATGACCGTACAGACAATCGGCAAAATTGGTGGCTTCGGGGTGCTTTTCATTCTGTGTCAAATGACGATTACGATCGTCGGCGCCTTGTGGTTAGGGCGCAAGTTGGGGTTCAGCCAGTCGGTACGTATGCTGATGGCCGGCGGTAACGCCGTGTGTGGGTCGTCGGCGATTGCATCAATCGCACCCGTTATTGACGCGGATGAAGATGATAAGGGGACTGTCATTACCTTAGTTAACTTGATGGGGACAGTGCTGATGTTAACGTTACCGGTCTTAGGAATGGCCGTGTTTGGTGGCAGTGTCATTCTTAAAGGGGCGTTGATTGGGGGAACTTTACAATCAGTTGGGCAGGTAGTGGCCGCAGCTAGTATGGTTAATCAAACAACGGTTCAATTTGCAACGATTTTCAAAATTATGCGGATTATGATGCTAGTCGTCGTTGTTTTGATTTTTGGCCGGTTACACCAACGCACGATTGAAAATGAATTGGCTGAGGATGCTGTCGTCAGTGGTAATGGGAACGGTCATTGGTTACCATGGTACGTGGCCGGGTTCTTAATCTTATGTGCATTGAATAGCTTGATTTCGTTACCAGCAATTATTGGCGCAACGGCTCATACAATCAGTAGTTGGTTTGAAATCATTGCGTTAGCAGCTATCGGGTTACGTTTGAATCTTGTTAACTTTATGAAAGCTGGCAAGCGCTTAGCACTTTATGGCTTAGGCGTGGGGACGATTCAGGTCGTCAGCGCCTTGATTTTAATTACGTTATTACTACAACATTAATTGAATTTTGATACACTTAAATCGCAATCATGGTTAATCATTCAATTAATCATGATTGCGATTTTTCATCCAAGAAAGTAGGAATGCTCATGCTAACTTATCGAGTCACACCAGCGATTGAATTGCGAGAACCGCTACCCCAAAGCGATGCGCCGGCATTACTAGCATTATTAACAGCTAATCGTGCGCAGTATCAGTATTATTTGCCATGGGTTGCTAAAATTCAAACGGTGGCGGATGAACAACGCTTTTTAACCGCGGCACAGCTTCAGTTACAATGGTCGCAAGCGCTCAATCTAGTCATTGTCGTTGAACAACGGGTTGCGGGGATGGTTAGCTGTGACCACTTCGATAATAACGACCACAGTGCCAACATCGGCTATTGGTTGGGACGACCATTTCAGGGACGCGGCGTCATGACGGCAGCCGTCCGTGGTGTCTGTGATTTGGGTTTTAATCAGTATCATCGCCAATATTTGCGGATTCGTGCGGCGGTGGACAATCAGGTAAGCAATGCGGTGGCGCAACGGGCGGGCTTTGACTTTTTGATCCAGCATCCAAGTGGTCAGCACTTATTGGATGGCACCCATGCTGAGAATGTGTATCAGATGTCAGCGGTCGATTGGCTAGCAAGTCGCCGCAAGTGATTATTAGATAAAATAAAGAGGTTGTAGCATATGTCTCCATAACAAAGGCCGGTCTAGGAAAACATTCGGATTTTTTCCTGACTGGCCTTTGTTATAATAGAAAATAAAAAAGAGCATCGGTTGCACCCGATACTCTACGAAATTATCTTCTAAAGGACATTCCAAATATGCAAGATTATTATAGCATGAATCAAACTACTTTGAGTATCGTCTTAGATTATCAACCAGAAGGAAATCATCTCACCCGCTACATTAACGAGCTTGTTGAGAGTCTAAAACTAAAATATGATTACCAGTTCGGATGGCCATGGGAATATAACCTTTTAGCCATGTTAAAACCGGTCCTTTTAACGTACAGTTACGGTATTTTCAGTAGTCGTAAGATTGAACGGTTTGCTTGTGAAAACAAGCCAGCTGGATGGTTAATTACCGATCAAGGCCCATTTTATGACACGATTTGTCGATTTAGAATTTCAGACGAATTAGCTGCCATGACGAATGACAGCTTGTCGCAATTAACCGCGTATCTGCGTCAAAATGGTTTGATAGACGCCATTTTTAATAGATGGGGCTAAAATTCTGGTCGATGTGAACAAGTATAGTTTTGTTTGGAAAAAGAATACGATTCGATTAGATCAGCTGAATCATAAAAAGTTAGGCGAAGTGCATGAGACCCCAATTATTGGCGAAATCCCAGCCGGAGCAGAGTTAACACTTGAAATGCTGGATACCATAATCAACAAAGACTTAGTCGTCCTCAATGAAACCGTGGCAGTAACCAAGAAAACGTTCCTAAACCCGGCCAAGTAGCAACGACGAACTGTTAAATCTCAGAAATGGAAGCTTGATAAATGTCGCTAGAAAATGCGTGAACATCAAGCCAAACAAGCAATCTATGGTCAACGTAATAGTTACGCTAAAACGGACCATTGAAGTCGGCTGACAAATTTTCAGATCGTTACCAGTAATCAATTTATCACCGGATATCATCTGCTTCAAAATCCAGCCGACACTGGGACATTACCGATATTTATTGAACATTAAGAAGCTAACAATACGTTAAGTACCACCATCGTCGCCTATGCCGAATACGGCTCAGAAAGTAATTATCACTTTTTAGAAGATGACTTTGATCAACATACTACTTTAATTTCTTATGGCACAATGCTTAAAGAAAACAGTCGGAAATGAAAAATGATGACCGTAAAGTCATGAACTGGGACTACGATGGAAAGGATGATTACTTTATCAATCCACAGGGTGTGCGATTCAACTTCAATACTTATCGCCAGAGGACTGATAAGTATGGTTTTACGCGAGATATTAAAGAATACGTCGCCGAAAAATATGCTAAAAATCACCAACTTATTCCTGGTGCATTAACCCCAAAAGAAAATATTAAAAGAATTTCCATGAATGAAAATTGGGAGTGTTTTAAGGCAAAACAGCGTGAGTTACTTTCAGCTCCAGAAAACGGTCAGATCTATGCCCAACGCAAGATCGATGTTGAACCGTTTTTTGGTAAGCTGAAGGCTTCTTTGCGTTTTGGCGTTTCTCGGTGCGTGGCTTTGAGCGCGTCACTAAGGAAGCTGACATCGTCGTTATGGCATTGAATATCATGAAACTGGTCACATTAGAGGCCAACTAAAAAATCAAAAACTTAAGCAAATAGGACGAGAAACCAAAATTCGATTTCTCGTCCTATTTGTTTGTGCAAAAGCCAGTTATGTTACAGTCTCCCATAAAAAGATTACCAACAACAGTTGCCAGAGAATCCGGTTTTTGACGAACAAGACTTTTTGTGGATTATACTTGGAAGATTAGTACGCAATTCCGCCTACCAGGATTGCTAGCCAATTACTGGAACGCAGTGGTCGTCAGTTGAAGCTACCATCTAAACCGATCCATCTTTAATATGAGCCTTAGCGTAACTCGACATGCAATGTCGATCAACGGTAATTTTATTGCTGAGCATCCTTCTCGGCTAGATTAGTTTTAACTGGAGTATGATTTATTTGGTTTTAATTTTAGCAATATGAAGGATCAATATGCTGAATAAAAATATATAAACGAAATACAAAAAATAATGAAGATGTAAATGGGTTGTCGTGGGGGGTACTCACACTAACCTTATTGCACTGGAAAAGTGGTGCTATGTCTATGGCAATATGTTTTACACAAAACTAGTCTCACAGTATCTGGGTAAGATCATTGGAAACTTAACGCTTGCTGATAAAAGTGTGAAAATGGGCATGTACTTATTCATGAGTATGAAGTTGCTCGTACAGTAGTTGTCAATGTATATGGCGTGGTAACTTTTTTGTCAGATTTTGTGAAATTTTACTTTAGTTGGAATTTAAGTCATGAGACCCCTAGATCAACGGCAAGCTGATTTAAAGAACTACCTCACTAAGTCAGGCGCTGATATTGTGCGGACTGATATTCTATCGGACCTCATCAGTGACCAATTTAGGATTTAGCGAGTTAAACAGTCTTCTGAGAAGTAAACTTAAATGTTAATTGCCAGCAAGCAAACACTTAAACGGATCGTGGTAAAGGGCCAAAAGTTTAAAAAGAGATGATAAGGACAGGAAGCCCAAGCTGTCAGTTAAGTATGTTTAAAGCACCTATAGCGATAACATGTAGGAAAGTAACTAACGTAATTTAATCATTATCAAGAATTCACTAGTGCGGTGGTACCAATCAAAGACGATGCTAAGAACACTTAATTATCGAATATACATGTCTTCTCATAATTTTTGGGAGTGGATTCATAAATGACAAAAATGTAATCTTTTAACAGACTCTAAATGTATATATAAGTCTATCGGCCACGTATAATGGCTTTAAATAAGAAAACGAGGTGCAAGTATTATGTCGCAATTAGTTTTAAACCACATACAAAAGATATATCAAAGTACGAGTACACAAAAAACAACTGCGTTGAAAGATGTTTCTTTTTCTGTTGAAAAAGGAGAGTACATTGCGATAATGGGAGAGTCGGGTTCAGGTAAAACAACACTCCTAAATCTCATTGCAACGTTAGACAACGCTACTTCGGGTACTATTAGGTTAGACGGCCAAGAAATCGGTTATATGAACGATAAAGAGAGTGCCCAATATAGGAGAGATCATCTTGGATTTATTTTTCAAGATTTTAATCTGCTGAATGTTTTTGACAATAAGGATAATATTTTTTTGCCTTTAGTTTTGGCAAAAAAAAATATTAATGATTATCAAAAACAATTAAAACAAATAACGAGTGAACTAAAGATTGAACAACTGTTGGACAAGTATCCATATCAGTTGTCAGGTGGGCAACAACAAAGAGTGGCTGCAGCGCGTGCTCTGATCACCGCGCCTGATATAATTCTTGCAGATGAGCCAACTGGTGCGTTAGATTCAGTAACTTCTGATAAGATGCTTTCACTCTTTCAAGCTATTAATAATAAAGGCCAAACAATTATAATGGTGACTCATAGTGCTATAGCAGCCAGTCACGCTAAACGAGTTCTTTTTATAAAAGATGGTTCAACATTTGATCAATTATTTCGTGGTGAAAAAGATAATGAGTCGTTTTATTCGACAATAATGTCCGCTTTATCTGTACTTTGAAATTTTTGGGAGATGTTAAACTATGTTTTTAATGAAAATTAGTCTTCACAATCTGCGTTCCAATAAGGCAATGACTCTGCCGTATTTAATAGCAAGTAGTATTTTTACTTCATTTTTATTTATTCTATTAAATCTGTATTTGAACACAAGCATTAGAACGATGCACAATAGCTCAACTTTGAAAAATATTTTGATGTTGGGAGTTATATTATTAACTTTTTTAGTGTTCGTTTTTATGATTTACGCGAGCAGTTATTTGACAAAATTGAGAGCAAAGGAATTAAGTCTATATTCAGTTTTAGGTATGAATAAAAAGCAAATATCCATACTACTAATTGATGAAGAGCTGATATTCTACACATTATCTGTTTTTTGTGGCTTAATTTTCGGTACTATATTTTCAAGATTTTTATTCCTAATTTTACAAAGAATGGTCGGTCTATCAGAAAAAATTAAATATGACTTTTCCGTGTCTGCTCTTGGAATTGCATCGGTGGTTATTGGATTGATTTATTTAATCATTATAGCCATCAGTGTTCATAGAGTTTACGGTTTAAATATTAAGGAATTATCACAAACTCAGAAAAAATCAGAAAATAGTGGCAAAATTCCTTGGTTCTTCGGAACTATTAGTTTTGTTATATTAATAACTGGTTATGTAATTGCGGTTACAACTAAAAATCCAGCAACCAGTGTCTCACGTTTTGAGATTGCTTCATTGCTGGTGATTCTAGGGATTTTTGGAACATTTATGACCAGTGATATTGTTGTATTGAATATGTTAAAAAAGAACTCAAAAGTTTATTATAACTTTGCAAACTTTTTTACAATTGCAGCTATATTACACAGACTTAAAAGAAGTTCCGTGGCATTGGCAACGATTTGCTTATTGTGTACAGCAGCTTTAATAACAGTGACCACATTAAGTTGCTTTTACGTTGGTAAAAATAGTTTGATTCAACAATGGTTTCCTAGGCAAGTTATGGTAACAAGTAATTCAAAAGATAATGCCTCTGTATTAGCAAACTTAAAAAAAGTGGCAGCCAAAGATGAGATAAAATTGACCAATATTAATAGCTTAGATATGAGTCAAGCAATTTATGGAAGTTTAAAAGGTAACTCTTTTAATATCGATGACTCAATCAATGCTCATTATCAGATGTCATTGGTATCGCTAAACTCCTTTGAAAAAAATGAAAGAAAGAACTTTCATCTGAAATCAAATCAAGTATTAGTATTTATTCCTGATCAGAGATACAACTTTAGTAGTATAAAGATTCGTAATAAAGTTTATTCAGTCAAGAAAAGTATACGAAAAGTAGGATTTGCACCAGTTAATGATAACTCAATAGTTCCAAACATTTATATAGTTTCTGAAAATGCGGCTGATGAATTTAACATATTAAAAATGACACCTGTATTTAAAAGTATCACAGGATTTAATCTAAAAGGTAAGCGTAGTCAAAAAAATCGTTATATAAAGAGTGTCGAACGTTCCACGGCGACTATTAAAATTGCCAGCCAGGACACAATGCAAAAAGTTGTAAATTCACTCTTTGGCGGTTTATTGTTTATAGGATTAATTTTGTCATTTATTTTTATATTTATTACTGCATTTACTATGTATTATAAGCAAATTAGTGAAGGATTTGAGGATAGATCTGATTTCAATGTACTTCATAAATTAGGAATGAATGTTAAACAGATTCGCAAAACAATAAATAAGCAAGTTGTAATTACAGCGTTTGCCCCATTAATATTCGCCATAATTAATCAAATATTTGCCTTCCCAATAATTTTGAAGATTTTAAAACTGCTGTCATTAACAAATGACAGGTTGTTCATCGCAACTGGTATCATAACGTCTGTAGCTTTTTTGATTTTTTATTCTCTTATTTGTGTATCAACAACACACAATTATTTTGTTTTGATAGAGGGAAATATAGATAAAAGTCTTGTGGAGGAGAATTAATTATGAAAAGAAAAATGTATCTTTTAGCACTAAACGCTATACTGAGCGTGTTATCAGTTTTTATGGTGGCATTATATCCAATAAATGGCAAAACAACGTTCGGAAAAAGTGGAATGTGGGTAGTAACGACCATTGTAATTATTGTCGGGTTATTAATAATTATTGCAACTTTGAACTATAAGCAGTATCAATTGGCAAATGTTTATCAAGGATTTTTATTGATTGTTTTTTTAGGCGAGGTTGGTATGGGGCTTATGCTTACAACAGGTTTTCTAATGTTTGTTACGATGTTTATCGGCATTTTGGGACTTGTGTCAGTTTTCTGCTTTTACCTTACAAAATGGTAAGGTATGAGTATGTGTTGCCTGAACATAGTAACCTAGTTCAGTGCTTATTTTCAGGAAAAATGCTATTTTGTTTTTCAAATGCTTATTTAAGCAATAATGACGCTATTTGCTAGGTGACAACAATGTAAGATTGGACAGGTTGAGAAGTATTGGTTTTAAATATGAAAGATGGTATCTTATGGGTGTAGACAAGTGGTAATTCAACCGCGGGCTGCTTGCCCTCAATAATATTAGGAGGTAGCTATCATGTTAGAAAATAATGAAACAACTACGCAGACTTTGGATTTAAATGATGCTTTGTTTGATTTGGATGTTACCGAAAATGAGGCTTCGGTTGTGAAAGATGAGGATGATCCAGATTCACGTTTTAAGAGCTGGTCACTTTGTACTTTTGGCTGTGGCCACACGGGTAGCTTTAATAGTTTCTGTTGCTAAAGAGTAGTGCAATTATGTGCCGGATGCTGAAAAGTTTCCGGCATTTTTTTTAAAAGAGGTGTCTGAGTTTTGTATAAAGTTGGAACATATTTTCTAGTACGAACTCCACTTTTATCCTTACAAGATTTTAAAAATCTTGCAAATAAGAGTAAAAGTCCTGAAACTGTTTTAGTGGAATCTCCTGTTATAAATGAAGCGGTGAATTTCGCCAGTCCATCCTTACTTAAGAGTGTATTACTAGAAAAGTCAGAGAGTAGAAGTCCCAAAAAAAAGCGTCAAGTCAAAGTATCTCTAAACAAATATCTGAATCGATTATCCACTAGGCCCACGCCTTTCGGCTTTTTCGCGGCAATTGGCACTGGAAATTTTTGTGAAAGAGAGACTCCACAAAAATTTAATGTCTTAAAACAAAAGCATGTTGAAGCAGATTTACGGTGGGTTTATTATATCGTCGATTTTTTTGAGAAAAATATTTCTCAATACCCTGCAATACAAATACAGTCTAATAATGCGTTAACGAAAGTGATGGGTTTTTATTTACTAGATACAAAAACAAATCTTGGATTGACTAAAGATCGAAATGATCTAGTTGAGAGTATAAAGGTTAAAAGAACAATACTCCTAGATTTTGTATTGAATTACTTAAAGTTTGGTCACAGTTTTCAAGATACTGTTGAAGCGATGCAAGATAAGTTTTCTATTGTTGATTCAAAAAAGTGTGTAGGCTATCTACAGCAATTAATCAATCAGGAAATTGTAATTAGTAAGCTTAGACCTCAATTAACGATTGGAATGGCTGGATTTAAACAGCTATTACAGCAACTAAACAAACAAGTGAAGAGCCCAATACTAGATACGTTAAACATGATTGACAGGCAGATTGATCAATATGCGAAAATTCCAATTGGACAAGGAAACAAAGAATTAAACGAATTACGAGAAGAAATGTCAAAAGTCCACACTAACAAACATTATCTTAAAATCGATGTTGGCTATGTAAATCACTTAGAAGCGAGTGTATCTGTCAAGTCTAGTATAAAAAAAGCTGTAGAAATTTTGGATGTTTTGTCTAAAGATACAGCTACTCAAGAAACCATAAAAAAATATCACGGCCGTTTTATTGAAAAATTTGGATATGAACAATTAGTGCCACTTCAGGTACTAATTGATGAAAGTCTTGGGCTAGGATTTCCAACTGAATACGACAGTGAACCTTCTGAACCTAAAACTATTAGAAATAAGGAGATTGATGCTCTTCTTCTGAAAAAGATGATGAATGCACAATATAGCAAAAGCCCTATACGAATTTTAAAAAATGATTTAAGAAGTGTTAGTGCGTCCCAGGGTCAACATCAGTTATCTGGTGAACTTTATTGCACGCTTCACAAGAATAGCGCTCCCTTTCTAGAGGTAGATGGTTTGTCACTTTCACCGAGTGCTGGTAGCACAGCAGGACGGTTTTATGATTTACTTTCAAATGATTTTACGACAACTACCCTAGAAATGAGACGATCTTCTTTAAAACGAAGATTTAATACAACAAAATTTGTTGAACTGTCTGAAATTCCAGCATTTGGTAGTGGTGCGAATGTTGCAGAAAATAATTCAGTTGTAAATTCAAAACTAAATTTACGAGGATCAACTAATATTGATGATGTGACCGTAGATGACATATACGTTGGTGCTAACAGTGATCAATTATATTTTTATTCTTGCAGTAAAAAGTTACGTGTAGAGTTTGTTGCTAACAATATGTTCAATTATCAAAATGGTACTAGATTGCTTCGTTTGCTCAGAGAGATTTCACAATACAACCTGCGGATGATTACTCCGCCTACATTTAGTATTTTAGATCAATTCGATTATAGTCCAGCTGTTTGGTATGAAGATATTATGTTGAGACCAGCGGAATGGAACTTAAATTCAAAAAATGTTTCGGCTGATATAAACACCTTTGATAAACTATTTAAAGATTGGAAAAGTCAAATTAAGTTACCAAGATATGTACGTTTAAAGTTTGCAGATTATATAACATATGTTGACACGAATAATCAGGAGCATATCGAAATAATCCGAGAAGAGTTGAAGAAGTTTGGTAGAGTCCAATTCTTGGAAGACACGTATGAACTTAATGGTAATGGGAACAGCAGTTTCATAGATCAAACTGGTCAATCATATGCCAATGAGCTAGTCGTCCCATTTGTAAATGAAGATATTATCCAACAAAAACTTGAATATGTACCAAAAAATATATTCAATGCCAAGTCTGATAGTGATGAATTAGCTAATTGGCTATATGTTAGTTTACAAGTTCCAGATAAGAAACAACAAGAATTTATTACTAATATCTTACCTTCTCTAAAAAAAGCGGTAATAAAGAATCATGAGTGGTTTTTTATTAGATATGAGGATCAAGGTAAAGGAAGTATACGTGTAAGAATAAAAGCTGACATGGATGATAATCTTGGAAAATTATATCAGAGCTTTATTAATTGGTATTTGTCCAAGACTGGTGTTGTTGGTAATTTTGAAATTTTACCTTATAAAAAGGAATTATTCAGATATGGAGGAGAAGATGTTTTTGATATGGTCCATCAAATATTTTGGATGGACAGTGAACTTAGCCGACATATACTAGCCAGTCAAACAGGGCTTTCTTTAACAGAACTTCTTGCTCTTAGTTTCATTAAAATGTTTGTCGAGATTAACTATCCGTATTCAAAAGAAGTAAATCTTATGAACAACTTGGTAGATCGTTATGCATTCAGCCATGAATTGCATTCACGGGAATCTGTTTTAGTACATGCGGCTATGCAGCTATTAGATTCGACCGACTCTACGAGCTGGATTTCAGAAGGAAATTTAGAAATTCTAACCCAAGAAAACAATCTGATTAATCGAATCATTAGCACTAAATATCTTACAAGTGGTCGTAGTAGAATCATTGGTAGTCTCATGCATATGAGATGTAATCGGATTTTTGGGATAAACAATATGTCCGAAAAAAAGACAATGGCAACAATTCGAACTATATTAACTTCGTTACCTTTCAAAAATTTTATAGGGATTGATGAAAATGCAAAATAAGCTAGATTTGTCCTTTATAGACGAGGTAAAACAAATTCTAAATACCGAAACCGAAAAATACTTGAATGTAGACAGTTTATTTAAAATTAGTTCTTCAGTTGATACAAGAACGGATTTTTGGAATCCAGTTACTTTGTCATCTGGGTTAAGTGGAATATTGCTTCTTCTAAAAGAACGAGAAGTAACAAATAAAGTTGACCTAAGTGAAACAATATTCTCATATGTTCAAAGTATTGTTCGAAATTTAGATCCCAAAAACGTTGATATTTCAATGTTCAGTGGCCTGACTGGTATTGCTTTTGCCATCAGTCAGGTTTCTCACCAGCGCCAGAACTATTCAAACATTTTAGATCAGTTAGATAGTCGGATTATTCAATTGGTACCGCGATTTTTGAGTAATAATTGTGTAGGTAAAACAAATCCCGGAATTTACGATGTTGTTCAAGGATATTCAGGAATAGGAAGATATTTATTAAGTATTTCGAATCAAAACAAGAATGCCAAAGCGCTTTTAATTCAAATTTTACACTTGATAGAAAATGAACAACTCAGCAAAGTAGGCGAACTATGTTGGTGGGTACCAAACGAATTTCAATTTTTAAAGCGAGACAAAGAATTATATCCAAATGGAAATTTGAATTTTGGACTGGCGCATGGAATGCTGGGGCCAATGTCTTTGTATGCACTATCATCTAAGCAGGGCATTAAAACTGAAAAATGTGAACAAACATTGAAGAGTATGTATGGATATCTAATGAGTTTCTCTCAAAAAGATACAACTGGCTATACGTTCCCCATGCGGTTAGCTGTTGAACAAGTATCCATTATTAATACATTGAATAACTACGTGAAAAACGGTTGGTGTTACGGCAATACAGATTTTTATAATACATTATATTTAATTGGTAGTGCCTTACATGATAAAGAAATACTAGCAACTTCAACAAAGGTATTAGTTAGCATTTTAAATCAAAGCGATTCTGATTTAATTAGTCCTACGTTTTGTCATGGACTGTCGGGGCATTTGGCCTTTTTGTTAAAAGCATATGACCGAACACCTAGTGATTATTTAATGATGAAAATTGATGAGATTGTTCAACGTATTTTCTCATTTTATAAATCGTCCAATGTGTATGGGTTTCAAGATATAGAAACCGATGAATCTCAACAATATGTATTTAACAATTTTGGTTTATTAAATGGGGAGATCGGTATTTTACTAGTGCTATCTGATTACCTCGCTGTAAAATCTGAAAGCAATGGCAAGAGTTCGTGTTGGTCAAATGTATTCTGCTTGGACTGACAAACATTTAAGGAGGAAGATTATGGCTGAAAAAAATATTATTGTAGGAATTTGTGGAGCAGGAACCATTTTAGGCATTCCAGAATATCTTGCAATGTTATCAAGTAGGGTGGGACATGTTCGAGTTATAGCTACAAAAAATGCGACACAAGTAATGTCAGAAACAGCGTTGTCAATGGTATGTGAACACATATATACAGATGATATCAGTTTTAAGGGTAATCAGAATCATATTTCATTAAGCAGATGGGCTGATATGATGATTTTTTTACCGGCCACAGCAAATACCATAGGAAAATTAGCAAATGGTATAGCCGATACATTTTTGACAACAACTGCACTTTCTTTTAATAAAAAGAAAGTTATTTTCCCAAGCATGAACAATCTGATGTGGGAAAATACATTGGTACAAGATAATTTATCTAAATTGGATAAATTTGGTTTTGATATTTATAAACCAATAATGGATCAAACATTTGAAATTGCTAGTCAGAGAATGCGGAGAAACATTACTATTCCGAGTTTAACTGAAGTGCTGAAACAGTTAAATGAAACTTATGGAACTAGTTTAAGTATTAAGTAGAGGCTAGAGGATGCAAACATGAAAATTAATTTGCGATTCAATATATTATGTTTCCTCTCTTTCTGCTCGCTTTTAACAGTTGGACAACTTAATGTTAATGCCAATGGATATCAAGTTTTATTAAAAAAAAGTACAGATGTTAAAAAGTATGAAAGTGTACTAAAGAAGAAAGACATCCAAATAGATGATTCTATTCCTGAAATCGGATATTTACAAGTAGATACAAAAACATCTGAACATAAATCGTTATCTGTACTGCAATCTGTAGGGAAGGTTAAATTAATCGCATGTAGCAAAACACAAAATAGTAGTAGCTCCCCATCAGAAAGCAGATTACAACAATCATTGACCTTGCCCACTTTGTTTTCTTATCAATGGGATATGCAATCAGTTACGCATAATGGCGATGCATATAAAAAATATTTTCCAAATAAGGAAAGCACTGTAGGAATTATCGATTCAGGAGTTATGAGCACACATCCAGCGTTAGAAAATCAACTAGTAGGTACTCAGAAAAACTTTGTTCCTAAGAATGGCTACGATGGGCAGGAGCCATATGAAAATGGAAACAAAGACTTTACCGGTGATTTGAAAGGCCATGGGACTGTTGTAGCTGGACAAATTAGTGCAAAGGGATTGATAAATGGTATTGCTCCCGGGATTGGAATTAGGTCATATAGAGTATTCGGCAAAGAAAAATCTAAAACAACATGGATATTGAAGGCAATTATTGCAGCCACTCAAGACCGCGTTAAAGTCATTAATCTTAGTCTTGGTCAGTATTTGCCCGTGACAAATCCCCGAAATAGCTCGGCTATCTGTGAGGAACCATATCTTGAGGAACAGGCGTATAAAAGTGCTGTGCAATACGCTTTGAGTCATAAAACACTGGTCGTAGCGGCTACAGGAGAGGACGGAACTTCAGAGAAACAAAAAGATTTGAAGGAATTATACAAAAAGCAACATTCACAAACAGTTAGTAAAAAAGTGCGTATCCTAGACTATCCTGCATCTATTCCCGGTGTTATATCTGTGGGATCAAGCAATAACGAAAATTACAAGTCAACATTTAGTAATTATTATGAAAAAAAACGAAAGGATTTTGTTTTAGCTCCTGGTGGTGACACAATTTTGCTTCGTCAATATGGAAAATCGAAGTGGTTTGAGGAAAAATTATTTATGAAGGAATCGATTTTATCCACAACCAATGATGGTAACTATAATTACCAGAGCGGTACTTCATTGTCAGCAGGAAAAGTTTCTGGTCTGTTGGCTGAGATTATCGGTAAATATAATCTTCAAAACTCTCCTCAAAAAGCCGTACAAATATTAATTCGTTCATGTTCATATTCCAAAGATGGTTATCGAATTATTGATGCAAACACTGCTCTAAGTCAGAACTACTAATTTCAAGGTGCGTGAGACTACAATGCAGAAAAAAAAAGATATTAAAAGGTTGTTTAGATTGATACTAAAACATGGCCGACCAAATATTTACTTATTTATGTTTGGTATTTTTGTATCTATTTTGAGTACCTTTTTGTCATTACAAATTCCATATAGAATTAAATCACTAGTTGATCAAATGCCGTCTGTTTTTGATCTTGAAAGATTAGCAATTTTGTTGATATTGACGTTATTCACCAGTGTAGTGTCTGTGCTGACCCTGTCGATTATTGGAGCTCGAGTTGTAAGAAATGTGCGAATTGAAGTTTGGAATAGAGTAGTAAAAGCAAAGTATTCAGATGTTATACAAGATACAGGAGAATCAGTAGCCAGTCATATTATCAATGATTCAGAATTAACAGAAAGATTAGTTTCGGAAGAGTTTCCTCAAACCTTGACATCAGTAATAACAGCAATCGGTGCTGGTGGAATGATGTTTTGGATTAATGCCAAATTGGCGATGACTGTTTTCGTTTTACTATTTACTTTAATTGTTATTATTTTACCGTTTAGTCGAAAAATGACTGGAATAAGTAAAAATATACAATATAATAAAGCAAATGGAATTTCAACTTTATCACGACTAAAGCTTAGCAACATGTTATTCAAGATAAATAACGCGCAAAAGTATGCGTCAAATCGTGGAATACGTAGTATCAATGCTTTATATGATAGTGATATTAAACAGCTGAAATATCAAAGCCTTTTTACCCCGCTTGTCAACGTTATTCTGTTATTAATGGTTTTTGCTGTCATTGTAGTCGGTAAAATTGAAATTCAAAATCATTTACTATCAGCTGGTGGGTTGACAGCATTTTTTCTGTATTTAAGCCAAGAAATAGCCCCCTTCCTACAAATAAGTAAACTAGCGCCCTCATTAGCAAGAACAGTGGGTGGGTCTGAACAACTTTATAAGTATTTATCCTACGATGAAGAAGAGCAAAACAATAAACGATTAAGTGAACCGATAAAGAATATCAAGTTTGAAGATGTGTGTTTTTCATACCCCTATAATAAGAAGATCGTGTTTGACCACTTGAGCTTTGAGATTAACTCACCGTTATATATATCTATAATTGGCCAAAACGGAGGCGGAAAATCGACAATATTAAAAATGTTGGAAAAACTATATAAACCTGACAGTGGTTCTATATATATTAATGGAAACAAATTAAATGATTTAAATATTTCTTCTGTGCGTGACAATATAATATATATAACACAACATCCTTTGTTTTTTTCAGGCAGCATTATGGAAAATTTAACGATTGGACAACGAATCAATGAGTCAAAAGTATGGAATGCCTTATCAAAAGTTAACCTGGAACAAATTGTAAGGCAGCTCCCTTTGAAACTCGAAACTTCAATTGAAGAAATGTCTAATGCCTTTTCAGGGGGAGAACTGCAGCGTTTAGCTATTGCAAGACTTTTCTTACAATCAAAAAATGTGATTTTTCTGGATGAAGTTTTGTCGCATTTAGATCCAGAAAATAGAATTACAATCAAAAGAAATATTTTCCAATTTGCTAAATCAAATAGATGTTTGGTGATTGACATTACACATGATCAGAAACACTTGAAGTCTTCAGACCTTGTTCTGAATTTAGATAATCTAAAACAAAGTTAAATGAATTTAAGCGGCATGATATAATCATTGTTGAAACAACTTTTAGATGGGTGGAAACAGCTATGGACACTATTTTAATAGTAGAAGACGATGACATCGTTGCTGAATTAATTAAAGATGGATTATCTAAAAGAGGCCTACAATCAAAAATAATAAAAGATTTTGAAAATATAACAATTATGGTACATTTAGAAAAACCAAGTTTAATATTAATGGATATCTACTTGCCATATCGGGACGGTTACTATTGGACAAGAAAAATTCGTGAATTTGCTACAACTCCAATAATATTTTTATCATCTGCTGAAGAAAAATTGAATACTGTTGCTGCATTAAATGCTGGAGCTGACGATTTCATTTCAAAACCGTTTGATTTTGAAATGTTAAGTGTCAAAATCAAATCTCTTCTGAGAAGAACGTATGAATTTGATCAAATTAAAAGCAATCTTCATTTTGAAGGATATACTTTAAATTTAGTGAATTCACAATTGGAATTTGAATCTCAGACAATTATATTAACAAATCATGAATTAGTTATTCTAAGGGCACTATTTGAAAATGTGGGTCATATTGTGTCTAAACACATCTTAATGACAGCATTATGGGATAATGATGACTTTGTTGATGAAAATGCTCTCCAAGTGAATCTTGCTCGGCTCAGAAAAAAAATCCATGTCACTTCTTTAGATCAATTCATTAAAACAAAACGTGGTCAAGGTTACATTTTAGGTGATATTTAATGATCAAAATAAAAAGAATATATTTTATCATGCTAAAATATATTGCTAGCAAATTTTCAATAATATTACTATGTGATATGGTTCTCTTTCTTTACGGCATGTCAGGGGCAATTATTCTTGATGTTTCTATCCTTCTGATGGGAGTTTTTCTTTTAGTAGGTTGTTTTACTGTAAGCAGAAATATAAGAGACGAACTTACATTAGCAAAGATAAAGTTTGCAACGATAGATACTCACATTCCGAGTGGAAATACTTTAAAAAAGTATGCTTTATATGCATTGCTTGTTAGAACAGTCAAACATGATGCTAGTGTTATTTCAAAAGCTAATTCAAAGAGTCAGTTTATTCAAGATCGATTTGTTCTGTGGACACATAATATTAAAACGCCTCTAACTGCATTATCCTTAATGGTTGACAGTAGTCAGGATAGCCTAGAATTTCGTTGTGAAAGTCGTAAACAGATTAGAACAATAAAGCAGAATTTAGATGCAATGTTGGAATTTATAAGTCTAACCGGAGGAAATAATGATATTCAATTTAGTGAAGTGGATGTTAACGAATGTGTTCGCGCAGTACTAAGAAATAACAGTTTTCTTTTTCTAAATAAAAAACAACATATAAAATTTAAAAAGCAAACTAAAGTAGTAATTAGTGATAAAAAGTGGTTAACAGTCATAATTGAGCAGATCCTTATCAATGCTAATAAATACACTCCTCAGGGAGGGAATATAACAGTTCAAATACCAATGGATTCTGATACTATTATTGCGATTAGTGATACAGGTATTGGTATTAATAAAGAAGACATAAATCGCATTTATGAGAATGGTTTCACAGGGCTGACTGGTCGAGAAAATACAAATGCAAGCGGTTTGGGTCTTTATATTGCCCATGAAGCTGTGAAACTGCTTTCGTTACAAATATTGGTGCACTCCACAGTCGGTAAAGGTTCAACCTTTATCATAAAACGATTGCCACACTAAGTGATGTTCATTTACATGATATTTGCACCAGTATAAAGTAAATTTTTCAGATGGGGTCTTGATTTTTCACTAAACATTTTTGTTGCCTTTTAAAACCAGTACTAATTTAATATTCAATTTAAGCTTTAGCTCAGTAATTTAGTTGGAATTTTTTAGGGCTTGGGATTTTTTCTATGCTAAGGCTTCGAGTTTTCTACCTTAACACTCAAAAGCTCATTTTTTTCTGAAGTTGCTTAATCGTTTTAGCATTGTTAGGCTTATCTGTCATTTTTTAATCGTCTTTTAGTTGGTCATGGTCACAACTGTCCTTTGCTCAGATTGTGTCCCGCTCCTAAATAGGTACTGGATTCTTGATTTTAAAGTGTTTCGCAACAACTGGATACGAAGCATGATACGTTTGCTGACTTTAATTTTAAATGAATAGTCATAGAAAGTTTTCCCTGAATAGTTCTCTAATCCCTATCAAATAATTTAAATTGAGTTAACTGCTGGTAAATAGTTGCGATGCCTTTGATATAGTACTTTTGCATAAGTTTCAGAGACGAAGTGCCCCCCTGAGTTGAAATATTACGGTTCTATAATATCTGTTGTTGGTAATTAAGTGAAAACTTGATTACTGACAGCAGATATTTTTGTATGTATTTTAATCATGGTATGTTAAAAAAGTGTAAAAAAGAGATATAGTTAGCAGACTTATATCTATCCACTATCACATTTCAAAAGAAAAAACGACTATATCCTTATGAGTAAGGATACTAAATTCTTGTTAGGAATTAAAGACCCAAACATAAAAAATTGAGTGTTATCAGCGATATTCAAAAAAGGCCCCCCCGAGGTCCAAGCAGTAGCGGGCTTTAGTCAAACTCGTATTCGTGTCATGAAACAATTTGCCAAATCAAATGTTAAGTATAAGGCTCTAAAGGGGGATTGGAAATTACTATTGAAGCCTAATGAAAAAATTGATATTAAAAACTATGAGTACTATTCCTTTATCACTGGGCTGCATACCTAAAATCAAGTCGTCGAAAAAATGCTAGATTTCGATCCAGAACTAAGACTAGCTCATGATGGCTTACACACTAAGGAGCGCCATTAAATAACGTGACGTACCCCGTTTAAGACAAATTCTGGATTTTAGTAATCAATTTTCAGAGGAGATTGAGAAGCATTTTGTCAGATTAAGCGATAACCAAGACTCAATTGAGAACGCACTTAAATCTCAATACTCAAATGGTCCTTTGGAAGGGACAAATAATAAAATCAAAGTCTTAAACACACCGCATATAGTTAGGAAAATTTCCATAACTTCATATTACGTATACATTTAATATTCAAATTAAAAAGGTGCTTAGCCGTGCAACGGCTAAGCACCTTTAACAAATTACTAACGACAATTGACAGAGAACCTTTTGTTGTATTGACTTATGTCACAGCCTCTTTTATTAACGCTTAATTTTTAACTGTCACCACTTGCCACGTCTTAGGAATTGTAAACAAATATTGGCGTTGAACAATTTTTGTCTTGGTATTTCCTAGGCTGAATAACACGTGTGTCAGGTGATTTTTGAACTGCCAAGTCGTGGTCTTTAGTTGAACCTGCGCGGGTGAACCGCCAGTCAGTTTAGTTGTTGTGGTGGTTGTGGTCACCGTGTGACTGACTTTAGTGGCGGCTGCAACCCGGTAACTGATGACGCGTTCAGACCCCGTTCCGAGTTGCTGGACCCGCAACGCCGCTTGTTTGGATTTTAGCGGGGCTAAATCTTGAATCTGCGTGCGGGTGACTTCGTGCATGCCCCAATGGTAATTGTCGTTTAGGACGAGGGCGATGAGGCTAGTGGCAATAATGAGGCCACTAATAATAATGGCAATGAGACGGTTGCGGCCTGCCGGTGAAAAAATCATCGTGCCAGCAAAGACAAAGGTTGCAAGAATTAGTAAGATAATGATCATGCGGCATCATCCTCCTGACTAATGGTTTTTGAATGATTGGCTTTTAAGAAGAAGGTAATCCCAAAACCAATCGCACAAAAAATGAGTGAGACAACGAACGCCATGTGATAACCAGTTAAGGTTGCCGTGATTCCGTCCTGACGGTATTTCAAAGGTGCCTGTGTCAGTAATTGGTGTCCTGGCATTTGCCACTTGGCGACGCTGGAGTAGACACTGATTAAAACGGCCGTCCCCATTGAAGCTGCGACTTGACGTAGGGTGTTGTTGGCGGCGGTCCCATGGGAAATTAACCGGAAAGGTAACGCATTGATCCCGGTCGTTGTGACGGGCATGGTAACCATGGTCAGGCCGAACATCCGAATAGCATAAACAACGATAATCCATAAGATCGGGGTCGTGGCACTGATTGATAGGAAGAAAGCAGTGCCTAGCGTTAGGAGTAACATGCCCGTCATTGCTAATCTGCGAGCACCGATATGGTCAAAGATGCGACCAGTAATGGGGCTCATAATCCCCATCATGATTGCGCCAGGTAATAAAATCAATCCAGAGTCCATTGCTGAACGACCGAGGACCGTTTGAATATACATTGGCAAAATCATTTCGACGCCCATCATAGCCATGTAAGCGAGGGCGGTCAGGATTGCGGATAGGGTGAAAGCCGGAATCTTAAAGACACGTAATTCCAATAATGGCTGATCCATGTGAAGTTGCCGCCAGACGAATAGACCAATGAAAATCAGACCAATGACTAAAGTTGTGAGGACGACTGGGTCGCCCCAACCAGCATTACCAACGGATGAAAAACCGTATAACATACTGCCAAAACCAATTGTTGAGATCAAGACTGACCACCAATCAATTGGTTGTTTGGAAGTTGGTAAGACTTTCCGTAAAGTGAAGAATGAAACGATGATGACTAGAATATTGATTGGCAGGATGAATAAGAAGAGTGCCCGCCAGGAATAGTTATCAATAATCCAGCCAGAGAGTGTCGGTCCGATGGCGGGTGCTAAGCCAATAACAATTCCGGCTGTCCCCATTGCGGAACCCCGTTTTTCGGGTGGATAAACTGAAGACATGATTGTTTGAAACACTGGGGCGGAAATTCCGACGCCCATTGCTTGAATCATTCGGGCAATCAGCAACATCTGAAAGTTGACGGCAAAGTACGCCAGCGTAGTTCCCAGACCAAAAATAAGCATGGCTGTTAAGTACAAATACTTGGAATTGATTCGGGTCAGCAACCAGGCACTGACGGGAATCATAATTCCCATGATTAACATGAAACCAGTAGTCAACCACTGAACGGCGGTTGCTGAAATATGAAAATCGGCCATTAACGTTGGAAAAGCTGTCGTTAATAGTGTTTGGGTAATGAAGGTGGTGAACGTCCCGACGAGCAAGGTCAATACGAGCCAAGTCCGGTGATAGGGCTGACCATTGGCATCAAGCGGTAACGTTGAATTTTGAGTTGGCATAATACCGTCCTTTCTTTTATGAATTCTGTAATAATGCACAATCAATAAGTATATCACGATGAAAGTCCTAGGCCTATTAATTGGTACCGGGGCGGTCTGCTGAGTGTTCGGTGTCGTGGTAAAATAAAATAGATAATATTAGTTAATTTGTGGTGAGTCGTGCTAATGATAGTCAGCACAATTCATCGACATTCAGTAAGGAAGCTAAAAAATATGACCAAAAAATATTTAACATTTGATTGTTACGGGACGTTAATTAATACTGAGCCGCTGTATCAATGGGTGGCTAATTTAGGATTGGCGGTTGGTTTAGACCCACTAACGGTTCGTAAAGCCTACGCGACTTATGAGGACGATCCTGCCAGTGTCAATCCTTATCTAGATTATTCAACATTAGTCCGGGCTGATCTTAAGCATTTAGATCGATTGTTTGAACAGAGACACTTCTTTGAAAGTCATTACGTTGAATGCTTGGAAGTGCAACGACACCTATTACCATACGCCGATGTTATACCGACCTTAACAGCGTGGCAGCAATTGGGCTATCAATTGATTATTATGTCGAATTCTTCCTGGGATATTATGCCGGCCAACATTGCTGCTTTAAAGGTGCCTTTCACAGCGGTTGTTACGGCTGAAGACGTTCAAGCTTACAAACCAGCGTCAGCTTTCTTTGAAACGGTTCAAGAGCGTTTTAAGTTAACGGCAGATAATCATTGGCATATTGCACGTGGCTATGAATCCGATGTTGTTCCAGCCAGTACTATGCAGTGGTCGATGATTTGGATTAATCGTGATCAGCGACAACCGACTAGTTCTGAACGGCCGACCCATATGGTTACCGATTTGGCCGCTGCTAAGCAGTGGGTTAACTAGGCGTGCGCGGTAGTGTCCCCGTTGATCAGCAGTTGAAACACTGGCTGATTATTAGGGTCGAACAAGCTTTCTAATTTTGACTAAGCTGTTAAATCTCAAAATTAGGAAGGAAATTAACGTGAATTCAAAATCTTTAAATAAAAGTACGGTCCTATTAATGGCGATTTCGGCAGCCATTGTAGTGGCTAATATTAATTATATTCAACCAATTGAAGCTGACATTGCGCAACAATTTAATCTTCCGAATGCCGTTATTGGGGCGGTGGCAATGCTGACGCAGTTAGGCTATGCCTTCGGGTTGCTCTTAATTGTACCCATGGGTGATATCATGAATCGCCGAATGTTGATTATGCGCTTACTGGTACTCGCAATTATTTCAGCGTTACTAGCCTTCGTGGCTCCCAATATTTGGGTGTACGCCTTGGCAAGCTTACTGATTGGGATAACCTCGGTGGCACCACAAGTTATTATTCCGTACGCTGGCTTTCTCGCACCTCGTAATCAGCGTGGTCAAGTCTTGGGCAACGTCCTGAGTGGCTTGCTCGTGGGGGTTCTCTTGTCACGAACTGTCAGTGGGGTACTTGCGAGCTATTTGCCTTGGCAGATGGTCTATCTGATTGCCGCTATCTTGATTGCAGGATTGTGGCTCGTCTTGTGGCGAAAATTACCGCATGATCCCGTGACGACACATACCACGAATTATAAAGCCATGATTCAGACAGTACCTCAGTTAGTAAAACGCTATCCGGTTTTGCGGGCGTCGGCTGTTAACGGATTTGTCTTGTTTGGTGTTTCTAATATTTTCTGGGCAACACTCGTCTTTTACTTGCAGCATCAATACGGGTGGGGAAGTCGTGAAGCTGGTCTGCTTGCGTTGCTAGGTGTTACCGGTGTGTTAGCAGCCCCTTTAATTGGCCGTCTAGCCGATCGTTTTCGGCCCCGAACGATTATCGGCTTGGGTCTAATGTTATCAACATTAGCCTACGTAGTGTTTTGGCTGAGTGGTACGCATTTGGTGGGGTTAATTATTGGTATCGTCATTCTTGATTTAGGTACTCAATTCGGGCAGGTCGCGAATCAGACACGGATTCAAAGTATCGATGTCCATGCCAGTAGCCGTTTCAATTCGGTATTCATGTTTGGCTACTTCATGGGTGGCGCCCTAGGTTCATTCTGTGGCAACGTCTTATGGGATTTAGCTGGTTGGAACGGCGTCTGCGGGTTAGCAGTCGTCGTGTTAATCATTGGCTTTTATGCCCACTTTGTTCATTATCCACGGGTGGTGACAAGACAAGCGCAACATTAGCAGTGTATTAGTCAATCGGTCATGAATCATGATTAAAACGTGCCAAGTTTAGATTGTTATTCGTCAGCCGGTGTGCGTCCTATTCCGACCTCCGGGGCTGGGTGCCAATTGCTGGAACGCAGCCGACGTCGATTTGAGCTAACGCCCAACCCGCGTCATCTCAAATACGAGTCTTATTCTAAGCCGGAAGCAGACCACTTCCGACTAAGAATAATTTGGCTACTGAGCATTGTCACCCAGCCCCTCTGGTCGGGAAGCCGCTCGAATTGCCGATGAACGACCACCTAATTTGGTCCAATTGGTCGCTGACCATTTTGATACTGGAACTTTAAACGAAACGTTAGGGTTGCATTAACCACTTTGTCGAGACGGGCAATTATTACTATGTTGATTGAGGAATAGTGAGACATCCTAATATCATTTTCACCCTGACAGTTGATTGATAAAATTATTGTTTATGAAAAACAATGATGAATTTACCAAAAGTTGGGTACGCACATGTCAGCCATTCGAATACTGTCCCGACTGGAAGGTGTTTCGGCCAATGCTCAGCGGTGAAATTCCACTTAGCAAGCGGCCTTTGCTTGGTTAGTGGAAGACCAGTATTTAAGACATGGGCTTTGGCTTAAATCTGTGTCCACCGCGTTCCAGCAATTGGCCGAAATGCCTGGAAGTCGGTGTAGGACGCACTACCTAAGCAAGTTTACGCCCACTCGCACCTGTTTCCAGCGGTTTTTAGCTGGCCGTTTTTGAGCTTAAAAAACGGCACGTTTTAATCATGATTAGTCCTAAAATGACTAGCACGATACCTGTTGCTAAGTAGGCTGTTGATGTTGGTGTAATAACTTAATAATTGGTATAGGCGCTGACAGTAGGAGACGATTAATTAATATGAAGTATGCTGATGATGAACTTAATGAATATTAACTATAATCGACGTTGAACTTAATATTAGTCGTAAATCAATTAAAAGGATTGTATTTCAGGGAAAATGGTCTAAACTCTAATTATTCATGTTAGAAGATATAACATGAAATCTAAATAAGAGGGTTTTGCTATGCGAATTGAAGCTGATTGTATTGGTGAGTTAGCTGTTCCGGATGAAGCTTTGTATGGAATTCATACGTTACGTGCCGTTCATAATTTTCCGGTTTCAACGGAATTGATGAATCCACTGATTATGCAAAGTCTCGTTCAAATCAAGAAAGCGGCGGCCAGTGTGAATGCGGCTGCCGGAACTTTGTCTAATGATAAGGCACACGCCATTATTGCGGCATGTAATCAGTTACTACTGGGGCGTTACGCGGATAACTTCATTGTGCCAGCGATTCAAGGGGGTGCTGGCACCTCGGCTAATATGAACGTCAATGAAGTGGTGGCTAATTTGGCTCACCGGTTGATGCCGGCAGTTGCCGTTCATCCCAATGATGATGTTAATCAATCACAATCAACCAATGATACTTTTCCAACGGCCGGTAAAATGGCGCTTTGCATGCAACTCCCAGGACTATTAACGGCACTCAGCCGGTTGGTACAAACGTTACTGGTTAAATCGCAGCGTTATCAGGATGCCATCAAAGTTGGCAGGACTCAGCTTGAAGATGCGGTACCGACGACGTACGGGCGGACCTTTCATGCTTATTACCAATTATTCAAGCGTGATTTGACCCGTGTACGGCAGGCGGGCGAACATCTCCGAATCGTAAATTTAGGTGGGACTGCAATCGGTACCGGCATCAACGCGACTCACACGTATCAACAGCAGATTTTAGTGAAATTAAATCAAAATACTGATTTAGATTTAGTAGCCGCACCAGACTTGATCGATGCAACGCAAAACTGTGATTTGTTCGTGGAATTCTCTGCGGCCATGAAGACGTTAGCCGTTGACCTTTCCAAGTTTAGCAATGACTTAAGATTGCTGGCGAGCGGCCCACAAGCTGGCTTTGGTGAATTGAATTTGCCCGCGCAGCAAGCAGGTTCTTCTATTATGCCAGGTAAAATCAATCCGGTTATTCCGGAGGTTGTTAACCAAGTTGCGTTTGAAGTGATTGGTCATGATACGACGGTAACAATGGCAGCAGAAGCAGGCCAATTAGAATTAAACGCTTTTGAGCCGATTATGTTACGGGCATTGCTAGCCAGTGAGCTGCATTTACAGCGGGCTTTAGAAACATTGGTCGATCACTGTGTGCGGCAATTGACGGTCAATCGTCAGCGCTGTGCGGATCAAGTGGCACATTCGGCCATCACGGCAACTGTTTTGGCGCCATACCTTGGTTACGAGACGACTACCGCGCTGATTAAAGAAGCGCTCACCACTAACCAAGCGATTCCTGAAGTATTGCATCGACGTCGCTTGCTTAGCGATGATTTGGTCGAGCAGCTGTTTTCACCGGCCGGACTCACCCAGCCACGCCCAGAGGTTATTGAACAACTACGAACGGTTGCAAAGTAGGCGTTATTTTGCAGTGCAATTCATGGCTGAGATATCTTAATTCTGAAGGTTGACATCAGCCAGTTTAAAGCCAATTGACGTCGCACGACTTAGCACAAACCCAAGTTAGCGTAATTACTAAAACACAGTGAATCCAAGCTTAAGCCGTATCTCAAATGTTAGTCATTAAAAATGAGCCACCAGAATGAAAAATTCTGATGGCTCATTTTTAGTTGTCGTTTATTTAGTCTCAACTAAAAGCAGTGAGGCACATTAGTGTAAGTTGACCAAAGCAAAGACGATTGGAATGGTAACGACACTTAAAATCGTTGAGATACTCATTAGGGCAACGGCTGGCCCAGGCTCACCATGGACTTTGAGCGAGAACAAGACGACGATTCCGGCGACTGGGCAAGCGGCCATTAAAACCGTGGTGAATAATGGGATGCCAGTGATCCCCATTAGCTGGAGAACAACAATCGCCAAGTATGGAAACAGTAAATTACGCAATAAGATGACTAACCAAAGACGTTTATCGAGTGTCGCACGGTTAAGCTTAACGTCTGCTAAACTGTTCCCAATAACGATCATGGATAATGGGGTATTGACCGAACTGACATACTTGACGGCACTGTTGGCGATAGTTGGCAATTTAAATGACGTGACAAAGATGAATAGGCCCACAATGATGGCGATAATATTGGGATTTAGAATGATCTGTTTAAGATTATCCCGGCGGTTTCCCTGACGGCCAGTAAATAGACTGATGCCGTGCGTCCAACTGAAAATATTAAAGGCTGCTAATGACGCCACTGCAAAGAAGACGCCGGTTGCGCCAAATAGGGCGCTTGTTAGTGGGATTCCCATAAAGCCAGCATTAGAGTAGACAGAACCATAGCGCATGATACGGCGTAAATTGGTATCAGCCACTTGTTTGAAGAGCAGTTGGGTCACGATGATCATGATAAGATAAATGATCACAATTCCAGCAATGACTCGGGCCAGCATTTGCAAGCGGTCGGCTGAAAACGTCTTTTCAAAGGCTTGAATAATCAAGCAGGGTGAGACGATGTATAGCAAAATATTCGTTAAGTCGGTGGAAGTTTGGGCGTGCATGAAGCCAAGCTTATTAATAAGCAAGCCGACTAGCATCAGTATAAACATTAAGATAATTTGACTCGTTAGTTGTGTTAGATTCATCTGCTTCAGTCCAATAAATTAGAATAGTCTCATTATTGGGGCTAAGCATGAGCTTTGTCAACACATCTTTAGGCCGGATGATGAGCCTGGGCGACATCGACGTGATGCTTGAGGTGTGGAAAGACATGGCGATCTGACCAACCCATGATGGCGCCTTGTGCAATTAGAGCAAAGGCCGTTCCAAAGCCAATGGCCTGCAAGTGTCCCGTTGCAAAGAATGATACTATGATGATTGTTAGTGGTGGCAAGTAACTTGTCCATTGGGCAATTATGGCAGAGCCATGTAGAAACCGAAATCGTAAAATATATGATAAATCATCGTTTGGATGTTGAATTAAATTACAACGTTGATAAATCGAAACGGCGGCCGCCATGCCTAATAAGCCGAGCACGTTTAGGATCAACCGTGGAATCAAGGGCAACGCTGGAATTTGTAACCAATCCCAGAAGTAACCGATAAATTGTACGAGATAACTAAATGGGACGATATAAAGTAAATTGGAGATGAAGCGTCGGCGATCGAAATGCCCGAGTAGCAACTGATTGAGAATCGTAACGACCACCCCATATAGTAATAGTGTCGTCCCCAATGAAATGTGCGTCCAATCAGCTAGGTTAACGCTAGAGCCCGTCCAGACGGCACTCCCCAGACTAGTTGCGATAGTGAGTGCATTGGCAGCGGAATTCAATAGGATGGAAAAAATTAAAAATATAAAACGTTGACGAAAATCAGGGATGTTCAACACGACTAAGCGACCTTTCCATTAACAGTATATGGCTTATTATAACCGCTTTCACGAGCGGATGTCACGGCCAGGTTCTGAAAAATATGCTATACTGATTGCACAATAGATTTTACGGTTGAAGGACACTTCAAGAATTCGGACTACTTTTGGGTTGGGTAGTCAGAGCTTGTAGTGCCCTTTTTTAGGAGGCTTTTAATGGATTATGTTGGTAGTTTAGCGTTGATTTTAATTGTTACGGCGGTTGCGGGTCACCTGAGTGTCCGAATGGGCTTACCCGCGGTGATTGGTCAATTGTTAAGTGGAATCGTACTTGGCCCAGCCGTATTAGGTTGGGTCTCGGCAACAAGTTTTATCAAAGACTTCGCGGAGCTTGGCGTGATTATTTTAATGTTCATGGCCGGATTAGAGAGCGATTGGAAATTGCTGAAGAAGTATTGGCGTCCTAGCTTGTTAGTTGCGGTTCTGGGGGTCATTCTACCCGTTGCGGCGATTGACTGGTGTAGCCAACTATTTCACCTTAACGCCACTGAAAGTTTGTTTTTAGGTGTCACGTTTGCGGCAACATCGGTCTCAATCTCCGTGGCAGTGCTCAAAGAGTTAGGCGCCCTCGATGGTAAAGAAGGGACGACGATTTTAGGCGCAGCGGTCGTTGATGACGTCCTGGCTGTTTTGATTCTGGGTTTGATGATCAGCTTATTTGGTAGTGAAGTCAGTGGTGGCGGTAGTCACACATCAACCAACTTGGGACTCTCGCTGGCGATTCAGTTAGCGTTCTTTGTGGCGCTGTACTTTGTGGTCAAGTGGGTGGTGCCACATTTAATGGCCGTGGGGAATGCGCTACTGGTTCCAACATCCATCACGCTGATGTCACTAGTGATTTGTTTTGGACTCTCATACTTAGCGGACACAATCGGTTTAAGTGCCGTGATTGGAGCGTTTTTTGCCGGCATCGCCGTTGGTCAGACGGACTATCATGAAGTTATCGATGAGCATATTCAACCCATTGGTAATGCCGTATTTATCCCAGTCTTTTTCGTTAGTATTGGGCTGAATATGTCATTCAATGGTTTCTTGAACGATTTTTGGTTCATCGTTGTGATTACCGTCGCGGCAATTGCCACTAAGCTCATTGGTGCCGGGGTCGGCGCACGGTTGGCGGGCTTTAATTGGTTAAGCGGCTATGAGATTGGCGCCGGCATGGTGTCACGTGGGGAGATGGCACTGATCATTGCACAGATTGGTTATCAAGGCAAATTACTATCAGCTGATCGTTATTCGGCAGTCATCACGGCAATCATTTTAACGACGCTGATTGCACCACTACTACTGCGTCAAGCAGTCAAAAAGCAAGCTGAAGGATAAAAATTTGGCGATTGAAAAGGACCGGCTTATTTGCAAAAATTGCAAATAAGCCGGTCCTTTTCTACTTGGTAATTAGTCGACAGTTAATCGCTGAAAATGAATTTCGGCAAGTTGACCATATTGATTGGTGGTCACCAATTCAAAGCGTTGTTGCTGGTCAATAGCGTTGAATAGTGGAATACCGTCACCCAGAATGATTGGTGCAATCTGGATGTATAGTTCGTCGATCAAGTTGGCAGCCAAAAGTGGCATCAAGACACCCGCACCACCAACAATCCAGATATTATGACCCGTGGCGCGCCGTAATTTTTTAACAATCTCGGTTACGGGTGTATTAGTGAATTGAGTACGTTCGTCACCAGTATGTGGTTGTGAAGTCATAACAATATTGTGGGTCGCCGGATTATATGGATTAATGAGTTGATCAGTGGTTTGTTCCATCGTATATTCGTAAGTATGGCGACCCATGATGGCGGTATCAACTTGCTGCATAAATGCTTCGGTGGGGGCATCATTAGCACCGGCTGTTTGGAACAACCAGTCTAAACGATTATCCTTTGTGGCTAGATAACCGTCAATTGAAATGGCCCCATAAAACTGAACTTTACGCATGTTTCGACACCTACTTTATCTTTAGTAGTCATATTGTACCATGTTTTTCAGTTGCACACTTGCTGAACTCTGGTAAAAGTTCAGTAACATAATTAAGCGACGCTGCTTGGCTATTATTGTGGGGGCAGCAGAACAATTGGTAATCTAATATACTGAATACGTATTATGCTAGTTATTAGTTGGTTTTAATCATGCTCCATAGCAGCTTAACCAGCACGATGTGTATTAAATGTGACAATTTACATTGTATCGTGCTAGCTACTGGCAGAGAGAAACTTATGGCTGGTCACGGGACTACTGATTAGGCAGTATGATACTGTTATGAGAAAGACCCAAAACATGACAATCTCGCAGTCGTTTTAACGCTGGACCTGGTTTAAAAGTTAAATATTAGTGGTGTTCAACTGTCAAATGGTCCGCTATAATTGAATTAGCATTTCATAAATTCGGTTACTCCTGAAGGTGATTCACAGGGGGGAGCTGGCCTGGTTCGTAAACTTCCCAGGATAAAAAACCAAGAACTTCAATTATCGGAGGTAAGAGAATGAATGCGACGCGTAACGTTATTATTGATTGTGATCCCGGTATCGATGACAGTTTAGCACTACTGTTGGCATTAAAATCACCGGCACTAAATGTGATTGGGATTACGATTGTTTGTGGAAATGTGCCGACCCACATTGGTGCGGAAAACGCACTGAAGATTCTAGATTTAGCTGATCGGTTAGATATTCCGGTCTACTTAGGGGCTAATCGCCCGCTGCAAGTCGCGTATACCAGTGCTCAAGATACACATGGTGACGACGGTTTAGGCAATAGCAAAATTCCAGCAGTAACAGCAGTGCGACCGATTCAAGATGCGGCTAGGTTCATCGAGACTACATTGACGGAGGCGCCCACCACCTCGATTTTGGCGTTGGGACCGTTGACGAACATTGCAACGGTACTACAGCGCGACCCGAACTTGTTTGAGCAAGTTGATCAATTTACATTAATGGGTGGCAGTTATCGTAGCCATGGCAATTGTTCACCAGTTGCGGAGTACAACTTTTGGTGTGATCCAGATGCGGCGAAAGTTGTGTTTGACTTGATGCCGGTTCCAATTCAGATGGTTGGCTTAGACGTTACTCGTAAGATTGTGTTGACGCCTAGTTTGTTGACTTATATTAAAGATATTAATCCCACAATGGGGATGTTTATTGAAAAAATTACCAAGTTTTACTTTGACTTCCACTGGCAGTATGAGCGGGTGATTGGCTGTGTGATCAATGACCCGTTGGCTGTGGCGGGCATGCTTGATTCGACGATTTTGCATGGCTTTGACAGTTACACGACGGTAGCCACGGCTGGTGTCGCCCGCGGTCAATCGATTGTTGATGATCATGATTTTTGGCATGCAACGGTGAATAGTCAAGTGATGACGGACGTTGATGTTGGGGCCTTCTGGCGATTGTTCTTAACGACTGTCATCGGTGCGACTGAGCCTGATTTGACACGTGTCTTGCATCAATTGGTAACGCTATGCGAAAAATAAAGACCCGTACGATTACGTTACTAGCGCTCTGTATCGCACTGAATATTATTGGCAGTAACATCGCGTTGATGCTGAAATTACCTATTTATTTGGACGCAATTGGGACCGTACTAGCCGCGGCTGTGTTCGGTCCACTTGGCGGAATGTTGGTGGGGGGTGCCACGGGGGTAATTGTTGGTGCCACGACTGACTTGTATTCACTATTTTTCATGCCGGTTCAGCTGTTAACGGGATTCATGGCAGGCTGGTTATATCAACGAGTTAAGCCGGGAACTTGGCGTTCAAGTTGGTGGTTGGCTGGGGCAATCGCGCTTCCCGGAACGCTACTATCCACGGCAATCACGGTTATCTTGTTCCATGGAATCACCTCATCAGGGTCTAGTATGCTAATTCAGTTATTATTAGGAACAGGAATGGGTAAGCCGGTGGCCGTTTTTTTGATTCAAGCGGGAACGGATTACTTGGATCGTTTTATTACTGTTTACGTGGTTGCTTTAGTGTACCGGGCCTTACGATATAAGTTACCGCAAGCAAATTAGTTTGGATCATTGTGATAATAGTTTGGCTGCCGGTACAATTACCTATCAATTAAATGATATTTTGTCAGGTCGACTTGAGGCGGTACGCTACGCATCAGTCGCCCTTTTTGAGTAAAATGATGATAACGACTTGACCCTCTCGTTACGTTAGCCCTTATAGTAAAGCTTGTTGAAAGGAGTGACCATGATGGCGTATCAGATTAAGCAGTTAGCAACGTTAGCTGGTGTTAGTGTGCGAACCTTGCGTTACTACGATGAAATCGGGTTATTGAAACCTGCTTTTATCGGTGACAACGGGTATCGTTATTACGAGACACCCCAGATTAATCGATTGCAACGGATTTGTTTATACCGACAGTTACAGATCCCATTGGTCACAATGGCGACATTGCTAGAGCAACCAGCAGCGGTCGTGGTGACACAACTTCAGCGACAATATCAGCAGCTGCAACAGGAACGGCGACATTTAGATCAATTGTTGACCTTGATGGAAACGACGATTACGGCTCAACGGGAGGGCAATCAAATGAATGATCAGGAGAAGTTTGCGGCGTTTAAGCAGACACAGCTAGATGAACATGAAGTTAAATACGGCGCAGAAGCTCGCCAACATTATGGTGAGCAGGCGGTCGAATCAGCAAATCAACGTTTTACTCAACTTAGCGCCACGGATTACGCAACTATGCAGGCGACGGAGCAACGATTATTATTGGCCTTAACGCAACAATTACAACAACCGACCGAAGAACGCGCTGCAATGATTTATCAACTTCATCGTGACTGGTTGGGTTATGCATGGGCGCAGTATCAGCCAGCGATGCATCGTGGATTAGCGCAGCTGTATTTAGCAGACCCGCGATTTCGTCAGTATTATGATGGCCGTGCGGGCAACGGGGCTACGGCCATCTTAGTCCAGTGTATTGAACAGTATACTGAGCCACAAAATTAATTAGTCAACGCCGTGTTATCCAGCCATGGCGTCAGGGCAAAGTGAGTGGTAGCACTATTGTTGGTTAGTGGATGCGCCGCTTGACTTAATCAGCGGTTATTAAGCGTCAATATTCGAAAAACGATGGCTGCTTAAAAGTTAGTTGTGATAACAATAATCTGTAAAATACGCGCCGTAATTGGCCGTGTAAGCTTAAAAGGTCTTCTCCAAGTATTGTTTTGGAGAAGACCTTTTAAGTATTAATGATTTATGGACGGTTTTGTGCTTATAGCTTACTAATCACGCCGGCTCATTTGACCATCTTCGATTTGATAAACTACGTCACAATCGTCGATCAGACGTTGATCATGTGTGACCATGACGATGGCTTTTTGATGGTGATGGGCTTCGTTAGCAAGGCGCTTGACCACGTCGATAGATCTTGGTGTGTCAAGACTTGCGGTGGGCTCGTCGGCTAAAATAACACTTGGATCGTTATAAAGTGCCCGAGCAATGGCAACGCGTTGGCGTTCACCACCTGAAAGGTCGCTAGGATAAGCGTCACGGACTTCAGTGAGTGCTAATTCCGAGAGCAGTTCATCAGTGCTAGCCTGGTTGAATTTGCGCCGGGCCATCTTATCGACGAGTTTGAATTGTTCACGGACGGTTAGAAATGGAATTAAATTAGAACTTTGCAAGATGAAACCAATTTCATTAAAACGGTAAGCTAACCGTTGTTTTTCCGTTTGATTTGATAAGGGTTGCCCATTGAGGATAACTTGCCCACTAGTGGGTGTTTGTAATCCGGCGGCAATCGTCAAAAAGGTTGATTTGCCAGAGCCCGATGGCCCAATAATTGCAACGAATTGCCCCGCACTGACTTCAAAGTTGGCATTGGTCAAAGCGTTAACGGCGGTGTGGCCGTGCCCAAATTGTTTGTTGATATTTTGTAAAGCTAAAACTGGTTGACTCATAATGAAATCCTCCTTATCCGATGGCAACAACGGGATCAATCTTGGCAACGGTACGCCATGAGAGCAAGGCACCGATGACTGCGGCTAGTAAGAGCGCCACACTATAAATTCCAAATTGGGGCCAGTTAATGGCAAACGGTAGTCCAGCAGGCATGATTTGAGCTAATCCCAGCGTAATTAAAAGGCCGATACCAATGCCGATGATGGCCATTGCAACGCTTTGGGTTAGTAGAGCTGCTAAAATATGTTTGGTACCAATTCCTTGTACTTTTAAGACACCGAATAGGGCTTGCTTTTGCAAGGTTAAGACGAACATAAAAATACCAATAACGGCTAAAGCGATGACGAACAAGAAGTAGATCATGGTATTTAGTGTTAATTGTTCGGCACTGTAACCAGGGAGCTTTTCAATAAAGGTCGTAATACTCAAGCGTTGCATATCACCATGGTGCTGATTCTTAAAATGGCTTTTCTTGGTCACGAACGCATTAACTGGTTGTTGATCACCACTAGTGACGGGATTACCCTTGAGCCGATTGAGTGTGGCAACATCCGTGTAGACTGTCGGAGCAATGCTATAAGTACTTGCCTTAAAGGTGCCGACGATGGTTACTTTTTGGTCAGTGGTTCCAATCCGAACCTTTTGCCCTAACTTGTAACCCTTATCCTTTAGTGCCGCGGAGATAATCAGTTGATTCTTACCGTTAATCTGATGTCCAGTGACAACTTTAGGCATTAAGAAACTATCGCGAGTGGTTCCAAAGGCGCTCGCGGTTGTTTTGAGACCATTGTTGGCTGTTCGTAATGTTCCCGATAAGCTAGTTAATGGAGCCACGTCATTGCCTTGAATGCGATCTTGATCTGCCAATTTGAGTTGGGAGGCAGATAATGTCTGGTTCGCGTCCTTATTTAAATAGACAGTTTGCGCATCCCACTGGTCGACTGCTAGGCGATTACCATTGGATAGACCGTTAGCAAGTCCCGCCAACATAAAGACGACAAGCGCAATTAGCAGCAAAACACCGCTAAGTAATCCGTATCTTAGTTTTTCATGACTCATTTCTTTTAGGCCTAAATACATGTCAATTCCTCCTCTTATTTCATTTATCACTCGATAAATCAATGTGATCATAATAACATGTTAATTTCGATAAATCAATTTTTTTATTTAGTCGTCAAGCTAAATCATTTCGAAAAGTTTGCTTTGGCTGGTATGATTGACTTATTGATATAGAGAGGTAGGTAATTTAGTAATGGTGAAAAAGCAGTTCAATCATCGGGCCGCCGTTATCGCTGGTGTTACTGGCGGTGTGATTTCTGGTCTGGTTAAGTTAGGGTGGGAGAATATTTTACCACCACGGACGCCGGAACGGGATGAAACGAATCCCCCACAACAATTATTACAACAAATGGGCATTCCCGCCAGTGTTACGCATGCAACGTATTCATATGCTGGTCATGACTTGCCTGGTGTCAGCTATGTGATGCATTTTGGTTTCTCAACAACGTTTGCCGTGGCTTATAGTTTGTGGGCCCGCAAGCATCCCCGAGCTAAGGGGGGGAGCAGTGCGCTGTACGGATTAGGCGTTTGGACGGCTTTTCATCATGGTATCTTACCAGCACTGGGTACCGTTCCTGCTGCTAAGGATCAGCCGATGACGGAGCATGTATCAGAGGCCGTGGGACATGTCTTATGGATGTGGACTGCTGATTGGGTCAGTGCCGCAATCTATGACCGGATGACACGCTCAAAGTAAATGTTAAAAGCAGTCGGTTACTGAGGTTATCGGTTATTGACATGTTAAGCAGATTCATGGATTATGATAATTGAATATGAGACTAAATTAAAAGACTAGCTAGGTTAGCAAGCTTAAAAGTTCTAATCAAGCTAGTTTTATTTAACGCTGTTTTGATTAATGTTCGTATTTTACTAGTAAAAAAAGACGTGCTAGTTAAAGTAGTATGATGATTATGAGGAAAATAATTGACAATAACAGGCACTATGATAGGACGAACAGATTCTGATACTTATCTTTTTAATTTAATTCTCATATTCAGCAGAAATGTGCTAAAATATTAATATTGTGTGCAATATTTGATGAAAACATCCATAAATGAGAATGGGGCGGAAGTAGCTTGGAAAAGCAGGGAAAGATGAAACGGTATCGCCAGTTTCGATTGAGTTTGGGCTGGCAAATTTTAATTGGGCTAGTGCTGGGAATCGTATTAGGGGTTGTCTTTTATGGCAACAAGACGGCGATTACGGCCATGCAAAATATTGGAACCATGTTCATCAGCCTAATACAAATGATTGTATTACCAATTGTGGTAGCGTGCTTAATTACGGGAATTGCTAATATGGGCGATCTTAAGAAGTTAGGTCGCATCGGTGGTAAAACCATTATCTATTTTGAAATCATGACGACGATTGCAATCGCTTTGGGATTACTAATGGGGAATATTTTTCATCCTGGCGATTATATTGATATTCATCAACTGCATGCGTCGAATATTAGTCAGTACGTTCAAACGGCTAAGACGGTTTCTCACAATGGCATTTGGTCAACAATCATGGGAATTATCCCAACTAATGTCTTTAAATCATTATCTGCTGGTGACATGATTCCGGTTATCTTTTTTGCCGTCTTTTTCGGTTTAGGAACTGCAGCAATCGGTGAACAGGGCAAAATTATTTTGGACTTTATGAATGCTGTTGCTGAAGCGATGTTCAAAGTGACTAACTGGGTCATGCACACCGCCCCAATTGGCGTCTGTGCCTTGATTGGAGTGACGGTTGCAGAGATGGGCTTAAAGGCGCTGGCGCCCCTAGGTTATTTCATTATTCTCGCTTATATTACCATGGCAATCTTCATTGTGGTTGTGATGGGGATTGTTGGTAAGCTGTTTGGTTTAAATATTTGGCATCTACTACGGGTAATTCGTGACGAAATGGTGCTTGGATTTTCAACGGCAAGCTCGGAGGCAGCCTTGCCACGAATTATCGATAAGATGGGAAGGTATGGTGTTAGTGAAGGAATCGTCTCATTCGTTATTCCAACTGGGTATACATTTAACTTAGATGGTTCCGCAATCTATCAATCGTTAGCAGCGTTGTTCTTAGCACAGGCGTATGGGATTCATTTGTCGCTGAGTCAGCAGATCACCTTACTGATCGTGTTAATGATTACGTCAAAGGGGATTGCTGGCGTTCCGGGCGCTTCATTCGTTGTTCTGCTCGCGACGATTTCGACGATTGGCGTTCCAGTACAGGGACTTGCCTTTATTGCGGGGATTGACCGTTTAGTGGACATGGGTCGAACGGTTGTCAATGTGGTCGGTAATTCGTTAGCCGCAGTTATTATTGGTAAGTCTGAACATGAATTCGATACGGCTCAAAGCGACCAGTATTTGGCTGAGATTCGAGCGGGGCGTACCCGAACAGCGGCTAAATAATAGTCGCTCGCGGTGATTAGTGTGGCTATTAGTAACATGAAGCCGAACGATAATGATAAGTGCTTCAATGATGACAGCTACTGATGAGTCATAAATAAAACAGTTGCGTTTCAGAAATGCCATTCTGAGCGCAACTGTTTTATTATGTGTCCGTGGTAGGAATTGTCATTTAGGATGCGTTGTGTTAGTCATTAATAAAGTATTTGCAAAAGGAGGGGCATTATGGCGACTGATTTTTCGATTGGACAACTTGCACAGTTATTTGATATTCCGGTAGCCACGTTGCGCTATTATGATGAAATTGGGCTATTGACGCCAGCCCGAGTTGATCCCCATAGTCATTACCGTTATTATGGTACGCCACAATTTGAGCGTTTAAGTACGATTAAATATTTACGGGCGCTTGGTATGTCACTAGCGACCATCGCTGATTTTTTTGCGGCCCGTGAGTTACCAAAGTTAATACATATGTTAACGACGCAAAACCAGCAAATTGAGATGCAGTTACGTTTGCTAACGGCAGTTCAACAGCGGATTAATAATCGCTTGGCTCAGATTGAAATGGCGCAAACAGCCAATTTTGATCGGACTGAACGGGTAATACTCCCGGAACGGCCAATGGTGGCGTTGCGGCAGCCATATCGACCACAAGACGATATTGAATTGGTTATTGCTAAGTTACGGAAGCAGACCGGTGTAACAAATGAAATCTTTTTAGGTAAGGTCGCACTGCTACTTGATCAGCAAGCGGTCCAAACCGGGCACTTTGAACGCTATACAGGAATCTGTCTAGTATTTGAGCCCGGTGATGCGATTCCCGTACAGCAAGAACGGCTAGTAGCTGGGCCTTACGCACAACGTATTTTTCATGGCACGCATGTGGATGCTCCCACTCAGTATCAGCAATTGTTAGCAGATTGTCATGAGCAGGGGTGGCAAGTGACAGGAACCGCAGTTGAGACGGCGTTGATTGATTACGGGATTACTGATCAGGTTGCACAGTCGATTACCCAGATTCAAATTCCAATTGACTCTCAAGCTACTTGAGACTTTATACTAAATTATGATTGGTCGGATACGTCAATTTAGTATGCAAGATATGGTATCAGTACAAGGAGTGAAGCTATGATTGGGACAATTTTTAATACGAGCATGATTTTAGCTGGTTGCTTGGTAGGCAGTATTTTTAAAAAGGGCATTAAACCAGCCTATCATGCGATATTACTACAAGCGTTAGGGTTGGCGGCCTGTGTGATTGGGATTAACGCGGTCGTGCAGCGGATGCCGCAGAGCAAGTACCCGGTGCTCTTTATTGTTAGCTTGGCAGTCGGTGGCCTAATTGGCCAAGCCTTGGATATTCAGGGCCATTTTGATCGCTGGGTGAGTCGCTTGGCCGGTGGCAACTTAGCAGAGGGGTTGGCAACTGCGGTATTGCTATATTGCATTGGGTCACTATCTATTTTGGGACCGATTGAGGCGGCCTTAAAGCATGACTATACGTTTTTGTTTACAAACGGTATGTTAGATGGAATTACGTCAATTGTTTTAGCATCGACATTTGGTTTTGGCATTGCGATAGCGGCGGGAGTGCTGTTTTGTTGGCAAGGCAGCTTATATGTTTTGGCGCTGGTTTTACAGGGGGCGTTAAGTACCGCGTTGCTGAATGAAGTGACAATTGTTGGTGGCATCTTAATTCTGGCATCTGGTTTAGGAATGCTAAAAATCAAGCAATTTAGTACGTTGAACTTATTGCCGGCTCTATTAGTGCCACCTATCGTGATTAGTGTCATGCAATTATTCTAAAGTCGATGACGATTTTGAAATAAACGGCTATCACTGAATAGCAATTTGACTAATTAATACGATTTCACCATAATTCAACCAAAGTAATAGTCGCATGAAGTGAAAATATTACACCAAAGCCACCATTTTAGGACAGTCGGTGAAACGACCTAAAATGGTGGCTTTGGTGTAATAGCCCGACGGCTCAAATCAGATGGTGTTTGATGCCAAAAAGTTCACGATTCCGTTCCAAATGACGATGAATGTGATCAATCAGGACATCGTGCGACCAATCAGTAGTTGTGCTAAGCGCTGGTACCGGAAAACGCTCATCGATGTCGATTGTGGTGGGCGTGATGGCACAGTTTGCTACTAGCGCAATGGCGAGACTAGCGGGTGTATGTTGATACATTAAATCGTTGCGAATTGCAAACTTGATTTGTTGTTGGTTGGCAAGTTTAACGTAACGATTGAGGATATCTTCATCCAATAATCCGTGGAGGAGTAATTGATAATCAGGATGGGTGGCCATTTCACTTTTGAGTTCAGTCGAGTAATCACGCATGAGTGCTTGGGTGAAGGTAATGCCCAAATCAATACGTTCGTGAAACGTACCGAGATTGCGATGTTGTTCATCTGGATGTAGTACGGGGGCCCCGAATATTGCGGATTGTAAGTGTTTGTCCATTTGGTCTTCAGAATTAGCCATGCCGGTCAGGTCCTTTCACAGGTAATAGTAAAATTGAATTGCTTTTACTTCTATTGTAATGAAGAAAACGCTTTAATCAACTTATTTTTAAAAGCTAGTTTAATTATTCGATTTCTTTAACTGTAATTGGGCTTGAAATGTATTATCGATGACTTGGTAGTAAGTTGTACGTTGCTTATTGATTAGTCGGGTGATGCTACTGAGATCATTGCCAGTGTGACCAATCCTAGTCGTGAAGTCTTGATGACTGATTTGTTCAGTCTGTGGTAACGTTAAAGCTTGTAAAATGTTGATTTGCAGTTTAACAAGGCAATGCTCAGCAGTTTGATATTTAGCGTAAATGAGACCGCGTGAGAAATTCGTGAAGGGCCATTGTAAGAATGATTGTTTCGTAAGTTCCAGAACATAATAATAGTAAGTTAAGTGGGCCTTGCTTTTAATAAATAGTGAATTTTTAATTTGTCAGTTGATTTTACTATACATAAAGCAAAATAACTTTAATGGCTGAAAAAATCTTAATTCTGGTAGATAAAGATGATTTACTGGCTAGCGGGCTAAAATTTGAACTAGCCCGGAAATAGAATTGATGTTGTAATAAAATGAATGCTCACGACACTTTAAACTGATTGAGACAGTGGCTGGTGAGGATGGCACCTTAAGCCTTGATAATATTGACCTAAGCCCAATTTGAAGTTGCCTTTTATTTAAGATTATAAAGGTGTATTATTAACTCGTTCATGGTATGATACTACATAGTATGTTAGTAAATTGAGCTTATCAAATTAAAATAGAAACGGATGGTAACAAATGCCAAGACATTTACGGAAACGGCGTCGGTTATGGACGCTGGTCATAATTGCCATGGTGCTTTTGGGGGTCATTGGATTTACAAGTACACAAGTTTCTGACTGGATTGATGCTTCGTTTACGAATAAGCAAGCGAATGCGGCTAAATCTAGTTCTCAAACGAAGCCTAAGCCAGTTAATCAGGTTAAATTGGACGTACCGCTAGTTAATCAAATGACAACACCACGATTATACAATGGTTGTGAGGTCACGTCGCTGACGATGTTGATGAAATACGCGCATATTAACGTAACTAAAAATGAATTAGCTACGAAGATTACGAGTGTACCACTCACTTATAGTAATGGGGAACATGGTAATCCAGAATATGGTTTCGTTGGTGATATTACCGGTGATAATCCGGGCCTCGGTGTGTATCATAAGCCAATCTATAAATTGGCAAAAACTGAGACAAGTCACGTCAAGGACTTAACGGGGTCAAACTTTGATACTGTGATTGAACAGCTAGAATTAGGACGGCCAGTATGGACAATCACGACTGCTTCATTTGCAACGGTTAGTACGATGCAAACGTGGCAGACACCTCAAGGAGCCGTTAAAGTGACTTACGATATGCATAGTGTGGTCATTGTAGGGTTTAACCGAGCTAAAAAGCTGATTTACATTAACAATCCGTACGGGTACAAACAGCAAGCGGTTAGTTGGAAGAATTTCGAAGCCGCATATAATCAAATGGGAAAACAGGCCATTGTGTTGACTTTGCCTCACTAGTTGGCAAGTGGTGTCATAATACTACCTAGCCAGCAACCAATCCCGCTCAAGACGAACCGTCGCCTTGAGCGGGATTGGTTGCTTTTTTCGTGAAGTTGCAGCTTGCAAAAAAAATCAACAGCATCAATTAGTGAATTGGCCAGGTCTTAATGGTGAGCCTTAATGCCCCTAATTAAGATGGTTAATTAGGGTTGCAACTTGGATGTAACCTAATTGTAATCTACGTCTCGACCTTTCCAGAGTTGTTCATAATATTAACCATAAAGGGGCGATTGGTTGTTAACAAGCTGTAACTGAATTGAAACCGAATTGACGCCGCAGCCTATTAAAAATAGCCTATTATTGGGTAGTGTAAAAATGTTAACATTATAGGAATGTCGTAAACTGCCATTAACAGTTTATCTTTTAGTGATTGTGGGGATCAGTGGCAAGTTACGATGACATTTTTCGCTTGCGGAGTCACAACATGGGGAGAGGGACCGCATGATGGGAATTAAAAAGGTCAATTGGTTGGTTGCCACAGTCGTGCTTGTAACGTTTGGAATGAAGATTAATGTCCAGGCACAGGGGCGCGCGGTGGTGGATATTTCAGAATGGCAAGGTCGGCTCAGTCCTAGTCAGGTGCGAGCGATGAAATCTCAGGTGCTATTTGTGATTAATCGGCGCCAGTATGGCTTAAATTACATTGACCGGGACGCGGTTAATAATACGGCATTGTACGTTCGTTATGGGATTCCATTTGGTGAATATGATTTTTCACAATTTACGGATGCAAGCAGTGCGCGTCGCGAAGCGCAGGCCTTTTATGCGCGTTCCAATAAAGCAGCTCGCTTCTACGCTTTGGATTTTGAGGTTGATACCGTTCGTTCAGGTTCAACCAATGCGGCAGTGGCCGCTTGGTATCATGAGATGCGGTCGTTAACTAACAAGAAGTTGATTTTTTATTCATATGCTTCGTTTGCACTGACATATGCTAACCAGGCGCGCCAACGGTTTGACACACAGTGGATTGGCTCACTGACACGTCGGCCACCGATTATTCCGGCAGCTTTGTGGCAGTATACGGATCGTTATCATTTAACCGGGCTAGCTGCACCGGTTGACAATAGTCGGGTAATGACTAGTATCCATCCCGTTTCGTGGTGGCTCGGAACGACTCGCTCGGTTCCAGTTGTCGCAACCAAACTTAAGACCATGTTGCCAGTTTCAAAAGTGTATCGGTTGAAAACCGGCGTTCCAAGCAAATCAGTTGCAACAACTAAGGTTGTCATTAAGCACGTGGACCGGCCTAAATCACATTTGAGAATTCAATCAGTGGTTAAAAGTAAGGCGCCGACTAAGACTGCCATTAGGTACCTAGCACAGCCTAAATCACAATCAAAGGTTCAAACCATTGTTAAAAGCAAACAAGCGACCAAGGCGATTAAACGCCCCGTGTTAACCGCAAGCCGTCTGAAGTCGCAGCCAATTCAGCATACAAAAGTTGTGATTCATCGTGGCAAAACAGTTAAAAGACAAGTGAGACATCCGCGACAAAAAATTAAAAAGGCCGTGGGGGCAAAACGACTGGTACGTTCAAGCAAGCGAGTCAAGCATCGCGAGATTCGTCATCAACGGTCAAGCGTCAAGCAAAAATCGGGGCATTATCAGCAACACCACACGCACCAAGGGCGGACGAATCGCAAACATTTAGTGGTGGGGAAAACAGCACATCAGCGGGTTAGACGAGTAAATCACCGGTTGTCTCGTACATAGTAACATCCGGGATCAACGGTATTTTTGCTATCCGTGTAGCGTTCAGCAGGAAAATGATAGCTAGGGCTAATCAAATTGGTCAATTGTTGTTATAGAAATTAGGAGGACATTTTTATGAACTTTAAGCATAAGATTCAGTTAGGGATTGCCACCGCAACTGGCATGTTAGTGGTAGGAATGGCTGCCGTGCCGTCTGTGACCAGTGTATTACACGCAGCTTCGGACAATGTCAGTTCAATTAGCCAGACGGCGGCACCGGCGACAGTCAAAGCAACAGATCAGACTGTGAAGGCGTTGAGTGCGAGTGGGACGAAGGGAAACTATCGTGTCAAGTATGCCAAGGCCGGGACTAGTTCCACCGTCGCAACGTATCAGCAAACGGACTATAATACGAAAGGTGACGCTAGTGACCAAGTTGATTATTTAACGACTGCTCAAGGAAAAAGTACAACGTTGAGTTCGGGGACGCCAGCAACTATTCAAGGAACGATCGGGAAAGTGTATGTTCATTGGAATACGGGAAGTTGGTCGGTGACAACGATTGCCAATACGCAAGATGTTGCCAGTAATCCAACAAAATTTGCCAATCAAATCAATACTCAAATTCAAAAGCAGAAGCTAACAACCAAAACTGTTACTAGCGGGGCCGTTATGGTGTATGATAAGGCCCAAAATGGCCAGGCTAATTCGATTCAGTGGCAGAACGGAGCCAAAGTTGCGAAGGTCCAAGGCCAACAGGCGGGTACTGTAATCAAAATTGCGGCTGATGCTAATAATTAAGCATTGGCATAGCGTTTAGTATCGGTGACCTTGGTTGCAAGTCATATTTTAAGTACCGGCATGTTGGCGTGCGAAAATTTGCTGAGCTCCACTTGCTTTGAACGAATCATTTGACTGACAACTATGATTGACATTTGTCAGTAGAGTGCTTATGATGTTAGATAATAATTAAAAAGTAGTGATCGTTAATGAGTAGTCGTTGACCCAACAGTTTAGCGACTCGGTGGTTGGTGCAAACCGAGCTGTGGTCAAAGATGAATTACATAACGTAAACTGCCATTGGCCGGATGATTTCCGTTACTAATCAATGAGCGATCACATGTGGTGATAACTTGGGTGGTAACGCGGAAAACTCGTCCCTGTTTTAAGACAGGGGCGAGTTTTTTCTTTTATCTGGTGACAACGATTGAGGAGGAATAAGGATGAACATTATTGATGATTTAAAATGGCGTGGCGCCATTAATCAACAAACGGACGAGACGGGGCTAAAGGAGCTTACGGAAAGCCAATCCGTTTCATTGTATTGTGGGATTGACCCAACTGGTGATAGCATGCATATCGGTCACTTAATTCCCTTCATGATTCTTAAGCGATTCCAATTAGCTGGTCATCACCCATATGTGGTAGTTGGTGGTGGGACTGGTGCCATTGGCGATCCATCTGGTAAGAACTCGGAACGTAAATTACAGACAATGGACCAAGTTAAACATAATCAAGACGGTTTGAACGCCCAGATGCACAAATTGTTTGGTAGTGATGAAAACTTTTCGATTGTCAACAACTATGATTGGCTGTCAAAGATTTCATTGTTGGACTTTTTGCGTGATTACGGGAAGTTGTTCAGCGTGAATACGATGCTGAATAAAGAAGTCGTTGCCAGCCGTTTAGAAGTTGGGATTTCATACACTGAATTCACGTACCAAATTTTACAATCAGTCGACTTTTTACACTTATATCGTGCTGAACACGTGCAACTTCAAATTGGTGGAGCTGACCAGTGGGGCAATATTACGGCTGGGACGGATTTAATTCACCGCCTAGAAGGTAATGAAGCCCAAGCATATGGCTTAACGATTCCGTTATTACTGAAGGCGGATGGAACTAAATTCGGAAAGACCGCTGGTGGAGCCGTCTGGTTGAATCCTGAACGGACGTCGCCGTATGAATTTTACCAATTCTGGATCAACCAGGATGATCGTGACGTGGTCAAATATCTCAAGTACTTTACGTTCTTAAGTCATGAAGAAATTGATCGTTTGGCTGAAACGGTGAAGACAGCTCCCGAAAAGCGTGAAGCCCAACGGCGTTTAGCTGAAGAAGTGACAGCGTTTGTTCATGGTAAACAGGCGGTTGTTGAAGCGGAAAATATTACTAAGGCCTTATTTACTGGTGATGTTCAGAGCTTAACGGCCGATGAAATTGAACAAGGCTTTAAGGGTGTGCCTTCTGCGGAAGTGACGGCTGAAAAGCAAAATATTGTTTTATGGTTAGTCGATGCTACTAAGTTTGAACCTTCACGGCGGCAGGCACGTGAAGACATTAAGAACGGTGCTATTCGAATTAACGGCGAAAAGGTAACGGATGTGGATGCGGAAATTGATCCAGCAGCAGCCTTTAACGGTAAGTTTGTAATTGTACGTCGGGGGAAGAAACGGTACTTCTTAGCACACGTTAAGTAAATTAATTTATCAGTTGGACTGGACCCGTTGCGGCCCGGTCTTTTTGTTATTATTGTAAGTTGTAACTGGTGTAAACTCTATTTAGGCCTTATTGAATAGGCGGTGTAAATGAAGACAAATATTGAAAATTTAGGGAGGATGAGCAATTTGGTGGGGGTTAAGTTTAATACACGAACGATTGCAATGTTGGGCATGCTGATTGCACTGAATGTTGTTATTTCAATTTTCTTTCATATTCCAATTCCAATGACCCATGGTTACATCAATTTGTGCGATGCGGGTATTTTTATTGCAGCGTTGATTTTTGGTTGGCGTGGTGGCGCCATTGTTGGTGGCGCAAGTGGGTTGTTGTTAGATTTGCTGCTTGGTTATCCGCAGTACATGTTTTTCTCATTGCTTGTTCATGGCCTGGAAGGCTGGCTAGCGGGATATTTAGGCGCCGGTAAGACGCAAGGGCGTCAGGTTGCGGCAATTGGAACCGCAGTTGTTATCATGGTTGCTGGTTATTTTATTTCGGATTCATTAATGTACACGATGGCAACTGGGTTAGTCGGAGTAGCAACTAATTTGGTTCAGGCAGTTGTTGGTGGTGTTTTGGCTTTTCCAATTGTGGCTGGAATTCAACCGTTAATTAAAAAGCAAACAAGTTTGTAGTTGACGATGATTAGTTTGGAATGTGGGTAGCCTCAATATAAAGGGGCTACCCACATATTTTTTGAGGTGCTAGACTAGCAACATATCAATGAAACGATTTTGTGATTGATGTTAATTTAATAGTGAAGTTTTCATAATTTTGAAAAAACAATCAATTTTTTGTTGACACTTTCAATCACGGCTGGTATATTAGTAAACGTTGCTGCTGCGGCAGATGCTTCTCACCACCAAATAATTATTGAAATTAGTTGTTGACAACATTTTCAGTAATTGGTAAGATAGTTTCTGTTGTCGCAAAGGCAACCATAACAAATTAATCAAGTTACTTCTTAAAAAAAAGTTGTTGACAAGATATTGATTAAGATGTTATGATGATTAAGTTGTGTTAAGCGATTAACACACGGAATTAGATCTTTGAAAACTGAACAAAGTTTCGACGAATCAAATGTGTAGGGTCTCTTGATTTTGGATTAAGAGCAAAAACATTTGCGAAGTCAATTCGCTAGCAAATAAATTTTAGTACAACTTTAAATGAGCTTTTTAGAA